>JAIESQ010000055.1 GCA_019745975.1 Pirellulales bacterium
AAAAATCATCCAACTGACCGAAAGCCTCTTAGCTCTGGCTGCTTGATACAGCAACGGTTCTCAGAAAGTGCAGTTTGCTCGGTCACGCGTTTCAAATCGACGATCGAACGATGTTCCAGGGGTTTCCGAAGCTGCGCTACCTGACCCTGGCGAGCGTCAACAAGCGCAATTGGACGGCCCGAGATTCGCTTCCGGTAGATGGGCTATGGGGTGTGTCGTTCAACGGAACTCTAATTACCGTTAGTGATGTAGAGGCCGTGCTCGCGATTCCGGACATCCGGGAAATTCAGGCCCGCGACTGTGGTCTGGAGGACGCAACCCGCGTTTTGCGAAGCCGCTATCCACAGGTTGACTTTCAATTTCGGTAGAAGTTCGCAGGGTGGCACCGACAACTTGAACGTGTTGTCGGTGTTGCGCACCAATGCGAGGAAGTTGAGAACGCGGCCGGCGCTCGCTAACTCCGCGTCCCTGAGATGCCCTTGGGCGCCTGCGGGGCACTGACAAACGAGTTGTCGGTGCTACCCAACTATGAACTGTTTACGGCGACGCACCAGCCCTCGGCCTTGCAGTTCTTCTCGGTCGAAAATCGCAATTTCGCGTTAGCTACGGCGCGGCGTTGCGGTTGGCCTCTGGGAGACTTCACATCAGCCGGGCGAAAGGAGCCCGCGATGAACGGCTGGTTCGCATTCAATGCGCTACCGCGCTGGGGGGTGATGTGGCTGCTGGCCATCGCGATCTACGCCGCGCTCAAGATCGCCAGTTGGCTTGGTCGGCGCCGCGATCGCGCGGCCCCCGCCTGGAAGCACGCGTTGTAGCTTGCCGCCTGGCCGGGCATGGACCCCGATAGGTTTCTCTTCGGCAGCGGAGCGAAGCGTCCAACGATCTCGGAGTGGGCTTTCGCCGCCGCCAAGCTCGTCGCGGGACTCGTCACGCTGTTTGTCGTGGTCCTGGCACCTAGCCAACACGACGCGCTCGCGCCCTGGCTCGTCGGTTGGACGGGCATGCTTGGCGTCGTGATGGTCTTGCACTTCGGCTTGTTTCACCTGCTGTCGTGCGGATATCGACGAGGCGGCACAAGCGCCGTGCCGATCATGAATTGGCCGCTTGCCTCGCAAAGCGTGGCCGAGTTCTGGGGCCAGCGCTGGAATCTGGCCTTCCGCGATCTGGCGCATCGCTGGCTGTTTCGCCCGCTGGTGCGCCCGCTCGGTCCGGCTGCCGCGCTCTGGCTGGCGTTTCTGGCCAGCGGGCTGGTACACGATGTTGTGATCTCGCTGCCGGCCGGCGGGGGCTACGGCCTGCCGACGCTGTACTTTCTGGTTCAAGCAACCGCCATCCTCGTCGAGCGCAGCCGCTGGGGGCGCGCCGCGGGACTCGACCGCGGCTTGCGCGGACGGTTGTTCTGCCTCGCGATGCTGCTGACGCCATGTCGGTTGTTGTTTCATGTGCCCTTCCTTGAAAACGTAGTCAATCCGTTTCTGCGCGCCTTAGGAGGTGTGTGATGCGGCTCGATCTAGCCACCGCGATCTTCTGGATCGGGTGCGGACAACTTTGCGTGCTCGTCGCTTCGGCGCTCGTGCCGGTGCGACTCGATTGGCGGCGCGAGCTGGCCGGGCTGCCCAAGCTCGTGCGGCAATTGTTTTGGATCTACGGCGGCTACGTCGTGTTGTCGATCGTCAGCCTAGGGCTGATCTGCATCGTGAACGCCGAAGCGCTGGCCTCCGGCTCGCTGTTGGCGCGCAGCTTCTGCATGTACGGCGCGGCGTTTTGGGGAATTCGCCTGGTATTGCAGCCCTTTCTGGCATCCAGGCCGTTTTTGACCATCTGGTGGTTGCACGCCGGCTACCACGTGCTGACCGCGCTGTTCGCCAGTTTCCTGCTCGTCTACCTTTGGGGGGCCATGCGCGGATTGCCGGAAGTCTCCGCGCCCCGCGCCCTGACGCATTGCCGCACCAAGTGGTTAACCAGTCACGGCCTGAGGTTGCCTCGGCCGTGCGCCGTGTTATACGATGGAAGTCGTGGGCCGAAAGGCTCAGCCCGACGCGTGCGCCCGACCCAGGCGCCCCCGCCGTGCGTCGGCAGGCGATTGGCCAGCTTCGGACCATCCCCAGGGACATGGCCATGCTACGAATCCGCGACCTGACGACCTCGCGCTTGTGCGACGGGTTGAGCCGACGGTGCTTCATCGAGATCGGGTCGCTCTCGGCGCTGGGCTTGTCGATGCCGGCGCTGCTGCGGTCACAGGCCCGCGGAGCCCAAGAATCGGCCGGCGGCGCGCAGCGCACGTCGCCGCGCTCGGTGATCCTGATCTGGCAGCATGGCGGCCCCTCGCAGTTGGAAACGTTCGACATGAAGCCCGACGCGCCCGCCGAAGTGCGCGGGCCGTACCGGCCAATCGCTTCGGCACTGCCGGGGCTCGACGTTTGCGAGCTGTGCCCCGAGCAGGCCAAGGTGATGGACAAGTGCACGGTGATTCGCAGCTTTTCGCACGAGAACTCCGATCACTGGGCGGCCGCGCACTGGATGCTCACGGCGCGGCTGGGGGCCAACGGCTCGGATCGCGCGCCGCGGCAACCCTCGATGGGAGCGATCAGTTCGCACCTGCTCGGTCCGCGGCGACACGGCGCGCTGGCGTCGGTCAACATGAACGACGGCGGTTTCGGTTACCACGGCGCCGCCTGGCTCGGCGTGGCGCACAACCCATTCGGCTACGGCGACTACAGCTACGGCAACGAGGCGGGCCGCTTGGCGACCGGCGACGATAAGAGTTTTTCGCTGGTCGATGGCTTGAACCACGATCGCGTGCTCAATCGCGTTTCGCTGCAGCGGCAGTTCGACAGCTTGCGGCGCCGGCTCGACGCCAATGCCGATTTCTCACATCTCGATGCGGTCGACCAGCAGGCCGTCGACATCGTCCTCTCCGGCCAGATTCGCGAAGCATTCAACCTCGACCGCGAGGATGTGCGCACGCGCGACCGCTACGGCGATGGCTGGGGCGCACAGGCGCTCTTGGCCCGGCGCTTGATCGAAGCGGGAGTCCGCTTCGTGACGCTCAACACCGGCTACTGGGACGATCACGGCAACATCAAGGGGGGCCTCGACAACAAGCTGCCGCGGCACGACCGGGCCGTCGGCGTGCTGATTCAAGACCTGGCCGAGCGCGGCATGCTCGACGACACGCTCGTCGTCACGGCCGGCGAGTTCGGCCGCACACCGCGGATCAACAAGGACGCGGGGCGCGATCATTGGCCGCAAGCGCAAAGCGTGCTCTTGGCGGGCGGCGGCTATCGCCATGGGCAAGTGATCGGCACGACGAACGACAAGGCCGAGTATCCCACGTCGCGCAAAGTCACCGTCGAGGACTTTTGCGCGATCGTCTATCACGCGCTGGGCCTGCGGACCGACGACACGGTCATCGATCACTCGGGGCGCCCCACGAAACTGGTGCCTGGCGGCGAAGTGCCGCGCGAGCTGCTGTAAGCGCCGCGCAGGCGACTAGGGTTCGATAGCAGGGAGTTCACGCGCCGCCAACCCCCGTTCGACCGCGCGCAGCAAGAACCAAACGACGCCCACCAGCGCCGCGGCCGCCGGCAGCCCCCAGCGCTGATAGATCGGCAAGTAATCCAGCGCGAGTTCTCCCGCGAGGTAGGCCAGGCCGAACAGCACAGGGACGTGAATGCAGGTGGCCAAAACGAAGTACGCCAGGGCCGTGGGCCAAGGCGTGCCGAGCGCGCCGGTCGCGAACTGCAAAGGCGTGCTCGCGCCAGGCACAAACCTGCACAGCACGATGATCCACATACCGCGCCGAGCGAACCAGCGTTCGGACGCGACGAGATGCTCGCGCTTGACGAGCCACTTCAGTGGCGCTCGTTCGAGTGCCCAACGACCACCGCGACGGCCAATCGCATACCACAGCCAATCGGCCACAAAGCTGCCCAAGAGGCACCCCACCAACGCGATCGCCCACGTCCACGACCCGCGAGACGCCGTGATTCCCGACCCGATCGTTCCCAGGTCCTCGTGGGCAAAGGCAGCCGCGGCCGCCAGCAACAGAACTTTCCCAGAAACTCGCTCTCGACCTGGATCGGCGCTGTCCTCGCCGGCATTCACTGAAGTCTTACGCGGCACTTCGTGCGAGGTTGAAGGTGCCGTCATGTGCTCAGCCAGCAAGCGCCCCAAGACGGCACACCCGCGCTCACTCAAGTGGTAGTCGTCGTAGAAATACGGCTCGACGCCGCTCATCACGGCTGCCGCGTCAACCAGCTCCACCTGGTGCGCGCGAGCCGTCTCAACGAGAACCTGGTTATAGCGATCGAGCGCCGCGCGGCAGCCTTGGGCGGTGAGCAGCTTCCAGTCGCGCGGCTCGGGTTCGGTACGTGCCAGCCAGAGTTGGCGCTGCGCTTCGGCGCTGAGGTATTCGTCCCAGAGCGCTGGCTGCGTAACGAGGATCAGCCGTACGCCGCGCCGCCGCGCCGCCGCGATCGAGCGCTCGATCCGCTGCCGATACCCGGCGAGCACTTCGTCCCAAACGATCGGCGCCGCCGGCTCGGGCATGGGATGGCTCTGACGACGCAAGAACAGCGCGGTCCCTTCGGCATCGATCACCAGCCCGCGACCAAGCCGCACGTTCCAGATCTGTTTCACCAGCGCCAAGGCGCCACTTTGCAGCAGTTGCGGCGGCCAGGCGTCGCCGGCGTCGAGCCCCAACACGAGCCGCACGAAGTCGTTGCCCCCTACTAACAGCACCACGGCATCAACTTCCGACACTAGCGGCGAACTTTCGAGCCAGCGGGCATGATGCCCCGAGGAAAACTCACTGACGGCAGCCGCGCCCGTCCAGTGCGGTTTGGCGCCGCGCTGGCGAAGTTCCTGTTCTAGCCGAGCGGGCCACCATTCCTGCTCGTCGAGGAAGCAGCACTCCACGGTGCTGCCGCCCAAGCAAAGCACGCGATACGCCGTCGTGCGCGCCGGCCACTCTGGCCCGCGCAAACCAAGCGAGTTGGTCCGGCTATCGGCCGCTCCTTCCAGGCCGGGCAGACTGGCGAAATCGGGTTCGAAGTGATAGGTCACGCCGGGTGGGCGACCGTGAAACGGAGCCACCATGCCCGCTCGCGCCAGCACCAGCTCGCTGCCGAGCCAGCCGACGACGAGCGCCACGTTAGCGGTCCACAACTGGGCCCAGCGCCGGGCGCTCCAGCGGCGCACGACGGGAAGCGCGAGCAAAGGCACGGCCAAGAGCAGCCAGCCGGCGGGCGCGGCCAACTGCAGCTTGCCGAAGAAACCTTCGGAGTCGAGGCGCCAGCCGCGTGCCAACGCCAAGCCCAGGTCGGCCAGCAGCAGCATCGGCAGCGCCACGAGGGCCGAGAGGCCGAGCCACGGCCGAGGTCGATGCACGGCTGGTGCGCGCGGTGCCGAATGCCGCTGGACGAGCACGTTCACAGCAGCAACTCGTGGACGACGTTGCCGTAAACGTCGGTCAAGCGGTAATCGCGGCCGCCGTAGCGGAAGGTCAACCGCGTATGGTCGATCCCCAGCAGGTGCAGCACCGTGGCATGCAAATCGTGCACGTGCACTGGCTTTTCGATGGCACGATAGCCGTATTCGTCGGTCGCTCCATAAACCAGGCCGCGCTTTGCGCCTCCCCCCGCCAACCACATCGTGAAGCCGAACGGATTGTGCTCGCGCCCCGGTCGGCGGCTGGTGCTCAGTTCGGCGGTGGGAGCGCGGCCGAACTCGCCTCCCCAGATCACCAGCGTGTGATCGAGCAGTCCGCGCGCCTTCAGATCGGTCAATAAACCGCCGATCGCCCGATCGGTCGCCAGGCAATTGCGGCGCAGGCCGTCTTCGAGGTTATCGTGCTGGTCCCAGCGATCGGCTTTCACCACCGGCGGCACCAAGGTGATAAACCGCACGCCGCGCTCGACCATCCGCCGGGCCAGCAGGCACTGTCGACCGAACGTCTCGGTGTTCGGGTCGTCGAGCCCGTAGAGCTTCTCGGTCGCGGCCGATTCGTCGCTGCAGCTTAGCAGGTCGGGGAGCGAGGCCTGCATGCGGAATGCCAGTTCGTAGTTGCCCGACATGGCGTCCATTACCGGGCTGTCGGCGAACTGCCGGCCGGAGAGCTGGTGCAGCTTCGCCAGGGCGTCGAGCTTGGCTTGCTGCAGCCCGACCGTTTCCTCCCAACGCTCGATCGATCCGAACGGCTTGGCCTCGCGCGGCGAGAACAGCGCGCACTGATGCTCCGTGGGCAAAAAGCCCTGGCCGAACACGCCGGCGCCGCCGTGCGGCAGCTTGCCGCCGTGCATCACCATGTAGCCGGGCAGGTCCTCCGACTCCGTCCCCAAGCCATAGCTGATCCAGGAGCCGATGCTCGGGCGGCCGATCAGCGGCGCGCCGGTGAGCATCGTCAAATTGGCCGCGGCATGCTCCATGTTGTCGGCCACCATCGAGCGGATGATGGTCAGGTCGTCGACGTGCCGGGCGATGTTCGGCAGCAATTCGCACACGTCGGCGCCGCACTCACCGTGGCGCGCGAAGCGGAACGGCGACTTCATCACCGTATTACTGGCCATGCGATTGACGATCGGAATCTTGATCGGCTGGCCATGCTCGCGCGTGAGACGCGGCTTGGGATCGAACATGTCCATTTGCGATGGACCGCCGTCCATGTACAGGAAGATGACGTGCTTGGCCCGTTGCACTGGCTTGTCGGTGGCCGGGGAATCTGCTTGGCTTGCTGGGGTGGCGCCTACCGCCAAGCGCTGTGCTGATGCCGACAAGCCCAACAGCGCCAGGCCGCCAAACCCGTTGGCCCACTGCCAGAGCAAGCGGCGGCGGCTCAACCGCCCCGGCTCGCTGTCGTGCGTTTGCACGGCGCGGTCCCGGCTGTTGGGCAATTCGCTGGTCAGTTTCTGGTCCACGATTGTCATCGTTCAACGCACGAATACAAACTCAGGCAGACTGAATAGCAAATGCGCCAGGTCGGTCCAGCCGCGGACGGCGATTTCCGCTTCGGCCACGCCGGCCGAGGTTCGTTCTTGCGCTTGGCGGACGAGAAACGCCTCGGCGGCCTCGCGCTCCTCGGCCAGCGGCGGCCGCCCAAATGCCCTCACGTACATTTGTTCGATCCGCAAGGACGGCGGTTGCTGGTCGGCCGCCAGTTGCTGGCCCCAAGCGCGGGCTTGTTCGACTACGAACGGATCGTTCATCAGATTCAGATTCTGCAGCGGCACCACCGACGTCAACCGCCGGCCGACGCAATTATCGGGCTGCGGAAAGTCGAACAGCGTCAGCAGCCGGGGGATCGAACCGCGGCGTACCTCGAGATAGATCGTGCGGTGCCGATTGCTCAGGGGGCCATCGGTGACCGCGGCGCCGTCGCTGGGGATCGCTTGTGCTGGCAACACGGGATCGCTAGGACCGGCGCCGCGCGACTCCAGCCGGCCCGAAACCGCCAACAGCGCGTCGCGCACGCACTCGGCCTCGAGTCGGCGCACCGGCATATGGTGCAGCCAGCGATTGTCGGGATCATGTTCCCGCCCCGCGCTCGACATCGCGGCGCCCTGCCGGTACGTGCTCGAAAGCAACAGCTCGCGATGCAACGCCTTGACCGACCAGCCCGACTTAACGAACCATGAAGCCAGGTAATCGAGCAGTTCCGGGTGCGAGGGGCGCGCCCCTTGCTGGCCGAAATTGTCGGGCGTGAGCACCAGGCCGGCGCCGAAATGGTGCTGCCAGACGCGATTGACCCAGACGCGCGCCGTCAATGGATTGTGCTCCGATGCGACCCAGGCGGCCAGTTCCAGGCGGCCGCTACCTGACGCTACGGGCGCGGCGTCGGCCGGTCGCAGCACTTCGATGAAACCGCGCGGTACCAGCGGTCCCGGGCTGTGTGGATCGCCGCGTTTCTGAATGGAAGTATCGGCAGCCGTCGCCTCGGCGCTTGTCAACGCCAGCGTGGAAGAAGTCACGGCTGCTTCGAGCTCAGTCTGGCGTGCCCGCAGTTCGCTTAGTTTCGCGCGATCCGTTTCGTCGAGGAGCGTTTCGACTTCGGCGCTGGACAGCAGCAACTCGTGGCCGCCCCAAACCCAGTCGGCCAGTTGCCGCTCGTCGGCGTCCGAGAACGCGGCGTCCCACAAGTCGGCCAGCGGAAGTGCGGCCAGCTCGGCCTTGTCGGCGGCGCTGTCGATCGCGCGTTGACAGGCCTCGACGACATCGACGACGAGCTGCTCGTAGCCGGCGGCCAGGCCGGCTGTTCCGGCGGCGCTGGCGCGCTCCAAGAGCGCGGCCACCAGGCCATTGTCGCCCCGGTAGGCGGCGTCGTCGGCTTCGATCTCTTCGGGCGGCGGCTTCTCGAAGATCACCGCCTGATCGACGCGAATGTGACCCCATGCGCCGCGCTCCTCGTCGACCACTTCGAGGAAACAGTCTCGGCCCACCAGCGGCGGGGCCGCCGGCATCGTCTTAAACACGAACTCGTGCGTGTTGTCCCCCGTCATGCTGAACGAGTCGGCCTGCGGCAGCACCTGGCTATGGACGCCCAGCCGCACGTAAGTGCTGTTGGGATGCGCGCCGCCAGCAATCAGCACGCCTACTTGCTGCCAGGGATGCGTGATGCGAAATCGAGGGCTCATCAGGCGGCCCGTCCAAGCGTTCGAACCGCGATAGCTGTCGGCGAAGCCGCGCCCCTCATAGCCAAACGCTCCGGCCAGTCGATTAAGCTGCGGGCCGGCACCGAAGGCGGCGCCCTGGGCTTGCCACGAACCATAGTCGGCCGACTCAAAGTCGCCCAGCACCTGCGCCCGCAACTGACGACGCGCCGCCAGCGCGCGGCCCCGCGCGATCTGCTGCGCCAGGCTTTGCTCGCGGAATGAGAACACGTCGGGCGAGGTGCGGGCCAGCCGCATCCATGCGCGGAACAACCGGTCGCGCCGCGCGAGCGCTCCCGCCAGGTACTGGTGCCAGCGCTCGAGACGCTCGGCATCCAGGCGATGGGCCGCGGCGACCTTTTGGATGAGCGCCGCATCGGCGTCGGTTTCCGAGGCGAGCAATTCACGCGACGCCAATAAGTACGCGCCCAACTGGGCGGCGGCCGCTGCGCGCCGCGCATGTGCCGCAGTCGAAACGCGCGCCTTCGTCAATAAGGCCTGCTGCGCGCGATCGTTCTCGGCAAGCGCGGTTTGCAGCTTCTCAAGTTCGGCGACGCGTTGGGGTCCGTCGATCGAACGCTCGACGTTGGTCGTGCTAAACAACGTGCCCGCCAGCGCGTAGTAGTCGGCGGTCGTGATCGGATCGAACTTGTGGTCGTGGCAGCGCGCGCAACCGACAGTCAGGCCGAGAAACGCCTTGCCGAAAACATCGAGCTGATTCTCGGCCTCTTCGGCTTGCGCCTTGGGCCAGTCGGTGACGATGTCCTGAATCTCCTGCAACCACCAGAACGCCGTCCCCACGGCGGACCAGACGCGCTGGCCATCGGCGCCGACGCGTGGCGGCAGCAAGTCGCCCGCCAGGTGCTCGCGAACGAACACGTCGAAAGGCAAATCTTGCCGAAAAGCGTCGATGCAGTAATCGCGAAAATGAAACGCGCCAGCTTTCGGGCGGTTGTACTCGTAGCCGTTCGTCTCCGCGTAGCGAACCAGATCCAGCCAGTGCCGGGCCCAGCGCTCGCCGTAGGCGGGCGAGGCCAACAAGCGATCGACGACGCGGGCTTCGGCCTGCGGATCCTCGTCGACAAGAAACGCCGCAACTTCGGCCGGCGTCGGGGGCAGGCCCGTCAGATCGAACGTCACGCGACGCAACCAAGTGTGCCGGTCCGCGGGAGGCGCGGGAGTCAGATTCTCTTGCTCGAGCCGCGACAGCACGAAGCGATCGATCGAGGTCCGGCACCAACCTTCGTTTCGAACGGCAGGGGGTTCGACTGCCTTGACCGGCCGCAACGACCAAAGTTCCCCGGCCGCGTCGCTGCCGGCAATAGCTTGCGATGCCGGCCAGATCGCGCCGGCGCGTACCCAAGTCTCCAGGTCGGCGACCTGCTTGGTCGAGAGCTTCTCTTCGGGGGGCATCGCCAGCTCGCCCCCCTCGGCCACGCGGCGCACCGCCCCGATCAGCAAGCTGGCCTCGGGGTCGCCGGGCACGATCGCCGGTCCGCGCTGGCCCCCCTTCAGCAGCCCCTCGTGGCTACGCAGGTCGAGCCCCCCCTCGTTATCCTCCGTCCGACCGTGACAGCTCCCGCAGTGGTGGTGCAGAAGCGGGCGGATGCGCGACTCAAACAGCTCTGCTTGCTCGGAAGCCGTGGCCTCAAGGTCCGCGGCCATGGCCATGCCGAGGGCGCTGGCCAAGGCGATCGCGATCAACGGCAGCATGCTCGAGGCGCGCAGAGACATAACGCTTAGAACCGCTCGACACACGAAGTGCGAAAACGCCGTGAAACGGCCCAACCCGTCGCCCTCCTCACTTTAACACGACCGCGCAGGGGTTGCCAAAGTGCAAAGCCCAAGGGCGTGGTACCGCCAACGGACGTTCAATCGCCGTTACAGGGCCGTTTCGGCAGGCGGCAAGCACTCTGAGTCGTTGCGACGCTAACCGCCTGCCACGGCTCAGCATGCTGCGAGTGATGGTCGCAAGGTATGATGAATCGTGCTTGGCTGATCAGCGACCGGAGGCCAGCACGTTTGCCGAGGCGGCGCCCTCCGTCGGCGTGGTTCGGGAACTTCGAGGTCAGTTCGACAATGCTCCGTAGCTCGACGGCCGAATTCGCGCCAGCAACCGGAACACGGCCGCGCATCGCCACCCGGATCGAACTGGTCGCCGCCATGCTCTGCCTGGTGGCTTGGAATCTCTGGATGTTCGCCACGACGGGTCGCTACGGCCCGCGCATGTTGCTGGCGTTCGGCATCCTGGAGCTGTCGTTTTTGCTGTGGGGGCGCCTGACGCTCGTGCTGCTGTCGATCGATCGGCTGGCGCCGCGCACCTTCTTGTTTCCCTTGGCATTGGGCGCGATCGAGGTCTTGGCCGCCGTAGCCGCCGTGCGACTGCTAACTCCCGTGCCGCTATCCGCCCTGCTCCTTGGCCAACTGGCGCTTGCGGCCATTCTCACCTTTGCGCTACGGAGGCGCCTGGCCGATTGGTTGCCACTGCCGCGACTTGCCCGGCGAGAGCTGGCGACGCTTGTGCTTATCCTGGTAGCGATCACCGCCTGGCTGCAGCACCTGGTGCCGCTGTTGTCGCTCCGCGGCGCAGAGAGCTTCTACCGGCCGCATATCGAGGCGTTCTTTCACACCGCTCGCGCTACACCGATGCTCATTGAAGGCACGCCGGTGGAACTGGGCTCCTTTCATTTCGCTGGTGAGCCGCTGACTTATTACCACTATGCCAGCTATGCCTTGCCCGCCAGCCTCGCGGCACTCACGGGTTGCCCAGCATACGACGCCATGGTGGGGGCGTGGTATCCCATTGGCTTCTTCCTGGTCGGTGCGGCGGCTTGGGTGCTGGGAAGTGTGCTGTGGCGCCCGGCAGTTGGCTTCTGGTGCGCGGTCGCGGTAGTCGTTCTCCCCGACCCAACATTCTGGTTCTCGCGGTTCAATTTCCTGTCGTTCGACGCCCTGGCCGAAGCATCACCGGCGGGCAGCTACGCCACGTGCGCGACGGCGCTGGCCGTGACCGTGATGACCTTGGCGGTACGATCCCGGCGGCTGAGTCTCGTCGGCGCGTCGCTCGCCCTGGCGGCGGCGACAGTCTTCTACAAGGCGAATTTCGCGATCGCGGCGCTACCGTTTTGCAGCCTGTACTTTCTGGCGGCCTGGCGGCACTTCGGCACCGCGCGCATGGCGCCTGCGGCTGGCGCCTTGGCGCTCGTCGGCGCGGCCAGCGTATTCGTCGGCACGCGACTCAGTTCGGGGCCGACGCTCAAGCTCGATCCCGATTTCGGCCAGGCATACACCCAACTGCTGCTCGATCGAGAACTTCCTCGCGATGGCTGGCTACAGCGCTTTCGTCCTTGGGTCGGCCACCCCAACCTGACCGTGGCCGTGCCCGCGCGCGCCGCGCTAATCGCCACGGCAACCTTTCAGGGGTTCTTGATCCCGGTCTTGGTCGCTCATATCTGGGCGCTCGTCGCCTGGCCAAGCGCACGACTGCGACACGTGTTATTTCCGCTGGTGTTCATCCTCTATCTGGCAGCGGGAGTCGGCTTGGCTCCCAACCAGAACGGCGATCCTTTCGAATTGCAGCACCGCATCTTCGTGTGGGTCTATGCGTTTGCCGGCGTTTGCACCACGGCCATCCTCATGCGATTGCCAGGCGCCTGGATCAGGCGGCCGATTGGCGCGAACTATGCCGCCGGCTTCGCGCTGTTGACGTTGCCCCTGCTCTTGGGAGGCAACGCTTACGTCGCTCCCCACGAAACTGTTCCCACTGGGCTGGTCCGCGCCGGCGAGTTTATTCGCGAGCACAGCTATCCGCACGAGATCGCTCAAGACAGCCTCAACGACGCGCATCTCTATCTCAGTGCGATCAGCCAGCGCCGTGCGTATGTCTGCATCTCCACGGCCGATCCCTACCCGGGCAGCGGCCGGTTGGCGGCTCTGCATGCGAGTCGCGCGCGAGAAACGCAGGCGCTACTCGACGGCACGTCCATCACGTCGCTGGCCGACTATCACCGCCGCACTGGCGTGCGCTGGTTCGTGCTGCACCCCGAGAGCCGCGCCGCATGGCCAGCAGAAATACTCGCGCAGCCCGCATTTGAATCGTACGGGTATCGGGTCTACGATCTGAGCGACCTTCCGTCGGTAGGCAAGTAAGTACATTCGCCCCAACCCGTGTTGTCCTTGAATGTGGTGGTATTCGCTCGATCACCTGCTCACTCGACACTGCGCGGCGAGCCGTGGCGACAACGATCGACGACGCTCGCGTGCGAGGTCGCGCGTCGCGCTGGCCTGCCTGGCGCTGGCGGCGTTCGTCGTGCCCCTCGAATCCGTCGTGGCCGCCGAGCGACCGAACATCCTGCTCATTTTCGCCGACGACCAGCGGTGGGACACGATCGCCGCGCTAGGCAACCCCGAAATCCGCACGCCACATCTCGATCGCCTCGTCGCGCGCGGCTTCCATTTCACCAACGCCTACTGCATGGGCTCGATGATCCCGGCGGTCTGCACGCCCAGCCGCACGATGCTGCTCACGGGCCGCTCGCTGTGGCGAATTCCCGATCCTCGCGCCGCCGAGATACCTCCGGGCATTGTCCCGTTGCCCACCGCGCTGCGCTCCGCCGGCTATACGACCTGGCACTGCGGCAAGCGCGGCAATTCGTACCGGGCCGCCCACGCCGCGTTCGACACGAACCTCGAAAGCGATGGGCGGAGCGCCGCCTCGGCCACCGAGCACTCCGATCACGCCATCGAATTCCTCAAGCAACACGACGGTGCGCGGCCGTTTTTTATGTACCTCGCGCCGCCGGTGCCACACGATCCGCGGCTGGCGCCCGACGAGTTCACCCGGCTTTATGATCCCGAGGGGCTATCGCTCTCGAAGAACTTTCTCCCCGAGCACCCGTTCGACAACGGCGAGCTGCGAGTGCGTGACGAACTGCTCGCTCCCCATCCGCGCACTCCGGCCGACATGCGCCGTCACCTGGCTGATTATTACGCCACGATCTCGCACCTCGATCACGAAGTGGGCCGCGTGCTCGCCACGCTCGAAGCGCGCGGCTGGACCGACAACACCATCGTTATCTTCTCCAGCGATCAAGGGCTGGCCGTCGGCGGCCGACACGGACTGATGGGCAAGCAAAACCTCTACGAACACTTCAAGTCGCCGCTAGTAATCGCCGGGCCAGACATCCCACACGGGCAGTCCGCGGCGCTGGTCTACCTGTTCGATCTGTTTCCCACGATCTGCGATCTGGTCGGCGCAACAATTCCTGCGGATGTCGAAGGGCGGAGCCTGCTGCCGATCATCCGGGGGGAGGAAGCAAAACTACGCGAGTATTTGCTCTGCGGCTACCGGCAGTGTCAGCGCATGCTGCGCGATGATCGCTGGAAGCTGATCGAGTACCAGGCGGCCGACGGCTCGCACACGCAGCTTTTCGATCTGCAGCAAGATCCCGATGAGCTCAACAATCTGGCTGCCGACCCGCAATTTGCCCCCGAGCGCGCGCGGCTCAAGCGCGTGATGCGAAAAATCCGGCACGACTACGGCGACTCGGTCGCACTCGTTTCGCCTGCCCCGACAAACTAGGCGGGCGTGCCTGATCGGGGACTGGTCCATTTTTCGGCTCGCAGGCTTCGACTGTGCTCTTAAGCGTCGGCCGAAAACATGAACCTGTCCCCTTCGTCAGAAGCAGGGCTGGCGAGCAGCGCATTTTTCCGCACGCTAGAATGTCGGCCTGCCGAACGGTTCGCACACGGCTTGCCTTCGGGGGATGAATTCGTGATGCATTTCCGCTGGTTGCTGTTTGGGGTTCCGCGCTCGACGAGTTTTTTCGTCTGCTGCGTGATCGCGCTCGCGTGTGGCGGCGCACAAAGCCAGACGCTCGCCGACGAACCGACAACGCAACCTCGCCGCCCCCCCAACATCGTCTTCATCTTCTCCGACGATCACGCTTACCAGGCGATCAGCGCCTATCAAGACGAGCGCCGGCTGATCGAAACGCCGCATATCGATCGTATCGCCGCCGAGGGGATGCTGTTTCGCCGCTGCGTCGTGCCCAACTCGATCTGCGGTCCCAGCCGCGCGACGATCCTCACCGGCAAGTACTCGCACTTGAACGGCTTCTACAACAACTCGAACTGTCGCTTCGACGGCAGCCAGGTCGCCTTCCCCAAACTGCTGCAAGCGGCCGGCTATCAAACGGCCATCGTCGGCAAGTGGCATCTCGTCTCCGAGCCCACCGGGTTCGACTACTGGCACATCCTGCCGGGCCAGGGCGTCTACTACAACCCGCCGATGATCGACAACGGGCGACAAGTCAAACACGAGGGCTACACCACCGACATCATCACCGACCTGAGCCTGGCATGGCTTAAAGCGCGCGATCCCGATAAACCATTCCTGTTGATGTGCCAGCACAAGGCGCCCCATCGCGAATGGGAGCCGGCCCTGCGCCACCTGGGGCACGACGGCGATCGCGTCTATCCCGAGCCGGCCACGCTCTTCGACGACTACGCCGGCCGCGGCCTGGCCGAACGCGATCAAGACATGACGATCGCCGGCACGATGACCGATCGCGACGTCAAGCTCATCGCGCCCGCGAACCTCACGCCCGAGCAGCGCGCCAAGTGGGACACCTACTACGAGCCGCGCAACCGGAAGTTCCGCGACGAAAAGCTCGCCGGCCGCGACCTCGTGCGCTGGAAGTACCAGCGTTACCTGCACGACTACTTGGGCTGCGTCAAAGCGGTTGACGAAAGCGTGGGACGGCTGCAGGAGTTCCTCGACGAGCACCATCTGGCCGACAACACGATCGTCGTTTACGCCGCCGATCAGGGCTTCTATCTCGGCGAGCACGGCTGGTTCGACAAGCGCTGGATCTTCGAAGAATCGTTGCGCACGCCGTGCGTGGTGCGCTGGCCCGGCGTGACGAAGCCCCACAGCACGAGCGACGACCTGGTGTCGAACGTCGACTTCGCCGAGACATTTCTCGACGCGGCCGGCCTGAACGTTCCCGCCGAGATGCAAGGCCGCAGCCTGCGGCCGATCTTGGCCGGCGACACGCCAGGCGACTGGCGCAAATCGTTCTATTACCACTACTACGAGTATCCAGTGCCGCACCGCGTGAGGCCGCACTACGGAGTGGTGACCGATCGCTTTAAGCTTGTCCACATCTACGGGCCAGACACCGACTACTGGGAGCTGTTCGATCGACAGAGCGACCCGCGCGAGCTGACGAGCGTGTACGGACGCGCCGAGTATGCTGCAGCACAAAGCGATTTGACACAAGAGTTGGCGCGCTTGCGCGACGAACTTAAGGTACCGGCCCAGGACGCGCCCGAAGCCTCGGGCCGCCGGCTGAACACGCCGCGCCGCCGCGGGCCGTAATACGACATCGATTCTGATTCACTTGGGTGCCACTTCTGGACAAGCAAGAAGTCAGAAGTGGCGCCCCGATGCGGCCTGGGCCGCCTACTCGGGCAGCGGCTGGCCTCTCGTTTCCGGCAAGAAGGGGAGCGCGACCAGGCCGATCAGGAAGACGCCGCACATCGTCACGCCCGCATAGCGCATCGGCAGCTCGGTGAAGCCGTGGGCTTTGGTGAACACCTCGCTAGTCAGGTAGCCGAGCGTGAAGGGCCCCAGCGCTGCGACGAAGCGCCCCACGTTGTAGCAGAACGAGGTGCCCGTACTGCGCAGCCGCGTGGGGAACAGCTCGGGAAAGTAGATCGCGTAGCCGCCAAAGAGCGACAACTGGCAGAAGCCCATCAGCGGAATCATCCACAAGATGTCGTAAAAGTCGTCCATGAACCAAAAAACCATCATCGTGCTGGCCAGAGCCGCCACGAACGACACGGCAAAGGCCGGCTTCCGCCCCACGTAGTGCGTGATGCGGCTATAGGCATAGATGCCGAAGAAGCCGCCGAGGTTCTGCAATACCAGGCTCAACGCCGTCCACCGCCCGAGTTGCTGATTGATCTCGGCCTGACTCATGCCTTGGGCTTCGAAGGTTGTGCGAAAGATCGAGCGCTGCAAGTCGGGGCTGAAGAACCCGATCCCCCACAGCCCGACAACACCGGCGAAAGCCAGCGCCATGCCGGCCAGCGCATTGCGGCGCCAGCGCGGATCGCCGAACAGTTCGGCAAAGGAACCAAGCTGTCGCGTGACGGCTCCTTCGTGAGCCGCGGCCTGCCAGCGTTCGGGCTCCTTGAGCCGGCGGCGAATCACCAGCGCCAACAAGGCCGGACCGGTGCCGACGACAAACATCCACCGCCAACCCCAGCCCTGCTCGACGACGTTGGCCGCCTCGAGCTCGGTAAAGAACACACCGACCAACGCTGCCGAGATGTTTCCTACGGCCGAAAGCGCCTGCAGTAGACCGAGCGCGTGCGGCCGCGCGCGATCGGGCATCACTTCGGCCACGAGCGCCACGCCGACGGCAAACTCGCCCCCCACGCCCAGCCCGGTCAGAAATCGGTAGGCCGCGAAGTCGTAGACATTGCGCGACAACGCGCTCAAGCCGGTGAAGGCCGAGTAGACCAAGATCGTCCAGACCATCGTTTTGGCGCGACCGATGCGATCCCCCAGAATGCCGAACGCCAGCCCGCCAGTTGCCCAGCCAAGCAAGAAGACGGACGTCGCATTCGCGCCGTACTTGTCGACAATTTTCGGGTCGGGCAGCGCGTCGGGGCTCGTGCGCACCAGTTCAGTAATCGCCGGCTTGCGGGCGAACGTGAACAACTGCTGGTCGAGCGTGTCGAACAACCAGCCCAGCGACGCGACGATCAGCACGAACCAGTGATAGCGGCTCAGCTCGCGGTACCAAGGCTGGGTGAGGTTGTTCATCGCGGGTGTTGGTCGCAAGCTTTACGGATGGGCTCGAGTTTGTAGCCGGGCTCATTGAGCTCGGATTCGCTGATGGTTTGATTCCGGGGTCGGTGACCCCGGCTTCAGGCACTGACCCGGCTACGCTCGGAAGCGACTAATGTGGCTGCCGGAGTCGGTCAATACAAGCCTTTTGTGCCGTCGCGCCACGGACGTTAAAACAAACGGCTCGTGCCAGCTATTGCGTCCGCACGTTCCAGTGAGCCCGATCATGGTCGAAGACCTGTCGACGCATCATGCGCCTGTGACCGATCTGTTCCCGCGACCACACACGCCCGACGAGTGGGACCGCTACCGGCTGAGCGACGAACAGGTCGAGTTCTTTCACGAGTACGGTTATCTGGCAGGGGTGCGCGTGCTCGATGAGCGGCAAGTCGCGGCGCTGCGCGACGAACTGGCCGGGCTGGTCGACCCGGCACATCCCGGCAATGGGCTGTTCTACGAGTTCCATACGAACGAATCGCCAGACCCCGATCGGGTATTGTTCCATGCCTTAGGCGCATGGCGGATCGCGCGGGGTTTCCACGACCTGCTATGGAACCCAGCGTTCACGGTGCCGGCGTCGCAACTCTTGGGAGGAGCGGTGCGGTTCTGGCATGATCAGTTGTTCTGCAAACCGGCGCGACACGGAGGAGTGGTCGCCTGGCACCAGGACTATTCGTATTGGACGCGCACGCAGCCGATGGCCCATCTGACCTGCTGGATCGGTCTGGACGATGCCACGCGCGACAACGGCTGTTTGCAGTATGTGCCAGGGAGCCATCGCTGGAAGCTGCTCCCCAAGCCGATCCTGGCGGGTGATATGGAGGCCTTGCGCGAGGCGCTCACGCCCGAGCAACTGAGTCAGTTCAGGCCGGTTTCTATCGAGCTGGAGCGTGGCGAGTGTGCGTTCCATCACCCGCTCATGTTGCACGGCTCGGGGGCCAATTCGACCGACCGGCCGCGTCGCGCGACGGTGATTAACGTGTTTCGCGACGGTGTGTGCTCAGCCGCCGACGAACCTCTGCTGGCCGGTGTGCCGACGATCGCGTCGGGGCAACGAATGCAGGGGCAATTCTTCCCGCTGCTACTGGCCCCAAGCGAGCAGGTAGACGAGGCCTTAGCTTCTTAGGCTGGCAAGTGCGACACTGCATCTTCGAGCGTCGGGCGGTCTGAATTCTTGCCCAGACTAACAAAATGGAGTCTTCGCGATGCGCGATGAAACTCGCGTCCCCGGATGGAAGTAGAAGCGCAAGAATAACTATTGGCGCTAGCAGCGAACCAATAGTGGTGTCGGGGAGGCGTTTGTGAAGATAGGCAATCTGCCGCGCCAGATTCGCTGATCTGAATCTTTTACCAATTGAGGTGTTTGACCATCAATCAAGAAAATCCGGTGTAGAATTCGTTGGCTTTTTGCCGCCAGCCTGGGAATAATTGCGTGGTCTGGGAGTCCGGCATTCGAAGCGTGTTTTCTAGGCGGGCGGCCACATACCCCACCTTGCCGCCGCGGCACGCGCGCAATGCATACCAGTTAGGGGCGACTGACCCGACCTGGCCCGACCGTGTAGCCGATCCCGGGATTGTTCGGCTGGGATGTTCGACGATGGGCTTCAGCGAGAGGTGGTAGGTTCGCCAGCGGCGGCCGGCCCCCTGGGGCAATCCTGTCTTGACCCAATCCAGGAGCGAGAACGTTGTACGATTTGCTCGATGAACTCGAAGAAGAACGTGGGCCGGTTACCGACGATCCAACCGATGAGTTGGAAAAAGTAGCCGAGGAAGTTGACGAACTCGACGATGTCGAAACGCTCGGCGAGACCGAAGCGGAGACCGTCGAGGAAGTCGAGGCTCCCAGCGACGAAGAGTTGCTGGTGGTGGAGTCGGACGGCGAATCGTGGTCGGACGATCCGGTGCGGATGTATCTCACTCAGATGGGTGAGATTCCGCTGTTGACGCGGCAGCAAGAGATCAGCCTCGCCAAGGAAATCGAGGTCACGCGCCGGCGTTTCCGCCGTCGCCTGCTGGAATGCGACTACGTCATCCGCGGGGCCGTGAAAGTGCTGCGTCGGGTGCACACGGGGGAATTGCCCTTCGATCGCACCGTGCAAGTCTCGGTCACCGATCGGCTCGAAAAAGACCAGATCATGGGGCGGCTACCCCATAACCTGCGCACGCTCGACACGCTGCTGAAGCGCAATCGCCGCGATTACACCGTGGCCACGAGCAAGCGCTATCGCATGAGCGATCGCCGCGCCGCCTGGGTGCGACTTGGTCGCCGCCGGCTCCGCGCGGTGCAATTGGTCGAGGAGCTCGGTCTGCGCACGCAGCGCATCGAGACGATGATTAAGACGCTTGAAGACTTCAGCCATCGGGTCGACGAGCTCAAAGCGCAAATCAATGCCCTCAAAGGCAACCGCGCGCAGACTGCCACGCGCGAGGCGCTGCAGAAGGAATTCCGCAGCATTTTGCGGGCTTGCCAGGAAACCCCGACCAGCCTGCGCAATCGCGTGCGCGAGCTGAAGGTTGTCTACGCTCAGTATCAGAAATCGAAACGCGGGCTTTCCGAAGGCAATCTGCGGCTCGTGGTCTCGATCGCCAAGAAGTATCGCAACCGCGGCCTGAGCTTCCTGGATTTGATTCAGGAGGGGAACGCCGGTCTGATGCGGGCCGTCGACAAGTTCGAGTATCGCCGCGGGTTCAAGTTCTGCACGTACGCCACGTGGTGGATTCGCCAGGCGATCACCCGGGCCGTGGCCGACCAGAGCCGCACCATCCGCATTCCGGTGCACATGGTCGAGACGATGTCGAAAGTGCGGAACATCTCCCGCAAGCTGCTCCAAGAACTCGGCCGCGAGCCGACGATCGAAGAGACCGCCCGCGCCAGCGGCACCGCGCTGGAAGAAACGCGCCGCGTGCTGGCGATGAGCCGCTATCCGATCAGCCTCGATCGGCCGGTGGGCAATAGTGAGGACAGCCACTTTGGCGACTTGCTGCCAGACTCGGCGGCCGAGAGCCCGGCTAACGGCGCCGCGCAAGAAATGCTCCGCGGGCGGATCCACAAGGTGCTCAAGACGCTCAGCTACCGCGAGCGCGAGATCATCAAATTGCGTTACGGACTGGGAGACGGCTACAGCTACACGCTGGAAGAAGTCGGGCACATTTTTAAGGTGACCCGCGAGCGCATCCGCCAGATCGAGGCCAAGGCCGTGCGCAAGCTGCAGCAGCCTAGCCGGGCGCAAGAGCTGTCGGGCTTTTTGGACTGAGCCGCTAGCGGCAAGCCGGCCGCTCGGACTGCGGTTAATTGAACCAAACAGCAATCACCCGCCTTCTCGGCGGGTGTTTTTTTTTGCGGCTTGGGCAAGCTTTCGCGGTCCGGTTGTGCCGGCTGTAGCGGCTGTGTCGGCCGCCGCGATCGTATTGCGCTGGCACGCCCGGCATTTCCGATACGACGCCTAGGAGCCGAACGACCGCGCCAGCAGGTATTCCAGGTGCAGGCGTCATGACCCGTTCGGCCGGCCAGCCAGGGGTAACGCCGCGGCGGGTCGGGAACTGTCCATCGAAAATCGGAGAACGACAATGAAGACCGCTCACCTTGCCAAGCTTGGCGTGCTGGCACTGGCGCTGTTGGCCGCGGGCTGCTGCTGTTCGCGGCGCTGCCGCCGTTGCTGCACCCCGTGTTGCAGTGCGCCGCCGTGTTGTTGCGACTCGCACACCAGCGGAGAGCACCATCCAGCAGCGGGAAGTGAAACCATCCTGCCCCCCGAGCCCGAGGCGACCGATGACTCCGATCCGCCGCCTTCCTCGGAATTCGATAGTCCTTCCGCTTCGCGAAGCAAGCGGCTGAAATAGTGGCTGCCGGGGCGCGATTCGTCGGGCTGCAACTGATCGCAGGCGCGCGGCTGACAGGCCACGCCGATCGTCCGGGCGCCCTGGCGCTGGATGACCGATGGCCGATCCAAAAGGCTTTAGGCTGATCGTCAATGTCGGCGCCGCCGAGGCGCGGCGCCGACTGAAGGGTTACGGCCACGGCGTGCGCAAGATCCATAGCGCCGGCAAACAGCAAGCTGTCGTGATCCACACGGCGACGCGGCAGCATCTCGACGAGCTTAAGGCGCGCTTTGCCGACGTGGGGTATCAGGACGGCGCATCCGAAGCGGGCGAACCCGATTCTGCCCCGTGAAGGCAGCCACCGCTGGCTGGCGCGATTTCGTTTGGGCTGCTTGGGCCGGCCGTGGTACGATACGGCTCGTTGATCGAGCGTCGCCGGCCAGGCCGGCGATTGCGTTGGCACCGATCGTTCTCACGCGCTAGTCGCCGAACGCATGCTGCGCATCCTGGGTTCCAACCGCCGCTTATGTCACGGAATGTCGCGCCGCGACTTTCTGTACGTCGGCGGTCTGGGAGCCGCAGGGCTGCAACTTGCCGATCTGCTGCGTGGCCAAGCTGCCGCCGCTGAACTAGCGGAAGCCGCCGAGCCAAGGCCGCGCTCGTTCGGTCGAGCCAAGTCGCTGATCCTGTTGCACTTGTACGGCTCACCCAGCCAGTTGGAGTGGGCCGATCCCAAGCCCCAAGCCCCGGTCGAAATCCGCGGCGAGCTAGGTTGGATTCCCTCGACGCTCCCCGGATGCGATGTCTGCGAGTTGTTGCCAAACCTGGCCAAGGTGATGGATCGCTCGACGGTCATTCGCTCAATGACGCACCCCTACCCGATCCACGGGGTGGCCTTCGCGCTGACTGGCGTGCCGACCATCGACGTGGCGATGGAATTAGCGCCGAACGATCCGCGGCATTGGCCCTACTTCGCGTCCGTTGTTGAGTATGTCGACGCTCTGCGAGCACAGGCCGAACGTCGGCCACCGGCTGCACTGGCGACCGGGGTACCGCCAAATATCGCATTGCCATTTGCATTCAGCAGCCACCGCGTGGGGGAAGTGCCGCGGGCGGGTCCGTATGCGGCATTTCTGGGCTCGCGCTGGAACCCAGTGTGGACCGACTACGTCGGCCAAGCGACCAAGGCGATCGAGAAGACGCTCGCCGAGAAGCGGTTCACCGATCCTGATCCGTATCTGGGACTGGCCCCGGATAGCTACTTCGTGATGCCGTCAGCCACGGCGCCGCAGCCTGGAGTGACTCTTGATCGGCTTGATCGGCGACGCTCCTTGCTCGAGCAGTTTGATTCGGCTCGGCGCGGGCTCGGTGAGACCTATGGCGCGCGGCAATTCGACGAGCAGCAAGCGACCGCCTTCGCGCTGTTGGGCTCCGATCGGTTGCGGACGTCGCTCGATTTACGTCACGAGCCGGCGGAAACACGCGATCTTTATGGCCACACGCTGTTCGGCCAGGGGTGCCTGGCGGCACGGCGGCTCGTCGAAGCGGGGAGCCGCGTGGTAAGTGTCTTCTGGGACGAATACGGCCTGGCGGGGGACGCCTGGGACACGCACTACGATCATTTCAAGCGGATGCGCCAGGCGCTTTGCCCAGGATTGGACATGGCCTGGTACGGGCTGATCACCGATCTCGACCGCCGCGGCCTGCTCGACGACACGCTGGTTGTCTGCACGAGCGAGCATGGCCGCACGCCGCGGTTCAGCGGCACGGGGCGCGATCACTGGTCGCGGGTGTACACCTCGATGGTGGCCGGCGGCGGTACCGCCCGCGGCCGGGTGGTCGGAGCGTCGGACAAGCATGGGGGTGAAGTGGCCGACCGCCCGGTCAGCCCCAAGGATTTGCTGGCAACGATGTACCATCTGCTGGGGATTGACCACCGGCAAACTCTTCGCGACGCCCTGAACCGCCCCCTCCCGTTGGTGGACGGTGAGGTGGTCGGCCAACTCCTGGCGTAGGAATCGATTCGCCCTGCGCGAGGATGTTGGCATCCTGAGGAAATCAGGAAGTACCAGCCTTTTTTTGTTGACACCCCCAAATTGCCGTGTTTAGACTGCGAGGAAAGCTGCGGCAGGCCTTGGCCTTAGGGTCTGTCAGCGCTGCGGGGTTGCCGCAGGTTTTGAATATTCAGGTCCGCCCGTGAAGCGATTCTAGTTGCTGGTCTGTCGCCGATTTCGCGGCGAGCGTTTGTTCACCAGCGGTCTTCACAAGGCACGATTCCGGACCTCGTCAGGTGTTCGCCAGTTTGCGATTCCGTGGTGCGTGCTTGTGGAGTTGCGCCTCGTGCCGCCTCATCCGTCAATGGAAGGGAGGGCGCGGATAGCTCGACGCGGCGGGCTGGCAATTGAGAGTCATGAGAGTCAGTTGAACCAACACGAATATCCCTGCGCGCGGTGCTGCTCCCGAACTGCCGATGACCGTGCCCATTTAATTTGATCCAACGAAGTTTGGGGATTTAGGAAATCACTTGATGCGTGTTTTTGTGAGCGACGATGAACTGGCACAGGCTTTAGCGCGTTTTTCCATTGCCGTCACCGCCGCGAATCGTGCGTTCCATCGGACTTGGTTCGTCAGAACGCTAACCACGAGGCTATGGCGAGCGAGGCAACGTCCTCGTGCCAGCTCGACGCGCCGTGTTCGTCCGCCGAGAACTCGTTACTGGCGACAACGGCGCCCACCTCGGCTGCTGAGATCGACGCCCAATTGCTACAACGCCATGATCGATGGGGTTATTGAAACGCTGGGAAATCTGCGCCGCTACGCGAACTTTTAACAGACAAACTACTAGATTGCCGACACTTGTTTGGTCTGGCGATCGTAACACGGGAGTCGCTAGGATTGAGATTCAGGGTCTAAACCTGGAGACGAATCGACCGCCACGACACTGTCAGACACGAGCAATCGACGTGACCCAATGTGGCGGTTCGTTCCAGGGGAACGGCCACTTTCGGAGCCGACGCGGCGCCGCCGAAATCGACGGATCGATTCCTTTCGCGGCGGTCCGCCTGACGCGTCAGACTAGGGCGCCATCCCTCCGGCGTTCTGGACTCAGCGATTAAATCCAGCTTTCGCGGCGAATCCCTTCGCGCCCGCGACTCGATGAACTTGTTAGATCCAAGACGGATTTGAGACAGCCCGCAATGCCGGTTCGTAGCTTAAAAGAAATCGCCTCCCTGCTCGCGAAGCAGCTATCGAGCCGCGCATCGCAACTAACAGCATCGCGCCGCGCTCGCGTCCTCGCTCGACTCGAGCCGCTGGAAGACCGCCGCATGATGGCTGTCGAAGCGTTCGCGCTGGGCGCCGTGGCGCCGGTCGCTTGGCAAGTCGCCGAAGGCCAGATCAGCCGCAGTGTGCAATCGGCCGGAGGTGATGCTCGTTACACGGTCGATTTACTGGCTGGCCAGCGAATTGCTTTCTCGGCGCGGGCCGATGCCGTGAATCTGACGTACTCGTTGATCGGCCCGACCGGCAATATGATTGTCAGCAACGTCGCCGGCGCCGGCCGCACGATGCTGCTCAATCCGTATTACATCACGACCCCCGGGACGTACACCATTGCATTGGCGATGCCGCAAGGCGGTAGCGGCAACTATTGGTTGCAAGTAGCCGTGAACTCGGGGCTCGAGGGTACCGGCACGGCCGCGGGGATGGACAAAGACCTCAACTTCTCCTATATCAAGCTCGGCAATGGGATCGGCCGCTACGCGTGGCTTGGCCAGGCCAGCGCCAGCAGTCCGACCGATTCGTTCACGGTCGATCTGAGCTCGAAGGTAGGGAGCGAGATCGACATTGCCCTGGCGTCACGCGGCCCAAACTTCTCGGCGCAAACGCTCGAGCTGCTTGCTCCGGATGGCTACACCATCGTGGCGCGGGGTACGGCCTGGTCGCCGGAGGGATCGTCGACGGCCACGGGGTTGCGGATCGCGGGCTTCACGGTGCCTGTGGCGGGCAAATACACGCTGCGGTTCACATCGTCGGTGGCGGGCGCCTATTCGCTGGTGGTCAGCGACTCGGTTGACGTCGACCGCCCCACCGCGGCTGCAGTGCTGAATTATCTGGTGGCCAATGGGCTGACAACACAGACTTCTGTCACCACGTTGGTTAATACACTTGATTTCAATCAAGTGTTCGTGTCGATGTCGGCCGATGAATTGCTCGACGCGCTGGTGCGCTCCGGCCTCGTGGGGGGATATACGAGCGTGGCGGCCATCAAGGCCGCGTTGCCGTCGCGTGGTGTCGACCTTAGCACGCTGCGTCCCGATGGGATTCTCACGGCGCTGTCGTTGGCCGACGGTGGCTCGCTCTTAATATCGAGTGGCGTGAAGCTGAGCGCGTTGCAAGCCAAATCGCTATTGCAGACGTCGTTTAGCAACAATCGCGTCGCCTTCCTGGACGTTTTGAGCACGCGCGATTTGCTCTTGCAATTCGATAGCAGCATCTTAACGAGCGCGGTCGATCCTCGAAGTGAGTTTTACGCCTACACCGCGACTCCGGTCCCTACTGGCTCTGACAACATTATCCCCTGGTACATCATGTGGCTGCGGGATTCGGTCGGTAATGTGAACGCGCCGACTCCGCAGGAAGCGTGGACGATGTTGGCGGCGCAACCAGCGGGTCGCCGCGTGATGTTTCTGGCCGACTTCATGGAGCTTGCCGGTTTCGGCGGCGGGCTGTTCGGCAACGACCAGGGGTACATCGACCCGGTGGGGGCCAACGGCCAGCCGACCGATTATTACATGATCTGGATGGACCAGTGGGTCGCGCAAGCGTCGGCCTGGCTGCGCTCGTTCCTCACACAATACAAGGCGCTGGGCGGAAAACTCGACATGCTGGTGGTCGATATCGAGCACGGGTTCGACTACCACACGTTGCAATTCTATGAGCAGCGGATCGATCCCAATGCTCCGATCACGCGGACCCTGTGGGAGGCCATGGCGGCCGATCCGCGCTGGCCCGCGGTCAAAGCCAGGTTGCTGGCGGCCGGCCTGACCGAAGCCGACTTCGCGACGATTGAAGTTTGGGACGCCACGGGCCGGCAAGCGGCGATTTGGAACGCCGTCATGGAGGAGCGCCAGGCGGAGTACTTAAACCGCGGAATTTTTGACGTCGTGCGCTCCGTTTTCCCTGAAGCGACCGTCTCGAACTACAGCCAGTACTACCGCAGCACGACGATTCCATCGGGGACGTTTTACGGCTCACACTCAAGCAGCGCGACCGTGGGGACGATCCTCGGCAACGCCCAGTCGGCGCCGATCTACGGCTTTCAAGGACCCATTTACACCGAAACGGGTACGCTCCAGCCGCCGATTCCGTTCGACGCTTCGATCAAGTCGATCAGTTACACGCCGACCTCAGGTACGGTCGGCTATGCGACCGTGAATCTCTTCCAGCCGATTACCGGGTTGAAGCCCGGGATGAACATCCAGATCGAGAATCGCGGTTCGTATTGGATCAACCCGGCATACGAAGGTCGCTTCCAGATTCTCACCGTCGCCGCCGATGCCCGCAGCTTTACCTATCGTATGCAAGTTCAGAGCGCCGGATATGTGCCGCAGTCGGCCGACCTGACCTACCGGCAGACGTCGGTCCGCTCGGCTTACGTCAACTTCTGGCAGCCGTATCAGGCGATGATCTCCGACGTGAAGCTGCTGCGCACGCAAGCGGCCACCTCCAGTGTGCCGATCCTGCCTTGGGTTTCTTCAGCAGACTGGCTCAAGAATGCAACTGGAGACGACTACACTTACTACGTCGAGGGGGTTTTTCAGGCCGCACTGAGCGGTGCCCGCGACTTCCTCTGGTGGAAGCAGGCGCAGGGCACCGACACCACCAACGCGACGCTGTTGCGGCAGGCCCTCAAAGAACTCGACGTCCTGGTGGGGTTTGAAAACCGCACGCCACTGGCGTTGACGGATGCGCGGTACGGCGACGGCTACGTGCTCAGCGGCATGGATGCCGGCGGCCGCCGCATCTATCGCTTGACACCCGACCCGACTCAAGCGGTCACGGTGCTCAGCAGCCTGGGCACGGTTTCGATCCAAGTCGGCGGCAAACTCATCCAGATTCCCAACGCCTACATTCACTCATCGTCGAGCACCAGTTCGACACTCGGCTATTGGATCATTCAGACGACCGGAACAACGCAACTGCGCGGCTCGGTCGACCAGTTGCTCGCCAAAATCGAGGCGGCCACGAAGCCGACGATTGGCGTCGACGGCTACGTCATGCGCGGGCTGTCGTCGACTTATACGTTACGGGTGCCGGCGGCGTTTGCCGCGTCGAACGAGAGTTACTCGTTTGCCATCGACTGGGACGGGAACGGCACGGTCGATCAGACAGTCGTCGGACCCAGTGGCGTGCAGGTGATGCGTGCCTACACGTCGGCAGGAGCCTACAAGGTTGGCGTCACCGCTACGCCGACAACTTCGACGAAGCCCGTCGGCTTTTCGACCACGGAGCTGACCGTCAACGCGCTGGTCAAACAGCCCAACGAACAGATTCCCACGCTCAGCGACCTGGTCTTTAGTGGCGTCAGCGGCCGCGACCAACTGGATTTTGTCGTGTCGGCTCCCGGTTCGGTAACGGTCTCGGTGCGCACCTTTGGCGTGTTAACATCGGTCACAACCTACACGGGCATCAACGGCCGATTCATCATCTATGGGCTGACGGCCAGTGGTTTGACGGCATCGTCACTAACGCAGCCCTTGCCGATCCAGTTCCGCTCGATCGCCTCGGCGGCGATGCCCACGGCTGCGTCACAAACGCCAAGCGCTCCGTCGACGTCGTACACAGGACCAGTCGCGACGACTGGCTCGAGCGCGATGATCACGTCAACACTGTTCACCGGGCTGACCGGGCTGACCGGCGGCTCGTCGACTACAGCGGCTAGCGCGCCGCTCGCTAGTTCGGCGATCGATGCCGTCCTCGCCGAGGTGCAACTCGATCCGGCTTACGCGGCGCTTTTCGCCAGCGCGCCGAAAACGACATCGGCGAAAAACGCCTTGCACTAGCGCCGTCGGCGGCGATTGGGCGGTTGGCGCGGGCTGGTGTCGGCCTGCGGCTGGGCTTCGATGACCGCCGCGTCGCCAGCGGTCGCCGCGGGTGCCTTCGTGTCGCGGTACGGCTGGCCGGCTTCGTAGAGCGCCAACCGCTCCTTGTACGTCTCGACAGCGTCGGGCGGAGCCATTTCCACAACGCGCTGCTCGGTCGCCTTGGCTTCGTCGAATTTGCCGGCGTTGGCCTGCGCGGCTGCCAGTGTATCGAGATAGCGGTAGTCCCCTTCGCCATCAAGCTCGATCGCCTTGTTGGCCGCCATCAACGCGTACTGAGCGTTGCGATATTGTTCGCGCGGGCAGGTGGCCATCAACCAGGCCGCGCTTTGATAGGCGCGGCCGAGCTTGGGATCGATGCGAATGGCCGCGCGGTAATCGCGGGCCGCCTCTTCGAAGCGCGCGATATCGCCGTAGGCGTCGCCGCGATTGGTGTAGGCCGCGGCGTTCTGGGGATCGAGCCGGATCGCGTAGCTGTAATCGGCCAAGGCTTGGCGATAATTGCCGAGCTTATAGTAGGCATGGCCACGGCTGTTGTAGGCAGAGGAGTCCCGTGGCGCGAGCCGCAGTGCACGGTTGTAATCGTTGATCGCGGCCTCATACGCGCCTTGCTCGTACAGCAGCTCGCCGCGATTGAAGTGGGCGTTCGCGTAGTTCGGGTTGAGCTTAATCGTCAGATCGAAATCGGCGATCGCAGCCTCGAGCTGACCCTGCATGGCGTGGCTCACCCCACGATTGTGGATCGCCTGCCAGCGCTTGGGATCGTGGCGAATCGACGCTTCGAAGTCCTCAATCGCCGCGGCATCTTCGCCGTCGCCGGCGCGCATCTCGCCGCGTCGATTGTGCGCCCAGGCCGCCAGCTTGTGGGCGTAGCCCTCCCATTTCTGCGAGGGACCGTCGGCCAGAGCCTGGTCGCAAAGCATGATCACTTCCGTGTACTGCTCGACGGTCTTAGCGGTTTTCGAGAGCTTTTCCGCTCGAACTACCAGGTCGTCGGGTCGATCGGGCGGGGTAACCGGGGTGGTCGAGGGCTCGACCGGTTCGCTTTCGTCGCGAGGCAGACCCGGGCCGCTAATCGAACCATCATCAACCGAGCTGTCGCCAGAGACTGCGCTCCCCTCGGCAACACTGCTGCTGTCGTTGACGGCGCTACCGTCGTCGACGGCACTTCCATCGGCCACGCTGCTGCCGTCATCGACCGAACTTGTCTCGTCGGGACGGTATTGATAGCCAGAGACCGGTCCGGCGATCACCACCGCCAGCAAGCCCGTCAGGCAAACAGAGATCAATCCGGCGCACGAGCTCCAGCCGGTGCGCGCCATGACTCCCATCGTGCTCATCACGGTCATCCCTTCGCTCGGTCGAGCATCTGCAACCGCGGAACGGGTTCGACCTTAGCACCCGATCCGACGGGCAAGTTTGCACCGCTGTGGCGATGGCGATCGGCAGAACGCTACACGAACGCCAGTGCTTGTCGGGCCGTTCTCCTCCGGCCCGCCCCCCGTGTGCGCCCGCTTCACCTGCCTGGCAGGCGCACCAACGAATTAACTCAGTCAATTTGGAATCCTACGACGCATGCGGCTCGGTCATGCGCATGGGATCGAGCGCCTTGGCCAATGTCTCCTGCGGCAGCACACCCTGCTCTTCGCAAAGCTGTCGAATTGTTTTGCCAGTCTTGAACGCTTCTTTGGCCAACTGGGCCGCCCGCTCATATCCGATATGTGGGTTCAAACTCGTGACCATCGACAAGCTCTTTTCGACACTGGCTTCGCAGGCCGCGGCGTTGGCCTCCATGTCGGCCACGCACAAGTCGACGAACGCTTCGCACGAAGCCGCCAAGAGCGTCACGCTTTCGAGCGCCGTATGCCCCATCACCGGCATCATGATGTTGAGCTGAAACTGGCCGCCAGCGGCCCCGCAAACGGTGATCGTTTGATCGTTGCCGATCACCCGCGCGGCCACCTGCAGGAAGCTCTCGCACATCACCGGGTTGACCTTGCCCGGCATAATCGAGCTCCCCGGCTGCAAGTCGGGCAACTTCACTTCGTAGAACGCACAACGCGGGCCCGAGCCCAGCCAGCGGATGTTGTTGGTCACATTGAACAGCGTGGTGGCGATCGTCTTGAGCTCACCATGACACTCAACGAGCGCGTCGCGTTGCGCGTTGCCTTCGAAGTGGTTGGCGGCTTCGACGAAGCCGATGCCAGCTTCCTTGGCGAGGACTGCCGCTACGCGGCGGCCGAACTCAGGGTGGGTGTTGATGCCTGTGCCAACGGCGGTGCCGCCGGCCGGCAACTCGCGCAGCGCCGCGACAGCACGCTTGGCGCGCGCGACCGACAATTCCAATTGCCGGGCAAGCCCCCCAATTTCCTGGCCGAGTCTCAAGGGCGTAGCGTCGGCCAGGTGCGTGCGGCCAATCTTGATGATCTGGTCCCAGGCTGCGGCTTTCTCCGTCAGCGCGTTTTGCAGCCGCTCGAGCGCCGGTATTAGTTTGACCGTGATCGTCATCGCCACGGCCACGTGAATGGCAGTGGGGAACATGTCGTTGGTGCTTTGTCCCAGGTTGACGTGGTCGTTCGGGTGGATCGACTTGCGGTCGGCGAAGCGATCGCCGCCGGCCAGCTCGATGGCGCGGTTGCTGATCACCTCGTTGGCGTTCATGTTGCTCGACGTACCCGAGCCGGTCTGAAAGACATCAATCGGGAATTCACCGTCGAACTTGCCGTGGGCAACTTCGCGGGCGGCCTTCAGCAGGGCTTCGATTTGCGGAGCTTCAAGCGCGGTTTTGCGGCCGGCTGCGAACAACCCCAAATCGCGGTTTGCCACGGCTGCAGCGTACTTGACGAGGCCCAGGGCATGGATCAGCGCCGGGGGAAGTGGCCAGCCTGAGATGGGAAAGTTGGCGACGGCGCGCTGCGTTTGGGCACCATAATAGGCTTTGGCGGGGACACGTACTTCCCCCATCGAGTCGTGTTCGACACGAAACTCGGTCATCGGCGGGCCCTGAGATTTGCGTTCGCGTTGGGTCGATTACTTGCGCTCGGTATCTTACCGGCCTAGCAACGGTAGACCAAGAGCGGTAAGGAGTTGCCGCTGTAGGTTGGCCGGCCTGGGCTTGCAGGCCACGACAAGTGCATCACGGCCAAGATGGCCGTGCCACGAGAGCAAACTTATGACGGCTCGCCGATCTCGCGTAAGTATTGGGCGAGCCGTGCTTGCAGATCAAGAAGCGCTTGCCATTGGCGGGCATCGAGTCGTACCGTTTCGGCCCCGCGCTCCGGTTGCACCGTGGCGATCAAATCGCGCATCCGCAAGTGCAGATACTCAAAGATCTCGGCCATTTGGGCCGCTTGACCCGGGCTGAGCCGCGTCGGCAGCTCCGGGGGCATGAGCGTTTGCAGCGTGGACTGTGCGTTGGAATCGGTCCCCCAGTTGAGCTCGAAATCCAGCGAACCTGGTGGGGGTTCTTCCTCGGACTCGAGATCACCCTGGCCGATGGTGCGGCTGTCGGCCAAGGGGTCGGGTCCGGCGGCCCGCAGCGCGGCTAGCCGCTGGGCAACTTGTTCGCGCGAACCAAACAGCAGGACCGAGCGCCCGACGGAAATCAAATCGCCGTACCGCAGAATGCGCAGATGGATATCTTCGTTGTTGACCTTGGTGCCGTTCGTGCTGTCAAGGTCCGTCAGCACGAACTGCTCGTTGTCCTCCTGAATCTTGAGATGGAAACGGCTCACCCGCTCGTCGTTGAGCTGGATGGTGTTTCCCTCCTCGCGGCCAATGGTCACGGTGGGCGCCAGATTGTCGTACACGCGCCCCTTATCGGCGCCGTCGAGAACCTGGATTGTCACAAATGCCATCTCACCACCCCGCACGCCACCGCACGAAGTCGCTCCAACCCTGGCGCTGGACTTGTGAGCCAATCAGTTGGCGGGCCCAGCCGCGTCCAATTTTCCGTTCCAGTGTAATCACCGGCGCGGTGTTCGGCAGCGATCGCGCGCCACCTGAACGCTTCATTATACGCGCTTATATCGTGGCGCTGCAGCCGGCTCAACCCGGCCGAATCGGCGGCTTTACGTGGCTAGAGGATGCTTTGCGGACATCGGGCGAAATGCCCGCTTCGCAGAGAAGCCTAGAGTCGCCAAACACGAGCCGCCGTGATCCTGAGTCGTCTTACCAGAGTCTGTCGTTACGCGAGGTTCGACCGGTAGGCATCGAGCCTTGTTTTCGGCACAATAGGGTTCCCCGTCACCCGCCTCGACCGCTCGAGCGATTCAGACCCCTCGCTTCGCCTGCCGGATCAGTCCGCATAAACCGAACTCCACTTCAAGCAAGGAAAGTTGAGCGATTCCATGAGCTCGGCGATAGTCGAAATTCACGGTCGCGCCATTCTGGATAGCCGCGGCAACCCCACGGTCGAAGTCGATGTGCGGCTGGCCGACGGCTCGTTCGGCCGCGCCGCCGTTCCCAGCGGAGCGAGCACCGGCGTGCACGAAGCCTGGGAGCTGCGCGACGGCGACGCCAAACGCTTCTTGGGGCGCGGCGTCGACAAAGCAGTCGAACATGTCAACGGCGCCCTGGCCGACGAGCTGGCCGGCTTCGACGCGCTCGACCAGGCCGGTCTCGATCACCGCATGATCGAGCTCGACGGCACTCCCAACAAGAAGAAGCTCGGCGCAAACGCCATCCTCGGTGTTTCGCTGGCCGCGGCCCATGCCGCCGCCGACTGGTGCGGATTGCCGCTCTACCGCTATCTCGGTGGCCCCGGCGGACGCTTGCTGCCAGTTCCACTGATGAACATCGTCAACGGCGGTCAGCACGCCGACAATTCGGTCGACGTGCAAGAGTTCATGATCGTGCCGCTGGGCTTCGACACCTTCAGCGAGGCGCTCCGCGCCGGCGTCGAAGTCTTCCACAACTTGAAAAAGGTGCTCAAGGGCAAAGGGCTGTCGACCTCGGTCGGCGACGAAGGAGGATTTGCCCCCGATCTCAAGTCGAACGCCGCCGCGATGGAGCTGATTCTCGAAGCGATCGGCCAGGCCGGCTACGAGCCCGGCAAGCAAGTCGCCCTGGCACTCGACGTGGCCGCCACCGAGTTCTATGACGAAAAGTCCAAGCGCTACACGATCGACGGTCAGCAGCTCGACAGCGCCGGCATGATCAAGCTGCTGTCAAGCTGGGTCGAGAAGTTCCCAGTGGTCTCCATCGAAGATGGCTGCAGCGAAGACGATTGGGACGGCTGGAAACAACTGACCGACGCGCTGGGCAAGCGCGTGCAACTGGTCGGCGACGACCTGTTTGTGACCAATACCGAACGGCTCGAGCGTGGCATCAAGTCGGGCGTCGCCAACAGCATTCTGATCAAGGTCAACCAGATCGGCACGCTGACCGAAACGATCGACGCCATTCAGCTCGCCCGCCGCCACGGCTATACGAGCATTTCGAGCCATCGCAGTGGCGAGACTGAGGACGCGACGATCGCCGACCTGGCCGTGGCGCTGTGCACGGGCCAGATCAAGACCGGTTCGGCCAGCCGGACCGATCGACTGGCCAAGTACAATCAACTGCTGCGGATCGAAGAAGACTTGGGAGACGCGGCCGAATACGCTGGCCCGATCTTCCCGTTCGGGAAGTAGCAACGCTTAGGGGGACGGGCATCCAGCCCATGCGCACCACGGCCAAGATGGCCGTGCCACGACCATGAACACCGACTCCGCCGCGCAGAAGCCGCCGCTCGCCGAGTCGCCGTGGTTCTGGCTGGCGCTTTTTGCCGGCATGGCGCTGTTCGCGCTGGTCGTCATCCAGGGCAAATACACGCGCCGCCAGGGCCGCTTCGACCAGCGCTACGTCGACAAGCTCGAAGCCCAGCAACATGCCGCCCATCAGCGGCAAGAGTTGGCCACGCAGGCCGAACAGTCGGGCGGCGCCGCGGTGGTCGTCGGCCCGGCCGAAGCGGACGACGCCAACGAGTCGGAGAAAGAGGGCGTCCGCATGAACGAAGCCCGTGCCCGCACGTCGCTCATCTCGCTGATGGTGGTCGCCGGCGTGGTTGTGTCGCTGGCAGTCGTCATGTTGGTGCTTCGTCGCACGAGCTAGCGCGCGGGACAAGTCCCGCGGCTAACAGTCGTGCCTGCGCATCCAATTTGTTAGCCGCGGAGTTTACTCCGCGCGCTAGCTCGTGCGATGAGTTATCGTTCACGCGATTGCATTGATTGCCGCACCACGTTGTTGCCACTAAGCTAACCCGCATGAAAATCGTCGACATCCAAGTTCATCGCCTCATTGGCGGCACCGTCGATGGTGGCTGGCCCGAAGGCCATGTGCCCGAGGACGATCTCCACGCCCTGGTCGAAGTCGTTACCGACGACGGCCCCACCGGCGTCGGCAGCGTCTTCACCAGTAGCAAGTTGGTCGAAGCCGGCGTGGCGTTCCTTCGCCCGCAATGGCAGGGCGAATCGGCGGTCGAGCCCGAGCGCGTCAGCGAGAAGCTGCGGCAAACCTCTTTCTGGCAGGGGCGCGGCGGCACCGTCGAGCACGTCATTTCCGGCATCGACATCGCGCTGTGGGACTTGTTCGGCAAGATCTGCGGCCAGCCCGTGTCGCGATTGCTCGGAGGCTGCTACCGCGAGCGGATCAAGCCCTACGCATCGATGCTCTTCGACGAGCCTGGCAAGCTGCGCGACAACTTGCAGGCGGTCGTCGAGCGCGGCTTTCGCGCCATCAAGCTCGGCTGGCGACCCTTCGGGCGAGTGAGCCGGCATTACGACGAGTTGCTCGTGCGCACCGCCCGCGACACCGTGGGGGCCGAAGTCGATCTGTTGGTCGACGCCGGCGGCAGCGAGCAGTTTTGGCCGCACGGCTACAAGTGGGCGCTCGAAACCGCCAAGATGCTGGCCAACTACCACATCGGCTGGTTCGAGGAGCCGCTCGCCCCCGACAACCTCGAAGACTTCATCCGCCTGCGGGCCGCGGCGCCGGTGCCGATCGCCGGGGGCGAAGTGCTCACGCGCCGTCAGGCGTTCATCCCCTGGATCGAACGCGGGGCGCTGGACATCGTGCAGCCCGACGCCACCAAGTGCGGCGGATTAAGCGAAGCCCGTCGCATCGCCTGGCTGGCCTACGACCACGGGGTGCAGTTCGTCAGCCACGGTTGGAACACCGCGGTTGGCGTGGCGGCTGATCTGCACCTGGCCGCGGCCCTGCCCGTGGCGCGGTACGTCGAGTTCCTCACGCCGGCACCGTATATCGACGAAATTCTGATCGCTCCGCTGAAGCTCGATCGCGAAGGGATGCTCACAATCCCGACGGCGCCGGGCTTGGGCATCGAGCTCAATCGCGACGCCCTGCGGCGCTACGCGGGCAAGTAACCTGTCGCGCACTCAGTCGCGCCAGCGTCGGGCGAGCTCTTCGTAGGCATCGATCCGCCGATCGCGCAAGAACGGCCAGTGCGTGCGGACGATGTCGATCTTCGCCAACTGGCAATCGACGATCAGCGTCTCTTCGGCGTCGTGACTCGCTCGGGCCAACACGTTGCCGTTGGGATCGGCCACGAACGAGGCGCCCCAGAATTCGATATTGCCTTCGCGTCCGACGCGGTTGGGGGCCGCCACGAACACGCCGTTGGCGATCGCGTGGCTGCGCATCATCGTCTCCCAAGCTGAGTGCTGGCTGGCGCCGTACTCGGCTTTTTCGCTGGGGTGCCAGCCGATTGCCGTGGGGTAGAAAATGATCTGCGCGCCGGCTAGCGCCGTGAGCCGAGCAGCTTCGGGATACCACTGATCCCAACAAACGCACACACCCAATCGGCCAAACCGCGTGGCGAAACTGCGGAAACCCAGGTCGCCCGGCGTGAAATAGAACTTCTCGTAGTAGAGCGGATCGTCGGGGATGTGCATCTTGCGATACATGCCGGCGAGCCGCCCATCGGGCTCAATCACCACGGCCGTGTTGTGATACAGCCCCGGCGCTCGACGTTCGAATAGCGAACCCACCACGGCCACGCGACAGCGGCGGGCGACATCGGCCAACCGCTCGCTGGTCGGCCCGGGAATCGGCTCGGCTTCGGCAAAGCGCGCATGATCCTCGCTCTGACAGGGGTACTGCCCGGCGAACAGCTCTTGCAGGCAGACGACCTGTGCGCCGGCCGCGGCCGCGTGCTCGATGCGATCGATCGCTTTGGCGACGTTCGGCTCTTTTTCTGGCGTGCAGGTCATTTGCACGAGCGCGACGCGCACCGAATCCGGATCGCTTGCGGCCTCGCCAGATGTTTGGTTAGCAGTCGACACTTGTGAGGAATCGGTCGGCATTGGCAGCATTCAAAGCGCAGACTCAACCCGCCAGTCAACGAATTGATCACATAATTGGAGCAACCACTCGCCTGATGCTACTCTATGCATCGCCATGCGTGAACCGCCAGGACTGTTCATCACCGGCACCGACACCTCGGTGGGCAAGACGTACGTCACCGCCATGGTGGCGCGCGCCCTGCGTCAAGCGGGACACCGCGTGGGAGTCTACAAGCCGGTGGCGACCGGCTGCGGCCGCGAGAACGACCGTGTGATCTGCGACGATGCGGTGGTCCTGGCCGAAGCGGCAGAACGACTCGACGAGTTGGAGCACGTTTGTCCGCAGCGATTCTTGGCGCCGCTGGCTCCGCATCTGGCGGCCGCGGCGGAAGGAAAGGCCGTGAATGTTGAGCTCCTGCGGCGCGGCATCAACTACTGGCGCGCCGAAAGCGACGTGGTGCTCATCGAAGGGGCTGGCGGGCTGATGAGTCCCGTGACCGACGAGCTGTTTGTCGCCGATTTGGCCGCGGCCTTTGGCTATCCGCTGGTAATTGTGGCGCGCAACGCTTTAGGGACGATCCATCAGACGCTGACGACCCTGATCGCGGCAGCGGCGTTCGAGGAGGGGCTGCAAGTGGCCGGCATTGTGCTCAACCAGCCGCAGCCGCCGGCAACCGGCGACGTGAGCATCGCCAGCAACCGCGCCGAGCTAGCGCGCCGCGCGGTTCCACCCGTATTGTCCGAAGTGGCCCACGGCGCGCGATTGTTCGAGCCAACTGTCGACTGGATCGCATTGGCCGCGGCTGGCCAAAGCGGCGCTGATTGAGTGCCGCGCTCACTTGCCCTGAAATTTCGGCGGGCGCTTCTCGAAGAAGGCGGTCATCGCCTCGACAACATCGCCCGTGGTGATCAACTGGCTTTGGGCCCAGCGCTCCAGGGCCATCTGCGTGTGCCGATCGACGCCATCGCCCTGATCGACCAGGAGCTTGCCCATGCCGACCGCCAGCGGGGCGTTGTGGGCGATTTCCTTGGCCAGCGTGGTGGCGGCGGCCAACGCGGCGCCGGCCGGCGACAAATCCCCCGCCGCGGGCACGACACGATTCACCAGCCCCCAATCGAGCGCCTCCTCGGCGCCGACGCTCCGACAAGTCATCAACATGTCTTTGGCGCGGCTGGGGCCGATCAAGCGGCACAAGCGCGTGGTGCCGCCGACATCGGCCACCAGGCCCATGCGGGCCTCGGGCATGGCGAGTTTGAGATCGGCCGACGCCACGCGCAGGTCGAAGGCGGCGGCCAGTTCGAGTCCCAATCCCAGCACCTGACCGTGAAGCGCTCCGATCACCGGCAGTTCGAGCGATTCGATCTCGAAGAGCGCGTTTTGTAGCCGCTCGGCCAGTCGCCGCAGCCAGCGCGCGGGGTTTGCTTCGCCCACTTCGGCGCGCGACTGCCCCAGCGACATGATGTCGATGCCGGCCGAAAACATCGGCCCTTCGGCATGTACGATCACGGCGCGGACGTGCGGATGTCGATCCGCCTCGCGCACGGCCGCGGAGACCTGCTCGACCATTTCGGGCGTGAGCGCGTTGCGCTTTTCGGGTCGGGCCAGCATGACATACCAGAGGTCGCCGTCGAGACGTGTGCGGACGAGTGCTTCACTCATGGAGGTTGGGCTTTCCAATGGCTGCGGACTGAACTGCGGATACCGGGGACTAATTCGGCGCGGCTTGCGCTGGCGACTCGGCCACGGTCCGCTGCGGGCGGAAGGCGATCGCGCGGCGCACAGGGCCGGGCAACGGCGCATCGCGGCCCATCACCTCGAACCAGAGGATTTCGTTCAGCTCGAAGTCGTCGATGCGGTCGTACTCGCTGAAATCCATCTTGTTCGAGCGCTCCCAACCGTAAGCCAGTTTGGTGTTCACGGCGTTCAGGTCGATCTTGGCCGGCACGTGCTCGTAGGGGGACGAGTCCGCCGTGTCGGTGAACGACTCGAACATTGGATTGGCCGCCGCGTCGAACTGGCTGAGCGGCGGCATACCCAAGATCAGCTCGATTGTCCGCAGCAAACTGGCTGTTTGGTACTGCGTGCTGTCGAGATGCTTGCGACGCACATAAGGACTAATGACCAGCCCGACGGTGCGGTGGGCGTCGACGTGGTCGGGCCCGTTCTGGGCGTCGTCTTCGATGACGAAGACGGCCATTTTGTTCCAGTACTTGCTCTTGCTCACCGCTTCGACGAGTCGGCCCAGTGCCAGGTCGTTGCTGGCGACGCAGGCCTGCGGCGTGAAGGCGCCGATCGCCGTGCCCGAGGTGTGATCTTCTCCCAAGCTCATCACGATGAAGCTGGGCAGATTGCCCTTCTGCTCGAACTCGTGAAACTCCTTCAGGAACGTGTCGACATTATCGGTGTCTCGAGTTCGCTGACCAGCCACTTTGGGGATGCCGTAGTCGGGGCACATGTGACCGACCAAACCCGGCACGCGCCCTTCCACACGGGTCGAGCCGTCAGGCTGGCTGACGCGCTTGCCGTATTCGCCATAGCTGCGGTAGCTGAGCCCCGCCCGGGCGCAGGCATCCCAGATGTACCCGCTGGGGGCGTTCGACAGGCTCCCTTCGTCGTCGTCATCAACTCCGCCACGGCCAGAATAGGTGAGCATCCAATCGCGGGCCACATAGTCGGTGTTGTAGGCCATCGTCGACCACGGGTGACCGTCGCGCGACACTTGCCCGTTGCAGTACAGGTTGTCCAGCAGCACAAACTCGCGCGCCAATTTGTGATGGTTCGGCGTAATCTCCTCGGGAAACATGCAGAGGCTCGGGTCACCGTTGCCGCGCTCCATATCGCCAAACACCTGGTCGTAGGTGCGGTTCTCCTTGATAATGTAGATGACGTGCTTGATGGGGGATGGATCGCCAACCTTCGCTGGCACAGCGGTGCGCCGCTCAGTCGGCGCGTCGGACAAGAGCTTGTCGGAGTATGGGCAGTTGCGATACACCTGCTCGGTATAGGCGGCCAACTGCTGCTCGTCGGGAACTGGCACGAACGACAGCGCGCCGGAGAGCGTCGTGCCGATGTAGGGGAATGGCAAGTTACGGCCGGGCGCGGCCGGCCGATCCTTGGCCTTTTCCTTGTCGATCGGATTGGGGCGCGTCTGGTTTCCCTTGCCGACACCGACCAGCAGAGTCTTTCCGTCGCGCGTCATCGCGAGTGCCGTCGGATACCAGCCGGTCGGAATAAACCCTTCGACGGCGCTACGCTGCGGGGCTTCGATATCGATGACTGCCACGCAATTGTTGTCGGCGTTGGCCACGTAGAGCTTTTCGCCGTCGGGCGAAATAACCAGAGCGTCAGGCGTGCTCCCCTCGGGCGACTGCGGGAAGAGCGCAGTTGAAATCGTTTCGATCAGCGTGCCGCGACGAGTATCGATCACGGCCACGCTATTGCTCGAAGCGCAAGCCACGAACAGTCGATCATCCTTGGGATGCAGCGCCAGTTGATTGGGATGCTCGCCGACGCCGATCTTATCAACCACGGCCAGCGATTCTGGATCAACGACCAGCACTTGCCGCCCCGCCCAATCCGAAACGTAGAGGCGCGCGGCATTGCGCGTCAGGCATAAGTCGTAGGGCCGACCTCCGAGCTTGCCGACGCGTTCGGCTGCGCGCGATTCGAGATTGAAGATCGTCAGCTCGCCGGCATTGATGTTGAGCGAGTACAATCGCCGACCCCCCGGCGCCAGCAGTAAACCCGAGCGGAACTGTCCCTCGGCCGATTCCGCCTTGTTGTCGTCAGGCGTGGGGTCGATGACGTTTGACTTGTCGAGTTCTCTGCCGCGCAGCGTGTAGAGATAAATCAGGTTGGCGCCGCCGCCCGACCAATAAACCCGATCGGCGGTGTCGTTGACGGCCAGGCCGAACCAGCTCTGAAAGTTCGCTTGCTTCGAAATCACCTGCTTCGATGCCAGCTTGACCACCGACAGCTCGTGATTGTTGTAGCCGCTGGTCGCCACCAGCACGTGCTCGCCATCGGGCAAGGGAATTATGTTGAGGGGGAGGTCCTTGAGCGTCAGGTGTTCGCCGGCGGGCGTGAGGGTCCAGCCGTTCGGCAACAAGAACCCTTGTTCGCTGGGGCCGGCGAAGCGCGGCTTGTCCTCGGCCGCGAGTGGTGCAGCATATGCGAGCAGTGTCAGCAAGACGGCAAAGCCGAAGCAACGGTTCATGGTTGAATCCCTGAGCGGTTTGGTTAGCGGTAGCCTCGCCTGGTCAGGCGAATGCGATACAAACCCGTGTCGATGGTGATGTAGAGCATGTTCGCATCGTCGCCCCGGCCGAACTCGACGTTGCTGGGCAGGCTGGCGGCACGCGCTGTACTTTGCTTGACGCGCTCGCGCTCGATGTAGGTCGAAATGCGCGTGAGCTCCTGGCCGCCAGGAGTGAGCACCAGAATGCTGGGCCAGGCCGGATCGCGTGTTGCCAGATAGAGATTGCCGTCGACATCAAGCGTCATGCCGTCGCACCCCATGCGGTTGCCGAATTCGAAGAGGATGCGGCGCTCACCGGCGACGACGCCCTGTTCGTTGAGCGGGAAGGCGTAAATCCGCATGACCCTCGGGCGCGCCGAAGCGCTGTCTGTCGCCTCCTGTCCCTGATCGGTATCCGCCACGTATAGTGTGCGGCCGTCGAGGCTGACGGCGATGCCATTGGGCATGCTGACATCGTGCGTGACTTCGACGAGCTCATTTGACGCCGGATCGAACCGGTACACGGCACGATGCTTGAGTTCGAGCGGCTCGTCGCCGACATACCGCGGATCGGTGAAGTAGATGCGATCGGCCGCGTCGAGGCAAAGGTCGTTCGGCGAGTTAAAACGTTTTCCCCGGTGGCGATCGACGAGCACGGTGCGTTGGCCAGTTTTGATGTCCCAGCGCGCGATCGCGCGCCCTCCGCCATCGGCGCCTTCACAGGAGATCAATCGCCCCTGGCTATCGAAGGCCAGCCCGTTGGCTTTGCGGCTGTCGTCGGCAAACACGGAGGTTTTGCCCGTGGCCGGATCGAAACGCAGGATCATGCCGCGATCGGGACCCTGTGGAATGTCGCTGAAATAGATGCTGCCATCGGGCGCGGCCGCCGGGCCCTCAGTGAGCCCCCCTTTGATCGGCGCCCCGCGCAGATGCAACGTTTCGAGCGTGGCGCCAGGCGCTTCGAACGATTCGGGCGGCTCTGGTGCTGGCTCGCCAGATAGGGAATCCAAGCCCAAAGCGCCCAACGAGAACGCCACAGCGCCGGCGGCTACCAACCAAGGTCGACCTGCGATTCGGCGCATGACGGGTTCCTCTCAGGCGCGGCGGCGTTTGGCGGGCGCGGCCGTCGATGGCGTGTGCGACGCGATATCGATCACCGAATCTTTGTCGGCGGCCGGCAGCACGAAGATCTTGCCGTCTCCCATCCGGCCGGTGCGAGCGACCGCCACGATTCTGCGGATGATCTCTTCGGCCCGCGCATCGTCGACCCACAGCGTGATCTCGACCTTTGGCAAGAAGGCTAGCGCGTACTCGCTCCCCTCGTACTGGTCGAGATAGCTCTTCTGCCGACCGTAGCCTTTGACCTCTTGCACGCTGCAAGCTTCAAGCGGCGCGCGTTTTAGGCTGTCGAGCACCTTCTCGACGAGGTACGGCTTGACGATGGCCACGATCTGTTTCAACGCGACTCTCTCCGCGCTTGACGCCCGCGGCGGGGCAATTGAGAATCGAAACTCACCGGAACACTGGAGATTGTGCCGTGCCGAGCGAACCGACGAACGTGCGACGCCTGACGAGTCCGCTTCAGGGCCGATTATCGTACCCCAGCGCGACCGAAGCAAACCGGCCTGGCGTGCAGCACAAACTTGCGCGTGTGCTGGTGGTCGGGTGGTTTGGGATTGCGGTCGGCTGCGGCGTCGGCGCTTACGAAGAGCGGCTTAAGAAGAGCGCTAGTGCGCGGCACGATGAAGTGATGGCGGCCAAACGCGCCGCCGAGGAACCACCGCAATCTCCGGCGGAAGGTCAGCCCGGCGCAGCCGCGGCAGTACCGAATCCTGTGGTGCCTGGGCAACCGGCACCCGGCCAGGGGGTTCCCGCTCCAGCCGCTGTGGCGCCGGCTGTTCCTGGCGCTCCGCCTGCCAATGCCCCCGTACCCGGCGCACCCGCGGCGGGTGCACCGGCTGCTCCGCCAGTCGCCGATCCCGCAGCTCCGCCTGCACCCGCGCCGGGAGCGGCGAGCTGAAGGCCTGCCATCGCGAACCATCGCCTGGTTCAGCTAAAGAAGTTCTCGCCAAACCAGTTGATGGCGGGACGCGTCTGCACTTCCATATCCCCGTTGACTCTGGTTTGGCAGGCCAGGCGGCGCCGGTCCTCGTAGGCTGGATCGAGGAACATCAGCGACATGCGGAGCCGCAGCCGCTCCCACCAACCCATCGGACTGGCGTTCTCCCGACCTTTGTTGACCAGCAGGCAGCAAGACCCGCACGTGCCCCAACCGTGGCAATTCAGGTATTTGTCTGGACCTTGGTAAATCTGAACGCCCGCTTCCATGGCGACTTTGCGCAGGTTGACCCCCTCGGGAACTTGAACCTGCTTTTTCTCGTTGACGAAGTTGACCAGTGGCATCGAATCTACGGCTCCCGGTGACTTTGGCGGGCGCTGCCGTCGGAGGGTAGCTGGCGGCCGCCGGCGCTTGGAAGTGTTGGATTTTAGTGGCCGACGCCGCAAGAATCTATGTCGGGTGCGACAACTTGATCCACCCCTGCCCTCCGGAAGGATCGGCGGTTTGCTGGAAACCGGTGTTTGTCGCTGGACCGACTACGCGGGGCTGGCCGATACCATGCTGCGCTGGGACTTTGTCGGGGGTGCTAGGCAACCGTGGCCGCGCCCGATCGGCGCGGCATCCATGAGCTGGTTCGATCCAGATTAGCCCACTTGAAAGGCGCCGCGATGGCCGAACGGACGCGTTACCAGGAAAAGGTGATCCGCAATTACTACCAGAACCAGGACGCCATCCTGTTGCAGCGGTTGGGCGAGCAGGTCACTAATCTCTACCTGGCAGAAGGCAAGGCTCGTCAGAAACTATGGAAGACGATCTCAGTGTCGCTGGAAAAGCTGAAGGTCCCGGCCAGCCGCATCAGCCAGCTCGTCAAGCAGGACGACGCCGCGCTCTTGGCCAAGCTGCTTGAGGAGCTGCTGGCCAAGTCGTAGCAGAGCTGGGCGGCGCTACTCGACCACGACCCCGTCCAACCCTTCTTCTTCGAGCGGGAATCGTGGATCCATCCGCTCGAGCGTCTCGCGCACGATCCGGCTCACGACCAGATCGCGACGCCACTTGGTGTTCGCGGGAATGATGTACCACGGCGCGTGCTCCGTGCTGGTGCGGCCGATCGCGTCACCGTAGGCTTGCTGGAAGTTGTCCCACAATTTGCGGTCGTCGAGATCGCCGACGCGGAATTTCCATCGCTTGTCGGGATCGTCGAGCCGCGATTGCAAACGCTCGCGCTGTTCGTCCTTGCTGATATGTAGAAAGCACTTGACGATTGTCGTGCCGCTATGGACTAACAAGCGCTCGAAGCCATTGATGGCCTTGAACCGCAGCTTCCATGCGCGCTTGGGGGCGAGCTTGCGCACGCGGACGGTGACGATGTCTTCGTAGTGCGAGCGGTTAAAAATGCCGATCCGCCCGCGGGCTGGCACTTCGCGATGAATGCGCCAGAGAAAATCGTGGTCGCGTTCGGTTTCAGTGGGCGCTTTGAAGGGGACGACATCACACAACAGCGGATTAAAACCGCGCAGCGCATGCCGTATCGTGCCGTCCTTGCCTGATGTGTCCATACCTTGTAGCACGATGAGCAGCGCCTGCCGGTGTTCGGCATATAGCCGGCTAGCCAGGTGCTCCATGGCGCGGACGTTCTTGTCCAACTCCGCTTCGGCTTCGGCGCGATCCGCGGCACCGGCGTGAAAGTCGGGATCGAAGTCGCCAAGGTCAACAGCCGTGTCCGGCTCGATCTTAATAGGCTGAGACATGGTGCCTAGTTCCAGCGATCCCGCGGCGGTGACACTGCTGCCGACTTTCCGACGGCGCAACAAAAAGCCGCCACGCAGCCACCCGTTGGACCCTATTCGGCGTGGCTACGTGACGGCTATCAAGGTAGTCGGAGACGGGGGTCGTGGGGAGAGCCCGCCCCCCGGGGGCTCTCCCACACGTCGCCTCGATCGAAGAGAATCGGCTTGCTTTGCGGCGCTGGGCGATGCAACCGCTTATCGTGCAGAGTTAGCGCCGGCCATGCTCAGCACAGTCGCACGGCGCTCGACGATGCGGCTCGACAGCCCCTGCGTCAAGCGCGGTTGTCGCTTCGGTGCTGTCGATTCGCGGTCGTCGGCCGGGTCGGCCAAGGCGAATGAAACGTCGACCCGCGGCAAAGTGGTCTGCTGACCTACCGCGGCCCGAACGGGCTCGGGCTCGCGTTCCATTTCGACCGCAGCTACGGGAAGCGTTGGCAATTCGGCACGCACGACGCGCACCGACCGCGGCGCGTCGATACCAACGCGGACGGCTTGACCCTGCACGCGCAAGATCGTGATCACAATGTTGTCGCCAACGCGAATCTGCTCCCGCACCTTCCGTGTAAGCACCAGCATGGCAGGCTCTCCTTTGCACTGACGCGTCGGCGAAACAAGTTCGGCGACGCCCACAACCCCCTGGTTGCCAGTCACCCCTGACTGGTTGACATTTGTTCCCTAAGCAGAGACTGTGCCAAAGTGAGATCTTCGGCGCCGATCGCCCGAGCTGTTCGGATCACAAGGCGTTTTCATCAAAAGGATTACGGATAAACCTGACGTGCGAAAACTGCCCTTGACCTGGTAGCGCAAGTGTACACCCGTTTACAAACCGGTTGTAAAAGCTGTCCCGATTATGCGGCGCAGACTCCCAAACTTCCTGGACTGCCCAGTCGGTGCAAGCAGCTTCGCCGTGACGACGACCGAAAGGCATCGAGAACCGGACGCTCGCGTCATGGTCGCGTCGGTGCCGCTTCTAGTGAAAATCGCGCGAGCGGACGCGCAGCGCCTGGATGCGCTCGCTCATGTCGTCGATGCGGTTGACCACGACATGGATCACGCGGCCTTGTCGTTCGAGCTTGCCGTGCGCGATCATCGCCGTGGCGGTGCGGGCCGCGCGATGGTAGCGCAGCCAGATCTCGGAACGCACGATCAGGTTGGCCTGGCCGGTCTCGTCTTCCAAGGTGACGAACGTGATCCCCTTGGCGGTGCTGGGGCGCTGCCGCATCAGCACCACGCCGGCCACGCGCACATGACGCCCCACGGGCCAGGTGGCCAGTTGCTCGGAGCGGAGCACTTTGAGCTGATCGAGATCGACGCGCAGAAAGCTGATCGGGTGGGCGCGCAGCGACAGGCCGGCCGCGCGATAGTCGGCTCGCACTTCGGCGGCGGGTGACAGCGCCGGAAGATCAACCGGCTCGTCGATCGTCGCGTCGTCTTGCCTGGCGAACAGCGGCAATTCGGGCTCGGCGGCCAGCGATTGCCAGAGTGCGTTGCGACGATCGAGCTGCAAAGAACCAAACGCATCGGCCGCGGCCAGTCGCGACAGCACGGCCTGACTCAGTGCGGCGCGGCGCGCCAAGTCGGCGATCGAAGTAAACGGCCCGTCGCGCCGCGCGGCGACGATCGCCTCGGCCATTTCTTGCCGCAAGCCGGCGATCATCCGCAGTCCCAGACGTAGGGCAAAGACCTCTCCCCTCTCCCCTTGTGGGTTTGCTCGGACTGCTTGCAGGTCCGAGCTCAACAAATCAGGGGTTGGGGGTGAGGGGTAACAATAACCAGCACTGCTGGACAAGCCAGCAGTGGCACCCGAATCACCAACAACTCGCTCCAGTGTGCAATCCCAGTCGCTATGGTTCACGTCGATCGACCGCACTTCAACCCCGTGCTGCCGGGCGTCGCGCACCAGTTGTGCCGGCGCGTAGAAGCCCATCGGCTGGCTGTTCAACAGCGCCGCGGTGAAGGCCGCCGGGTGGTAGCGCTTGATCCATGAAGAGACGTAAACCAATAGCGCGAAGCTCGCGGCGTGCGACTCGGGAAAACCATACTCGCCGAAGCCGCGCAATTGCTCGAATACCCGTTCGGCGAACTCGGCCTGCAGCCCGCGGGCTTGCATCCCTTCGATCAACCGGCGGCGGAAGTTGTCGATGATGCCCGGTCGCCGCCAGGCGCCCATCGCGCGGCGCAGTTGGTCGGCTTCGCCGGGCGAGAAGCCGGCCGCCACGATCGCCAGCCGCATCGCTTGTTCCTGGAAGATCGGCACGCCGAGCGTTTTGTGCAGCACTTCGCGGATCGTGTCGTTGGGGTATTCGATCGGCTCTTCTCCGGCGCGGCGCCGCAAGAAAGGGTGGACCATGTTCCCCTGAATCGGGCCGGGGCGCACGATCGCGACTTCGATCACCAGGTCGTAGAACGAGTGCGGCCGCAGACGCGGCAGCATGCTCATCTGGGCGCGGCTTTCGATCTGGAACACGCCGACGGTATCGGCGCGGCAGATCATGTCGTACACGCGGGGGTCTTCGGCCGGCACCGTGGCCAGCGACCAGACCTGGCCCGTGTGCTTTTCGATCAGGTCGAAGGCGCGGTGGATCGCCGTGAGCATGCCCAGCGCCAGGCAATCGACTTTCAAGATGCCGAGCCGATCGAGATCGTCTTTGTCCCACTGGATGACGGTGCGCTCGGGCATGGCGGCGTTTTCGATCGGCACCAATTCGTCGAGCGGACCGCGCGTGATTACCATGCCGCCGACGTGCTGCGACAAGTGCCTTGGGAAGCCCTGAATCTCGTGCACCAGTTGGAGCAACTGGCGGCCGACGGGGGACGCCGGATCGAGGCCCGCTTCCGTGGCCCGCTCGGCCAACTGATCGCCGTCGCGATAGCCGTCGATGACTTTCGAAAGGGCGTCGACGCGGTCGAGCGATAGGCCGAGCGCCTTGCCCACGTCGCGCACCGCCGAGCGTGGGCGGTAGGTGATCACCTCGGCGGTGATGCCGGCGCGGTCGCGGCCGTACTTTTCGTAGACGTATTGCAGCACCTCTTCGCGGCGCTCGTGCTCGAAATCGAGATCGATGTCGGGGGCTTCGTTCCGTTCGCGGCTCACGAAGCGTTCGAACAGCAAGTCGATCCGGCTGGGATCGACCGACGTCACGCCCAGGGCATAGCACACAGCCGAGTTGGCCGCCGAACCGCGTCCCTGGCACAAGATGCCCCGCCCGCGCGCGAACTTCACGAGATCCCAAACCGTGAGAAAGTAGGCCTCGTACTTGAGCTCAGCGATCAGTGTCAACTCGTGTTCGATCAGCCCGCGGACTTTGTCGGGGATGCCATCGGGATAGCGTTTGCGGGCCCCCAGCCAGGCGAGCTTGCGCAGGTATTCGATCGGCTGCTGACCGGCGGGGCAGAGCTCTTCGGGATATTCGTAGCGTAGTTCGTCGAGCGAGAACTGGCAGCGGCCGGTGACTTCGAGCGTGCGTTCGATCGCGCCGGGCAGTGTACTAAACCGCGTGGCGATCTGGTCGCGCGGTTGCACGTAGCGCTCGGCGTTGGCGAACAATAGCCCCTCGGCCTCGGCGACCGGCACGCCATGGCGGATCGCGACCAAGACGTCGTGCAGAGACTGACGCGCGGGGATGTGATAGTGGACGTCGCCGGCGGCCACCAGTGGCACGCGCGAGCGTTTCGACAAATCGAGCAAATGAGCGGCGTGCAGATCGTCGTCGGGGCCGGCCACAAGTTCTGCCAGCAAGTAACAGCGGTCGCCGAAGATTTCGCGATAGCGAGATACATCGCCGAACGGATTCGACTGCCCATCGTGGCGCGCGACGGCATTGGCGGAGCCAGTGGCACCAGAGAATCGGCGAATGGTATCGCCACCGTTAAGGTCGGCTGCTCGATTGTCAAATTCGCGAGGTCGAACGATCACGCCCGCGAGCAGTCCGTTGCTGCCCGATGCAATCTCGTCAATCGAGAGCTGGCACTCTCCTTTGGGTGCTTGTCGGCAACCGCGCGTGAGTAGCCGGGCCAGATGGGCGTACGCCGCGCGATCGGGCGCCCAAAGCACCAGTGGCGGCGCGTCAACCGGATGAATCTCCGCTCCGACAATGAACTTCAGCCCACACTCTTTCGCGGCGACGTGGGCCCGCACGACTCCGGCCAGGCTATGCCGATCGGTGACCGCCAGCGCCGTGTAGCCTTGGGCGAGCGCCTCGTTGACCAGTTCGTCGGGATGCGAGGCCCCTTCAAGAAACGAGAAGTTTGACTTGGCGTGCAGCTCCACGTACGGAGGACCGACCGGCGCGGCATCGATCGACGGCGCTGGCGCAGCGCGACGTTTGGCGGGTGCGGGATCGGGCATTGATAGGATCGTTCGTGTGCCACTGTTTGCCTGGCGAGGACATCGTAGCGACTGCAACCGACACGCGCCGCCCGGCAAGCAGTGCCGAGGAAAGCTCTGCACTGCTTGGCGGCCGGCGCCATCGCACAAGTCCGTCGTCCGGCATGGCCGCCAAGCAGTGGCACTCTGAAGCGGCCACTAACATTCTATCGCGCGGCGTTGCCGGTCGACGTCACCAGCCGCTCGATCAGTTGGCGATTCGCGTCGGGAAACTGGTACCGCGATAACTCGCCGCGCGGCACCCAGCGAAACGGCGCGCGCGGCTCAACCGCCGCATCGACCAACTGGCAAGCGAAAAATCGCAATTCCAATCGGCCGTAATCGTAGTCGTGCAGCTCCGCGGGATACTCCGACGAGACTTGCACTGCCAGTCCGGTCTCTTCCCAACATTCGCGCACGGCCGCGGCGGCTGGAGTTTCATCGGCGTGAATCTTGCCACCGGGGAATTCCCAATAACCACCTAGCGGCACGTCGGGTGGGCGGCGTCCGATCAGATACTCCCCCGCGCGCTCGACCACCGCCACCGCGATGCGCGTGACCTCGCCGCTCACGGGCGGCGCTCACGCGCGTAGCGCACGCGGCACCCGCGGGCGACGGTTTCCGTCGTCGCCGGCTTGTTACCCGCGAGGGTCGCTTCAATCGCCGGCTTGAGATAGGTCACCGTCACCATGTCCGGATTGCTGTTATCGTCCATCCCACCCATGTAAACGATCTTGCGGTCGCGATCGAGCACGAAGAACTCGGGGGTGAAGTTCGCGCCATAGGCGCGGGCGATCTGTTGCGATTCATCATACAGATACGGAAATGGGAATCCCTTCTTCTCGGCACGCTCCTTCATCCTTTCGAGACTGTCTTCCTTGATGCGATTGACGTTGATCGCCACGAGCGCCGCCTTGCCGTCGGGGCCGGCGAATTCCTTGGCGATGGCGATGATGCGGTCCTCGTAGTCGATCGCGATCGGGCAACTGTTGCACGTAAAGACAACGACCACAACTTGTTTGTCGGCCAGATCGGCGAGCGAATGGTCGCGACCATCGACTCCCGGCAACTTGGACCAACTCGGCGCCGGATCGCCAATGTTTAGGACGTCGTTGTATTGGCCGGCCGTCGCCAGGCTTGCTGTAACAAGCGCTGTGTAAAACCAGATTGAACTCACCCAGTACGGTCGGCCACGCCGTGCCAATGATGTAGTTTCGATCATGCTAGCAACTCCTGCGGTCCCGCGGATTTCCCTCGAATTTAACCGAAGCTTGGCCTCTTCGCACACGAGTTCACCGGGGGAAGGGGCACTGGACAGCGTTTCATGAAAACCCAGTGAAGTAGGCATCTCCGTGGCCGGCGACCTTGACACTTCGGATTCGCTCGCACTAGATTCAACCGTGTGGCAACTGGCTCGGCAATGCGTGCAAGGTTGTTGAAGCCAACTCGCTGCCGGGCAACTACCGCTCAACGCTGATATTCTCCACTTGGTTTGGTGGTTGCCAGCGGTCGGAAGCGGGCATGCTTGTTCCGATGACTCTCACGCATCGGAGACGGCCCGCTCTATCGCAAGGACGTGCCGACGATGATTACGATCAGACCAGATCAGAGTGTTCAGATCGAGTTGGTGCGCACTGCCCTGGCGACTAGCTCCATCTTCGATCTGCGTCAGTTGTTCGTTGTCGAAACCGACGATGGGCTGACGCTCCGCGGGTCGGTATCGAGCTACTACCACAAGCAGCTCGCGCAGGAGACCGCCCTGGCCGTCGCGGACATGCCCTTGGTCAACGACATTGCCGTCGCTGAGTAGGATTTCGCACGGTCGCGGCCAGAAACAATTTGTGATACCGATCATGGACGAGCGTGCGACGCAGATGGCGAAGTTCGCGGCGGGTGAATTGCCGCCGCCACGGGATGGCGCCGATCAATTGGCAACCGATCTTGCGCGGCTCATTCTGAACGAATCCAACGGCCACGTCCGCGAGCTGGTCGTCGAGATTCATCCGGGCTGTGTGGTGCTGGCAGGACGCGCGCCGAGCTTCTATCACAAGCAACTCGCACAACACGCCGTGATGAAGCGTCTGGGCAATCGACAGCTTGAGAATCGCATCAAAGTCGTCTGGTCGGCTGCTGCGTTTCTCGATTGATGCGCTGCGCGCTCACCGTGCCGCAGCAAGCGCCACTACCGCGCGATCCGTTGTCTCACTCTTCACGCCGCGGCGGCGCTGACCGTAAGCAGTTGTTGCACCGCGCCCAGCACTTCGGCCACGGTCAACTCGCGCATGCAGCGATGGTGCCCCAACGGGCAGACGCGCTTCTGGCACGGTCCGCACGGCACGCTGCGCTGCAAGTCCACGGCGCGTGGGTGATAATTTTCGCTCCAGGCGCGATGCGTTGGACCGAAGAGTGAGACCGTGGGAATGCCCAGCGCGGCGGCTAGATGCCGCGGCCCGCTGTCAGTAGTGACCAGCAAGCGGCAACGTCGCAGCGCGGCCTTGGTAAGCCCCAGGCCGAGCGGTTCGTCGGCCAACGACTTCACCCGCGGCGATGCCGACTTGGCCGTGATCGTGTGAGCCAGCTCACGTTCTTGCGGGCCGCAGAGGACCAACACGTCGTGAGCCAGCGTTTGCACGATCGTCCGTGCGAGCGCGACGAAATACTCGAGCGGCCAGAGCTTCGCGGCACCAAAGGCTCCGCTTGAGTTCAACGCCAAGACCGGTCGACCGGAGTCCAAGCCAAGCCGCCGCCAGGCGTCGGCCGCTGCCCGCTCGTCGGCAGCCGTCGTCGCAAGTTCCAGGCGAGGCGATTCGACAGGGCAATCGAGCGCATAAGCCAGGGCGAGATAATCATCCAATACCGGTGAGGGCTTCCAACGCGTGCGGCGCCACCAGCGACCATCGACCGGTTCTCGCATTTGATGCAGCCGCGTCGTCAATAGCGGGCCACGGCCGTAGCGAACATAGCCGATACGCCGTCGCGCTCCACTGGCCCAGGCCCACATCGCGGTGCGAAACGAGTTGCTAAACAACAGCGCCGCGTCGAGTCGAGCTGCGCGCAGCCGAATCCCAAAGGGGAGACCGCGGCTACGGAGATCTCCGCCGCGCGGGTCGAAGTCGATCAACTCGTCGAGCCAGGACGTGCCTGCCAGTAAATCGCGCAAGAATGAGCGCCCCACGCCGATCAGCCTGGCGGCCGGATACCGTTTCCGCAGCGCTCGCAATGCTGGGGTGGCCATAGCGGCGTCGCCAACCCAATTCGGCAGGAACAATCCGATCCGCTCAGCGTCTAGGTGGGTCGATGATTCGGGCGTGCGATCCCCAGGGGAACAAAGTGCGCCAGCATCGGAATCGGTCGACATGCCCACGGATCCCTATGCAGCCGAGCGCTGGGCATCGCCGGAGGGCGCGGTGCCGTGAGCGAAGTGGTCGTTCGTCGCCGTGCTTTTGTCATGTCGGGCGGCGATGCTCTTCAAGATGTTCGTGGTCGAGACACCTTCAATCGCGCCGGTCACGGTTACCTGGCCGCCATAGGCCGCGACGACCTCATGGCCGACAACCTGGTCGGGAGTATAAGTGCCCCCTTTGACGAGGACGTCGGGACGAATCTGACGGAGCAATTCGTGCGGCGTATCCTCGTCGAACACGAGCACGTAGTCGACGACGGCCAGGGCCGCGAGCATCGCAGCGCGGTCGGCCTGGCAGATAACCGGGCGCGATTCTCCCTTGAGCTTGTGGACGCTGGCGTCGCTGTTGATCGCCACAATAAGGCGATCGCCCAAGCGGCGCGCCTGTTCGAGGTAGCTCACGTGGCCGACGTGCAACAGATCGAAGCAGCCGTTGGTCAGCACAACACGTTGGCCCGCGGCGCGATGCGCCTCGGCAGCCGCGATCATTTGCGGACGCGTAACAATCTTGCCGGCCGACGACACTTCGCGCTCGGCCAACACGGCCCGGATTTCGCTCCGCTCGACGATCGCCACGCCCACCTTGCCAACCTCGAGCCCCGCGGCGACGTTTCCCAGCTCGATGGCTTGCGCGGCAGTCGCGCCGCCAGCCAGGGCCACGCCGATCATCGCCAGCACCATGTCACCGGCACCAGTAATGTCGTATACGGCGCGCGCTTGAGTGGGAAACACCTGACCAGTCAGATCTTTGGCAACGTCGCCGCCGGCGGGCGCTGCCGATCGTGCCGCCGCCACGAGCGCCATGCCATCGCGATCGAGTGTGATGATCGCCATGTCCATGTCGAGCGTATCGCGGAGCTGTCGACCTGCCCGGAACGCATCGGCGGACGCCACAATCTTGATGCCGGTGGCCAGCTCGGCTTCTAGCCGATTGGGTGTCATCGTGGTCACGCCGCGATAGCGCTGATAGTCGACGCCCCGCGCTGGGTCGACGATCACCGGCACGCCGGCCTGGCGCGCGGAGTCGACCACCGCGCCGAGCAGCGCGGGCGTGCAGACACCCTTGTTGTAGTCCGAGATCAGGATCATCTGGAACTGCGGGATAGTCGGCAGGATCTGATCGAGGAGTTGTCGTTCGCACTTACGCGGCAACGGATCGCAGACCTCGCGATCAACGCGCAGCATTTGATGCGGGTGGCGATTCGCAGCGCGGCCGATGAACCGCTCCTTGACCGTAGTGGGGCGGCAGGCATCGACGATTACCGCCGATGTGTCTGAGCCGGCGGCGCCCAGCAAGGCCACGAGCTCGCGACCATCGGCGTCAGAACCGATTGCGCCGGCGCAGGTGACCTGGGCCTCGAGCCCGCCCAGCATGTTGCAGACATTAGCCGCGCCGCCGAGCCGGGCCTCGCGGTGATCGGTGCGCAGCAGAATGACCGGCGCTTCCTGGCTGACGCGCTCGGCATTCCCCCACGTATAGCGATCGAGAATCAGATCTCCGACCACCAAGACGCGTGGGCGCCCCAAGGCATCGAACGTTTCCAATAGGCTTGCGTGATTTGCCATCGCTCCGCCGTCATCCATGACTGCGAGACTGGTAACTTCCGGGAGAAGCGGCGGGATTTATACTCCTGGCACGGCCAATGGCAAAGACGAACCGAACCAGCCGGTAACCAGGCCCGAAATCGGCCGCATTTGCGATGCTAGCAGTCGCCGCGCCGCGTGACTCAGCGGCGGCTGAACTTTGACAGGCGCCACTGTTGGTCGAACAAGACGGTGGCGAGTATTGTCTGGCTTGAGGGCAACGCACCCGACCATCTGCACGACAACCGGAACCGACGACATGAGCCGCTACCCGCTCTTCGACCGCAGTCAGATCCAGCTCCGCGATTTGGAGGAGCGAGGGCACGATCTGACGCTGGCGGCTTGCCGTCGGCTCGACACGCCCTTCGCGCGTTACGAGCACCCTGAGTTTAGCGAACTGGTGGCAACGATCGTTGACGCGCGGCGACGCAAGCGCCCCGTGCTGCTGATGATCGGCGGCCACCCGATCAAGCTCGGGCTGTCGCGGTACCTGATCGACCTCGTCGAGCGCGGGCTGGTGACGCACTTGGCCACGAACGGCTCTGGGTCGATCCACGATTACGAATTGGCGCTCGTCGGCGGCACGAGCGAGGATGTGCCGAAGTGGATTCGCGCCGGGCAATTTGGCTTGTGGCGCGAGACGAGCCGGCTCAACGACATCATCGTCGAGGCCGCGCGTCGCGGCGAAGGACTCGGCGAAGCGGTCGGCCGCACCATCGAGAGCGAGCAGTTCCCCAATCGCCAGATGAGCATCGCCGCGGCCTGCTGGCGCGCAGGCATTCCGTTCACCGTTCATGTCGGAGTTGGCAGCGACATCATTCATGCTCATGCCAATTGCGATGGCGCTGCCTTGGGCGCGGCGAGCTACACCGACTTCTTGATGTTCGCGCGGACGATCCAAGACCTTGAAGGGGGTGTGTATCTGAATGTCGGCACGGCGGTGGCCGGCCCCGAGGTCTATCTCAAAGCGCTCTCGATGGCGCGCAATGTCGCCCGGCAGCGCGGCGAGGAGATTCGCGACTTTACCACCGCAGTGTTCGATCTCGTCGAGCTGCCGCCAGGCTATCGCAATGGTCCGCCCGGCAAAGATCACCCGCAGTATTACTATCGCCCCTGGAAGACCATCCTGGTGCGCACGGTGGCCGACGGCGGCCGTAGTTACTACTTCTGTGGCGATCATCAGCAGACAATTCCCACGCTGTGGAGCGACACGGTAGCCGCCTCCGGGCAACATGCCGCGCCGAGACCGCATCGCGCTAGCCCGACGTCGGCAGCAACGCGGTGAGCCGGGCGATTAGCTCCGCTTCGTCGGCCAGGATTTCCATACCGACGACCAGCGCCCAGAGCGGCTTGCCGGCGAGTTGCTCAACGCCGATCTTCACCAGGTCCTTATGCGTGGTGACGACGGCATCAGCCGTGCCAGCCGTCCGCGCCCAAGCGGTCAAACCATCGACGTCGGCGCGATTATAGGCGTGATGGTCTGGATACTCTCGAAACACGACCACGTCGCATCCGGCTCCCATTAACGTGCGACGAAAGCTCTCCGGATTCCCAATTCCGCAGAACGCCGCGACCTTGCGTCCCGCGAGTTCTTCGAGCGGGCGCTCCAGTCCGCCAGCCGACCGCCAGACGCGCGGCGCGTGCCGGGCTTCGACCCAAGCAGCGTGCGGCGCGAAACCTTGTGCGCGCTGTCGGATTTCGGCACGGCGCTCGGGCGTCACGAGGTCGGCGCGCGAGAGCACGAACACGTCGGCGCGACGCAGCCCAGCGAGCGGCTCGCGCAGCAGCCCGCGCGGAAACACGTGATCACAACCGAACGGCTCCGTAGCGTCGAGCACGACAATATCCAGATCGCGCGCCAAACGACGGTGCTGAAAACCGTCGTCGAGCAGCACGAGCTGGCTTTCGAATTCCTCGATCGCCAGCCGAGCCCCCGCCACGCGATCACGATTCTGCACGTGCGGCACGTCGGGTAGTTTCTGCTCGAGTTCAAGCGCTTCGTCGTTCGCGCTGCCATCCGTCGCTCCGTAGCCGCGGCTGACTAGCGCCACGCGCACGCCGTGCTGGCGCAGCCAGCGTGCGATCCATTCGACCAACGGCGTCTTGCCTGTGCCGCCGAGCGTGATATTGCCGACGCTGACGACCGGCACGCCGACACGGTGAATCTCCGCCCGACCACTGTCGTAGCGGTGGTTGCGGACGCGCATCGCCAGGGCGTAAGGCGCTTCAGCGACTCGCAGCGCGCCGCGGACCAGGCTCGCCGACAATCCGCGGCGGCGGCCGCTGACTAACGCGTGAAAGGTCGAAGCGGAGAACAACGTCGTCTCCGGTTTGACCGCTAGCTTGTTAGCCGAGCACAAATTGCTTCGGCCATCTCGCGCGTGCCCACCGCGGTGGGATCGTCGCGCGAGGGCTTCATGTCGTAAGTGACGTACCGGCCTTCGGCGATCACGTCGGCCACGGCCTTTTCGAGTCGATCGGCGGCCGACGTCTCTTTCAGATGCCGCAGCATGAGCATGCCGGAAAGAATCAACGCCGTGGGGTTGACCTTATTCTGGCCTTTGTACTTGGGAGCACTGCCGTGCGTGGCTTCGAAGACCGCACCTTCGGGCCCGATGTTAGCCCCCGGCGCCACTCCCAAGCCGCCGACCAGGCCGGCCGCCAGGTCGCTGATGATATCACCGTACAGGTTGGGCAACACCAGCACGTCGTACAACTCGGGCTTCTGCACAAGCTGCATGCACATGTTGTCGACGATGCGATCCTCGAATTCGATGTCGGGGAAGTCGGCCGCCACGCGGCGCGACACTTCGAGAAACAATCCGTCGGTGAACTTGAGGATGTTCGCCTTGTGGACGCTGGTTACCTTGCGTCGCTTGTTGGCCCGAGCGTAGTCGAACGCGCAGCGCACGATCCGCTCGCTGGCCGAGACGCTGATCGACTTGATCGTGAGCCCCGTTTCGGAGGGGCCTGTCCTGATCTTACCCGACGCGCTCTTAGCGTTGATCTGCCCAATGATGTCGGCAGTCTCAGGCTTGCCGCGTTCGAACTCAATGCCGGCGTACAGGCTCTCGGTGTTCTCGCGAACGATCACCAGATCGATCGGCTGATCGGCAAACAGGGTGCGCACCCCCTTATAAAGCTTGCAGGGGCGGATGCAGGCGAACAGCCCGAAGGCCTGCCGCAAATGGACGTTGATGCTGCGAAAACCGGTCCCGACCGGAGTCGTAATGGGTGCCTTCAGGGCACAGTGGGTGCGACGCAGGCTGTCGAGCACCGCCTGGGGGAGTGGTGTGCCGGCCCGTTCCATGACCTCGACCCCGGCCTCCTGCACGTCCCAGTTGATTTTGACGCCGGTGGCATCGATCACCCGGCGTGCCGCCTCGGCCAGTTCCGGGCCGGTGCCGTCGCCGGTAATCAAGGTCACTTCATGGGGCATCGCGGCTTAACCTCTTTGGCTAGCGGGAGATGGGCGAAGCGGGTCACACTAACAGATGGTCCAATGAGCGTCAACGAGGGGCTGCGGTAGGGCTAGGGGTTGGAGCTTAGGGCTTGGCTTAAGGTCGCGAGCCGATCGTCACGGGCAAACCCCGATCGCGGCGACGTAAGCTCGACCTACTTGATTACCGAAACCGAGTCTCAAGCCGCCGGTAATCTCCCCCGGGGGGGGTCCAGAATAAGTTTGTCCGGGAATTTGCGTCCTAACCGTCCTAAGCGGCTGTCAAAAGTAGTTAAGTCTCTTCTCAGCAACGAGTTATTTTAGGACGCAAAATCAAAAACCGTTGCGTCCTAGATCGTCCTAACGGCGGTTTTGCGTCCTAAGAATTCGTTAGCCGCGGGATTCATCCCGCGGCGAACGCACGATCGCGGCGCGACTCGCGCGCAGGGCGGACGCAGCTCTCCGCTCCCGACTCTGACCTGTGCTGAGCCCTGAGCCCCTCAACTTCGTTCGCGACAGGCAACGCCGAAGGGTCGAAGCACAATCGGTTCCGCGGAATCGCGAGCCCTTGGGCGAGAGGCGGCGAACCCCTCAACCCGATCTCGTGCGCATCGTCGAGGCGTGGCCGACCCTGCCCGACACCGCGTCGTTCATCAAACGCAAGCGCTTCTCGGCTGAGGCGCTGCAAGACAGTGGCACGCGAGTCTGGCCTGTGACTTTGCTATCGTGGGGGTGCAGTTCGCCAAGCCAGCACGCACGCCACGAAGTCGCCAGGCCATGCACATCCTGTTCGTCCATCAGAACTTTCCGGCCCAGTTCGGCCCGATCGGGCGCCGCCTCAACCGCGAGCACGGTTTCCACTGCACGTTTTTCACGAATCATCCGCCACGCGACGTCGCCCCCGACTTCGAGGTCATCCCCTATCGCACGCTGGGGGGCGCCACGCGCAACACGCACTACTTCGCCCGCTCGTTCGAGAACGCCGTCGCCCACGCGCATGGTGTTTTCGAAGCGTGTCGCGCCCGGACAGACCTGCGCCCCGATCTGGTCGTCGCGCATAGCGGATTTGGCTCGTCGCTCTTCCTGCGAGAGCGATTCACTTGCCCGATCGTCAACTACTTCGAGTACTTTTACCATCCGCACGACAGCGACTTGGATTTTCGGCCCGACTTTCCCGCCGTTGAACGCGACGTCCTGCGCTCGTACTGCCGCAACGCCATGCTGCTGTTGGACCTGGAGAACTGCGACGCTGGCTACTCGCCGACCGACTGGCAGCGCAGTCGGTTTCCGGCCGCCTATCAGTCGAAGCTCACGACCATCTTCGACGGCATCGACACCGAGATCTGGCACCGCCGAGCCGAGGTCCCGCGCCGCATCGCTAACCGCACGGTTGACGACGACACGCGCATCGTGACTTATGTCTCGCGTGGTTTCGAATCGATGCGGGGTTTTGACATTTTCATGCGGGTGGCGAAGCGGATTTACGAACAATCGCCCAATGTAGTCTTCGCCGTGGTCGGCACCGACCGCACGGCCTACGGGGGCGATCACCGCCATACCGGCGGCAAGTCCTTTCGGCACTATGTGCTGGAGCAAGACGACTACGATCTCGGCAAGTTCATCTTCACAGGGCAGCTTCCTCAGGGCGACTTGGCCGATCTGTTGTCGCTGTCCGACTTGCACATCTACCTGACCGTTCCGTTTGTCCTGTCCTGGTCCTTGTTCAACGCGTTGGCGTGCGGCGCAACCGTGCTGGCTTCCGATACGGCACCGGTGCGCGAATTGATCACGCACCAAGAGACGGGCCTGCTCGCGCCGTTTTTCGATGTCGACGAGTTCACTCGGCTAGCACTCGATGTGCTTCGCGACCCAGCCGCGTTCCGACCACTGGCCGACCGCGGGCGACGCTTGATTGACAACAAGTACTCGCTCGAACGATCGCTTCCGCAGATGGTTTCACTCTACAAAACCGTGCTCTCAGAATTAGATTGCGCCGATGGTTAACCGCCCCCCTGATGGCGAGAACAAGCGACGCTAATTTCCGGTGGGTTGGCGAGCTGCATGACATCGGCTTCGGGCTCAAGGCGATTGGCAAATCACAGCGCACCGGCGCGCGCTTCGCACAGGTGATGGCCGCGCCGAGTCGCGCGGTTCGGCAGAACCAGCCGTGGCGCTCGAGCTGGTCAAGGGGATCGTCACGTTCGAGCCCTTCATACTCTCCTGGCACCACGGCAAGAAGTGCCTGTGGGGCGATTTCCACAGCATCCAAGACGCGGCCGGCAGCAAGCTGGTCTGCCCCAACGCGGATCGGCGCGAGTGCACCGACACCTGCCACATCGATGGTTTCCACGCGATGCGGCGCGGTTACGCAACACTGCACGCCGAGCGGTTGTCCGCACCAGGTACTTCAGCGCAAGATGCGGCCCTAGTCGTTTACGACCGCGCTACGGCACATCGGGATAGCCGACGAGATGAAGGCCGCGACGGACAAGGTTTACGTGCCAGAGTTCCTGACCACGGCTATCGGCCGACGGCAATTGAATGTTTAATGGCGGTCGAAGACCGTCAGTTATCGTAAGTCCTTCGAGGCTGTAGCTCAGTCGGTAGAGCAACGGACTTTTAATCCGTAGGTCTTGGGTTCGAGTCCCAACAGCCTCACTTCACTTACTGCCGGCGAGTTCTCGCCGTTTGCCGCGTTTTCAGAGTCGGCGGCGGGCGGGCGCTTGCGACCAACGGAAGCCGTGCTCGCGGCTGAGGCGGTGCCCGATCGGACCGAACTGGGTCGGAACCTACCGCGCGGCGACCTTCGGGTGCGTTTCGTTGAACTTCGTTAAAGCCTGTTCGACCGCCGACTTGAAATCGGCCACGGGCACATACCCGCCGACGGTCCCCAGGTTCTGGCCCTCGGGGTCTTGAAAGACAATGTGCGGGAAGCCGTCGGCGCCGAGCGTTTTGGCGGCTGCCGTCTCGGTGTCGCCGTCGACGATCGCCAGGACAAAGTTCTCGAGCATTTTCCGTACTTCGGGATCGGTCAAATCTTCGGCCGCCAGCTTCTTGCACCAGCCGCACCAGGTGGTGGTGACGAACAACATCACCGGCTTGTTCTCGGCCTTGGCCTTAGTGATGCCCGCCTCGTAGCCAATCAAAAACGGCAATCCCTGCGTGTGGTCGGCCCATTTGTCGTCGCCGCCAGCGCTCGGGCCGGGTCCGCTCGTGCCACAGCCGAGCACGAGCGACAACAGGAAAACGAGTGCGATTGCCGACGAAAGTCGACGTGTCATGGCAGCGCTCCTTTCAGATGATGCGAGTGCGTACGTCGCCGATAGCCTACCACTTTGCCCGCGTCGACGCATCTGCCTACGTCAGGTCGCGGTACTCGCGCACGCTGAAAATCCACAATGCCAGCAGCACGCCGCCGATCGACAGGCAGGCCAAGGCCTCGACCGCCGTCTGGGCCGAGACGGGCACGAACCAGGTGGGGTCGGGCGCGCTGAGCCCGTGGCGGGCGCCAAGGTCGTACATCATCGAGCGGCCGTAAAAGCTCACGGCGATGCGTTTAACGATCCCCGGCATGTTTCCCAGAAAATACTCCATGAACAGCGCGTAGATCAGCGCGACGATCGTCGAATGCCGGAACGTGACCGCGAACAAATGAAACAGGCAGACGTAGGCCAGCGTCATGTAGAAAACCGGCGGCAAGTACAGCACGAAGGCTTCGCGCCCCACGGGCCCCGCCAGCCGACAAAACACGAAGAAGCTCGCCACGACGATCCCCAGCACCAAGGGGAGCGTGGCCATCAGCTTGGCCAGCAAGATCAGCCAGCGCGGAATCGGCCGCACGAGCAGAAACAGCAGTGTGCGATCCTCGCGGTCGCCGCCGATGCTGGTCGTCGCGTAGGCCAGCGCGCAGACCGGAATCACGAACAGCGTGAACACCACGATCATGAAGTCGGTGCTGAAGTCGTCGAACGTTTCCTCGAACGTCCCCTGGTCGTGACTCCCCAGGTCGTAACGCTCGTAAACCAGGAACAGCGCGCAGGCCACCAGCGGCACCAGCACCATCAACGTGCTCGCCGACCACAGCAGCCGCTGAAACGACAACATCAACAGCGTGAACCAGGCGCGGGCGAGCTTCATCCGACATCCTGCTGCAAATAGTTGAAAACCGCGTCGGCCCCCACGTCGAGCGTCTCGAAACGCTCGACCTCGAACTCGTCGGCCAGCGCTAACTCCCCCAGCGCGGCGTAGAACCGGGCGGGCATCAGCGTGCGCACGGTGAGCACGTCATCCTGCAGATCGAGCGACAGCACCTCGGGTAGTTCCGCGAGTTGGGCCGCCAGCCGCCGCACCGGCCGCGCGACGATCCGCACCGCAAACGGTTGGTCGTCGATCAGGCCGCGCACTTCGGCCAGCGTGCCCGAGGCCACGATCCGGCCGCGGGCAATCATCAGCATCGAATCGGTCAGTTGCTCGACTTCGACCAGCAAATGGCTGGAGACGAGAATCGTCTTGCCTCGTTCGGCCAGGGCCACGAGCAGCCGGCTCAGATCGCGCCGCCCGCCGGGGTCGATCCCCGTCATCGGCTCGTCGAGCAACAAGATGGGCGGATCGTGTACCAAGGACTGCGCCAATTTGATCCGCTGCCGCATGCCGTGGCTGCAGCCGCCGATCCGCCGGTCGCCGCGATCCACCATGCCGACTTCGGCCAGCGCCAGCTCGGCGCGCTCCCGGGCCTCGCGCAGCGGGTAGCCGCTGAGGCGTGCCATGCTGGTGACGAACTCGCGCCCCGTCATTTCTTCGTAGAACGTATTGATGTCGGGGCTGAAGCCGATCGAGGCCTTGGCCGCCGCCGACCAGGCGCGATGGTCGCCGATGCGCACTTCGCCCCCATTGGGACGCAACTGCCCGCTGGCCAGCTTCATCAGTGTCGACTTGCCGGCCCCGTTGGCTCCCAAAAGCCCGGTGATGCCCGGCCCGATGCGGCAGGTGATGTCGTTGACGCCGATCACCGGGCCATAGAACTTCGTCACGTGTTCGAAGGTCAGCCACATGGTTGATCGCGCCGCGTTTCGTTTGTAGATCGATCGTCGTATTGCAAATTCACGTCACTACTTCGACGGCCCGCACGCGTCGCACCAGCGCCGCCAGCGCCAGCGCGCAGGTCGTCGCCAAAAGCAGCAGCGCCCACAGCGCACGAGTCTCTTCGCCCGGATGCTGCCACGTGCCGAAGCAGAGTTTGCCCACCAGCCGCATGCAGCGCCAAGGATCGAGCAAGTCCCAGTCGCGGTTGTCGCTGCTCTCGCGCAGAAAGGTCGACAGTTGGCCGCACATCACGAACAAGCTGGACCAGGTGATCGCGATCGGCGCCATCCGCTGCAAGTAAGCGGCCAGTGTCACCAGCCAGATGCTCAGCACCGCGCAGAGCACCGCGCCGTAGCTCAGAACGGCAATCGGCAATTTCCAATTCTGTCGCCAATAGGCGGTCGACGAGGTGAACAGCCCGTATTCGACATACAGCACCAGCGCCGGCAGCACGGTCATCATGGCCACCACGGTACTCACCGCCAGCAACTTGCCGACGATGTACTGCACGCGATCGATCCGCCGCGACAAATAGAACGTCAGCGAGCCCATCCGAAAGTCGGTCCCCACCAGCAGGCTGCCGGAGAACGCCAGCAGGATCATCACCGCGATGCTCTCGCGCTGCATGAAGATCACGTAGCCATTGTCCATGTCCTCGGTCGGCACCGGGCTGAAGCCGAAGATGCGGAACACGTCAGTCTGCGTACGCGCCCCCATCTCGAACTGCGTCATGATGTAGATCAGCGACCAGTACAAGATGAAGATCAACACCCCCAGGCCGATTACCACCCAATACGACTTGCGGCGAAACACTTGCAGCATCGCCACGCGCACGATCGACAAGGAGCCCCACCAAGGGCTGTGCAGTTTGCCGTTCCAGCCGTGATAGTGGGCAATGTCAATTCCCATGCGCGACATCCTGGGTTGGGGGGTCGACGATCGGCGCCGGAGCGCCTGCGTCGGTCACGCGGAAGAACACGCGCGACAAGTCCTCTTCCTCGGGCATCAGCCGCGTGATCACCGCGCCGACTTCACCGGCCACGGCAAAGAACCGTCGCGTCGTCCAGTCGTCGGGTACGACGACGGTCGCGCGCGGCTCGTCGAAACTGCTCGTGAAGCGCACGCCCGCCGCCGTCAGCGCCTCGCGATAGCCGCGTCCTTGCTCGGGCTCCTGCCAGGCCAGCTCAAAGCGGTTGGCGATCCGTTGTCGCAAGTCAGTCATGGTGCCCGAGCGAATCACGGTCCCCCGATCGATCACCACGACCTGTTCGCATAAGCGTTCAACGTCTCCCAACAAATGCGTGCAGAGAATCAGGCTCTTGCCCGTCTCGGAGATTAGGTCGTCGATCAACCGTAGCATGCTTTGCCGGCCGGCCGGATCGAGGCCGTTGGTCGGCTCGTCCAATAAGAGCAGTTGCGGATCGTGTACCAGCGCCGCCGCCAGCTTGAGCCGCTGCACGTTGCCGGCCGAGTACTCCTCCAAGCGGCGATACCGCAGCTCGCCCAGGCCGACGTAGTTCAAGACCTCGTGGGCGCGCCGCTTGGCGTCGCGATGGGGCATCCCGTACAAGTCGCCCGAGAGCGTGACGTACTCGACCCCCTTGAGGATCGGCACGAGGGCGGCGGCCTCGGGCATGTAGCCGACTCGGCCGCGCAGGTCACGCGCCGCCCGGCAGATATCGAATCCCAGGATCGTTCCGCCGCCGGTGTCGGGAGGGAGCAGCCCCAGCAGGATTTTTAGCAGCGTGCTTTTGCCGGCGCCGTTGTTGCCCACCAGGCCGATCGTGCCTGGTTCCAACGAGAGCGTAACATCTTGAAGTGCCCGAATCGGCCCGTAGCTGCGGCTCACCTGGTGAATGTCGACCAATTGCATTGAAGTCGCAGCCAACGAGCCGAAGTGCCCCGCGTTCGCCGGGGCCACGCTGTCAAACCAAGGGCCTGCCGAGATTTACGCGCGCAGGGCAGCCAGTTTCGTGGGAGCCGGCAGCGCTCGTCAAACCGATCGACAGCACCGTCGATGCATTCTATCAGAATGGCCCGTCGGGAAAGGGGCTGAGCCGGCGGTCGGTGGTGTCCGAGTCTCGAATTGCTACGGGAAATCAGCACACCACCCGCGGGTCTCATGGACAAACCGGTGGCGCATCCGAGCGCTAGCAAGAACACGGGTGGCGACCGTTTCACGTGCGCGACGCGCTACCAGGGCCGGCCTGAAGTAACGTTCGTTGCCCCGGCCATGCCTTCAGGGAATGAGAATCCAAGGAAACGGTGGCCGAAAGCTTACCTTTGTAACTCGCGCGCCGAACCGCGCTCGTAATCTAGATGGCATACTCCGGCGTGAGCGCGGCCTCGGCCGCCTCAGGCACAAACACACGTATGCGTCGCGGCGCCACGTAGACCACTTCGCCTGTCGCCAGCGCCAGCGCCGCCAAGCGCTCCACCGGCATTTCGACCTGGATCTCCAGACCGAAGTCCTCGGCGCGCAGCGCAACCTTGGCCACCGGGCCCGCCGCGTGTACCCGCACCACGCGGGCCGGCAGCCGCCCGCTGGCCGCGGACCGTTCGATCGCCAACTCGTGCGGGCGGACGTAAACCGCCGCGGCGCTGACGTCGACGTCGGCATGTTCGGGCACTTCGAGCTCGAAGCCGCCGAGGTGCGCCTTGCCGTCGTGTACGCGGCCGTGGAACACGTTGACGTTCCCCAGAAAGTGCATCACGAAGGCGTTGGCCGGATGATCGAACACTTCTTGCGGAGAGCCCAGTTGCTCGATTCGCCCCTGGTTCATCACGGCCACGCGGTCGGCCACCTCGAAGGCTTCCTCCTGATCGTGAGTCACGAAGACACTCGTCATGTGGATTTCTTCGTGCAGGCGGCGCAGCCACTGCCGCAGCTCGACCCGCACCTTGGCGTCGAGCGCGCCGAACGGCTCGTCGAGCAACAGCACCTTGGGCTGCACGGCCAGCGCCCGGGCCAGCGCCACGCGCTGCCGCTGACCGCCGGAGAGCTGCGAAGGATAGCGGCGCTCGAGCGATTCCAGCCGCACCAGGTGCAGCAATTCGCGCACCCGCTGGGTCACCGTCGGTCCGCGCACGCCGCGCACGCGCAGGCCGAAGGCCACGTTCTCCAGCACGTTCATGTGTCGGAACAGCGCGTAGTGCTGAAAAACGAAGCCGACGTTGCGGTCGCGGGCCGAGCGGCGGGTGACGTCCTCGTCGTGATAGTGCACGCTGCCGCGGTCGGCCGCTTCGAGCCCGGCGATCACGCGCAACAGCGTCGTCTTGCCCGAGCCCGACGGACCCAACAGCGCCAGGAGCTCGCCGCTGTGGGCTTCGAGCGAGACGTCGTCGATCGCGGTGAAGTTGCCGAACCGCTTGGTGACGTTGCGAACCGCGATGCTCATGATTCGATCTCCACGGTATGCAGTTTCGCCGCTTCGGCCAGCTCGCGCTGCGTGCGCCGCTCGAGCACCGTCTTGAGCACGAGCGTCACCAGCGCCAACAGCATCAGCAGCGAGGCCAGGGCGAATGACCCCGGCGTGTTGTATCCCTGAAACAAACGGTCGACGCGCAGCGGCATGGTTTGTGTCTGGCCGGGAATGTGTCCCGACACGACGTAGACCGCGCCGAACTCGCCCATCGCCCGCGCGTTGCACAACAGAATTCCATAGAGCAGGCCCCACTTGATGTTCGGGAGCGTGATCTTCCAGAGGACTTGCCAGCCGCGGGCTCCCAGGCTGACGGCGGCCAGCTCTTCGTCGGGGCCGATCGCCTCGAGCACGGGAATCAGCTCGCGAGCGATGAACGGGAGCGTGACGAACATCGTCGCCAGGATCAGCCCTGGCAGGGCGAAGATCACGTGGATGTCGTGCTCGCGCAGCCAGGGACCGAAGTACCCGCGCAGGCCGAACAGCAGCACGAGTTGCAAGCCAGCCACGACCGGCGAGATGGCAAAGGGCAGATCAATCAGCGTCGTCAGCGCCGACCGGCCAGGGAAGCGAAACCGGGCGATCGCCCAGGCCGCGGCCACGCCGAAGACCAGGTTCGCCCCCACGGCCGTGGGCGCGACGATCAGCGTAAGCCAGATCGAGTGCCGCGTGTCGGGATCATTGAACAGGTTGTCCCAGTACGCGTGCAGTCCTGCCGAGAGCGCCTGATAGAAGACGTTTGCGACCGGAATAATGACAAGTAACAGCAAGCTGCCGACCGCCAGTCCGATGAGCGTCAGCCGCACCCAGAGCGGATCTTGCTGAGCGTTCTTCCAGTTCGAAAGGTCATTTGTGGGTACCGCATCGCGAGCTTCCGCCCGAGCAGACGACACTTGCTCGATCGCCGCCGTGCCGGTCACCGTGGCACGGGCGCGCAAGCCCGGGCCGCTCGTCAGATCGCCCGCGCGGGTCGTGCCGAGCGACCGCGCCGCGATTCGGGTCGACTGTCGTAGCGGCACCAGCGTTCGAGTCGACGCTGCCGCCGGCACGCCCGTGGTCGTGCTGGCCGATGGCGCGGCGCGCCGATCGTGCGCGACAAATTGCAGGTGTGGCTCAGACATAGGTTCGCTGACTCCACCGCTCGAGCAGGTTGATCGCGATCAGCGTCGAGAACGAGATCGCCAACAACACGACCGCGATGGCGGTCGCCTGCGCGTACTCGAACTCCTCCAGCCGATCGACCACCAGCCGCGAGGCAATCTCCGTGCGAAACGGCATGTTGCCCGAGACGAACACCACCGAGCCGTACTCGCCCAACGAGCGGGCGAACGCCAAGGCAAATCCGGTTATGATCGCCGGCAGCAGCATCGGCAGAATTACGCGCGTGAAGGTCTGCCAGCGGCTGGCGCCCAACATGGCGGCAGCTTCCTCGACTTCGTGTTCGACACTTTCCAGCACCGGCTGCAGCGTGCGAACCACGAACGGCAATCCGATGAACACCAACACCAACACGATGGCCGCGCGCGTGTAGGCCAGCTCAATACCGTGTGGCACCAGGAACTGGCCGAGCCATCCGTTTTCGACATGCAAGCTCGAATAGACGAGCCCCGCCACGGCGGTTGGAAGCGCGAACGGCAAGTCGATGATCGCGTCGAACAGCCGCTTCAAGGGGAAGCGGTAGCGCACGAGCACCCACGCCAACAACACGCCCAAGAGCACGTTCACCACGGCCGATGCCAACGACGCGCCCACGGTGAGCACGTAGGCTGCGCGGGCGCGCGGAGTCCAGACTGCGGCCAAAAATTCGCTGGGCGTGAGCGTCGCCGCCTTGGCGACGCAGGCCGCCAGCGGGATCACGACCATCACAGTCAAATAGGCAAACGTGAAGCCCAGGCTCAAGCGAAACCCAGGCAGGACACGGCGGGACATCGAAGCCTCCCTTTCTCGAGCAGCGACGCGCGGTCGCTACTGCTCGCCTCGGGAGCCTTCGCTGATCTTGTCGAACACGGCGCCTTCGGCGAAGTACCTGGCGTGGGCGTCCGCCCAGTCCTTGGCCACCGCCGAGATACGGAACAGCCTAATCTCCGGAAAATCCTCCTTGTGTTTGGCCAGGATCGCCTCCTTCGATGGGCGATAGTAGTTGCGGGCGATGATCTCTTGCGCCTCTTCGGTGTAGAGGAACTCGAGATACTCGCGGGCGATGTCGGCCGTGCCGTGCCGCTTGACGTTGGCGTCGACGACGGCCACCAGTGGCTCGGCCAGAATGCTCGCCGAGGGATAAACGATCTCGAGCTCCCCCTGTGCTTCCTGCACCTCGAGCCGGGCTTCGTTCTCCCAGGTGAGGTGCACGTCGCCGATCTTCTTCTGCGCGAAGGTGACCGTGGCCGCGCGAGCCCCCGAATCGAGCACCGGCACATGCTTGAAGAGCTCGGTCACGTAGGCCAGCGCGTCGGCTTCGCTGCCGCCGCGGTCGAGCGCCGCGCCCCAGGCCGCCAAAAAGCTCAGCTTGCCGTTGCCCGATGTCTTCGGATTTGGCGTGATGATCTCGACACCTTGCTTGAGCAGGTCGGGCCAATCCTGAATTTGTTTGGGATTGCCCTTGCGGACGACGAACACGATCGTCGACGAGTACGGGAGTGCGTTATTGGGCAACTCACTCTCCCAACCTGCGTCGATCAAGCCTGCCCGCGCCACCGCGTCGGTATCGGTCCACATGGCCAGGGTAACCACGTCGGCTTCGAGCCCTTCGATCACCGAGCGGGCCTGGCTGCTCGAGCCGGCGTGCGTCACGCGAATGTTGAGCGCCTGCCCGGCCTCCTTTTCGTGCTTGGCCGTGAAGGCGTAGTTGATCGCCTTCCAAAGCTCGCGCGTGGGGTCGTACGAAACGTTCAATAGCTCGATCGCAGGACTGTTCGAGTTACCAGCTTCCGAGCTGCACCCAGACAGGCCGGCCAATACCAGCGCGGCCGCCACACATGCCAAGTGAATACGAGTCACGGCTATGATCCTTCCGTTGTTAACCGAATCGGATGTACGTAAATGCCAACCCAGCCACTGCCGATGTCGGCTCGACGATTGACGCCGGCCCGGCGAGTCGAACGCGAGCGCGGTTACCAAGTGCTGCGATTCGCGAAACGCCGCTATTGCGGGGCTTGATAAGCCTCTCGCTGATCGCGCGTGACCATGGCAGCAAAGATGCGGATATCGATCGTCTCTTGGAGGAACCGTACGGACGCGTCACCCAGCGACACATTCATGCCGCCTGGGTGAAAGGCGTATGCCTCGCCGGTCCCGTCGGTGTTGTAAGCGTTCCTGCCGTTGCTATCGGCGCCAGCCGTGTAGGGGTAACTTTGACCGACGCCCGGACCGATGTCTTCTCCGTTCGTGCAGTTAAAGGGGCATGGGCCGGGAAAGCTCGCGCCATCAGTCGACGAGCCGTCAAGTTGTAGATCGCACGCCGGTCGGACCCAGCCCCCGCCATTGACGCGATGTTGCACGACGTCGTCGGGGTTATAGGCCTTCAAGCCTCGCCGCCAGATCGAAGGTCGACCGGCGCTTTCGACAAACATCAGCGTGTTCGACAGGCCGTCGATCGCGTCACGCATGCGCGCACGCTCGTTCTTCGAAAACAGCCCTTTGCCGGGTTTGTCGATCAGCGGCACCGACATGCCCGAAGGAATGTAAAGCGCCAACCGCGTCGTGACATGCGAAAAGATCGAGTAGTCCGCCGGCGCGCAGATATCTGGACCCCACACGGCAGGTGGCTGGTTATCGCCATCCATGCGATCGGGCTCAATCGCCGCCGGGCAGAGATACGTCGGAATCGGAGTGCCCGAGAGCTTGCGATTGCTAATGCCGGTGGTCGAACCCGTCGTGTCGGTGGGGTCGTTCCATTGCTTATTGATTTGCCAGGCGCGAAACACCGAATTCTGTTCGACGAATGGCAGCAGGAACGTCAGCACCGAGATGCGCGGTGCCGCCGTTTGCCCCGGCTGCCGACTGCTAGTTGGCCAATAGCCATAGGTATCGTGAAAGTTGTGCGAGGCCACGGCCAGTTGTCGCAGATTGTTCTGGCACTGCGAGCGGCGGCCGGCTTCGCGTGCCATTTGCACCGCCGGTAGCAACAGCGCGATCAGAACACCGATGATGGCAATCACAACCAGTAATTCGACAAGCGTAAAGCCAGCGTGGCTGGATCGGGGAAGACGCATTGGCAATCCTTTACTAAAGTCTGGGTATTGTCGCGAGCGACCTGAACAACGCGCTGCGATGCGAATAAGGCAACTACCGCTTGAGGGTCATTGGCTTCAATTGGTTTATCGCGCTCGCGGTGACCTCAACCTCAAGCCCACTCTTGGCGGGGTCTGCATACACCTCGGGTAGCAGATTCTTGCCCAAGTCGACCTCGCCATTCTTGGTGGTCGGCTTGTACCAGTAGATGCTCACCTTGTATTTGCCGACTGGGGCGCCGTCCTGTTTCTCGTAGGTGGTCAGCTTGAAAGTGCCATCCTTTTCCACGACCGCCTGCGGGCGCGGCAGTTTCGCCGCATCTTCGCCGACAGGGTGGAGGACAAGATTGGCACCGACCGGTGGCTTGCCCTGAAAAACGATCTTGCCTTCGGTTGGATAGGTCTCGATGCGCGGCGCCACCTTGCTGCAACCGCTACCGGCAACCATCGCAAACAAAGCGATCGTCGTTAGGGACGCGGCAGCCCGACCATTGCCCCGTAGTCTCAAATGTCTCACTCTGCTCATTGCTCACTTCCCCTGAAGTTGGCGAAGCGCTATCGGCGATTCGCGATGCTCTCTTTCGATCCGGCAGCGTCCCTGCGGCCGGCGTTCATCAATCCTTTAGCCGGGTCGTGGCAGTCGGCGCCGCTCGGTGCGTTCGATCTGCACGACCACGCCGTCTTGAACCACGATCGAGACCTCCCCATAGCGCAGGCCTCGCAGGGCATCGCGTACCTCGTCCAAGGCCAGTTCCAAGCGGGTGGTCCGCTGGTCCACCATCGGCGAATTCGTCGTCTCGTTCATGGTCCGCCGGCAGGCCAGGCAATGCCGTCCTTGCAAAGTCCCCTCAGTGCCATCATCATAAAGACGATAATCATACTGATGATTGTTTGGCGCGATTATTGTGCATTACCCGTGCCACCGGCATCCACGTATCTCACAGCATTGAAAAATAACGACTTACGGCGATTGGCCAGCACGGAGTCTAGACAGTGGCATCAAATATCACGGGTCGGCAATCACATTTAACGGGACTGGACCGGAGGTCTCAGGTGGACAACCCAATGCAAGCTTCCGCCAGCTTGATCGACGCCGTCTGGCGCGAAGCCTGTCGGCATATCCAGATTGACGAGGCACTGGAGCTGATCGCCCCCTTAGTAGCTGCAGTGCTACCCCACCGCGCTCTGGTGTTGCGGCGCGTCGATCGCGAGCGGCTGGTTGTCGAGACCGTCGCGGCAGCCGGCTACGACGCGCCGGCGCTGCTCGAAAACGCGCGGGATGAAATCTCAGAGACCGCCGCCGCGAGTCTCCTTACCTCCTGCGCGCAGCGCCGTGTTGTCCGTGTCACGCCGCTGCCAAGCGCTGACCCCGTCGCAGGTCTGGTTCCGAACGGGGTCCGCGGTCCGTGCCTGGTTGCCACCTGGCAGTTGTCCGACGGTTCGCCTGGCGGACTCGTTGTGATCGGCGACGTCGACGAAGAGTTTGGTCCCCAGCACCAGCGCACCGTCGAGGCGCTCGTCGAGCCGCTGGCCGTCGCCCTGGAAAACGACCGCCGCGTGCGCGAGCTCAACGCGCTACGCCTGGCCGCCGAGGCCGATCGGCAGTCGTTGCTCACGCGCTTGGGCCGCAACGACATTACCGACTCGGTCATTGGCGCCGAGACCGGCCTACGCGAAGTCATGCAGCGCGTCGAGTTGGTCGCCCGCACCGAAGTGCCCATCCTCATCTTGGGCGAAACGGGCTCGGGCAAGGAAGTCGTCGCCCGCGAAATCCACAATCGCTCGCGCCGCGCCGCGGGTCCGTTCGTCCGCGTCAATTGCGGGGCCATTCCGCCCGAACTGGTCGATTCAGAATTGTTCGGACACGAGCGCGGCAGTTTCACCGGCGCGACGACGCTTCGCAAAGGCTGGTTCGAACGGGCCGACGGCGGCACGCTGCTGTTGGATGAATGCGGCGAGCTACCGCTCGGTGTCCAGGTGCGCTTGCTGCGCATTCTGCAGGATGGCGCCTTCGAACGCGTCGGTGGTGAACAGCAATTGCACGTCGACGTGCGAATCGTGGCGGCCACCCACCGCGACCTGCAGCGCATGGTCCTGCAAGGCGCCTTCCGCGAAGATCTCTGGTATCGGCTGGCCGTGTTCCCCGTGAATCTGCCGCCGCTGCGCGAGCGGCGCGTGGACATTCCGGCCATGGCCACGCACTTCGCCGCGCGGGCCGCCAAGCGGCTTGGTCTGCCTGCCTGCGTGCCATCGGCCCAAGACGTCGTGCGCTTGCAGAGCTATCCCTGGCCAGGCAACGTGCGCGAGCTGGCCGCGGTGATCGAGCGTGCCGCGATCCTCGGCGAAGGCCGGTTCCTGGACATCCAGACGTCGTTGGGACAAGTGCCCAGTCCGAATAGCGCCGAGCCAGTCGGGGAAACGGGCTTGCCGCAAGCTCAGCGCCGGCCGCTGGCAGAACCGCGACCATCGACACGCGCGGAGTTTCTGTCGCTCGACGCGGCGATGCGGCAGCACATTGAAGCGGCTTTGGCCCGCACCCGCGGGCGCATCGAGGGGCCGCAAGGCGCCGCCGCGCTATTGGCGATCAATCCGCACACGCTCCGCGCCCGCATGCGCAAATTGAAGATCGCCTGGCAGGCGTTTCGCGAGCAAGACAACGTCGGGTAGTACTTTGATGCCGGCCAGTACACGACGAGCGAGCAGCAACACGGAGTGCACCAGCCAGTGCTCGGTTACTGTTCCACGGCCGCGCAGCGGCGACACATTACTCTGCCGTGAGGATCTGGCAGAGTGGTCGAAGGCGGCGCAGCCGCATCCCTGACGCTCCGCGTCCCGGCAACGACTCGCGCCAGCGACAAGAGGCGTCCTGTTGACGGTCGCCGGCGATGAGGAAGCCGCTCCCTAGCGAGTGGCGTCAGGCGACGCCTCGCCCAAGGTGTCCCCGCGATCGGCGGCGCAGCAGGAATGCGAGCGCCGCCAACGCCGTCGCGCCCATGGCGAGCGTGGAAGGTTCGGGAATCGTGGCGATGTAGATTCCCGATGAGCCGTCGGTGAACTCGAGCGTCAGTGCGACCTGATTGCCGCTGAGAAGATTTCGCCCTGTTCCGATTCTAAAGTGCAAGTCGACCGTTCGTCCGTCGACAAAGTCTCCCGAAGCGATGATCGGACTTACGTGGCCATCCTTATAGTTCCACCATGCATTGTTCGCGCCCGGAAAAACCAAGCGCCCGTCGTCGAAAGCGAAGAAGAATACGAACTGTGTCGCATCGAGGGCGGCACCCAAATCTTCCCGTGAAATTACACGCTGCAAGTTTCCACCATCAGCCCGAAACAGCCCCTCCCAACTTGCCTTTCCCAATGTGAGCTGTTGGATGCTCAACCCTTCGGCGCTAAGCAGGCTGAAGTACGACATTCCGTCGTCAATCGTTGGCGATACTAAAAAGTGCCCAACTGGAGCGCTTTGACCAGGAAGAATTGTGTTTTGATCTAGGACTTTCTGAACACCCAATTGGTTGGTCCATCGATAGAGCCCGTCCGTACTGAAGTCGCCAAGAAAGTCCACATACCGCCCCGCAAATAGAACTTGTCCGTTTGCATAATCCGGCGAGAAATCAAACGCGAACGAATTAAAACTGTAGGGCTGGTCGGGGATTGGTGTCGATCCTGGGGGGATCGTCGCTGCAATAGCCTCCAGAGCCGCCGGCGAACCAAGGAAAACGCCATTAGCGGTCCTGAATTGAACGGTGCGGTTGTTTATTGTCACGTCGCCAACATCCAGAGACGACAAGGATGTGATGAAACTAAAATTGCTCGTCGTCCCCGGAATCTGCGTATTCGTGTCGGCGATCTTCGCGAGTTTGCCGTCGTACTGCATGTAGACACCCCCTTGCTTCGAAGCGCCTTCCGCCTGAAACGCGATGTCGGCGCCATCGAGCGACGGGATATCGAACTTGGTGAACCCGCCCGTGCCGCCGGGGATCGGCGTGCTCTGGTTCACGCGCATCGTAAGCTGCCCGTTGTAGTACTCGTAGATGCCGGTCTGCCCGCCGGCGCCGCTGCCTACGAACACCACGCGACCGTGGTCGATCGACGCGCTCCCCAGCGACGTGAAGCTCCCCGTGCCGCCGGGAATCGGCGTCAACGTGTCGGCGACTTTGGTGAACGTCACGCCCGCGGATGCCTGGGGCGGAAACAGGGCGACGATCAATAACGGGAACGCGAAAGCGACTTGCAAGAAACGGAGATTCATCTTGGTCTTAGACCCCTGAACACTGGCGCGCGCGACATCGACGGCGACGCACGCTGCGAAGGTGTGGCCGGTGGGGAACGAACCGCCCCAAAAAGCGGCTCGCGCGACGCACGCGCGTCGCCTTGGTCAAAGAAATGCTGGCTGCTGGTCGAGTCTGCCTGGTGACTCGGTCCTGCTGGCGACCCCTTGCCTGCGGAAAGCGCGATTTACTGATAGCGCGACAGGTACCGGCCTGCGAATGCGCCCAGAACTACGTGCAGTCTAGTAATGGCTGGCGGGAAAGTCAATCAAGGGGCCTGCTTCCGGCTCCGGCCAGTTCCGGCAGTCGGCGAAGCACGCGAACCGGGGTCTCGTGGACGGCCCGGAAATAAAGGACAAAAATATGTACATAATAATGGTTGACAAATAGGCGCCGCTTGCTACAATGCAGACAAGCCGCTGCGCTGCGGAGTTGCCCTGCGCGCCGTGGCGAGAGCAACTTCACTTTTTCAAGAACGGGAGTAAACCTGGCGCGCCGGCGTGTGCGCCGATACCAACGAGCAACCACGCTTCTCCTCCAGGGACTTCGCGGTTCGACGAACCGTTTGTCAAAGTCGGAGCGGAGAGCTGCGTAGAGCGTGCGCGCGGACACGAACCCAACGCGCCAGCGAGGGTCGCATTGGTAAAAATGGTCGGGACGCAAAGCTCTCGGCGGGACGCAACCGGGACGCAGACCATTCAGATTTGCGTCCCGGCAGAAGTCGTTCAGAGAAAGGAACTTAGCCGCATGTAACTGCAGGCCGGGACGATAGGGACGCAAATTCCCGGACAACTTTATTCTGGGGGACCCCCAGGCGGGGCCGCGGGTGTCCTCGCGCCTCATCTCGCCGCGTCTACGGCTACGACGACGGCGTTGGATAGTCGCTCGCCAGGCAGTACTCGCCATGCGCGCTAAGAAAACGCTCGACCCGCCGCTCGTCGATCACCGCGCGCGATATGAGCGCGAGCGCCTCGTCGATTGCCTCGTCGGGCTGCGCGCAACTGAAACGCAAGAATCCGCCCCCAGCATCGCCAAAACACTCGCCACCGAGGCAGGCTACGCCAACGCGGTCGTCCGCCCCTTCGAGCAGATACATCGCCAGACCATGCGACGTGATCTTCAGGCGGTTGCAGATCGGCGACACATTCGGAAAGGCATAGAACGTGCCAGCCGGGTCCAAACAGCGAATGCCGTCGATGCAGTTGAGGCCCCGCACGAGTCGCTCGACCTTGCGGCGAAACGCCGCCATTTGTTCATCGCGCTCGGCGCTGTCGTGACCCAGCGCCGCGGCTCCGGCGCGTTGCACGAACGGCGGCACGCACGACAGCGAGGTGTTGGCCAGCGCCGAGAGTGTTTCAGCCAGTCGCGTGCTGGTCACGGCGAAACCCAGCCGCCAGCCGCTCATGCTGTACGACTTGCTGAACGTGTAGGCGGCCACGCACTGATCGAGCATGCCCGGCAGCGCCGCGATCGATTCGTGTCGCCCGCGCCACACCATGCGGTCGTACGGTTCGTCGCTGAAGACCGCCACGTCGCGGCCGCGGATCAGGTCGGCGATCATCTTCAAGTCGTCGCGCGTCGCCACGCCACCCGTCGGATTGTGCGGGCTGTTGAGAAAGATCGCCCGCGGCCGCGGGTCAGTCGCCAGAAACCGCTCGACATCGGCGCGCTGTGGGCGGAACTCGTAACGCTGCTCGAGCGGGGCCAGGCACATCCGGGCTCCCCGCCGGGCGATGTTGGCAGGGTACGTAGGGAAATAAGGACTGAATACCAGCACACCGTCGCCGGGGTCGACGAGCGCCTCGCAGAACCAGAGCTCGAACACCTTCGCCCCTGGCCCGACAACAACATTGGCAGCCGTGGCGGCCAGGCCGTAATTCGAATTGACGTACGCGGCGGCCGCTTCGCGCAGCTCGGGCAGCCCGGCCGAAGGGCCGTAATGCGTGTCGCCGGCCTCGATGGCGGCGATCCCCTCCCGCGTGGCCGAAGCGGTCGAAGGAAATGGCGAGTCGCCGATCTCCAGCTCGATGATCCGCTTGCCGCCAGCCTGCAAGCGTCGCGCGGCGGCCAGCACCGTGAACGCGGTCTCGGCCTGCAGCGTCTGCGCGAATTGACTCAAATGAACTGGCATGGGGCTGCGCCTTCCAAGGCCGTCGCACCGCTGGCGCAAGGGCCCGTGCCGCGATCATTTCATGGCGATCGCGCGCGCCAGCGGCTGCAACACATGCTCGATCACGTGCGAATCGACGAGGTCGTGGCAAAGTCGCGAAAGCCGATCGAGCGAATCCACGAACGTGGTGTCGCTCCCCAGGCTGCCGTATTGGCGGGCCGTCAGGTACACGCTCAGTTGCTCCTCGGGGAACTCGCCTGTGCGGATGTGATACGGCGTGGTGCGAGTTTCGACACTCAGCCGGCATTGCACCCGGCATTCCTCGTCGAGCGCGATCGTCAGCGATGGCTCGTAGCTGACCACCGAGGCGCCGGGGTAATCGGCCAACCGTTCGAGCGCGGGGCTCAATCCCAGCGCCTCGGCGACCAACTGGTTGTGGTTGCCGCGGTACGTAAAGTCGAATCCGAACAAGACATCGAGCGCTTCGCAGTCGAGCGGACTGACCGAGAGCATGTAAGGCGCCAGCTCGAGCACCGTGCGGTGCTGCTCGATCGCCTCGTCGACGTGGTCCGGGTTGACCTGGCCCGAGCACAGCCGCCTGGGCTCGATCGTGGCCCAGCGGTATTGGCCGCGATCCTTATCTTCCTCGAGCACGAAATCTCCCTTTTCGCGCTGGTAGAAGTTGCGCATCGTCGGGTACTTGCGCTGGATTTGCTCGAAGTAGTGCAGTACCGTTTCGCGATTCTGCGGCAGTTCCATCTCCGTGCTGAGATTCAAGTTGACGTAGAAGTCGTCGCAGTACGAAGCGTACCGTTGCATGCCGCGGGGTCCTCCGCGTCGAGACGCAAATGCTCGACTGAAAAGCCTTTTTGTTGATCGAAGGCCAGTATAGAATCCGCGCTTACGGGCTGTCAAAGCAGCGGCCGGCGGCTTTCGTGTAGCGCGGACGGGGCAAGCAAGGCCCGGCGATGGTGCCGCGCGCTCGCTATCCGGGTGCTTTGGGCTCAAGTTCCGCGTCGAACAAGGAATTAAGGCATGGCGGTGACTGCGACGCGATCGAGACGTGCGCCGCGCGCTACGCCGGCCGCGCCCACGACACCGTACCGCGTCGCCGTGTTTCCCTCGGCGATTGGTTGGATCTCGGCGGTGCTGTCAGGCACGCCGACGCGGCCGTGCATTCATCAACTCTCGATGGGACACGACTCCCCCACGGCTGCTCGCCGCGCGCTCGATCCTCGGCTCACTCGCGACGCGCCAACCAGCGCGGGCGACGACTTCTTGCATCAAGCAATTGAGCAGTACCTGAGTGGCCGTCCCGCGCGACTAAACCAGATTCCCTACGCCCCGTTTGCCGGCAGTCCTTTCGCCCGACGCGTTCTGGAGGCCTGCCGGCGCATTCCCTATGGCCAGACCCGCAGCTATGCCCAGTTGGCCGCTGCGGCGGGTTCACCGGGGGCCGCCCGCGCGGTCGGCCGGGTGATGGCCGGCAACCGGGTCCCGCTGGTGATTCCCTGTCACCGAGTGGTGGGAAGTGCGGGAAAACTCGGGGGATTCTCGGCGCCGGGGGGGCTGGAGACCAAGCAGCGGTTGCTGGACCTGGAAGCTCGATGCAGGCCACGGGGCGACGGATCAAGCCAACCGCTCGCGTCGACTCGCCACTTGTAATTTTAGAAATTCGCGGGTGTTTTTGATTGACGCAGCAGGGGGCTACTTGTATAAGAGAACGTAGCGCAGCCGGCATTTGCTAGCTGGGTTGCGTGTTCGTCACCTAACGTTCGGTATGGACTGCTAATGTAGGCGCGAGAGAAGTCGCGTCACTCTTATCGCTCGCGATTCGGAGGCTTCTGTACTCCGATGGTTTTCCGAGCTTGGCAGTCCGATCAGATTTCGCCGTAGTCGCCGATCCGCAATTGCTGCGCATGAATCGACGGGTACCTGCGGCGAATCCAGCCCTGCCGGCCGAAAACAGCACTTTGCTGGCCGCTCGGATTGGTCGGCTCAAGCGTTCGTGGCGATCAAAGGTGCAGCTTGCTTCCTCGGCGCCTACCTAGAGTCGCCCGGTTCGCATCACTCTTATTTGCCGAGGAAGATTGTCGATGAAACGCGATGACGCGCTCGATTGTCCCGCTTGCTCCACGAGCGGAATGCGTTCGAACAGGAAGTTAACGAGCATGTTGGCCTTGGCCACTTGCGCCTGGCTTCGCCTCGCGCCTGGTGCGCTGGCCGCGACGGTCCCCGCCAATTTCCAGGGCGACGCGCAAACGTTCTCGGCGTCGGTCACTGGCTCAGGACACTTCTTCGCCGACGGGGGCGGCGTGGCACCGGTCGGGGGAGGATTGGAGCCATTTTTTCTGACCCCTCCCCTCGATCACCCGCTGCAATTGCTCGATGGCAGCTCCAACCCGGGAGTGGCAATCGATTCCCATCCGCGCAGCGTGGCGATCCCGAAGATCGACGCGCCATATCGCTTCGACCATCAGGATCCGCCCGCCAAGGTCGGTGACCCCCCGAATCCGATTTTTTACGTGTATTACGAACCAGCGACAGGCGACGGCGTCGACCCCGCGACGGCTGATCCGTACCTGGATGGCGACGGGAACCCCGTCGTCTTCACAATCGACGGTGGGGTGCCGTCGAAGGCGCCGCCGAAGGTCTTTGGCTTTTCGCAGACGACCCTGCAGGCGAATGGGCAGGCCGTCAGCGATATCCAAAACCTCGACTTGGACATCTTCAACGGACAGACAGCCGACTTCAAGCTCTCGCAAGTGGTCATCACCTCGAACAGCAACAACGGGATTCTGGCGAACATTCCGATTGGCGTCCAAGGAACGCTCAAGGAGCTGCTATTCGAACAAACTGGCGCTGCGACGCTGACTCCGACTGGGGCAGGCACAGGAACCTTTTCGGTCGACGGCGTGCTTTCCGCGACCGCCACAAACCTTAAGGCCTTGGTCTATTCTGTTCTTCCAGTCGGGATCGGTGACCAGAAGCTCAGTCAGCCATTCTCACTAACCGGGACGTACACGATCGGGGGTAGCCCGAACGATCCGAACGCCAAGATCTCGCTCGACGGCAACGCGAAGTTCTCCTATACGCTGGGAACGGTCGCCTCGCTGGCCACGGAGTTGACCGAGGAACAGTTTATCCCCCTCACGGTTTCCGTTCTTGCGGACGTAGGCGCCAGTATCAATTTCGACATCGGCTTCCACCTGGAGCGCGTCGGGGTCATCCCCGAACCTGGTAGCATCGTGCTCTTAGGGTTGGGGCTGGCCAGCGTGGTGCCGTTCGTGCTGCACCGGCGCAAGCAAGCGCGACGGTCCTGAGCGCCTGACAGCGAATGCGGTGCTTCGCTCGCGAATCGCCGCCGACAAATTACCAGCGGCACGCTCCCCTCAACGCGGGGCGTGCCGCTGTTTTCTTTGGGCGACGATCACGCATTTGAGCGATCGAGAAGGCGCACCATTGGCCGCGCCTAGAATTCGATTTCCATCTGGTCGACCCCCAGTTCCGCCTGCGGAAAGATCGCCTGCGCGACTTCCAAGCCGATGGGATCGTGAACGCCAGGCAGCGGGTTGACGTGAACCAACAATAGCCGCCCCACGTCGGCTTCGCGCGCGACGCGTGCCACGTTGGTAGTCGAGCTGTGCCCTGTGCGCTCGGCCCAAGAGTGCATCGAGTCGTCGAAATAGCACTCGTGAACAAGCAGATCGACGCCGCGAATCGCCGCGATGTAGTCGGCGCCAGGACGGGCAATCGTATCGGTCACGTAGGCCATCGATCGGCCAGGCCAGTCGAGCCGAAAGCCGGTCGAGCCGCCAGGATGCTCCAGCGGAAAGTGCGTCAGCCTGCCGCCGCCGGCAAGCGGCACTTCTCCTGACAGCGGCCGATATTCGCACGGCAATGCGACCGGGAAAACCGCCGGAGCCAGCAAGTGGTCGCGAATCGCCGCGATCGTCGGCTCGCCCGCGTGTACCGTGACCCGTTTCACGTGCTTTTCATATAGCACGTCGAACAGAAACGTCAGCCCGACAATGTGGTCGAGGTGCGCGTGCGACAGGAAGATGTCGAGCTCGTCGGTCGCGAGCCGCTCACGCACGCGATACATGCCTGTGCCCGCATCGAGCACGATGCCGACCTCGGGCAGCATGAAGCAGGCAGTTTGGCGGCGATCGCACGGGTGATACCCGGTCGTGCCCAATAGCACCAGCTTCATCGCGCGACACTCCGGCGGTGAACGCGCCGGAAGCCAAGCGGCAGTCGCGCGCTTCACCGTGTGCCGGCTGGGGAAACTCGCCCGGGAATTCGGACAGCCGGCAAAAAGCCATTGTGCGTTGCCGCCGGGCACGTGGCAAACGAGCCGTTGCCGCGCTTCAGCCCGGCACGTTAGCGGGGCTTACCAAGCAGCCGGTCGAACTGGTTGATGATCTCCCCTTGGATCGCCTGACCCGCCGCGTCGCGCAGGAAGCGGGCGCTGGTTTGCTGGAGCGCCGCCTGGTCGATCTTCGGGGCCTTCAGGGTGCCACCGATCGGCAAGCGAATCGTCTGTCCGCGAAGTGCGTCGCCCAAGCGATTATTGCCGATCCATTTCGGCGGTACCGGCAACTCGGCGACAATCGCCAGGCTCTCGTCGAGGCCGACCGAACCTGAAGTCTTCACCGTGAAATCAGGAAAGACCAGCGCGAGTCCTTGATGGTAGACCCGACCGTCGATCATGCGAAACTCCACCACGCTCTCGCGCATCAAGCGGGCCGGTGCTGGTCGGCTCATCAACACCGCCAGCTCTTGCACAAGCGGACCGGGACCGATCGAGACGTCATGCACCGTCACGCGGCCCGCCAGGTCGCCTTTGGCAAGTTCACCGATCGGCAGCCGGCAGGTATCGAGATCGACCGAAAAACGCCCGTCGGCTTGGGTCACATCAGCCAGAATCGGTGCGACAAACTTCAGCGCCCGAGCACACATTTCGGGAGTGATCTGTACCTGATCCGCGACGCGACCGCGCGGCATCGTTAACTCCATGGGCCCAGGCGACAGACGCACGCTCGGCGCCAAGTGCAGTCGCCCGCCTGAAGCCGTCACATCGAGCGGTGTCAGGCCAAGCATGCCACCGGCCAGGTGCGCATCGATCGTGGCCGGCCCCAGCACGAAGCCGTACAAGTTTCCGCGATCCCACTTCAGAGACGCGTTTCCAGCCAGCTTTGCCAGCGCCGATTGCTCGGTCGCCGATTGTGTCGAAGGACGGGCGTTGCCTGTGCGCGATACCGGCACCAGTGGCGTCAGCGGGGCGTCGGGTGGCCGCGGCGGTTCGGCAGTGATGCTCGCCAGTGAACCGCTCAGCGAGAACGGACGCTCGTCGCGACCATAGAAGTCGATTCCCTCGCCGGTCCACTGCTGCCATACCGGCTTGAGCGCCGCCAGATCGTAGCGTACCCGGCCATCGAGCTCGACGAGCCGTTGCCCCGACAGATCGCTGAGTTGTCCGCGCGCCGTGCAGGCAATCGCTTGCGCCGCGATGTCGAAATTGTTAAGCCGTAGAATCCGCGATTTCGCGTCGTGCAGCAGCGTGCTGGCCAGGTTCAATTGTGGCTCCTGCCAACGCGCGCCACTGGGCCAAGCGGCCAGGAATTGGTTGACCGTGGTATGCAGCCGCGCGTTAGTCACATCGCCGGTACGCGTGACTTCAATCCGCCCATCCATCCGCCCGCCAAGCTGACATCCTGGCGGCTGCGCGGGGTCGAGCGTCCATTGCCACAGTCGCGCCACGTCCCCCGAGTATTGAATGGTCCCTTGCAGTTCCATGCCGCGCGGTGTGTTCAGGGCGACTTGCACGCCACGCGCCTCGGCGGTCAGACTGGCCGACTGCCAACGTGCATCGCTGATCTGCAGCTTACCGGCATCGCGATCCCACTTTCCGTTGGCCGAGAGTTCCACCAGTGGCTCGTCAATGATTACGCCCGGCAACGCCGCACGTAGCGCGTGGACATTGGCGCGCAGCGGTTCCAGTTCGATCAGGCCGCTAGCGTAGGTGACGTTGGCCACAATTTGGCACGACCCGGCCAGGTCGTAGCCTGGCAGCGGTCCGATCCAAGGTTCGCTGCGCGGCAGCCAGCGTTCGAGTTGCCCGGCAATCGTGATTGCCACGGGCCAGACGCTGGCGGCGTCGATCTTCGGAACCGGCTGCTCGAGCTGGGCGTCGAGCCGATCGCGGCCGGCGACGAGCCGCAACGTGGCCAGGTCGACGCTCGAAAGCGTCGCCCCGTCCATGTCGCCTGCCAGCGCCAACGTCAATTGCAACTGTGGTTCAATCCAGGGGTGCGCCCCGGGCCGCGACAGTTCGAAGCGCTGCGCGTCGAGCTGGCCGTCGAGTTGAAATCGTCCGTCGTCGGAGCGCCGCCAGTGGAACTTCGAAGTCCCGCTGCCTGCCATGCGCAGGTCGTCGACCTTGACGAACCGCGACAGCTCCTGGGCCAGCCGATCAAAATCGAACGAACCGGCGACCTGCCCTTGATGGGCGCTCCCCGAACCCTCCACGCGCAAAAAGTCGGCTTCCCCGTTGAGTTGATCGACTTGCCAGCCGTCGGCCGACTCGTGCGCCGTGAAGGTGACGAGCATCGGCTTATCCCAAGTGATCTGTTCCCCCGCGGCGATGGCGGCCAACTGCGTGGATTCCAATCGCCCTTGCCAGACGACCGCGTCCGCCCGCGGCTGAGCATCGATCTCCAGCTCGATGCGGCCAGCCGTGATCCGGGCGTCGTCGCGCACGCGCACCGTGCGCGGCAGGGCCGCGGCAAGCTTCGCCAGGTCGACATGCCCCGCAACGCGGAACGGCTTGCGCTCGAGCGCCTTGCTCCAGCCGCCGCTGCCGTCGAGTGTGCCCGCGAACGAGGCTTCTCCCAAATCGCACGTCAGCGTGAACTGATCGACGACGAGACGCTGATCTTGCCACGCGGCCTTGATTGGCAATCGTAGCGAAGCCAGTTGCAACCGATCGCCGTTCAGGGCTGGGCCAGCGCAGGCCAGGTGTTCGACGACTGCCTGACCGTCGATGCTTGCTCGTCGCAGTTGATTCTTTTCAAACGACCACTCGATCACCAGGTCGCTGGCCAGTTGCCCGTCCGCTTCCCAACCCGGGGTGGCGCGGCGCGCCGCTGCCGCGGCAATCCACAGCGGGAAACCCTCGCTCTTGAGTGTCAAACGACTGATCGGCGTGGATTGATCGGCCGCCTGCGTGTGGCCATCGAGCTCCAACTCGAGTTTGGCGACATCCCCCGGCTCTTCTTGCACATGCGCCGTGGCGCGGGCGTCGTAGCCAGCGCCGGCCGTGGCCAGGTGCCGCATCGAAGCATTGACATCGCCAAATACCGCGCGGCGATTCTTGAGCGTGTCGATGATCGTGACATTTCCCCGCACCACTTCCAGTTCGACGTCGAGGCCGTCGAGTGGATCACTTGCTTTGTCATCCTGCGGTTGGTCGGGATCTTGATTGAGCCAGGGCGCGAACACGCGCTCCAGATTCGTGTCTCGGTCCGTCAGTTCGAGCCGCAACTCAGGCTCGACGATCCGTATGCGACCGAGACTCGATCGCTTTGTCAGCATCCCGAGCAATGATTTATCGCAGTCGATCGCGGCCAGGCGCGCGACGAGCTCACCATCGTCATCGCGCAGCTCGACCCGGTCGATCCGTGCCGCGGTGAACCAGCCAACTGAGACCCCGCCGACGCGCAGGTCGCCATGCAGGTCGGTCACTGCGCGGTCGACGAGCCAAGTCCCCAGCGGTGTATAGCTGACTACCGAGGGCGCCAGCGCCACCAACAAAATCAGCCCGACAAATGGCGCCAGCAGCAAGCGCGAGCCGGGCGCTCGGCGACGACTGGGACGCGATTCAAAGTCGTCGTGTTCATAATGCGGATGGTGTTTGCGGCGTCTCCGCTGGCGCAGCGTCGGCATCTGTGTGGCCCTCATCCTTGAGGCGCAAGAAACAATCGGCGCAAACGCAGCCTGCCCGCGCGATCGTTTGCGATCGGTCGGCGCGACAGCCCTCCGTGGCGCGGGGGGCATTCTACGAGTCTCCCCAAGATCGACCTAGACCGGATCACGCCGCGTCGAGCCGAAATGGCTGCCCCAACAGCCGCGCTGCCCGGCGAATTCGAGTCCGTGGGTTTGCCGGTCCGAGCCTGGCTAGCTTCGCGTTCAGCCGCTTGAGCTGCATTTGTCGCTGGCCGCATCGGCTAGTAAGATCGGAAGCGTTCCAACCCGGTGCGAGGAGCCCTCGATCGTGTCTGCTAGCTTTCCCAAATTCTTCCGCGTCCGTCAGATCTTCGACCGCCCGCGGGTTGACAGCATCCCAACCGAGGTCGACCGGCAACTTGCCCGGCTGCAGTTGCATAACAAGATCGCCGCTGGCCAGTCGGTTGCTATCACCGTGGGGAGCCGCGGCATCGCCAACATCGACCGCATCATCAAGGCGGCTGTCGATCACCTGAAGGGCCTGGGCGCCAAGCCGTTTCTCGTACCCGCCATGGGTAGCCACGGCGGCGGCACCGCGGCCGGCCAACAGGCCATCGTCGAAGGCTACGGATTAACCGAAGCCTTCGCCGGCTGCCCGATCCGTTCGTCGATGGAAACGGTCGTCGTCTGTCGCACGAGCGAAGGCTTCCCGGTGCACTTCGACCGGCACGCCTACGAAGCCGACCACGTGCTCGTTTGCGGGCGGATCAAACCGCACACGAACTTCGTGGGCGAGGTCGAGAGCGGCTTGATGAAAATGATGCTCATTGGCCTGGGCAAGCACGAGGGGGCCAAGATCTATCACCGCGCGATCCAGGACTACAGCTTCGGCCAGATCATTCGCAGCGTGGCCGGCGAAGTGCTGTCGCGCTGCCGGATCGTGGCGGGCCTGGGAATCGTCGAAAACGGCTACGACGAAACCGCGCTTGTCGAGGCGGTCGCGCCCGCAGACTTCGAGCGCCGCGAAGGCGAGCTGCTAAAGCTGGCCCGTCGCTGGATGCCGAAGTTGCCTTTCGACCGTGCCGACATTCTCTTGATCGACGAAATCGGCAAGAACATCAGTGGCGCCGGCATGGATACCAACGTCGTAGGGCGGAAATTCTATGATCACCGCCCTGCCGACGACGAATGGCCCAAGGTCAAGCGGATCTGCCTGCGTGGCCTCACCGAAGAAACGCACGGCAATGCGGCCGGCGTTGGCATGGCCGAGTTCTGTTTGCAACGCGCCATCGATCAAGTCGACTGGAAGATCACCAAAATCAATTGCCTGACGGGCGGACATATCACGGGAGCCGCCGCGCCGGCCACTTACGACACCGATCGCGAAATGCTCGAGTCGGCACTGGCGAACATTGGCTTGGTCGAACCACCCGACGCGCGCGTGCTGTGGATCGCCAATACGTTGCATTTAGCGGAGGTGGAGTGCTCGGCCGTCTATCTCGCCGATGCTCGCCAGCGCGACGATCTGGAGATTATCTCGGAGTTGCGCGATCTGCCGCTGGACGTCACTGGCATGTTGCCCGAAGTGTCTGAGCTCGGCGCCAACCAACCGGCGGCGGCGGGAGACTAGGCAACTTCTTGCGTATCACAGACGCGTCGATTAGCCAGTAAATCTATGGCCAACTCGATCGTACGATCGAGCGTTTTGCTGGCGCGAGCTGGTCAGGTGGCAATTAAATGAATTTGCTTTGACAAAGCGAAGCCGTAACCGTAGTCTCAGATTCAACGTCGGGCCAGACGTTGCGGAGATCGATGCAGGGGGATCGCCGCGCTGGTGAGTCGCTAGTGAACAGCACCGTGCGTTTGCGTATCCGGAACTACGCCGGACCGTCAGAACAGGGTGCATGTTTTTGACAGGATTAGCGATTCATGAGCTTCAAGATTACCAGCGGCGGTTGGCCCGCACTTCGACTGCCAAAGTCCCCGCGACCTTCGCGATCCTCGCGCATCATGCGGCGAACGTCTCGTTCGCGCCAGCACCCGCGCTTGCCGTTTTGGTCTGCATTAGCAGGCGTCGCACAAGGGCAATCGTTGGAGGAACTCGAGCGCGATTATCTCGCCGCGAGTGATCGCTAGGCTGCGCTAAGTTGCGCGGCGCACGAGCCAATCGCCCATCGCCGGCCACAATTGGCTGATCGCCACCAGCCAGCGGGCTTTCGAGGGAATCACCAGTTCGGCACGCCCGTCGTCGCACGCTCGTACTACGCGGCGCGCCAAGTCATCTGGGTCGATCGCCCGCGTCTTGGCCCCCGCGCCAGGGCGGCGGGCGCTTTCGGGCAATCCGTCGAACTGGTCCGTCGCGCGCTCGCGCGGCTGGGCGCGCGCGATCGGACCGGGCGACACCAGTAGCACGTGCAAGCCGCGCGGCCCCAGTTCCAAACGCAATTGCTGACTATATGCCGACACCGGAAACTTGCTGGCTGGGTAGGCGCCGATCCAGCGCGCCGCGATCTTTCCCGCCAGCGAGCCGATATTGACCACATGTCCGCGGTGTTCGAGCAACTGTGGCAGACAGGCCCGCGTCGAGCGCACCACGGAAAGGAAATTCAGCTCCCACAACGCTTGAAAGTCGGCGGGCGTGGTCTCTTCGATGGCCCGGCGCGCCGAACGGCCGGCGTTGTTCACCAAGACATCAATGCGGCCGAAGCGCTCGAGCGTCGCCGCGACCAGGCGCTCGACGTCCTTTTGTTGGGTGACATCCGTTGGCACGGCGAGCACTGCAGCGCCGAGCTTTGACAGCGCGTCGGCCGCCGCCTGCAACGGCTCCGCGCGTCGCGCCGCCAGCACGACGTTTGCCCCGCGCTCGGCCCAAGCCCGGGCTAGCGACAGCCCCAGCCCTTCCGAAGCTCCGGTGACGATCGCGACTTTGCCCGACCAGGATTGCATCGCGTCCGACTTCGTCACGCGTCGATCGTATACGGCGCCCGCTGCTGGCGGCTGAGCATGGCGTTGGCCTCACTGTCGCCGACGAACTCCTCCTTGGCGGCATCCCAGTTGAGCTTGCGACCCAACCGCAGCGAGATATTCGCCAGATGGCACGCGCTCACCGAGCGGTGCTGGCTCACCACGTCGGAGATCGGCGTCTGGCGGCTCCGCACGCAGTCGATGAAGTTGCCCATGTGGTTCTTGCTGGCGTAGAGCTTGATGCGATCCTCGGGTAGCGGGTTCTCGGCCAGCTCTTCGACCGGCTTGCCCGTGATCCGCCCGCGATTGACATACACCCGGCTCTTATCCCCTTCGAACAGCACGCCGTTGTCGCCGATGTTGACGTGCAACTGCACATCGTTCGGATAAAGGTAATCGACGGTGAAACGATTCGGCGTGTTGTAGCCGTTGGGGATGTTCGGGAGCGTGCCGTGCCCTTCGACCGATAGCGGGCCGCTCTGGTCGACCCCCATTCCCCAGTGCGCGATGTCCATGTGATGGGCGCCCCAGTCGGTCATGATCCCGCCCGAGTACTCGTACCACCAGCGGAACTGGTAATGGCAGCGCTGCGGAATGTAATCGGTCTTGGGAGCCTGGCCGAGCCAGAAATCCCAATCCAACTCCGGCGGCACCGGTTGCACGGCGAACGGTCCGCCGGCGTCGGAATCCGGCAGCGTGACCGTCACCTTCTGCAGCTTGCCGATGCGGCCGTTGCGCACCAACTCGCACGCCAGGCGGAAGCGCTCGTCGCTGCGCTGCTGCGTGCCGACCTGGAACACCCGGCCGGTCTCTTTCACCACGCGCACCAGCAGCTTGCCTTCGTCGACGGTGAGTGTCAGCGGCTTCTCGCAGTAGACGTCCTTGCCGGCCCGTAGCGCCGCCACCGCGATGGCCGTGTGCCAATGGTCGGGCGTGCCGATCGTCACCAGCTCGATCTCGGGCCGCTCGAGCAGCTTGCGGTAGTCTCCGTAGATGTCGGCCTTGCCGCCGAATTCGGCTTTGCCTTTCTCGGCGCGATTACGATCGACATCGCAGACTGCCACGATATCGCCGTAGCGCCGAGCGGCGTTGGCGATGCTTGTGCCTTGACCGCCAAGGCCGATCGCGCCGATTACGAAGCGATCGTTCTTCGACCCCGGTTCGCCCGCCAGCGACTGCAAACCGCCGGTCAACAGATGGGGCGCCAGACCGGCGCCAGCCAACAGCCCGGCCGACGACTGCAAAAAGTTGCGACGATTGACGCGTGACATGCTGGCCTCCCCGGTCGGGTATGTTGCTTCGCGTTGGATCCCCGGTAAGTGGCCGCTAGTGTAATCGCCGCGCGGCCGCGCGGCCAATCCTTCGCACCGCGTGGGGTATTTCAGGCTGCCACTGCTTCCATCACACCGCGGGGCTACCGCGCCACAAACTGCGTCACACGCCACTCGATCGTATTCGACGTACCCAGCACCTGCCGCCGGTAGCGGCGCGGATAACCCAACTGCGCGTCGAACTCGGCTTGCAGCACGATCTGTCCGCGATCTGCCACGCCGAACGCCCTCTGGGGATCGCCCTCAGCGGCCGAAAGGTCTTCTTCCATCATTGCCATCTGGTTGGGGACCGACCAGAAATCCCAGGTGCGGCGCTGCACCGGAGCGCGGCCGTCGCGCGTCATGGCGGTCACCTCGCCGTCGCGAACTTCGATGTGCAAGTTGCCGGTCTGCGCGCCGGAGAGCACCAGGTCGATGTCGTAATTGGCCGGCCCGGCCGCCCGCCAGTGCCCGACCGCGGCGTCGAGTGTTTCGCGCGTCAGCCGCGGTAATGGATCGCGCCCCAAGAATGCGATCAGCAGCAACAAGCCCACCAGCGCCGCCACGGCGCCCAGCAAGCAGCCCAGCGCAAGCGCGCGTGGGCGAGCCGAGCGATGCTTGGCGGGAGTCTGATCCATTTTTCGGCTAGCCTGCGCGGTATCTCCTGCCATGACTCACGTCCCACGCACCAGGCCATACCATTCGATGTGCCTGCGCGGGCAGAACCGCACGCCCAATTCGGCGCACAGCGCTTCGAGCCACACGCCCTTGGCCGCCAGTTCCGCCTGATCGGTCCCTTGCGGCATCAAGAGTACGCGCTGACGATCGACTTCGACGCCCAGCCGCTGCAAATAGCGTTCGACTTCCTGGGCGTCGGTCGGCGCGTCGATCACGAACTTGAGTTGATACAAGTAGCGCTCCAGCAGCCGCCGCACAACTTCCAACGATTCACGCGTTCGCTCGTGCCGCCGATGCCAGACCGCGTGCCGCACGGCATCAGGACCCGAGCCCGCCAGCTTCGGGCTGATCGACATCAGGTCACAGGCCACTGGGAGATCAAGCGTGCCGGCCGTTTCGATCGTGATGTGCAAGCCGCGACGGCGCAGCTCGTCAGCCAGTGGCACCAGCTCGGCGAACAACATCGGCTCGCCCCCAGTGAGCACCACGTGCGCAGCGCCGTACGAATCGACGCGGGCCAGAATGTCGTCGAGCGAGAGGTCTTCGCCCTCGGGCTCCCACGACGTGTAGGGCGTATCACAAAACCAGCAGCGCAGGTTGCAGCCGCTGGTGCGCACGAAGGCGCTCGGCTGACCGGTCAGCAGCCCTTCTCCTTGTCGAGAATGAAAAATCTCTGCGATGCGCATGCATACCACTCAGACACGTTCAACCAAATCGGCGATGCCCACGGAGCGTCAACTGCCATAATTGCAGAAACGCCGCTAAGCGGGTAGCGGCGCGGGCGCTGCTAGTTGCGCTCGGCGAGCCGATGCGGCGCCAACAGCTCGAATGGCCAGCCCGGAAGATTCCGCGCGATGCCGAACACCACCAGCACTGCCGCCAGCGCCAAGATCGCGCCGCCTGGCAAGAGCGGCCTTGTCCTTGGCGGCCGGCCACGCCAACTTTCTAGCCCGCGCCAACCTAGCGCCGCTCCCACGATCGGCAGCAGCACCACAAACACCGGATTGAACGCCAGCGCCTGCGACACGTCGCCGTGCAACAGCGCGTGCAGGGCCCGCGTCGCGCCGCAGCCGGGGCAATGCCAGCCGGTCAGACGATGGAGCCAACAGGGTGGATAGAAGCCAGCTTCGGCGGGATCAACCGCCCAGACCAGCAATAAGCCGGCGAGTGCCAGCACACCGCCGCACAACAATACCACCTGGCGCCAGGCCGTCGCGCGCAGCGGCCGTTTGGCCAGCACTGGGACCGACTGGGTTGAGATCGTCGCGCGACTTGGCGCGCTCGCGCGCGGCGCAGTCCTCATGATTCCAGGATATCAATAATGGCCGGCAAGATCATCATGGCCAGAAAGAGCAGCAGACCGCCGCCGGCGACACCAAAGGTCACCAGGCACCAGGTTCGCGCCAGCCCGGCCGTGCGAACCGCAGCGGCGATGTCTCCCGTACGCACCAGACCGTTGACCTGCGCGGCGCACACAATCGAGACGATCCCGCAGGGAAGTGAAGCCACGCTCAGGCAGCACAAGCAAGCGCACAGCGAGCCAAACACCGTGGCCACAACCGAGGGCACTAACCAGTTGTAAACCGGCCCGGCTGGCAGGACCACACCCGGAGCAGTGGCGGTCGCTTCATAAGGGTTACTGATCGAGCCGCCGCACTGCCGACAGTACCACACATCGTCGGCGTTTTCTGTACCACAGTGCGGACAAAACACGTGCGGCAGGGCCTCAACTTGCGAGCCGGCTACCTGATCGGCGTCGAACTACGGCTGCCCCATCTGCTGGCTGGCCATCATGCCAATCACCATCAGTGCGTAGAACGCAAACAGCAACAGCTCGAGTACCACGCCCGTGCCAAAGCCGATCCAGCACCACATGCGGGCCGAGTCCGCAGCCTTCTTTGCTCCGGCCCCGTCCCCCGCGCGTAACAGGCTGTTGACCTGCGCCGCGTAGACGATCCCCACGATTCCAAATGGCAAGCAACAGCAGAGGGTCACCAGAATCGACTGGACAAGGTAGTTCGGCACGCTCCCAGGGGGCAGTGATCCACCTCCGCCGACAGCCTGATAGGGGTTGCCTAGCGCCGTGCCGCAGGTTCGGCACTTCGTCGCGCTGTCGGCGTTCTCGGTGCCGCATTGATGGCAGAACAAGCTCATCGGAATCCTTTCTCGACTTCACGCATCGGGCACGGCGGCACTGCTAATGCTGGAACAAGAACTCCTTGGCGTTCAACAGTGCCCAGCAGACATCTTCCAGCCCGTGCATCCGTTCGGCCTGGGCCGCGATGTGCTTTTCGGCGGCGGACACTTCCTCTGGGCCAGGGTGCCGGCACAGCGCCGAGAGATACAGCTCGTCGATGATCTCGGCGTTCGACTTGCCCGCCGTGGCCAGCGTGCGCAGTCGGTTACTCTCGTTGGTCAATTTGCCGTGGATTACCGGCCCGTTAATCATCTGCAGCGCCTGCGAGAGGTTCGACTCGCTGGAACGCTCGCATTGGCAGGCCATTTCGCGGGCCGGCTGGCCAAACACTTTGAGGAAATAGTTGTCGCCGTCGGGCGCGGGCAACTGCGTGGCGCGCGTCCCGGCCGGCAGCCCCGCGTACTTCTCGTCGATGCCGGTCACGCGGCAGATGGCGTCGAGCAACTGCTCGGCCGAGAGCAGCCGCGTCTTCATGTGCGAAAAGTACTTGTTGTCGTTGCGGTTGAAATCGTTCGAGCGTGAGCTGAGCTGATACGTTCGGCTGGTGAGCATCGTGCGCAAGATGTACTTGCGATCGAAGCCGTGCTTGGCGAAATCGTCAGCCAGCGCGTCCAACAGCGGCCCGTTCGAGGGCGGGTTCGAGGCGCGGAAGTCGTCGACCGGCTCGACGATGCCCCGGCCGAACAGATGTCCCCACAAGCGATTGACCTCCGCCTTGGCGAAGAACGGGTTGTCGGGCCGCGCCAGCCACTCGACAAAAGCCTGCCGCCGGTCGGCCTCGCCGGGGATTTCCGCCTCGCCCGTCAAGGGGAGCCAGGGCTTCATCTGCTTGCCGGTGCGCGGCTGGGTGACCTCGCCGCCGCGGGCGACCCAGACCACGAGCTCATCGGCAGTGGCGCTTTGCTTGCGCTGCACGCGGTTGAAGAACGCTCCGATGCCGTAGTAATTGTCCTGCGTCCAGCGCTCAAAGGGATGGTTATGGCACTTCGCGCACTGAATGCGAATCCCCAGAAACAACTGCGCCGTGGTCTCGGTGCAGTCGTTCGTATCGGCAGCAGTGCGGAAGTAATTGGCGGTCGGATGGTCGAACGTGCTCCCGGTCGACGTAAGCAATTCGGCCACGAACTTGTCGTAGGGCATGTTGTCGCGGATGGCGGCCACCAACCAGCGATGGAACTTGGGAACAGCCGTGCCCACCTTCTTGCCGTTGAGCCGCAGCAGATCGGCCCACTTCAGGGCCCAGAACTCGGCGTACTCGGGCCGCTCGAGCAGGGCGTCGACGAGTTTCGCGCGCTTGGCCGGATCGGTATCCGCCAGAAACGCCGCGCTTTCGGCCGGCGATGGCAGTGCGCCGAGCACGTCGAGATAGACGCGCCGCACGTACTCCTCGTCGCTGCACAAATCTGACGGCACAATCTGCATCTGGCGCAGCTTGTCGAAAGCTAAATGATCGATGTAGTTGCTTTCGGCCGGCGCGGGCCAGTTGAAGTTCTCGACATCCTTGAGAAACATCAGGTAGCTGGTTTCCATCTTCTCGAGGTAGCGCACGAGAATCGCCGCCTCGCCTTTGTCGGCGGCGACGACCAGTCCGCTCGCGTCGACCGTGGCCACCCCCTCGTCGGAACTGCTGTAGCAAGCCAGCTCGGTGACATCGCGCACGGTGCCGTCGGAAAAATGGGCCAAGGCGACGATCTGCTGCGTATGCGCGGGGCGTTTGAGAATTCGCAGCGGAGGATACACCTCGAGCTTGGTGCACGTCGGAGCCTCCGCCGGATCGAGCTTGAGCCCCTCGGCGATCCAGTCGTGCAGCACCGCGTACGCGGGATCGTCCTTACGCATGCGGCGGCCACCGCCGTGCGGCACTTCCATCAGCGGCTTGCGCAACAGCAGGCTCGACGCCGGCTCCACGACGTTCGTGCGGCGGTTGTACATTTCGCGCACCAGCGTCTCGGTGTCGAGCACCGGGTCGTACGCCCGCAGCGACAGCCGGAAGCCCCCTTTGCCGCTGGGCGAACCGTGGCACGCCCCCGAATTGCAACCTTGCTTCGACAGCGCCACGAGCGTGCCGAACTGGAACGACACCGCTTCCGGCGTCTCTTGATTGGCGACGACGACCTTGGCCCCCGCTTCCTGGCCGCCGGCGCGCACGCGCACTTCGGTTGTGCCGTTGGCTATCGGGAAGACCACCCCACCATCGATCCGGACGATGTTCGGATCGGCGATATCCAGTTCACAGGCGCGCGACAGATCTTGCACGCTGCCGTCGGCATAGTGGCCAGTCACGACCAGCCGCATGTGCCGGCGCGGCGTATCGAGACGAAACTCAGCCGGAAACACCTCGAGGCGCTCCGGCGTGCCGACCACGACCGGTTCCAGCGTACCGGGAGCGGCCGCCGGTTCAGCGGTGGCGGCATCCGATTGACGATCGCAACAGCAGAACAGAGGAACGCTTAGCGCCAACGTGCCAGCGAACCGCGCGAAGGCTGTCAGCCCCGACGCGCTTGTCCGACGCTGTGCGGAGGAATGTTGACAGGTGCTGCGCGCCATCATGATTCGCCCTCCTGGGTGGCCTGCTGTACGTCGCGGTTGGCTGGTGTGCCCGCCGCTTTGGCGAGCCACCGGCGCCGTCATGGCGAGTTTTTGGTTGCGTTAGGTAGGACAGTCTGGCGGAACAAACCGCGGCCCGACCGGCGGACTACGGCATCTTGACTTCGAGCGTCGACGCGGGGCTTTCGACCGCAAGTTGTCGGCCGGCGATCGTGGCGGTGGCCACGGCGCGCAGGTCGGTCATCGATCCGACCGCGGCGTCGGCCGCTGCCGTCAGTTCAAACTCCAATTCGTTCTGGCCGGCTGCCACCATAAGTTCGGCGGGAGCCGTCACGCCCAGCGGCAAGTTACGCAAGGTGACCGCAACAGCCGGCGACTCTTCGCCCGCGCGTGCCAGCTTGATTTTGCATTTCTGCGTCGCACCCGTTGTCAGCGGTCCGGCCGGCTCGAGCGTCACGCGCAGCGGCGGGCCAACCGCCAGACGCACTTCGCCAAGCACGACCTGACGGGGCTGATTCTGAAACGACGCCGCCCCGACGACGCGAAATCGATATTCCCCCTCAGCCAGCGCCGCCGGACCGCGCACGATCACTTCGGCGTCGGCCTTGTCCTTTTCCAGCGGCTTGACTTCAGCGGTCACGCCCGGCGGCAAGCCATTGACATCGAGCGCGATCGGATCGGCAAAACCGTTCATCCGGTCGGCATGGATCGTGAACTTGCCCTGGCCGACAAGTTGTGCCAGCCAAACGGGTTCGCCCGGCACGCTGAGCTTGAAAAAGTCGGGAAAGACCGGACCCACGCCCAACCCCACCGCTCCGTTGAGCGATTCGGGCGGATACGGCAAACCGGCAAACGCGCCCTTGAGGGCCGCCGACGTGCCGGCCACGGCCGCGTAGTCGACCTCACCGATCTTGGCGCGCCCTACGATGCGAATGTCGCGAAATTGCCCAGGCTCAAGCGATGGCGGCGCGGTCGCGGCCAGCACCGTCTCGTTCTTCCCTTCAGGAATCGTGTTGTTGGCGAGCGTCCAGCCTTCGCCGGCTCCTTCGATCGCTAGCGTGATTGGTCCGTTATAGTCGAACCGCAAGGCATTCACCTTGGCGACAAACACACCGCCTTTCGGCACGTCGAACTTCTCGGCTTCCAGACCTAACAGGTAACCCGGCTGGTATGGAATCACTTCGATGCGATAGACGTGCTGCGGGCCGCCCCGGTGGTGCAAGTCTTCGACCACCAGACGATAAGTGCCTGCTTCGGCGAAGGTGTGGTTGAGGATCCCTTCTTCGGTGCCGAAGTCGTCCACTTCGGCAAGCTGGCTGCCGTCGGCTTTCAACAGCCGCATAAACAAATCGGTTGGCGAGCCCAGGCTGCGGGTCTTGCCGACGAACAGCAGCCGCTGACCGGTGGCGGCGTCGAACTGGTAGAAATCGCGATCGTTGGCCTCCAGGAATCGCCCGCTGATTGCCCCGGGAAGCGCGACAGGCGACGCCTGCTCGGCCGCGTTGTTCGGCTCAAACTCGACGAGCTCGCCACCGGCCGAGACTGCCAACACCGCGGCAGCCGAGCCCTGGCCGTCGACGAACCGCGCTGCCACCGGGGCGGTCGACGCTGCCGTCTGGCTGATCGGTACGTCAGCCGCATTCAGCCGAGCGACCTCTGGTCCAGCCATCTGCAGGTGGGCGACACTACCGCGGGCCGCGCCCGTTGGGTACGGCGCGGTTACCAGCGGAAAATCGCCCAGCCGCAGCCGATAGCGAAAATTGCCACTCCCTTGATAGCGAATGTCGCGTATCTCGAGGTAGTAAACGCCGTCGGCCGGAATCTCGACGGCAAAGCGGCAATCGGAACCGATTCCCCCCTCGTCGTCGCTGTATGCCAGCTCGCGTCCGTTGGTGTCCAGCAGTCGAATTACCGCGTCGAGCGGGGAGCCAAGCCGCCGGGCATACACTTCCGCCGACAGCCGCTGCCCGGCGTGCGCAGTAAACTTAAAGAAATCGAAGCTCTCCGCCTCGGCGGCGCCATCGATCGCCGCCGGCAAGGTCACCTCTTGGGCGCTCTCGAGCGACTTGTTTTGGCCGTTTTCGCTCGTGCTGGCCAGGTCGTCGGCTAAGAGCAGCTTCAAGCTCGACACCCCTTGCCCGGTGGCGATGCGTATGCCGGATACTTGCGTTGGGGCGTCGGGCAGACTGATGCGAAGCACGACCTGATCGGCCTTGGTGCCGTTGCCTTCGACGCCCGGCGCCAACTCGACGGTCGCGGGGCCGCTCGGGCCCGCGAGATTAGTCCAGTAAGCGGTCGGACCTGCGAGGTTCGCCCCGTAGACGGTGATATCCGTCGCTCGCCCTGGAGCGACGGCCCCGGGAAGCATGTGGCTGATCGCCGGCGCCTGCGCGCGTGCGGCCGCGTTCATCGCGCCGAGCGCTGCCAGCAGACAGCAGATTTTCCAATGCCAAACGCCGCTCGCCGAGCAGTTTTCGTCGCGCATCATGAATACAAAACCCTGCAAAGCGCCTTGGATCGCAGCGCCTAACTTTCTGACGGGCAACAACCTGCGTGATGCATCCAGCGATGTTAATGGGAGCGGAGGGGGGTTGTCAAAAAGAAATCCCAGGTCGATCCGTCGCCGTTTCGAGCCGTCTGAACCGCGAGCAAACCGCCTGAGCCTTGAACATGCGACGAGATTCCGACGCATGGGCGGTACTTCAGGCGATTGCGTCCCGTTGGGGTGCCAGTCGGTTCGCAGTTGCGGCCCTTGAACCAACCGACGCAAGGTCCTACACTCCTAGTTTCTCCCGAAGTCGCTGCGGTCGCACAAGCTACGTCGGGGGTGTCCAAGCGAATTTCTCGGGCGCTGCCTCGGTTTGTGCAAAGTTAAGCCTCGGGGGCTTCGCACATTTGCCAGTTCGATAGCAACCAAATACCGACACATGAACACCAAGACATTCCTGGCCAAGCCGGGCCAGATCGAAGCCCAGTGGTGGTTGGTCGATGGCACCGACAAAGTCGTCGGCCGCCTGGCTACCGAAATCGCCATGACACTGATGGGCAAGCATCGTCCCACCTACACGCCGCACGTCGACACGGGGGACTTCGTCGTCGTCGTGAACGCCGAAAAAGTCGCCCTCACCGGCCGCAAGTGGGAAGGCAAGCGCTACACCTGGACCACGGGCTACCCCGGCCTGCGGACGGAGACGGCCGGCCAGCGCCGAGCGCGCCGTCCCGATCGCATCTTGCGCGACGCAGTGCGGCGCATGCTTCCCAAGAACAAGCTGGCCGTCCGCATGCTCGATAAGCTGAAGATCTATGTCGGGCCCGACCATCCGCATCAGGCGCAGCAGCCGCAACCGTTTTCGACCTCTGGCAAGTAACGTGCCCGCTTCACCGATGGCGCGCAACCGCGCACTCTTGCGACATCGGTCGAGGCGTTTGCGAATCGTACAGTTAAGCAACGAGAAGGATTAAGCATGGCCGTCGCCAAGACCGCTCCCGGCAAAGGCACTAACGACAAGCTCGGCACCGGCCGTCGCAAGACCTCGGTCGCGCGCGTGCGCGTGCGCGGAGGGCAGGGCGTCATCACCATCAACGAGCGACCGCTGGAAAACTACTTCGCCAATGTGCAGCAGCGCGCCGACGTCATGGCGCCGTTGGCAGCCGCCGGCATGGCGGGCAATGTTGACGTGGTCGTCACCGTTCACGGCGGTGGCCCCACGTCGCAATCGGGGGCGATCAAGCTCGGCATCGCCCGAGCGCTCATCCAATACGACAGTGCCACCGAGGAGCCCTTGCGTCACGAAAGCCTGCTCACGCGCGATGGCCGCATGAAAGAGCGCAAGAAGTACGGCCTCCGTGGCGCCCGGCGCGGCACGCAGTTCTCCAAGCGGTAACGCCTACACTTCGGCCCGCCGCTTGCCGTTCAGGTCGGGGCGCATCCCTCTCTTGCCAACGGCGTTAGCTGCGCGGTTGTCCACAGAGGAAAGAAATTCTCTCCATCAGGCGATTCGTCTCTTCGTTCAACGTGTGCGCAGACAGGACGGCGCCCGCCGGAAGTCGATAGTCGATCGGCTCGCCAAATACGATGGAGCACTTTGCAGGACGAGGCAGCAGCCTATGTCGCGGCCATGCGTCGTAAAAGCCACACAGGCCGACTGGGATAATCGGTCTGGCGAGCTTGACGGCCAACTTGATGGCACCCGGACGGCCTGGGCCAATTGAACCGTTGCCTGAACGAGTCCCTTCAGGGAATACAGCGACACACTGGATCGTTCCGATGTCGCGGCGGTCAATAATCTTGGTGCCCTCGTCACTTACCATCAGACAATCGTCCTCGTTGATCACAAATCTCCATAGCGGGTGCTTGAAAAGACGCTCCTTGGTCAAGTAGACCACCTGGAGTGGGTATGCGTAATGGAAAAACCCCCCGAGAACGAGCCAGTCGAGGTAGCTGCCGTGATTGGCGGCCAGGACGAAGCCGCGGTCGCGACACTTGTCGAGCGCGTCCGTGCCGGAAACGGTTCCCCGGCACAAATAGCGAAAAAACCCATACGCGGAAAGGATCGCGGCATGCTTCGTCAGACGCAATCTACGGCGCCCACTCGACGACTTCCCCGCGGTCCCTGGTATGAAGCGCGTGCCAGACATCTCGACTGATTTCATTGCTGGCGAAATGGGCCGAACCATCGCACATCAAGACATTCACGCCCCCTGGGTGCAGGCTCCGGGACGCGGCTTTGAGGTTCAGCTCTTCGTCGCCGATTTCCTTCCGGCAAGGCATGCCTTGCGACTCCGGTGTATCGGGAGCGAGGTCATATTTCAGAGTCCAGCACCCAATGATGGCGTCTGCTCCGGTTGGATTCGGTCCGCCGACATCGGAGTACCTGCCGTGCCGAGCCACCAGGCTCGCGCCGATTTGGCCAAGCGCCCAGGCGCCTCTGGGATCAGCGGCGTTTAAACCCGCTCGAATCTCGTCTACTGCGACCGTCGAGGAAGCCCCATCCGGGACGTCGCGATCGGCAAGCGATACGTTCACTCCCGCGATGCCGCTCCCCCAGAGACGGGCGTTCGTCGCCTTGAGGTCCGTGCTGTCGACCTGGAATCCGTCTGAGCAAGGATCGCCCGTCGCCGTTCGCATGCCAGCGACGCAGTTTGCGTCGGGCCCGACATTGATCGCATAGTTCCCCCTCGCGTACTCGTTGGTCGCCAGCCCAGCGTCGAGGCCCCGCAGGTAATGGTTCCCTTCGCTAAACGAGTCGCTCGGACATTTCAACAGGGGGATCTCTGCCGTGCGCAGGAGGGCATTTGCCGGATGCGAGATCGGCATGTTGAGATTGCCGGACCGAACGACGGCTCCTTGCTCGAGATAGGGAAGCAGACTAACAAGCCAATTGGCGTAGAGGGTGTCATGCTCGATCTCGCCGTACCGCGCTACGCGGTCGATGACGCCGATCGGCAAGAGACCCTGCCCCAGCGGCTCGCCGCGTGGCGCCCAGATCACGGCTGGCGGGAAACAGCCGAGCGCGCTTTGGTAGTGCTGAAGCGCCGAGCCAATCTGCTTGAGGTTCGTCTGGCAGTTAAGGCGCCGGCCGGCTTCGCGTGCCAATTGCACAGCAGGTAGCAGTAACGCAACTAGCAGACCGATCATGCCGGTGACGATGAGCAGTTCGAGCAACGTAAAAGCGCGTTGTTGAGTGCGAGCCATCGCAACGGTCCTGTGAATAACGTCACGCCGCTCGTTGCCGAGCCTGCCTTCGCGCCAATACGATCACGACCACGCCAAGCAGAGCGGCAACAATCGACCAATTGCGGACCGAGCGCCAGATCGCGACACGCTGGCCGGTCAGTTCCAGCCGCGATTCAGCCAGCGCGCTGGTGAAGGGTCGATCCCCCCGCGGATTTCGGGCCATCACGTTCCGGAATTGATCGTGTATCTCTTGAACACCATCAGGGATGACGACCACGAGAGACTCGTCGCTCACAGACCCAACTGTGATGTTCTGAATTTCGACGTGGAAGGTGTGCGTCGCTCGCCCGCTCTTCAGGTCGAAATGCTCCTGCTGTTGGGTCGCGGGGAGCCAGCCCCCTGGCACAACCTGTCGGAATTGTCGATTCGTTGTCCGTTCCCGCAGCGGCTGCCCGGCGCCAAAGGTAATTTCGCGCTTGAGAACCATATAGCCAAAACCTGGCGCGATCCACAGCGAATCGATCCCCGGGCGTTCCAGCAGTTGACATGCCGCTCCATCAATGGCATCGGTTTGGCGGACTTCGTACGGATTCCTCTCGATGGCGGCGGGCAGCCAAACGTCGCTCTTCTCTTGAGCTCCCTCGAAATAATATTGGTCCGCCTGCTGAAAATAACAGAGTCGAAGCGGATAGAGGTAATTGGCGGTCCAGGCGCTTCGGAACGGAGATATAACCGCCGAGCGCTTGCTGTTTAGCGCGACGCTATGCTTTTTCTCGAAGTCATAGGTCGCTTCGCGGACCGTTCGCCTGCCAGACCTGAAGGTCGTCTCAAAACGGCTATAGAGCTTCGGCCACTTGATCCGAATCGCGCCTTTCGCGTTTTGAAACGCGATGGGTCCGTTGGCAGCTTGCTCAACGCGGATGTCGTACTCAATGCCGAGTCCACCCGGTGCTTTGAGCAGTCGTGCTTGTCCCGCGGCGATTCCCTTGGCGATGTCAACTGACGACTGGGAGTTTCCGGCTGCGCCGAGCAGCGCGATCCCAAGGGCAATGGTGGCGGCGTTCACGCTAACCTCCCAGTAATGCCTCGGGGCTCGTGTTTCTCATCAGGCACAGCGCCCTGGCGGCGTGCGCGATTGGCAAGTAGTAGTCGGTTTCTTCGTGGCTGGACAAGCCGTTTGTCGATGCGACGAGAAAACAGACTGCTTTTCGGAGCGAGGCTTTTGGAGGCCGGAGGTCGTCAGAGAGCAGGGCGATCCATTCCAAATGATGGCCGGTCGCTGTTAACGCCTCCCAATCCAAACCGCTGGACGCCGCCGGGACGCGGACCGGCCAATCCTTCGTCCACGCACCGTCCGCGCGCTGGTTTCGGGCCAAGCACCCGGCCGCATCGCGCAAGCGGACCCGAACGCGGGACCGCACTGTCGATGACAGGATCGGCGCCTTCTCGTCAATGCGCAATAGCACCGCAAACGCGTACAGCGCATGCGTGCCGAGGCAAGCGCCCGTCCCGAGCGGACGACTAAGTAGCGAACGCATGCAGAGGTCGAAATCATATGACTCGCCGAAGCGGTTCTCCCACGAACGCTGCGGCGCCAAATACCGCGCGAACGCTTCGACCGTCCACTCAAGCTCTTGCGCTGGGTCGAACGTGGCAATCGAGTCGTTTAAGAGATCAGCAATCGTTGCGGCGCCCAGCGGCGTGACAAGCGACGCGTCGGTCGCCATGCCGTGCGCCGCGCAGGCGCGCAGCAGGTCGTCGGAATGCCCCGTGGCTCCCGCAAAACTGCTGGCGGTCCCCAAGCCAATTTCGACCCGAACGCCGTAACGTGTTGGGATCAGCAGCGGGCAGTTGCTTCCGACCGCCTGTCGATATACCCGATGATCGAGTAAGACCTGTTTGACCTCCGTACCGGAGAGAAGCCGCATCCCGTGCGCGGAGACGACCGTCTCCGGGAACTTCGCGCTGGGCCCCCACAATTCAAAAGCGTGAAGCACGCGGCTCACTTTGATCGTATGCCACGCAGGAAGCGCCGCGACAAGGACGGTCCTCGCCTCTTCCGACGATACAAGGTCGCACAAATCCGCGACGGGCGGAGCGGAGACTGGGGTGCGGATCGCTGTCACGCGCGCAAAGTCGCCAGTCGACCTAACTACCGATCTATACGCTCCTATCGTGGACAACACGATAACGCATAGCACAACCAGGCTGGCGCCAAGCCGCTTTCCGTTCATCGCAAAACCGCGCGCAACCCGCGGCCCCGCCCTCGGCTCGAGTTAAAAAGTTGCCCAACGAAGTACATGACGGCTACCAGTTCGGCAAAACAAACCGCGAGTAGTGCGGCTCGGGCTAACCTTGGACCGACTCGTTCGGTCGGCACCAATGCGTAGCCGGTAAAGTGTTTGTTGAACGCGAGGGCAGGAAGCATGATCCTCCGTGCCGAAGTGCCATCGACGAACGTGACTCCGCCGCCGGACCCCATGGCGAGCCCAACAACGTAATGTCCATCGTCTTGATCGCGCGACTCGGTTCCCATGCGCAAAATGAGCGGAAAATGGCAAGACATAAGCTCACGCGGAGATACCTGCCGGACCGTAGCCTGGAGCCCGCGCTTCTCCGCGCAATCCAAGAGTTGCGCCAGGCTTGCCCCTTGGCCTTCGATCGGAAGCTCCGATCGAATTTCGCTCAGCCTGGCCGGATGCCCTTCCAGGTTGAGCAGAAGATACAAGCAGTTCGCGCCGCACGCTGCGCCCTTCTCCCACTCAATCGGGATTAGGTCGGGTGGCATCGACGAGCGAGGTGCAAAGTCAATCGGCCGCGGCGGGGGATTGCTTTTGAAATGAGGATAGTGGTCAATGTTCGCTTGATCGGCCGAGCAAGGAGCCACGAAAACCACAACGGCGGCCGACATAACGAAGGCGCGCAAGTGGCAACAGCCATTCGGACACCGGCGCTCGGCCGCACGGCGCAATGACACAGAAACCGGCGCGCTTAACTTAACTGCATCCGCGGGCATCCGGTATTCGACACTCTTCTTTGTCGGTACACGGTTCGGAATCGTGGTTTACGCCGCCACTCGACACCGTTTGGTACACCGACGGGTTCAAGGTGCAATCGCAGCGTTTTGGATCGTCGTCTTTAAGTGAGCAGTCTCCGCAGTAGTAAGTTACTACCCCCTGGGGAGTGGTGACCCTTGCGCAGGTCTTCTTCCCACCAAAAAGCGTGCCGGCCTCGGGTCTCCAGACGGTGCGGCCCGGCTGCGCGGCGTCGACCCAGACACAAGCGGTGATAATAGCGACAAAGGCAAACGCACTCCAGACGCGAAACATGGAAGTGTCTCCTTTGGAATGAAGGTTGCTGCTCGGCGATCTAAGCAGGTGTCTCGACGCGAGAGAGCTGAGTTTCCACCTCGTACCCAGCCGTGTGGGGGGGGGGGCGGGCCGCCGC
>JAIESQ010000073.1 GCA_019745975.1 Pirellulales bacterium
CTCGCAACCGCAGCTTGAGGGAAGAGCCGTTTTTCATGGAATACCAGTTACCGACGATTTCTCAGAAAGTGCAGTCATGGAGATGACTTTGATCAAATCGTCGATCGACTTGTCGGTCGCGATTCCCTCGACATCGTAGACGCGCACCTCGGGATGGCTCTCGGCGCCCTCTCGACTGGTGATCATGAGCACCTCGCCATCGACCAGGCAGGTCAGATCGAGCGGATCGAGCATGACCTGCAGCACGGTGTGCAGCGAGACGTTGGCGAGGCTGCAGGTCACGGGCGTGTCGGCGGTAATGCCCGCCTCCTCGAGCGCATCGTGCTGGAGCTTGATGGGAATCTGATGCAAGTCGCACAAGAATCCGACCACATCGGATAGCGGTGTCTCGACGAAGTCGACCGATGTCGACTTGGCTAGCTCGCGGCGGATGTTGAGCTCAGCTTGTTGCAACCGCGTGCTGAGTTGCGCGACCGGATCGTCGACGACGCCTTGCGTGCCAACGTCAACTGTTACGGTTACGGGCACGGCCGCCGCGGCAGGTGCGGAGGGAATCGCAGGTGCGGCGGGAGGCGCTGCTTCGGCCGGAGCTGCCGGCGCCGCGGGGCGCGCGGGGGTCTCTTGGAACGGTTCCTGCGCCCGAGCCCAGGCGATCCCGAACAGCAAGAGCGCCGACAACACAACGAAGCGAACGCGCGCGACCATGACGACCTCCCCTCTCGATGAAACCAGTTGCCGACGACGCATCGGCGGCGTGCAACAAGCGACGGCCCCAACCGCGCCGCGTCGACGATTCGCACGAAGAACTTGTGGCCCGTGGTTCCGAACACCGGCCCGTGCTCTCGTGAGACTACCGATGCGGCACGGCGAAAGTCAATTTCTTTCACGGCGGTTTTGGCTGAATGCTGGGTGCAGTGCGAGCTCCGCGAACAGTACGGCAATCACCGGAAAGCCAACGCCGATCAATGCCGCCATGACCGCCTGCGTCCGCTCGCATCGCAGTTAGGGCGATGCGGGCGAGAGGGCAGCCGATGTGCCGCAAGTGCGGCGCAGGTGACAACTTGCGTAACTTCCAGCTCTGCTTGACTTTGGGCTATGCCACGCATACTATGGCCTCCTCCCCCGAACCGTTGACCTACCTACCACGTCAGTTAGAGTTCACTGAGGGGCTTATGTGCGGAGCCAGTTTCGACGATTAGTCGAACTGAGCCGGCTCGCGATAACATCGTTGGTCATGGCGGGCCGCAGGTCTCTTGCGGCCTAAATTTTGCGCTCGCGAAAACTAGACTAGATGGAACTGCAATACGCACTCTTGGCACTGAATGCAGAACAGATGCCGGGCGGCAGGCTGCATATTTTTGGTGGGGACTTCGATGTTATTGGAGTGCCAACCCTGCCTGCAGTAGTGCCTCCGTTCTACATCGTTGCAAAGTTGAGGGTACAACCAGACGAAGTTGGTAAGGACCACAAGCTTGAAGTTGTTTTGAAAGCTCCAGGTGAGGAGCCAAGAACAGTTGGCAGTGTACCGCTTAACACCGTTCGGAATGAGTACGCCCCAGGTAAGTCGTCTGGGTCAACTGTAATCATTCAAGTCGGTATGGCATTCGAGAAGGCGGGGGACCATGTTTTTCGGTTGGTCGTAGATGGCGCTGAAATGGGAAGCGTTTCGCTGCTTTTGACAGTCGGTTCGGGAGAGAAATGATGCGACTCGATCAATATCGCGCGGCCACAACCGCCTCTGCATTCATGGCCGGCATCATTTTCGTTCAGGCACGTCAATTAAGTGAGTCCGCGGTTACGTTCGGTTTCGTGGGTGAATCCAATTCGGCGAGCCAGGATGATCGAGTTGCTAGGGGATTGCGCGCAATTGGGCAATCGCTCGAAGAAGATGTGCTTTCGCCCGAAGCAGTGGCGGACTTCAATCGGGCGATTGCCTCCGATCTAGCGCAGCCGACGCTTGAGCCTCAACTTTTGCCAGAATGGCAAGGTTGATCTTGGACTGACGCAATCTCATGCCGCCGTTGCTATTTGCGCAGACATTTGCCGAGCACTTGTTAGCGGAAGTAGCCCATCTCGATTTCGGCGACGACGTATTCGGCCGGACTGCGGGCAATTGGATTGCTGGCGGACCTCATGCAATGGAGAGCGCACTGCAATCTATGCGGGACAAAGGGACCACGACTTGGCTGTATCGGCTGGGGGACGCCAGCATCCTAGGGTTCGGTTCCTTGGGTCCGGCTAACTGGCGAATTGACAATCGCCGTCAGGAAATTGTCATCATTCCTCACCTCGGGATTCAGGTGCAATTTCAGGGCGGCCCTGCCGGTGTGCCCTCGCATGGCAAGTATTCCCGCTTGTTGCTGCGAGACTTAATTGCGAGAGCAAGGGCCTTTGACATCGAGAAACGTCCATTTCTTGGCCTATACGTTCATGAAAGCAACCACAAGGCTCGCGACCTTTACGAGAAGATGGGCTTCGTCCCAATCGGCCAACTGAACGATGAAGGCTATCAGCGAATGCTGCTCAAGCTCGTGAACCCAGGCGGTGCATCGCTGGTCTGATATTTGGGTTCGATTTCCCGTCTCTCCGCTAGCGAGACCGCTTAGCGATTCTCACGAGTAACTGCTGCTGGCCGACGCGGAAGCCGGGCACGTCCGGGAAGGTTCGGCCGACGCCCGCTGCGATGGATGCCTTAGCCGGCCACGTGTGGAGCTTGACAAGTTGTTTGATGCGTGCTCGCGTAGGTCGCACACAAGATTCAGCCACTACTTTACGGATTCGATGCGCCATGCGATCGGTGATTTCGATACAAGGTCGCCCCGGCGTTTCCCACGAGACCAAAAGTCAAGAATACGAGGGGGACCGTCAGGGCCATTCGCTGTTTCAAGCTAGGCCGATTGGGGTGCCATGCTCCACGCTTGCCTGGGCATGCACGAAGTCGTCGCCGCATGCCCACTTCGGAGTACCTTCAGTGGGCATGGCACCCGACTTTCTGTCTCATCCAGATTGACGAAGTGCGCAGCTCTGGGGGGATCGTGCTCTTGCGGGAGCGTGCGGGCCGGCGTAATCGTGCCTGGCGGTGCATTCGGCCTGAACCCACCGTCGACCTGGATTGGCGGTAAATTGAATGGTATAGGAAGGATGGTAAATTTAAGCCGTCCCGCCTGAACTCCCTACCCATCCGGCTTTTATGCACTCCCAAAGCCCGCGCGTGGCGGCAATCGCCGCCCTATTGGTCTTTCTGCAGTACCTGCCCGCGGCAGCGGGCGAGCGGCTGGCCGAAGCCAGCGGCAGGCTGGTGGCGGCGGCGCCCAACGAAGCCGCGGCCTATCGTGCGCTCGACGTCGCGACGATCGCCAAAGCAGCCGATGAAGTCGATCGCCTGGCCGCCGAAGTTGCTCCCGACGAAGAGGCGCGCAACGGGGCCGACATCCTGGCAGCGCTTGAACAAATCCTTGACGCCAAGCGCCAAATCGACGACACGCTGACCGCGACACTCGCGCTGCGAGGCCAGTTCGTCGAGCTGGCTGCCTCGCCCGACGATCGCCAGGCCCTGAGCAACTACTTGAGCACGGTCTCGCAACTGATCGATCTTTCGGGACGGCTGCGCCATCTGCTCTCCGACGCTTTGAATCGCGCCTGTGCGCAGCTCGCAGGAGATTCGACGGCGCTGGCTTCATTGGCCGAAACGCTGATCGAGCACCACTCGGCGATCGGGGCGTTTGTGTTTGCCTCGCGGATCTCGGCGGCGGCCACGGAGCGCGGGCGCGCCCCCAGTCCAGAGTTGATTTCGCTGACGCTGCGCCTTGTGGCCGAAAACGGTTCGGTCGAACTGTTGCCGCACGTGGCCCGGGCGATTCGCTCGCGCCGTTTTCCGCCGGCGCTCGTGTTGCAAGCGATTGAGACGGTCGTGGCGGTGGGCATTCCGCAGGCGCCCCGCGCAGGGCAAGACGCCGCGCTCCCCAAGCCGGCGATCACGCCGCGCGAAATGTTGGCGGCGATCACGGCCATCGACTCCAGCCAGCTCGACGATCAACAGCTCGCGCGCCGCACCGAGCTGACCGGGCTGTTGGCGCGGTGGAGCAAGTCGGGCCTGCCCGACGACAGCTATCGATTGGGGACACTCGAAGTGCGCCCGGGCGACTGGCTATTGATGCGCAATCCATCGCCGTACAACCTGTTCACCGACCTGGCGCCGGGCTTGTTCACGCACGTTGGCGTGGCGGCCGTGGAAACGGGGCGCGACGGCGTGCGGCGGATGGTGCTGGTCGATCTGCCGGAACGCGGCTCGTCGATTCCGGCGACGAATCTCGACGTGTTTGTGCAGCGGACGTTGCACTACGTGTTGCTGCGGCATCCCGATCCGGCGGTCGCGGCGCGGATGGGGGGAGTGGCCGCGTCGATCATCGGCAACCCCAGCGAGTTCGACTTGAACTTTCGCACCCAGCGCGTGGCCGAGCTGCGCGGGCAGGCGTTAGCCGGCCGGAAGATCAAGACTTATTGCGCTGGCTTGCTGCTGTTGTGCGCGCAAGAGACGAGCGCGCCGCGCGAAGAGTTCTTTCCCGTGACCGAATTTCAGGCGGGGGGCCGCACGGCGGAGAACCTGGCCACGCTGGGGATCACGGTCGGCGATCAGTTCGTGTCGCCGACGGGGGCGCTGTTCTCGACGCGGCTCGAGCTGGCCGGCCGTCGCGAAGCGATGTACGAACCGATGCGCGAGATCGAAGAAGCGGTCTACGATCACTTCTCGCGGCAACTGGCGGCCGAAAAACTGAATCCGTCATCCACCTGGACGCAATCGTTGCGCGTCAAGCTGGCGCAGGCGTCGAAGGTCACGCCGCTGTTGGGGCAAGCGCTGGCCAGCGTGAATGACGTCAGTCCCGATCTTGACCTGGTGGCGGCCGCGCGGACCGCCGCCGTGGTCGAAACGCTCGATGAAGTGGCCCAGGGGGCGAGCCAGCAGTTCGCGGCTGCCCGCGACGCGATCCGCGGTGGCCCGCTGGAAGAGCGCGGGGGCGGGCTGTCGCGTCAGGAGATGGACGATATTCGCCTTTATCGGCGCCGGCACCGCGACCTGGCGGCGCGCTGGGATAGCGGCCAGCTCACGAGCCGCGCGCTACGCGAGGCGCTGGTGGCGCACTATGTGAAATCGGGCCGCGCCGCGATCGATCAGAAGTTCTTTTCCGCCGAGTAGGCAGCGACGATCGTCGCGAGAAACACGAGGGGGACAGGTACATGTTTTCGGCCGACGTGAGTTGGCAAGGAATATCCTTGGCGAGCCGAAAAATGTACCAGTCCCCGACTTCGGCGTTCTCCCACTGATGATTTCGCGTCGGCGCGCGGTTTGTGGTTAAATGCCGCCAGCGCCGTGCTTGGTCCGTCTCGTCACTTGGCAGGAGGTTGCCGGATGAACGCCACGACCCGCAGAGTGTTCGTGAAATCGGTCGGAGTCTCGGCCGCGGCCCTGGCCCTGGCGGCTCGGCAAAGCAGGGCCGCCGAAGGAGAGCGGCTCGTCGTGGGGGTGATCGGCCCTGGCGGCATGGGGAGCAATCACCTGCGGCTGCTGGTTGAGCGCAACGACGTCACGGTGGCCTATGTCTGCGATGTCGATCGCGAGCGCCTGGCGGCGGCCGCCAAGACGGTTACCGACAAGACAGGACGCGCGCCGCAAGCGGTTGGCGACCTGCGGCAGGTGCTCGACGACCGAACCGTCGATGCGGTGTTTATCGCCACGCCCGATCATTGGCACGCGCCGGCCGCGATCCTGGCGCTCGATGCCGGCAAGCACGTGTATGTCGAGAAGCCGTGCTGCCACAACATCCGCGAAGGGCGGCTGATGATCGAAGCGGTCCGCCGCTCGGGCAAGACGCTGCAGGTCGGCACGCAAAGTCGGAGCACCGCCACCGTGCAAGAGGGAATCGAGCGCGTGCGCGAGGGAGAGATCGGCGACGTGCTGGTCGCCAAAGCGTGGAACAGTCAGCAGCGGCGTTCGATCGGGCACGGCCAGCCGAGCGAGCCGCCGGTGAACCTCGACTTCGACACCTGGACGGGCCCGGCGCCGCGCGTGCCGTATCGACCGAACCTGCTGCCGGGCATCTGGCGGTGGTGGTACGACTTCGGTTGCGGCGACATTGGCAACGACGGGGTGCATGACATCGACGTCGCCTGCTGGGGGCTCGGGGCGACGACGCATCCCTCGCGGGCGTCGTGCATTGGCGGCAAGTGCTTCTTCGACGATGATCAACAGTTCCCCGACACGCAGTATGCCGTGTTCGAGTACGCGCCGAGCGAGCCGGGGGGGCGGCCCAAGCAACTGGTGTTCGAGCAGCGCATCTGGTCGCCGTATGTGCAAGACGGCTACGAGAATGGCGCCGCGTTCTATGGCACCAAGGGGATGATGATCATCGGTCACACCAAGGGCTGGAAGTTGTACGGCCCGAAGAATCAGCTCATCGCCGAACAGACGATCGAGATCGACTTGCCGAACCATCACCAGAACTTCTTCGACTGCGTGCGCGGCCGTGCGACGCAGCCGAACGCCGATTGCGTGGCGGGGCATCTGGCGGCCACGCTCGTGCACCTGGCGAACATCAGCGCTCGCGTGGGGCGCACGCTGGCGTTCGATCCGGCGACCGAGACGATTGCCGGCGACGACCAGGCGGCCGCCCTGGTGCGGCGCCAGTATCACGCCGGGCACTGGTCGGTGCCGAAGAACGTGTGAAGCGCGCGAGCGCTACGCTAGCGCCCTTCGAGCATCCGGCGGCGGCCGACGGCCGCCAGCGTCGCGACATAGCGCCAGGTGACCGCGATGGCCACCAACGCCATCGCGCCCAGGATCACCCAGCGCACGAGGGGCCGTCGCTGGGTGTCGGGAAGCCCCTGGGCCAGATCGCGATCGGCGCGCACCACGGTAAAGATGCCGATCAGCATCTCTTCCCACGATTGATCACCCCAGTGCACGGTGGCCGTGGGGTCCGGGTTCGAGGGGTTGCCGGCCGAATTGTCGAAGTGGGCGACGCAGTGGATCACGGTCCCCTGGGGCAACCGCCGCGGTTCGGCCAGCAGGTAGCTGTGCTGCCAGTTGAAGTCGTACTTCGGCACGTCGAGCAGAATCTCGCGACGGCCATCAGGCCAGAGCGCTTCGTAGCGGAACGACTTGCCGCGCAGGTGCATGTGCGGCCGAAAGAGCAGCAGATCGACGTCGGTGGGCACGCGATAGTCGACCGCGACTTCGTGATTGGCGGCGCCCGGGGGGATTTCCATGTCGATCGCGGCGGGCATCACGCTCAGCACGCGCCCGCTGACCTGTTGCGGGTCGGCAAACACCAGGCCGATCGAGCTGCGATCGGATTGCGCGACGCCGTTGGGCGTGTAGTGCATCTCGAAGGAGATGTGCGAGCCGGCCGGCACGCGCAGCGCGCAGCCCGGGGGCATGATCCACGGATCGCCGCCGGGGTTGTAGCCCCCCAAGAGATCGATGCCGCCGTTGAGCCGCAGCTTCGTGAGATCTCCCGGCGGATGAAAGTAAACGGTGACGTGATGCACGACCGCATAGTTGCCGGGCCGCCCTTCGGTGGCGCGAATCCACTTGTCTTCTTTGAAGCCAGGGTCAACGTGGAACCACTGATATTCGACGGTCCCCTCGGCCGGCACGTCGACCGGTTGTTGGCTCATGTGGACGATCTGATCAGGCGTGCCAATGCGCCAACCACTGGTCGCGAGGCGCTGGGGCGGGAGCGTGGCAAGATCACCCTGCGGCGCGCTGGCATCGACCCAGGCAAGAATCTTTGCCCGTTCGTCGGCCGTGAGCGTGGGATCGTTTGAGAAGCGGCCGTATTCGGGGCTGGCATGCCAGGGTGGCATCCGCCCTTCGCCGACGACTTCGCCGATGGTGTCGGCCCAGCCGGCGACTTCGGCGTACTCCAATAGCGCGAAGGGAGCGAGCTGACCGGGTTGATGGCAGATTTGGCAGCGGTGGGCAAAGATCGACGCGATGTCACCGGCCCAAGTGGGTGAGTTGGCGGCGGCTTCGCCTGCGGCTGTTCGTGCTCGGCCGATGAAGCAGCCAGGCGCAGCGGTCACCGGTTGCGAAACTTCGCGGCCAGCAAGCAGTTCGTCGAGCGCGGCGGCCAGGTCGTGGCGCGTGGGGGCGGGGCGCTGAAAGCCGATGCCGTACTGATCGTCGATCCGTCCCCGATAACGGATGCGGCGCTCGCGGTCGAGCACGAACACTTCGGGCGTGCGCACAGCGGCGAACTGGTCGGCGACGGCGTGCGTGGGGTCCTTCAGCATGGGGAAACTGATTTGATGGTTACGGGCGTGCTGGGCGACCTCGGAGTTCGAGTCCTGAGAATTCGAATTGATGGCCAGAAAGCCGACGCCACGCGGCTGATAGCGCGAGGCGAGATCGAGCAGCCGCGGCACGTAGAGGTTGGCCAGCGGGCATTCGGTGCCCAGGAAGGCGACGACCACGAGTTGGGAGTCGCGCAGCTCGGAGAGCGCGTGCTCGACGCCGCGCGGATCGCGCAGCGTGAAGTCGGCGACTTGTCGGCCGAGCGAGGCGGCCGTATCGGGGGTCGCCGTCTCGGCTGTCGGCGCGTTCGTTGCTGGCGCGTTGGTTGGTAGCGTATCGGCCGCCGCTATGACAGCGGGCCAGCACGCCGGCAGGGCGACGACAAGGCAGTAGATTTTGAGGTGCAACAGCGGTCGCATCAATTCATGCTAACTGCTACGCAAATGCCTGCCCAGCAAGTGTGAAGAATCGAATGATCACGACGGTTCGGCGATCGTGGCGCGGCCATCCTGGGCGTGTTCGCGATGGGCTGGAAGCCCAGGCCTAGGTGGCTCGGCGGGTTGGAAATAGGGAGCCGCGCCGGTATGCTCTGGATCGCGAGAATGGCGATGACAAGGACCACTGCAGAGACACCCCATGCGACCAACTCGTTGGATCTTGCCATGTTGTCTGGCCACGTCGTTGATCGCGGCGTCGAGCGTTGCCCTGGGGGCCGAGGCCTCGTCGGACAAGCTCGTGATGGCCGTGAAGGCGGTCGGACACAATGCCCAAGGCAACGCGGCGGCAGCGGCGGCGGTCGCGGAGCTTTCGCAGGCTTCGGTCGACACGCTGCCTCGGCTGCTGGCGGCGATCGACGATGCCAATCCATTGGCGGCCAATTTGCTGGCCGGCGCCGTCGAAGCAATTTGCGATCGCCAACTGGCCGGCGGCGGCAAACTGCCTGTCGCAGTGCTCGAAAAATACGTGCTCGACACGGCGCATCAGGCTCGCTCACGGCGCTTGGCCTACGAGCTCCTCTTACGGGTCGATGCGAGCGCGGCGGATCGCTTGATCCCCGGCTTGCTCAACGATGTGGGGCTCGAGTTTCGCCGTGACGCCGTGGCCCGGTTGATCACCGCGGGAGAAGCCGACGCGAAAGCCGAGAAGGCCGACGCGGCGAAAGCCACGTTTGCCAAGGCGCTCACCGCCGCGCGCGATCTCGATCAGGTCAAGCTGCTGGCCGAGAAGCTCAAACAACTAGGCAGTCCGATCGATCTGCCGACGCACTTTGGCCTGGTCCTCGAGTGGCAGGCGATCGGCCCGTTCGACAACACCGACATGAAAAGTTTCGATACCGTCTATCCGCCGGAGGAAAAGGTCGATTTGACGGCGAGCTATCCCGGCCCGCCGGGCGCCAACGGCAAGCCGACGCAACTGCGCTGGAAGCCCGTTTATAGCAGCGAAGACTTGGGGCTCGTCGATTTGAACAAGGGGCTCACCAAGGCCAACGACGTGGTCGGCTACGTGGCGTGCCAGTTCGACTCGGACAAGGAACAGGACGTCGACTTGCGATTGGCCACCGTCAACGCCAACAAGATCTGGCTCAACGGCAAGCTGCTGGCCGTCAACGAGGTGTATCACGCCGGCAACGAGTTTGATCAATATGTCGCCGCGGGGCGCTTGAAGAAGGGCCCGAACGTCATCCTGCTAAAGATTCTGCAGAACAAGCAGCCGGAGACTTGGGCGCAAGATTGGAGTTTTCAGTTCCGCGTGTGCGACAAGATCGGCACGGCGGTGCTGGCGAAGAACCGGCCGCCGCGCCGCCCAGCGACGACGGGCGAACAGGCTTCGGCCGCGGCGCTGCGGTGAGCATCCAGCTTTGTAAAGTTATCGTTTTCGACCGCAACACTCTTACGAGATCTCGTCGATGGATTCGCTTCGATTCCAGGCCAAAGAATTTGCCGCTCGCGACCAGAGATTGACGAAGGCACTGCTGGACAAGCCAGCAGTGGCACCCCAGCGACGATGGGTGCGCGAGCGGTTTGCGATGGCCCTGTCGCTGTCGCTCCTAGCGGGGCTGGCCAGCGGCGCCGACTGGCTCCACTTCCGTGGTAGCGACACCAGCGGCGTTTCCACCGAAGCGGGGTTGCCCACCACCTGGTCGGCTACGGAAAACGTCGCCTGGCAGACGGCCTTGCCGGGCCGCGGCGTGTCGAGCCCGATCGTCGTCGGGGGCAAGGTGATCGTCACCAGCAGCAGCGGCTTCCGCGATGACAAGCTGCACGTCGTGTGTGTCGACGCCGGCAGCGGCCAGATCGAATGGCATCGCCAGTTTTGGGCCACCGGGCGTTCGCTGCACCATCCGACCAGTTCTAACGCCGCGCCCAGCCCCACCAGCGACGGCCGCAGGGTGTACGCCTTCTTCTCATCGAACGACCTGGTGTGCATTGATCTCGACGGTACCGTGCGCTGGGTGCGCGGACTGACATACGACTTTCCGACTGCCGTGAACGACGTTGGCATGTCGAGCTCGCCCGTCGTCGTCGACGATACGGTGATCGTGCAGGTCGAGTGCAAGGGAGATTCGTTCTCGACCGGCATCGACGCCAAGACAGGCGAAACCCACTGGCAACTTCCGCGCTTGAAGGAGATGAACTGGTGCTCGCCGGCGCTCATGCCCTTGGGCGACGGTCGCCAGGCCGTGCTCCTGCAGTCGCCCGATCGGCTGACGGCGCACGATCCGCGCACTGGCAAGGAGCTGTGGGCGCACGTCGAGGCGTGCTCGAGCATTCCGTCGGCCACGGCCGATAAGAACCTGGTGCTCGTCCCGGCGGCTGGGCTGACGGCGCTGCGGGCCGGTGCGTCGGGCACGCCTGAGGTATTGTGGAAAGAGAATCGCCTGGCGCCGGGTAACTCCAGCCCGGTAACGCATGGCGAGCGGGTCTATGTGATCAATCGGGGTGGCGTGCTGGTGGCCGGCAACTTGAGCGATGGCGACGTCGCCGCGCAACTGCGACTCGGTGGCTCGTTCTGGGCGACGCCGATCGTGGCCGGCGATCACCTCTACGCTGCCAACGAAGCAGGCGTTACCTATGTCGTCAAACTCGGCGACAAGCCGGAGATCGTCGCCAAGAACGAGCTGGGCGAGCCGGTGCTCGGCACGCCGGCCGTCGGCGGCGGCGCGCTCTTCATTCGCTCGGATGGCAATCTGTGGAAGATCGCGGGCGGCAAGTGAGCGGCGAGGGCGCGCAGCCATCGTCGCGCGATTCAGCTTCGTCAGCGCCCGCGGAGCGCTCAGCAGTCAGGCCGTGGCACGCCACGCCCGAGGAAATCGAAATCCGCCCGTGCGGCGCGTTGCGCGGCAGCGTGCGGCCCCCCGGTTCCAAGTCGCTCACCAACCGTGCGCTGGTCTGCGCGGCGCTGGCCAAGGGGCGGTCAATTCTCACGGGCGCGTTGGATAGCGAAGACACGCGCGTGATGTTCGAGGCACTCGGCCAGTTGGGCATCGCACTGGCGCTCGATCCGGCGGAGCGCGTGATTACCGTGACGGGCTGCACGGGCAAGCTGCCGGCCACGCGGGCCGAAGTATTCGTCGACAACAGCGGCACCACGGCCCGCTTTCTGGCGGCCGTGCTCACACTCGGGCAGGGGATCTACCGGCTCGACGGCGCGCCGCGGATGCGCGAGCGGCCCATACAAGACCTGGTCGACGCGCTGCGGGCGCTGGGGGCCAACGTGTCGAGCGATCAAGAGACCGGCTGCCCACCGCTGTTGGTGCGCGCCGCCGGGCTCGACGGCGGCGTGGCCCACGTGCGCGGCGATATCAGCAGCCAGTTCTTGAGCGGGCTGTTGTTGGCCGCCCCCTATGCCCGTCAGCCGGTCGATCTCGTCGTCGAAGGCGAGCTGGTTTCGAAACCGTACGTGACGATGACCTTGGCTGTGATGCGCGAATTTGGCGTCGAGGTACGGGCGGAGTGCTTTACGCGGTTCGAGGTTCCTAACGATCGACCCTACCAGGGACGCGAGTACGCGATCGAGCCCGACGCTTCGGCGGCGAGCTACTTTTTCGCGGCGGCGGCGATCACCGGGGGCGAGGTGCGCGTCGAAGGACTTTCGCGCGCGAGCCTGCAAGGAGACGTCGCCTTCGTCGAGTTGCTCGAGCAGATGGGCTGCCAGGTGCGGCACGAGGTCGACGCGATCACGGTGCGCGGTGCGGCACTGGCGGGCGGCAAGCTGCGTGGCATCACCTGCGACATGAACGCGATCAGCGACACGGTGCAAACCCTCTCGGCTGTGGCTCTGTTTGCCGACGGGCCGACGACGATCACCGGCGTGCCGCACATCCGTCATAAAGAAACCGATCGCCTGGCGGCGCTAGCCACGGAGCTGCGCAAGTTCGGCGCCGAAGTCGACGAACGGCCCGACGGGTTGCGGATCGTACCGCCGCAGAAGGCCAATGCGTTGCATGGCGCGGCGATCGACACCTATCGCGATCACCGCATGGCGATGAGCCTGGCGCTGGTGGGGTTGCGTGTGCCGGGGGTGACGATCCGCGACCCCGGCTGCGTGGCCAAGACCTATCCCGAGTATTTCGACGATTTGATGACGCTGGTCGCGGGGTCGTAGTCGGAAAGGGCGCTCTTGTAGGGTGTGCGCAGCACACCAGTGCTTGCGACACGGATACACAATTCGTGATCCATCACGTCAGGACTGGTGTGTTTCACGCGTCCTGCGAGGGGCCCGAGTCGCCTGGTTGGCCGTATTTAGCAAACTCGGCACCCACGAGCCCGACCAAGTCATCGAACTTGATCGCCAGGCCGTTGGCGGAAATGTTGATCGGGCTGCCGGTCATCCGATAACTGGCCGAATTGAGCAGGCGACGAATGAACCCGAGCCGTTCGATATACTGCTGCGGATTGGCAAGCTCAATCGTAAGCATCCGTTGGCCAGCAATCGTGGTGACGGACAGGCCGACGATATCACGCCACGAGACACGACCCACGGCCGCGGCATTCGAGTTGTCGACAATTCCCTGCTGGTCGATGACCAAGCCCGGCTTCGTATCGATGAACTTCATTGCCGAATAAATGGCGCAAGCACCGAAGAACAACACGCCCGCAACGGCCACTGCTTGCACGCTAAGAGGGTTGTAGCGTTGCTGCTCGGAGGCGTAGCTCCACATCCAAATGCTGATCGCGACGAAGGCAATCGACCCGAACAGGAGTAGCAGTATCTTCCCCTTGCTTAGCGGAATGGCGATGGCTTCGTGTGCGTCATAGTCCGGAATTGTCATCGCTTCCCCAAAGTGAATTCCCCAACTCAATCGCTGGATTCTTGAACGTTGCAAATCGCCTGGCGGCTATATTGAACGGCGCGCCCTCATTCTTGGCGCAGCGTCGTGGCGTTTCAAGCAATCGGCGGTGAATGTCTCGAAGGGATCGGGCGCATGAGGAGCTTGCTGCGAGCGTGCCTGACAATCGGCGGTTGCCTGGCGATGCCATCATGCTGGACTGCGGCTGAGGAGCCTTCGCGCGAGGCGGCCGAACCTGACGTATTGATGATCGCGCGGCCAGCCGACGCTGGCCCCAGTCCACAATGCGTCGCCATCTCAACCGACGGCAAGCTGGTGGCCGCGGGCTTTGGCGGGGGAACCAACGGCCGCTTTCCGCTGGAACCGCGCGGCGGCGGCGTAGCGATCTACGACCGTGAAGCTGGCAAGCGACTGCACTTCGCACCTGAATATGGCGACGTCATCCAGTTGCAGTTCTCGGGAGACGGGCATTCGCTCATTTACACGCGCCTGTACACGCCGGGGGATTCGATCGACGACAACCGCGTGGTCGTAATCGATGTCGCGACCGGCAAAGAGCGGCAGCATTGGGAGGTCGATCAAGTGGCGGCATCCGTGGCGGGCAATCTGCTCGCCATGCGCCGCGCGCGGGGGATCGAAGTTTACGACATCGAGAATCTGACCAGGCGACACGAGCTCGATGTGAGGTCGGCGCGTGTCATCGCGCTCTCGCCCGACGCACGCCTGCTGGCGACGATCGTCGCGACGCGAAGCGATCCCGAATTGCAATTGATCGAGCTGTCGAGCGGCACGGTGTTGCACTCCGCGAGCAAGCCCGAGTTGCGTATGGTGCTGGCGTTGGTCTGGTCGCGCGACGGCACGCTACTGGCGACCGGCCACGCCGGGGGTGGCGCCACGCTCTGGAGCGCGAGCGACCTGACAGCGAGGCATACGTTTGCCGTCGAGACCGCGGCCCACGTGCGGCCAGTATTCGCGCCCGGTGGCGATGCCTTGTGGTTGTTCTCCCAGCCAGTGCAGGGCATGCGCTGGACGTACGACCAGGGCGCCGCCAGCGGATTCAAGTTCGAAAACGCTCGAACTGAAACGGATTGCGACGCCTGGTCGTTCGGTGTGACCGACTTCGAGCCGCGCGCGCATTGGCGCTTTGTCGACGCGAGTTTTCGCACCTGGTACGCGCGGTTTGGTCGGTCGAACGGGTGGCCCGAATACAATCCGACTCGATTTGCCATGTCCGTCGATGGTCGCTACGTCGTGGCCGGCTGCCATGGGGCGGCGCTGTACGATCTTGCTTCAGGCAAGCTGGTACAGCAGTTCAGCCCGCCTGAGCAACCGCCGGCTGCCGAGCAAAAGTGATTGTCGGGTCGCGTGCGTCGCCACCGGCACGCAAGCGCGCCACCAGTTCGTCGATGGCCGGACCGAGCGTCGGATAGCGGAACTCGAAGCCGGCATCGACCAATCGTTTAGGTACCACGCGCCGACTCTTGATCACGAGCTCCGTCTCGGTACGCAAGAAAAACGAGCCGACTTCGAGCATCCACTGCTCCGCCGGCAGCCCGACGCGGACGCCGCACGCCCGGCGAAATTCGGCCATCATGGCGCGATTCGGGATTGGAGAGGGGGCGACGACGTTCACAGGGCCGCCGATTTCTTCATGCGCGAGCAGCCATTCGACCGCGCGGCAGAAGTCGACCTCGTGAATCCAGGAGACGTACTGCCGGCCGCCGGCCATCGCGCCGCCAAGCCGTAAGCGTGTCAGTCGCCACAGCACTTGAAAGACCGTGCCGCGCTCGAGCCCCAGCACCATGCCCAGTCGCAGCGCAACTTTTCGCGTGCCGGGCGTGGGAGCGGCTGCGAAAGTCTGTTCCCAGGTTTGTGCCACGCGCACGGAGAACTCGTCCTTAGCCGCCGGCGTGCCGCCGATTTCACCGCGCTCCTCGGTCATCGCCCATTCGAAGGAGTGTTTGTAGATCGTGGCAGTGCTGGAGTTGAGCCAGACGGTAGGCGGCTGCTGGCAGGCGGCGATCGCTTCGCCGAGCACTTGCGTCGAGCGCACGCGCGAGGCCATGATCTCGCGGCGATTGCGTTCGTGGTAGCGGCAATTGACCGAGCGGCCGGCGAGATTCACCACGGCCGCGGCACCGTCGAGCTCGCGGTGCCACGCGCCGAGATTCGCGCCATCCCAGAACACGGTGCAGGCAGCGCCGGGCACGGTTTCGTTGCGGCGCGAGAGGACAACAACTTCCCAGCCGCGCTCGGCCAGCCACGGGGCGAGCAACCGCCCCAAGAAGCCGGCCCCGCCAGGGAGGACGAGTTTGCGCGTGGATGCAGGCATGATCTTCGTCTCCCCGTGCGGAGCCAGTGCTCGACGTGTTGCGATCAGGTCACCGAGAGCAGAACCGCAAGCGCATCGGGACGGACAACCGTTTTCATGAATGGGGATTTGCGAATCGTGCCGCGGTGCCAGCAAGGCCTTTATACTGGCCGACTTGGGCAAGCGTTTGTCGGCCGTGTCGATTCACGATAAGCTAGATTTACCGAGGTGTCGGCCGGCCGGCGCTCAGTCAAATCGCTTCCTTCGTGGACGGATTCTGTGCCCTATTCTCGACAGCCACGAGCGACGACTCTGGGGATCGTGATCGCCGTCGTGCTTGCCTGGGGGTGTTCGTACGCACGCGCCGCCGTGGTCGTGCTGGCGAATCGCGCCTCGCAGCCGGTGCGCTGCGAGATCACCAGCCTGGCGGGCCCCCAGGAGCACACGATTGCCCGCGGCGATCTGATCTGCGTGCCCGTTTCGGCGCGGGATGAGTCGCGAATCGCGTTTGAGGCGGACGGCAGCGCTGTCGGCTATCACCTCGATCCGAACGCCTGTTACTACTTTTTCGACACTTCGTTGGGCGGGCTCAATCTGCAGAAGATCGGCTACAGCGAGGAGGCCAGCACGCCCCCGTTGGACGATGCCCCGGCCACGCAATGGGAGAAGGTGGGCAAAAAGCTGCCGCGCGTCTCCAAGATCCCGGTGAAGCTACTGGCCGACGACGAAGAGCGGATGGTGGCGAAAGCCTGGCAGGATCGGCTGCGGGCGCGGCTCGAAGCAGCATCCGCGATTTTCGAGCGTACGTGCCGGATTCGCTTCGAAGTCGTCGCTTTTGACACCTGGGATTCGGACGATCGCATCACCGATTTCAATCGTTCGATGGTCGAGTTCGAGGCCGAGGTGCCCCCCGCGCCGGCGCGCCTGGTGATCGGGTTTACCAGCCAATACTCACCGATGACCGGCCAGACCAAGGTCGGGGGGACGCGGGCGGCGTTCTATCCGTATGTCCTGGTGCGCGAGTGGTCGCAGCATTACACCGAGGCCGAGCGGCTCGAGATGCTGGTGCACGAGCTAGGGCATTATCTGGGTGCGGTCCACAGCCCCGAGACTACCTCGGTGATGCGGCCGGTGCTGGGCGATCGCCAGGCTCGGCTGCGCAGTTTTCGCATCGGCTTCGATCCGCTCAACGCCCTGGCCATGTACCTGGTCGGGGAAGAATACCGGATTCGCGGCAACATCCGGCGGCTGATCGAATTGAGCCCCGCCACGCGGCTGCAGTTGCGCAGCATCTATCAGGAGATCGGCCGCGCGATCCCGAACGATCCGGCCTCGGCTCAGTACATCTCGCTGCTAGGCAATTTGCCGGCGGCCACGCAGCACACCGGTTTGCGTCCCGTCGTGCCCGAAGCGGGGGCCGCGGCGAGCGAACCTGTGGACAGCGGCGGGAGCGTGCTGTTGCGACCGTTGCGCGGCGCCAACAAGTAAACGGGCTCGGGCTACGCACGACCCGCGCGCGCGGGCTTGGCTAGCGGTTGAACGTGAAGCCCAGGTTGACGCCCTGCACCCACACGTCTTGGTCGTTGTACTTGCGGACCCCCAAGTGCGGCAGCGTGTAGTCGATCATGCTGCTGGGTCGCGCCAGGTAGTTGACGTAGGTGCCGGTCCAGCCGAGCGTCACGTAGAACGTGCTCGTGACCTGGTAGTTGAAGTTCACACGCGCTTCGACCAGCGGACTGAACTCCGTGCGGTGGAGAATGTTGTTGAAGCGCATCGGGGTGCGAATCAATGGTGTGTTCGTCGCCTGACCTTGCAACGTATCTAGCGGCAACAACGACAAGCCGGTACCGACGATGCCCGTCTGGTTGACCGTCTGCATGTTGATGCCAGGCATGAAGCGCCATTCGGTCGAGGCGATCAGCCGTTCCATTTGTCGAAAGTAACGGAAGCCGATCTGCGGCCCCAGGATGTTGTTGCGGGCCAGGTTCAGCAGTTCGGTGCGATTGAAGATGCCGCCGCTGCCTGAGAAGCTGAATGCCTCGGTGAACTTGAAGAAGCGGATACCGAACAACACGTCGAGGTTCCCCCCGAAGTGGAACTGATCGAAGCGGTAGAACGGGCTCAGTTCATAGCTCTTGATGAACGAACGATTCTGATACTGAAAGCTGGTGTAGACATTGGCTAGCCGGAAGGTGTCGTTCCAGTCGATGAAGCTGCTGACCGAGATTTTGTCTTGCGGGCGATCGTAGATCACGCCGTTGCCGTTCAGATCGGCCCAGCGACCGAAAATGAAGTTCGAATTAAGGTCGTTGTCACCGGCCAGCGTGTCATTGCTGAACTGGTTGATGAAGCCATCAAGCCGGCCGATCGGCACGCCGAACGGGGCGACGAGAATGAACTGTCCGTTCTGAAAGCCCGCCACCTGCTGCGGCTCGAACGTTTGCACCGTGTCGCGAAACAGCACTTCGACGTGGTCGGCGCGCACCGTTTGCGAGGCCGAGCGCATGTCGGTGATGCTTCCCAACCAGCCCCAGTTCTTGCCGACGTAGCCGAATTCGTAGCGCTGGCCCGGCGCGCCGCGCGAGCGGAGCTGACTGGTGTCGAGCGAGTTAATGCCGGTCTTGAATTCGCCAAACTGGTTCGGAACGCCGGCGGTCTGGTTGGGCTCGAATTCTTGCGGCGCGAAGTCAGGGGCACCGATCGGCACCGTGTCGGGGGCGCTGGTCCACCAGAACAACTGATCGAACTGAAAGAACAAGCCACGATTGGGCCTGGGGTAGCCGCTGAGCGGCGACTCGACCGGCGACCACGGCCGGAACTTCCGCGGGAACTCGTCGTACATCAGCGGGTTGATGGGGACGGGGTCCTCGGCGGCGCGGCCCGGGACGGCCAGTCCCAGGGCCAGCAGCGCCGATAGCAGCCACCGTTTGCTCCAGTCACGCAACATCGTTTTGTTCCCAAGCAGGCTCGGATTCCCCCCGGGACAGCGCGCGTCCGCACAGACTTGCGCCGCCACGAAGCTACTGCGTGCGGGTAGTATCGGTTCTGCGGAAGATGCTAGTTGAGTAAGAACGGCAAGCCTTGCCGGAAATGCCGCTTATGCCGCCGTGTTGATAGCAGTCTGGCGTGCATCACTTACTGAGGTGCGAAACGGCGGCAACCCGCGCTGCGAAGGGGCTTTAGAATCTCCCCTGCGCGCCTCCTGGCGACGAGACGTCCACTGCTATGCCTGCACGCTGGCAGTGCCAGAGCCGTTGCGGTGCCTTGTAACGGGAAGATGGGCGCGCAATTCGGCAAGGGGCTTAGGGTACCGTGCGCGCAAAAAAACCCCTGCAGGCGGGGCAGGGACCTGCAAGGGCGTGAAAGCGACTTGCGCCGCTTCCACAGGTCTAGTCTAACAGCCGCTATCGCTCGGGCAAGACTTCCCCGCTGGTTTTTTGGCAGGCGCAGGTGCTTACCGCCGGCCGTGTTACACGGCACGTCGTTGAGGCGTTTACATCGAGATCGTGGTCGTCAGCCGGATGAAACAATTTACCGTTAGAACGAACCGCGTAGGACTGATTCTGAAGTGGCAAAGCGGCGTTCGTGGTTAATGGCTGAAAGCTAGCCACTACCCGTTCGTGCGGCCGTTTGCCGGGCTGCTGGTCGAGGCGTAAGATCGGGGTGCGGTCGCTGGCAGACCTCTTCCCGCATTTTCTCTGGTTGCGGCAGCACGAACCCGTGGAGCGGCACGATGTCGAGTCGCACGTTTCGACCCTGGGCGCTGGCGTTGGGGGTCGTTGTCTATTTGTGGATGCTCGCGGGTGTAAGTTGGGCCGACGAGCCCGCCACAGCGAGCATGGAGCACCCCGACCATGCGGCGTCTGCTCCCGCACAGCCACGATTCTTGCGTGTCACGCGCGATGACGAAGGGGACGCGGTCGCCCTAGAAACGGCGATCGTCCGCTACGTGCCGCGCGGCGCGTCGGACCCCGCGCCGCAGGTTGTCGAGCGACAAACCGAGCGATCAGGCGGCGCTGCGCCGGCGGACGCAGACAGTGCCGCCACCAAGCCGGCCGAGGAACTTGAAGCTTTCGCGCCGCCGGCCGACCTCGTCGTCGATTTGATCGGCGCGGTACACATTGGCGAGCGCGCCTACTACGAGCAGATCAACCGCGAATTCAAGAACTACGAGGTCGTGCTCTACGAGCTCGTGGCCCCGCCCGGCACGCGCATTCCCAAAGGGGGGGCCGCCAGCGCGCATCCCGTGGCGATGCTGCAAGGCGGAATGAAGTCGATGCTGGGGCTCGAGTCGCAAACTGAGCTTGTCGACTATCAGGCCGAGAATCTTGTGCATGCCGATATGTCGCCCGAGGAGCTCAACCGCTCGATGGAAGCCCGCGGCGACGGATTCATGGCCATGTTCTTTCGCATGTTGGGGCAGAGCATCGCGCAGCAAGCCCGCGATCAGGTGTTGCGGCAAAGCGGCGCGAAGCTGCCGCGTCGGGCGTCGCAGACCGATCTCTTGGCGGCGCTATTGAACCCCAATCGCGGCGCGGGCGGACTGAAGCAGATGTTGGCCGACCAATTCGAGAACATGGAAGAGACGATGCGCGCGCTCGAAGGCCCGCAGGGGAGCTCCCTGATCTCCGAGCGCAACAAGGTGGCGCTTGCCGAGCTGCGCAAGCAGGTGCAGGAGGGTAAACGCCGCATCGCCGTTTTCTATGGAGCGGGCCACTTGCCCGATCTCGAACGGCGGCTGCTCGACGACCACGGTCTGAAGCGATCCGCAGAGCGCTGGCTGCAGGCTTGGGATCTGAAGGCGGCTTCGCGGCCCGCCGACGACGCCGACAAACAGCCTGCCGACGCGCAAGCGCCAGACGGAGCCGCCGAGGCGGAGTCGACTGCGTCGCCGGGCAGGTAACCGCGCCCACTGCCAATTTCGCAAGCGCGTCGCTTGGGCGTGGCATCACCCGGCGCGACGACAAGCGATACCACCTTAGCGCGAGGAGAACCGACGATGGTCCGCGTTCGCGTTTTCGATTCCCGCGGCGAGCTCGTTGGCCCGGTCGAGAGCCCCAAGGTCGAACTAAGCGACGACCAATGGCGGCAGCGGCTCACCCCGCAGCAATTCGAGGTGCTCCGCAGCAAGGGGACCGAGCGCCCCTTCTGCGGCACGTTGCTCGATAATAAGCAGCAAGGGGTTTACACCTGCGCCGGTTGTGGGCTGCCGCTGTTCAGCAGTGACGCCAAGTTCAACTCGGGGACTGGCTGGCCGAGCTTCTTTCAGCCCATCGCCAACGAGAACGTTGCCACCGAACATGACGACAGCCACGGGATGCGCCGCACCGAGATTCTTTGCGCGCGTTGCGACGGGCATCTCGGGCACGTCTTCGACGACGGGCCGCGCCCGACCGGGCTGCGGTTCTGCCTCAACTCCGAGTCGCTGAACTTCACGCCGAGCGAACAGCTCGCCTCGCTGGCCGATCCGATTCTGGAAAGCGTCGCGGCCGCGAGACAGCCGGCAGCCAGCGGCCACAACCCGAAAGCCGGCCCGTCAGCCGCCGAGGAAATAGCTGTCTTCGCCGGGGGCTGCTTCTGGTGTACCGAAGCGGCTTTCGCCCAGCTCGCTGGCGTGCTCGACGTTGAAAGCGGTTATGCCGGGGGCACGGCCGAAACCGCCAACTACGAGGATGTTTGCACCGGGCAGACGGGGCACGCCGAAGCGATTCGCATCCGTTACAACCCGGCGACGATCAGCTTCGCGCAGTTGCTCGATGTCTTCTTCGACGCCCACGACCCCACGCAGCTCAATCGCCAGGGAAACGACGTCGGCACGCAGTATCGCTCGGCGATTCTCTTTGCCGATGAGCCACAGCGGCGCGCGGCCGAGGCGAAGATCGCCGAGCTCGCCGCGGCCCGCGCGTTTCCGCGGCCGATCGTCACGACACTTGAACCGCTGGCGGCGTTTTACCCAGCGGAGGAATACCATCAGGATTACGCGGAGAAGAACCCCAATCAGCCGTACGTGCGTTACCACTCGTTGCCCAAGGCGTGCGCCGTCCGCGAGAAGCACCCCGAACTGATGCGCGGCGCCGCCAGCCATTGATCAATTCAAAGAGCCCTGCCATGAGTGTCGTCGCTGCCTGCGGCCATGAATTCGAGCGCCATCGCCGGCTGATCGAACGCGCGGTTACGCCCTTGACCGACGAGGAGCTCTTCCGGCACCCAGCACCCTCGGTCAATTCGCTGGCCTTGATCGTCAAGCACCTGGCGGGCAATCTGGCGTCGCGCTGGAGCGACTTCTTGACGAGCGACGGCGACAAGCCCTCGCGCGACCGCGACAACGAGTTCGTCATTATGGCCGCCGACACCCGCGTTAACCTGATGGCCGGCTGGGATCGCGCGTGGTCGATCGTCGGGCAAACACTCGTGAGCCTGAGCGATGCCGATCTCGATCGCGAGATCACGATCCGCGGCGAGCCGCACACCGTACTGCAAGCGCTGTTGCGCGGCGTGTCGCACACGGCTTATCACGCCGGGCAGGTGCTCTATGTCACACGGCTGCTGCGACCCGATGCGCCCTGGCTGACGATCGCGCCGGGCCAAAGCCGGCAGCATGGCGCGGGGCGCTATCTCCAACAAAGCTAAGGTGCCCGCGCCGTCGGTGATCGAGCCCGGCGGCCACCTGCCACGAGCACGCACAGTCCCAGTCCACCGGAAAGCAGAAGGCGGAGCGATCGTGGTTCGGGAACGGACGCCGTGGCAACGGTAAGGTTGTCGGAGTAAATCGTCGGCGAAAGCGTGTAATACGTCGTGTAGAACAGCGGATAGTCGGTCAAGCTGGCAACGCCGCCCGTGACGCCGATGGCAGTCCTCAGATCGTTGGCGACGGTCGTATCGTTGAGCCCGAGCGACGGATCGCTGGTGAACTCGATCTGCAGTTCCGACTTCGAGCCGATTGGCGCCGTGGCGACGATCGACAGGTTCCATAAGTTGGCATGCTGTAGATCTCCGGCTCCTGCTGACAGCGATGTGAAAGGATCGGTCGGATAGACTTCCATCGAGAACGAGAGCCCGTAGGAGTACTGATACGTGCCTGGGTCGACTGCAAAAGGGTCGATGGCGGTGCCGGCTCCGATTGAGGGGTCGCCGGCTTTGGTATTGCCCTCAGCAAGCAGCGTGAACACGCCTTTGCTATTGAGAACGCCGCCGTAGCCTTTGGCGGCATCGGTGACAGACTCGGTGTAAATTCCGGTAGGGTATTTGTTGTCGGGGTTAACCAAGGGCTTCTCCAGATCGCGGAAGCCAACCACTGGGGCAACCTTTTGATTTTTTCCGCCGGGGAGCGGGACCGTGATGAACTCGCTCTTGTAGACGTTGGGAGCCTTAGTCGGGTCGGGATAGTTCGTCGAGGTTGTCGCGTTCACCTGCCCTTTCGACGCGCTGTAGGCGTAGACCGAAAAGGTGCTGGCGGCTGGATCGGCGTTACTGGGGCCAATCAAAAACTTCGTACTGGCCGTGATGCTCCCGGCCCGGGCGGCAGAGCCCACCAAACAAACGACGGCGACGAGAGCAAGAGCTCGCCAGATGCGAGCGCGATAGAGACATTGGACACGCATGACGCCAGCCTCCTAGCAGTTATTGCAACTCGTTAGCACACCTCCCAGCAACGCGTCTGCACAATGCCTATCCTATGTTCCCCAGGCGACATCAAGAGAATAGCGCTGGGCAGACGCACGGGTCAAGAATTATTTCACGCCCGCCGTCCGTGGGATTACTTACGGCGGTGACTCTCTAAAGTCGCCTTCATGCGACAGACGGCTTCGCGCCGCGGATGGCTACTTCTTCTTCACTCCTGGAAACGCGTATCCGCAATCGCAGACCGCGCGTCGGGCGGCCACCTCGCGGCGGCACTTGGGGCATTTTTTCTGCCACATGTTTCGCGGCGCTGCGGCTTTGGCCTCGGCCTCGCGGCGCGCCTTGGCACGCTCGTCGATCACCACCGCCGCGCGCGAAGCCGCGCACTGTGGGTGGATCCCCGTACTCGAATACGTCGCCTTGCCGCACACCGGGCAGCACGGGCGGGGTGGAGTCGGCGCGATCAACGCCTCGGGCTTGCTGTTGCTCATGGGGTCGCGCTCCGTGGGGGTGGAAACAGGAAAGGCCGCCCCGGGCGGAGCGGCCTTCGCGAGCCCTGATGCTTAGTAGCGGCGACCTCGAAAACCACCGCCACCACCGCCGCTGCGCTCGGCGCGCGGCTTGGCTTCGTTGACGGTCAGTGGTCGGCCGCCGTTATCGGTGCCGTGCAACTGCTGGATTGCGGTCTGGGCATCGGCCTCGTTTTCCATTTCCACGAAACCGAAGCCCTTGCTGCGGCCGGTGTCGCGATCTTGAATCACCTCGGCGCTGCGGACCTGCCCGATGGCCTCAAACAGCTTCGCTAGCTCGGCGTTGGTTACCGAATAACCCAAATTGCCGACGTACAATTTCTTTCCCATGCGATTCTCCCAACGGCATACTCAAAAGGCCCAACGTCGCTTCCGGGGCCTAGCGAAAGAGGCTGAACTGTCAGCCCGGCAGGTGGGAAGTACGAATGAGAAGTAGCCCAAACAGAATCTGGGCAGCGAGAGCTCAGCCGGCGACCAACCGCATGCATTGTATCCGATCGCCGGGCAGTTGTCTTGATGCCCCTCGGCCACCGGGTATTTAGCTAGCAGATTGCCGTAGCAAGGCAATAAAGACCTTCAAAAGCGGCGTATTGTCGTGCCAGGTGCGGCCAGTGACCAGGTTGCCGTCGACCACGGTCGGCTCGTTGACGTAGGTGGCGCCCCCTTGCTGGGCGTCGAGCGCGCACTTGGCGACGGTCGTCACCCGCCGGCCGCGAAGGCAATCGGCGGCCGTGAGAATCTCGATCCCATGGCAAACCGCGCACACCGGTTTGCCGGTCTCGAAGAAATGTCGCGTGATGCGCAGCAAGTCGGCATCGTAGCGCAAGTACTCCGGTGCCCGCCCACCCGAGAGAAACAGCCCGGCGTAATCTTCGGCCCGCACATCGCGAAAGGCGATCGTCGCGCGAATGTGATAGCCGGGGCGCTCCTGGGTGATGTCCCAAGGCGGATCGGCCCCCGGCGGAACTTCGTGAAGCACGCCGTGGTAGAGCCGCGCCTCGGGCCCGGCCACGTCGACCTCGTAGCCATCCTCCGGCAAGCGGAAGATCGGGTACATCGTGTCGAGCACTTCGGTCGCGTCGCCAATCGGCAGGAGGATTCTCGGCATGTCGTGCCGTACTTCTCGCTACTTCGCTTCGCGTGGCCGGCAGTACGACAGCACCACGAGCGCGTAGCTGGTCACCAGGTTCGGGTCTCCCTCCATCCAGCGGTTGTTCTGGTTGGTCCACGCGCCGCTGGCTTGCTGGCGACTGGCGAGCTCCTCTGCGAGTTCCTTGCGCCAGTCGTGCTTGCCGCCGGCCTCGTCTTCGAAGTAGTCGATCCCCGCGGCGTCGAGCGCGCGAGCGAACATGTAGAAGTAGTAATACAAGCCCGAATCCCCTATGCCGGGGTTCTCTTTGAGGTCGTAGTGCTTCTTGAGCCAATCGACGGCGGCCTTGACGCGGATGTCGTCGGCCTTGAGCCCCGCGTAGATGAAGCTCTTGAAGCCGGCGTAGCTCATCGTGCCGTAGCTGCGCAGCCCACCATCGGGATTCTCGCGCGCGGCGCTGGCGCCGCCGGCGGCCACGGTATAAAAGAAGCCGCCGTCGGGGTTCTTGGCAGCCAACGGCGCGGTGTTGTACTGCGACTCATAGTTCTGGCAGCGCGAAACAAAGACAATCGCTTTCTTGATGGCTTCGTCGTTGGCGTCGGCGCCCAGGTCGTGCAAAGCGTCGATCAAGAAGCTGGTGTTCGACAGATCGGGCCGGCCACCGCGTCCGTAGCCCGAGCCACCGTAGTTGAGGCTCGCAGGGTCTTGCCCTTCGCCTTCGTCGACCTGCACTTCGCGGACGTAACGTTCGGCGCCTTTGAGCAGCTTGTCGTAGCGGCCATCCTTGTTGGCGGCGACGAGGGCCTGCACGATCACGCACGTTTCGTAGTTGGGGATTCGCGAGCCGTTGGCGTACAACCCGCCATCTTCGCGCACGAAGCCCTCGAGGTACTTCAAGCTCGTGGCGACGAGCGGATCGTCGGGGGTGCGGCCCGTGCGGATCAGGGCGGTAGCCGCCAGGGCGGTGATGGCGGGCCCGAGCTGCGCGCTGACAGAGCCATCGGCGCCTTGGGCCTCGCGCAAGTACTGTACGCCGCGATCAACGGTTTGTTGATAGAGCTTGGCGTCGGGGCCAAGCTTGTCGGCGCGAGCCGGCACCACGATCGCCAGTGCCACGACGGCGGTGATGACAGAAACGCTTGTCAGTCGAGCAAGCAAGGTCATCGACATCTCTCGGAAGAGGGTGATTGATTCGCGAAATAGCCAGCGCAGCGTGTGCAGCAATTCGGGGGGAGGCTGAGTCGGGCGACCTTCATTACACAACGCGGCCAGACGGTTGAATAGTAGCACCCGGTGTGCCGCTGCCGCCGCGACGAAAAAACCGCCGCGCGCGGCGAATCGTTGATCGCGCTGGCGACGAGCTGCGCCGTTACGCCAGCAGCTCGCGCACCACGCGGGCCGGCTCCACGCCCGTCAGCCGCTGATCGAGCCCCTGGTAGCGGAACGTGAACCGCTCGTGGTCGAAGCCCAAGAGGTGCAGCACCGTGGCGTGGAAATCGTGGATGTGCACCGGATCGCGGACGATGTTGTAGGAGAAGTCGTCGGTCTCGCCGTAGATCTGGCCGCCGCGGCTGCCGCCGCCGGCCATCCACATGGTGAAGCAGCGCGGGTGATGGTCGCGGCCGTAGTTCTCGTGGCTCAAGCCCCCTTGCGAGTAGATCGTGCGGCCGAACTCACCCCCCCAGATCACCAGCGTTTCGTCGAACAGCCCGCGGCGCTTGAGGTCTTGAATCAGGCCCCAGCAGGGCTGATCGGCATCGCGGCACTGATCGGGCAAGCGGCCCGCGACGTTGCCGTGCGTGTCCCAATTGTTGTGGTACATCTGCACGAAGCGGACACCGCGCTCCACCAACCGGCGCGCCAAGAGGACCGTATGCGCGAAGGAGCCGGGTTTCTTGACCTCGGGCCCGTAGAGGTTGAGCGTGTCCTCGGTTTCGTGCGACAAGTCGACCAGCTCCGGCACGCTCGATTGCATGCGGAACGCCAGCTCGTATTGCTCGATGCGGGTGTTTGTTTCGGGATCGCCGACGGCCTGGTAGTTCAATTCGTTGAGCTGCCGCAGGCCGTCGAGCGTGCGGCGGCGCACCTGGCTCGGAACTCCCGGTGGATTGTTGATGTAGAGAATGGGGTCGCCACCGCTGCGGAACGACACGCCGGCGTGCTCGCCTGGCAAGTAGCCGGCCGACCAGAGCCGCGCGCTGATCGCTTGCACCTGTTCGGTATTCGTGGGCTTGGCGACCAGCACGACAAACGTCGGCAAGTCTTGATTCATCGAGCCCAGCCCGTACGATGCCCACGCACCCAGGCAGGGGCGACCGGTAACCTGGTTACCGGTCTGCATGTAGCTGATGGCCGGTTCGTGATTGATGGCCTCGGTGTGCATGCTGCGGATGAAGCACATGTCGTCGACCATCCGCGCGGTGTACGGCAGTAGCTCGCTCACCCACATGCCCGAGCGGCCGTGTTGGGCGAACTTGAACTTCGAGGGGGCGATTGGGAAGCGGGCCTGTCCCGAGGTCATCGTGGTGAGCCGCTGTCCCATGCGGACCGAGTCGGGGAGGTCCTTGTCGTACCAGTCGCCCATTACAGGCTTGTAGTCGTAGAGGTCCATCTGCGCGGGCCCGCCGACCATATGCAGATAGATAACGTGACGGGCCTTGGGGGCGAAGTGCGTCAGTTCGCGCGGGACGGTCGACTCGCCGGAGTTCAAGGTCGCGCCGCGCGCCAATCCACCCCACAGCGACGGCCCCACGAGCGAAGCGAGTGCCGCGCCGCCCAGCAGGTTCCCTCCTTGGGCGAAGAAATGCCGCCGAGTGAGATCGCGGACGAATTCTTGTCGAGGGTCCATGGCCTTTATCTCTCGCGAAGCCTGGTTTCTTGACTGTAGGGTGTGCGAAGCACACCAACACACCTCTGGCAACTCGTGGTGCGTTTCACGCACCCTACTTATTCAACACCTCGTCCAGGTTCATCAGTTCGTTGGCCAACATGGTGTAGGCCGCCAGGGTGGCTCCGTCGAGGGCTTCGTCGCGCTTCGACTCGCCTGTGGCGACGAGCGCCTTGGCGTCGTCGGGGTGGGCGGCGTAGTAGCTCAACAAGTCGGCCAGCGACGCCGCGACGACGGCTACCTCTTCGGTTTTGAGCGGTCGGGCCGTCAGGCGGCGCGCGAGCCAATCGAGCCGACTGCTCGCCGCTTCGCCCCCCTCTTTCATCGCTCGCTCGGCCAGATGCCGGGCTGCTTCAACAAACTGCGGGTCGTTCAGGGTCACCAGTGCCTGCAGCGGCGTGTTCGTGCGCTCGCGGCGGGTCGTGCAGACCTCGCGAGCCGGCGCGTTCATGATGTCCATCGAGGCCGGCGGCGCCGCCCGTTTCCAGATCGTGTACATGCTGCGGCGGTAGAGCGATTCGCCGTGGTCCTGCTGATAGTTGCGGGTGTTCGATCCGATCATGGCGACGGCTTCCCAGACTCCTTCGGGCTGGTAGGGCTTGACGCTCGGACCGCCGATTTTTGGCGACAACAATCCGCTAACGGCCAGGGCGTAGTCGCGCACCATCTCGGCATCCATGCGGAACCGCGGCCCGCGTGAGAGCAGCCGGTTCTGCGGGTCCTTCTCGATTTTCTCTGGCGTGGCCAGCGCGCTTTGGCGGTAGACCGCCGAGGTGACCAGCAGTTTATAAAGCCGTTTCACGTCCCAGCCCGACTCGCGGAACTCGACCGCCAGCCAATCGAGCAACTCGGGATGCGAAGGCAATTCACCGCTGACGCCGAAGTCGCCCGCGGTGCGCACGAGTCCCGTGCCGAACAGTTCTTGCCAGCAGCGGTTCACGGTCACCCGCGCGGTCATCGGATGCTCGGCAGTAAGCAGCCACTTGGCCAGGCCGAGGCGGTTGCGTGGCAGATCGTCGGCCATGGGCGGAAACATGCTCGGCGTCGCCGGCCGTACTTCGTCGCGGCGTTTGTCGTAGTCGCCGCGGAAAAGGACGTAGGCCATGGCCGGATCGCCCTTTTCGTGCATCACGTGAGCGATTGTACCGCGCTGTTGAATCGCGGCCTTCTCCTGTTCGAGTTTCGCGACCGTGGCGCCGGCTTCCTGAAACGGAGCGTCGAGCGCGTTGAGCCACCACTCGTAGAGTTCCTGAGTTTCCGCCTCGGCCCGCTCGGCCGCAGGCTTCGTCGCCAGATACAGGGCGCGCGTGGCTGCCGCCAGGTGGATCGCTTCGGCGGGCGTGAGTGCCCGTTTGTAGAGCCGCAAGTCTTGCAGCACCAGACCGGTCACTTGTTGCCCCGAGTGTCGCTGCCCGACTTTGAAGGGCACCTCGGTGTGGATCGAGCTGCGGAGCTTGTTCACCGTGGCTTCGGTCGGCTGCTGGACACCGTTAAAGTAGATCTTGAGCCCCTCAGCGCCGCTCGAGCCGTCGTAGGTCACCAGGACGTGCGTCCAGCGGTTGGCTTCGAGCATTGTTTTGGTATGCGATTTGAGCGCGTCGTCGGGCCATTTGTGAACCAGGTGCGAGGCGACGCGGCCCTGTTCCAGCCACACATCCCAACCGCGGTACTCGTGTTCGTTGTCCATCCGCGCTACGAGGCTCCCCATCTGATTGGGGTCGGTCACCTTGACCCAGGCCGCGCAGCTAAACACCTGGTCTTTCTCGAAGTCGCCCACATCGGCCAGCGCCACGCTTCCCGGAGGCGCCACGGGAACTTGACCGGCCACATGCCCCGGCTCAAAGACCAACGATTCGACGGGCACTTGCCGTGTCTCGCCGTTGACCTGTACTTCAAGCGCCGCACCGGCGCTCTCGGCCAGACCCGCCCGCGCGCACAGATCCTGCTCGGGGACGAGCGCCACGACGGCATTCATATCGGCCGCGGCGAGCCAGGCATCGAAATCGGCGCGGGCCAGTTGCCGGCGCTCGTCAAGCCTGCCGCGGGCCGCGGCGATTTCACCTGGCAGCGCTTCCCAGCGCGAGCGGTCGGCCTCTTGCGGAACCGGCACCACCGGCGGCGTGTCCTTGATGTTGCCGTCCATGGCGTTCTGCGTGGTGTTATTGAAGAAGGCTGACAGCGAATAAAACTCCTTCTGCGAGAGCGGGTCGAATTTGTGGTCGTGGCACACTCCGCAGCCGGCGGTTGTCCCCAGCCAGACCAGCGAGGTCGTCTCGGTGCGGTCGCGGGCGTACAACACCAGATACTCCTCGGCGATCGCGCCCCCTTCGTTCGTGGTGATGTTGCAGCGGTTGAAGCCCGAGGCAACTTGTTGATCGAGCGTGCCGCCAGGCAGCAGATCGCCGGCCAATTGCTCAATCGTGAACTGGTCGAAAGGCAGGTTGCGATTGAACGCCGAGATGACCCAGTCGCGATACGACCACATCTCGCGGAAGTTGTCGAAATGAATTCCGTGCGTGTCGGCATAGCGGGCCAGATCGAGCCAGTAGCGGGCGCGATGCTCTCCCCAGGCTGGGCTCGCCATCAGGCGATCAACGAGCTTTTCGTAGGCGTCGGGCGCTCGATCCGCGACAAACTCTTCGACGAGCGCCGGCTCGGGGGGAAGGCCGGTCAGATCGAGGCTCAAGCGGCGCGCCAGCGTGCGGCGATCGGCCTCCGGCGCCGGCTTGAGGCCCGCCGCCTCTAGCTTTGCCAAAACGAACTGATCGATGGGTGTCCGCACCCAGGCCTGGTCGGACACGGCCGGCAGTGGGGGGCGCACGGGGGCGATTAGCGACCAGTGTGGCTCGTACTCGGCTCCGGCCGAGACCCAACGAACCAAGAGCTCGATTTCCTCGGGCTTGAGCTCGCGATGCGACGTGGCGGGGGGCATCCGCTCCTCCGGGTCGGTCGACCGCAGGCGGCGGATCATCTCGCTGGATTCGACGTCGCCGGGAACGATCGCCCCGGCGCTGACGGCGTCGTCGTGTCGATCGAGGCGCAGACCAGCCTTGCGGGCGGCGCTATCCGGTCCATGGCATTGAAAGCAGTTATGCGACAGGATCGGGCGAACGTCGCGGTTGTAGCGCGGTGTCTCGGTGGGCTGGTTGTCGGCCGAACGAGCTTGCGGGGCTATCAGCAGGCAGCAGCCGAGCGCCGCGGCGGTGGCCAGTCGTTGGATTCGGGCCCAGAAGCGACGTCGAGCATTTCGCGGTTCGAGAGGGTTGGCGCGCCCGTTCATGATTCCTGCCTGTCGTAACGGTACTGGGACTTGCTAGCAGTAAGCTGCGGCCGGCGTTTCGACCGCGGACTGCCCGAGCGGTCACCTTGGCAGCCGATCCGGATGCCTCCGGTGACGGCAGCCAAACTTGCGGTGGGAAAATCGGAACTCTGGCGGCGGGACGTCCGGCCACTAGAGCAATCCCTAGCGGCGGGCGATAGCTTCGATCTTAACGAACTGGCTGGCCCAGAAACAAGCAAAAACCGGGGGCAAACAGTGGGGGTGGCAGTCTTTACGACGGTAGCATTCAACAGGTCCGCCAGAAAAAACCCGCGGAACCTTTTCATTACTCTCGTGTTAGAATCCGGGGCAGCCGTCGGGCTGCGCATGCGGTCTTTCAAGCGGTCGCCTTAACTCTCGTCATCTAGGGCCATCGCCATGCGTCGTATCCATCCTTTGGGTCCGCGTCGCGGGTTTACGCTCGTCGAATTGCTGGTCGTGATTGGCATTATCGGGATGCTGATCGCGATGTTGATGCCGGCGGTGCAATGGTCGCGGGAGCGATCACGGTCGACCAACTGCATGTCGAACTTGCGGCAGATCGGCATCGCCATGTTCATGTACGTCGACCAGCAAGGCTCGCGAGGGGTCTTCCCGTACGCGGCCCAGTTGCCTTCGCTCACCCCGACCCGGCCCGGCTTGCAGAAAGTGCTGGCGCAACACATCGAGGGGAGCCGCGAAGCTTTCCACTGTCCGTCGGATTTTGGCGACGGCGATCAACTGGCCAGCTACTACGAACGGGAAGGGATCAGCTACGAGTATCCGATGACGCGCGTCGAGGGAAAGACGCGTCCGCAATTGATGTCCGACCGCGACGGCAACGAGGACCGTTCGAGTTCCGACGTCTGGTTACTGTACGACTTTGATCCGTTTCACGGCCAAGAAAAGCAGATGGGCTCGCGCAATTATTTATGCCTTGACGGGCACGTGGCGCCGTTTTGACGACCCTGGAGCGCGCCACCGATTGTCGTCCCGCTGGCCGCCGCGAAAGTCGCGCATCCTGCTGTTGGAGACCATGACGATGGGCCGTAGCCTTTCCGACAATCGTCCCCGCACTCCCCGCTTCAAAAGCAAGTCGGGCACGGCGGTACCAGGCCAAGGAGGCAAGGGCAAGCTGCTGCTGGCCGGCGTCGTGATGGCTTCGTTTGTGGGCGGCGGTTGGGCTTTTTGGCACTATCGCCCTGATCCGCAACTGCTTAAGGTGCGCGAGATGCGGGTCGCGCTGGAACAACTCCGCGATCAACCTGGCCTGACCGACGATCAGCGCCGTGCGCAGTGGGAAGGTTTCATGCAGGAGGTCGAGAAGCTCTCCCCAGAGCAGCGGCAGGCTTTACGCGAAGAGCGTGAAATGGAGCGCGAAAAGTACTTCGACGAGCAGCTCAAGCAGTTCTTCGCCCTCTCGCCAACGGAGCAGCGTGCCCGCCTGGATAAGCAGATCGACGAAATGGAGAAATGGCGCAAGGAGCGCGAACAGCGCCGCCGCGAACGTGAGGCCAGCGGGCAAAGTGGCGACCGGCGCGGAGACCGTGACGGTCGACGCGGCGGCCCCGGCGGACCGGGCGGTCCAGGGGGTGGCCCGCGGGGTGGCGGCCCAGGAGGCGGCTCACCGAGCGCCATAGCACAAGGCGGCGGCGGACGGCCGGGGGGCGACGGTGGCTGGCGCGGCGGTTGGCGCAATGCGACTCCCGAGCAGCGCAACGAGTGGCGCCGCAACCGCCTCGATAGCAGTTCCCCAGAGTCGCGTGGGATGCGGGCCGAGTACCGCCGCATGATGCAAGAGCGCCGTGAGCAGCGGGGGCTGTCGAACAATGGCCGGGGCTGGTTCTAGCCCGCATTTCTCACCAGCCATCTGCTACGCGGAGCCCAAGTCGTTGGATGGCGGCGTCGCCGGGTGCGTCTCGATCCTCAACGTATGAGCCAATACGCTTCCGGTCGATCCACACTCTGCTTCTTGCCATCCAAGCACTTAACTCCGCTCGCGACGAAGTTGGTGAGAAATGCGGGCTAGACGGCCGTGCGACGCCAGCCAGTCGGGATTTCGGCAACCCGGGTAATGGCTGCGTTTGTGAAATTCTTTTCGCGAATTTTCTTGACGGAAACCGTCTGCATCGCTAATTATACGCAAAGTCTGTGTATTAAGCGGCAATATCAGGTGGTGCTACTGCGTGATTTTTAGCCCCCAGCCCGGGAAAAGTCCGGCATGGGCGGTTTGGCGTGAGGCGACGCTAATGATCACCAACTTCTCGGCCTGCTCTGGCCATGTTAGCGCGCCTTGTTGATAGTTCGCCGCAAGGTTTCGTCGTTTGCTACGCGACTATTCCGACGGTGAGCTTTAGTCGAGTTTCTTCGATTCATCTGTGACGCTTTGCTGAGCTGTGCTTGCCAGCAAGTCGGCTCCTGGGGTGGTACGACGGCGTCCGAATTGCTCAGACAGCGCTAGCGCGGCCATTCTTCGCCGAGCGCTCTCCCGTTTGTTGGTGCATGCGCCAGTGACATCGTCGCCGGCTGTTCATCACCAAGTCGGCGCTGAGATCCCTTGGGCTGCGGCGGCCACACGCTCGCCGATGACGCCGCTGGTGTGTCAGCGCGGATTCGCTTGATGAATTGGTGACGCAACGCCTGCACGTTGAGTCTGCTTCCGCAATTGAGAACACGATCTGCAACGAGGAGTCTCATGAACTCAATGTCTAAGTATTTCCTGGGCTGTCTTGTGCTGTGCTGCGCCTCGACCGCGTCGGCCCAGCAGTCGGCCTCGGAACCGATCGATGTGACCGTCGTCTTTGGTCAGCCGGTCGAGATGAAGTTCCCCAACGATTTCGATCTGATTCACGACAAGGTGATCACTTTCGAGGGCTCGGTCGCGAACCTCGACTCTAAAGCCGGCACGACGCTGCAACTGAGATTCGATTGGCTCGACCCGCGCGGTCGGGTTCCGGAACACAAGTTCAGCGAGCCGATCTTTGTCGACTTGGGACCCGGCGAGACGCGCGGCGTATTCCAGTCGCTTACGATCCCGTTTTGTCCACCGCTTGTGAGCTTGGATCTCCAACTGACTGGCAAGGGAGGGGACGACGAACACGACGACGGGCACCACGACGACGGGAACGGAGGAGACGACGACGATGATGACGGAGACCATGGCCGTGGAAGGCAGTTTCAACTTTTTAGTCTGCACTCGGATCACGGCGATGACGGCAAGGATGACGACAAAGATGGTGACGACAACTGGCGCAATCTGGGGCCGGTTCACGTCGTGGGCGTGTTCACCCACACGTGCGTCGTGCCAGAGCCAGGCACGTGGGTGTTGTTGGCCAGCGGCCTGACGGGCCTGTTGGGCGTAGCTCACCGTCGGCGACGCGGGTCAGGGACTGCCTGAAGGTTTTCAAGAGGGGCGCGCTGATTCGGCAATTGGGTTGCCGATGACGCAGCGAGTGAGTGAGCGCGAAATCGGTTCGCGTTGCGATCGGAACAGCGGGCACGTAGCGATTAACAAATTCGGATTGCTTCCACTCATAGTGAATCAAGTATTCCAAGGAGGAGTCTCATGAACGCCACTTCCAAGCTATTCGTTGCCGGCATTGTCGCGTTGTTGTGCGTTTCAACGGCATCTGCCCAGAACGCGGGTTCGGAGCCGATCGACTTGATTCTCGTGCAGGACCAGCCGATCACGCTCTACTTTCCGAATGACTTCGACCTGGTTCGCGACAAGATCATCAGTTTCACGGGCACCCTGCAGAACCTCAACCCAACCGGTGCCCCGTCGTTCGTCGATCTGTTCTTCGATTGGATCGATCCGCGCGTCCCCGGGCAGGTTCAGAACAGCCCCATCGTTCCGTTTGATCTCGCGCCGGGCGAAACTAAGCAAATCTCTCCGACGTTTACGATTCCGTTTTGCCCCCCGCAAGTGAGCCTTGACCTGCGGGTGGCCGGCGGGCCGGTTCAAGTCTTGGGCACGCTCGAGCACATCTGCGTTCCAGAGCCCGGCACCTGGGCGATGCTCGGCTGCGGGTTGGCAGGAGTTGTGGGCCTGGCCTATCGGCGTCGTCGTCAGAAGTAGCCCAGCAGCGCGCTCCCCGTGACAAGCAATATCGAGCGGCGCCGGCGCCTTATGAGTCGGCGCCGCTCGGTTTGTTCTGGCGTTCTTGCGCGATTCAGATCTCGTCCAGCAGGCCGTTAATGGTGCCGACGTAGTACATGAACAGGCGGATGACGACCGCCGCGATCAACAGCGCCACACCAGCCCACACGGCAAAGCCCGCCAGCATTGTCAGAGTAGTTAGCGCGCGGCGGGCATGCTCCTCGTACTGCGTTGAGAGCAGCCGCATGGTTTCGGGCAAGCGGCCGCTGCCTTCGCCGACTTCGAGCGCGTCGAGAAAGTCGGCCGGAAAGACGCGCGTATCGGCCAGCGCCTCGCTGATCTCGCGCCCGCGCTGCACATCGCTAACCACCCGCTCGCTTTGTTCGGCGAAGGTGCGGCTGTGCGTGCTGCGCAGCGACAGCGGCAACGCGCGCTTGAGCGGCATGCCAGTATCGAGCGTCAACTGCAGCGACCAGGCCAAGCGCGACAATGCCAACGTGCGCAGCGACGCGCCCAACACGGGAATCGCCCATAACAAGCGTTCAAACGGCCCGGCCCAGAACCTGCTGCGCAACAGCGCGCGAATCGTGAGCCAGCCGCCGACGCAGATCGCAGCCACGGTTAGGAAATAGATCGCCGCGCCACGATTGCCCGAGAGTCCCAGTCCCAGCACGTCGAGCGGTTTCCCACCGGTCGACGTGGCGATGATGCCCAGAATCCAAATCAGGAACCCGACGATCGCAATGGCCGCAACCAACTGCGTCAACGGCCAGGCGATGGCTGCCAGAAAACTCCGCCGCAGCCGCAACTGCGATTCGTAATGCTCGGCGAGCCGCCGTAGCACCTCGGGCACTTGCCCCGTCTCTTCGCCAACAGAAATCATCTCGTGCACAAGGGGGGGGAAGAACTTGCCCGTATCTGCCAGGCTGTCGGCGAGCGTGCGACCACGACCGAGGTCGATGGCGATCTGATCGAGGCGGCGGGCGAGCGGCCGACTGGCGCGGCCCGACGCCTCGCGCGCCAACACGCGGCGGATGTCGAGTCCGGTTTCGAGCGCTAGTCCGACACGGCGGCACAGCGCGCCGAGTTCGCCGAGAGCAATCCGCGGTTGGCCGAACATCGCAGGTTCGCGCGCAGGCGCCTCGTCAGTTGGCTGCGAGAGAGAAGAGCTGTTCCGAAGAAAGACCGAGCAACCTATCGTACGCCCGATCGGCGCTCGCCGACAGGTCGTTGACTTGGATGGTCGGTCTGGCTGACTCCTAGCCTGTTGGCAAGTGGCCACCATCGTCGACGCGCTTGATTCGCTACTGCCGCTCCCGACCGGGGCCGCCGACTAGAAATTCTATGTCCACCAGAGGGGGTACCGCCCCGGCTAGGCGTCTCCGGAACGGCGTGCGGGTCGGGAGTCCAGCCGTTGTGTTCTGTCCCCGGGCAGCTACTTGACGGGTCTGGCTGGCGACTCTAGGTTAGTATGTCACTTTCGAATGCTGGGGAAGCCATCTATCGCTGCTACTTATTCGCAGCCGCGCTATGCATATCAAGTCGCTCAAAGTGTTTTGCGATGTCGTCAGACGGCGCAGTTTTTCGCGTGCCGCGCGCGAAAACGAGCTCTCGCAGTCGGGGGCCAGTCAGCTCGTGCAACAGCTCGAAGAGCGGCTAGGGGTCAAACTGATTGACCGCTCGAAGCGTCCCTTCGTGCTCACGCCTGAGGGAGAGGTCTTTTACGACGGCTGCCGCGCGCTCGTCGAGCGCTACGACGCCCTGGAAGATCGCGTCCGGACCCTGCACGAAGAGGTCGAGGGGCGCGTCCGCGTGGCTTCGATCTACTCGGTTGGTCTGCACCACATGAACCGGCACATTCAGGGGTTTCTAAGCCGGTACCCCAAGTCCAACGTGCGTCTGGAATATCTGCATCCCCACCGGGTATACGAAGCGGTCGAGGGAGACACCGCAGACTTGGGTCTGGTGAGCTATCCGAAGGCCTCGCGCACGATCCGCGCGATCCGCTGGCGCGATGAACCGATGGCTCTGGTCTGCTCGCCGCGGCATCGGTTGGCCGGCCGGGCGAAGGTGCCGCTCGAAGAGTTGCACGGCGAGAACGTCGTCAGCTTCGACAGCGACCTGACGATTCGCCGCGAGATCGATGCCGTGCTCTTGGCGCATCGCGTTGAGGTGCGCGTCGCCATGGAATTCGACAACATCGAGACGATCAAGCGGGCGATCGAAATCGACGCCGGCGTGGCCCTGCTGCCGATTCCGACCGTCGCGCGCGAGGCCGAAGCGGGCACGCTGGTCGTCGTGCCGCTCTCGAGCGACGAGCTCGTGCGGCCGCTGGGGATTATTTTCCGCCGGGGCAAGCAACTTTCGAGCACGGCGCGGCGGTTCATCGAGCTCTTGCAGGCGGAAGAAGGCCAGGCCGAGCAGTCAACTGCGTTAGCCTGCGACGCGCCAATGAGCGCTCACAGCGGCGGTCATAACGGTGCACGCAACGGCGCGCACAACGGTTCTCACCATGATGATCCCGCCGGCGCCGTTCGCGCGGCCGTCGGGGTAACGGACGACGACGGTCGGTCGTGACGAGCGACCCGGCCGCAACCTGTCGGACAATTCGCTACGAATCAGCTTAGGTAGACTTGCCATGACAAAACGCGCACGGACGTCTCGCGCCGCCACTCGTCGCACTCAACGTGTTGGCCTGCCTCCCAGGCAAGGGCTGTACGATCCAGCCAATGAACGCGATGCCTGCGGCGTCGGCATGGTCGTCGATATCGCCGGCCGCAAGACGCATCAGATTGTGCGCTCGGCGATCGAGATCCTCGAAAATCTCACGCATCGCGGCGCTTGCGGTTGCGATCCCGAGACGGGGGACGGCGCCGGCATTCTCACGCAGATGCCCCACGAGCTGTTTCGCCGCGTGTCGGAAGGGCTGGGCTTCGGGCTCCCCTCGCCCGGCGACTACGGCGTGGCGGTCGTCTTTCTGCCGCGCGAAGCCGACCAGCGTGCCGATTGCGAGCGCCAATTGATGCAGATTGTGGCCGAGGAAGGGCAGCGCGTGCTGGGCTGGCGCGACGTGCCGGTCGACCAAATGGCCATTGGCCGAGTCGCCCGCGAGGCCGAGCCGATCGTGCGGCAGTTGTTTGTCGCCCGTGGCGCCGATACGCCGCGCGAGCTGTTGGATTGGAAACTCTATGTGATTCGCAAGCGCGTCGAGCGCGCCATTACCGCGAGCGACCTGACGCAGAAGTCGTATTTCTATATCCCCAGCTTTTCCAGCCGGGTGATTATCTATAAGGGCCTGCTGTTGGCCCATCAGGTCGATCGCTTCTACCACGATCTGGCCGATCCCGACTACGTGTCGGCTCTGGCCCTGGTGCATCAGCGCTACAGCACGAATACGTTTCCGACGTGGGACCTCGCGCAGCCGTTCCGCTATTTATGCCACAACGGCGAGATCAACACGCTGCGCGGCAATGTCAACTGGATGCACGCCCGCGAGAGCATGCTGGCGCACCCGCAGTTCGGCTCCGACTTGCAGAAGATCGTGCCGATCTGTACCCCCGGTGCGAGCGATTCGGCGAACTTCGACAACGCGCTCGAACTTCTGGTGATCACCGGGCGGCCGCTGGCGCAGGCCATGTCGATGCTCATCCCCGAGCCCTGGGCAGGGCACGAGAGCATGTCGGACGAGAAGAAGGCCTACTACGAATATCAGGCGTGCCTGATGGAGCCGTGGGACGGGCCGGCCTCGATGGCCTTTACCGACGGCACCTCGATCGGCGCCGTGCTCGATCGCAACGGGCTGCGGCCCAGCCGTTACTGGGTCACCAAAGACGGGCTGCTGGTGATGGGCTCCGAGGCGGGCGTGCTGCAGATTCCGCAAGAGAACGTGGCCTATAAAGGCCGTTTGCAACCAGGACGCATGCTGCTGGTCGACACGGCCAAGGGCGAAATCATCGCCGACGACGAGCTGAAGCATCAGCTTGCCTCGCGCAGGCCGTATCGCCAGTGGCTCGACGAAGACCTGGTGCGCTTGGCCGATCTGCCGGCGCCGGCCCCGAGTAATTCGACCGTCAATTCCCAAGCATCGCTGGGGCTGGGCGTGGCGGCGCAACACCGCAATGGGCACCGCCGCAACGGCAATGGCAATGGCGCGGCCGGCGAGCCGCTGGTGAAGCTCGAGCGCGTTTTCGGTTACACACTCGAGGACTTGCGGATCATCATGGCTCCGATGGCCCTCGACGGCGCGGAGCCGGTCGGCTCGATGGGCAACGATACGCCGCTGGCGGTGCTCTCCGATCGTCCGCAGTTGCTCTACAACTACTTCAAGCAGCTTTTCGCGCAAGTCACCAACCCGCCGCTCGACGCGATCCGCGAGGAGATTGTCACGTCGCTGATCACCACGATCGGCGCCGAAGGCAATCTGCTCGACGAAACGCCCGAACAGTGCGCGCTGTTGCGGCTCGAAACGCCGATCCTCACGAATGCCGAGCTGGCGAAGCTCCGCGCGCTGGATCGCCCGCGGCTCAAGAGCCGCGCGCTGTCGATGCTCTTCAAGCGCAGCGAGGGGGCGGCCGGCCTCGATCGCCGCCTGCAGGAGCTGCGCGCCGAAGCTTCGCGCGCGATCGCCGAAGGGATCACGATCCTGATCCTCTCCGACCGCGGCGTGAATGCCGAGCTGGTTCCCATCCCCGCGCTGTTGGCCACATCGAGCGTGCACCACCACCTGATTCGCGAGATGGCCCGCACCCGCTGCGGCATCGTCGTCGAAACCGGCGAAGCCCGCGAGGTGCAGCACTTCGCACTGTTGACAGGCTACGGCGCGGGCGCGGTCAATCCGTACCTGGCGTTCGAGGTGATCGCGTCGATGCAGGCCGAGCGCTACGTACCGGCCGATACGCCGCTGGAGAAGCTCGAAAAGAACTACATCAAGGCGGTCGGCAAGGGGCTCTTGAAGGTCGCGTCGAAGATGGGTATCTCGACGCAGCAAAGCTATCGCGGCGCGCAGATCTTCGAAGCCATCGGGCTCAATAGCGCGCTAGTCGACGAGCACTTCACCTGGACCGCCAGCCGTATTCAGGGCATTGGCCTGGCCGAGGTAGCCGAAGAATCGCTGCGCCGCCACGAGCACGCCTATCCGCGCGTGGAAGTGCCCGAGCTCTTAACGCTCGACGTGGGGGGGCAGTACCAATGGCGCCGCAAGGGTGAAGCCCACATCATGAACCCCGAGGTGGTCTCCAAGCTGCAACAGGCGACGCGCCTCAATAGCCGCGAGGAGTTCCGGCGTTATCAGCAGCTCATTGACAACCAGGAGCGGCAACTGCTCACGTTGCGCGGCTTGCTGGAATTTCGCGAGCTCGAGCATCCGATTCCACTCGACCAGGTCGAGCCGGCCAAGGAGATCGTCAAGCGCTTCGCCACGGGCGCGATGTCGTACGGCTCGATCTCCAAGGAAGCCCACGAAACGCTAGCCATCGCCATGAATCGCATGGGGGCCAAGAGCAACACGGGCGAAGGAGGGGAAGACCCCGCCCGTTACCGCCTCGACCCGAACGGCGACTCGCGGAACAGCGCCATCAAGCAAGTGGCCAGCGCGCGGTTCGGCGTCACCAGCTTGTATCTGGTCCATGCCAAGGAGCTGCAGATCAAGATGGCCCAGGGTGCCAAGCCCGGCGAAGGGGGGCAATTGCCCGGCCACAAGGTCGACAAAGAGATCGGCCGCATCCGGCATAGCACGCCGGGGGTGCAATTGATTTCGCCCCCGCCGCATCACGACATCTACTCGATCGAGGACCTGGCGCAGCTCATCCACGACCTCAAGAACTCCAACCGCGACGCTCGCGTCAGCGTCAAGCTAGTGGCCGAAGTTGGCGTCGGGACTGTTGCCGCTGGCGTGTCGAAGGGCAAAGCCGATGTCGTGCTGATCTCAGGGCACGACGGTGGCACCGGCGCCAGCCCGCAAACCTCGATCAAGCACGCCGGCATTCCCTGGGAGCTCGGCCTGGCCGAAACCCAGCAAGTGCTAGTGATGAACGACCTCCGCGGCCGCATCATCGTGCAGACCGACGGCATGCTCCGCACGGCCAAAGACGTGGCGATCGCCACGCTGCTGGGTGCGGAAGAATGGGGGATCGCCACGGCGTCGCTCGTGGTGCTCGGCTGCATCATGATGCGCAAGTGCCACCTCAATACCTGCCCGGTTGGCATCGCCACGCAAGACCCGATCCTGCGGGCGAAGTTCGACGGCAAGCCCGAGTGGGTCGTCAATTATTTCTTCATGCTGGCCGAAGAGCTGCGCGAGATCATGGCGCGGCTGGGCTTCCGCACGATCAACGAGATGGTGGGGCGCGTCGATCGCCTCGACACGCGCGAGGCGATCGCGCATTGGAAGGCGCGGGGGCTCGACTTCTCGGCGATTTTGCGCCGCCCGCCCGAGGCCGATCTCTACAAGAACTACTGCGTCGAGCGGCAAGACCACGGCATCGACAAGTCGCTCGACGTGACGACGCTGCTCCCCGCTTGCGCGGCGGCGCTGGAGCGCGGGGAGAAAGTCGCCGTCGAGCTGCCGGTGCGCAATATCAATCGCACGGTCGGCACGATTCTGTCGAGCGAGGTCACGAAGCGCTACGGCAGCAAGGGCCTGCCCGAGGACACAATCCAGTTGAATTTCCGCGGTTCTGCCGGGCAGAGCCTGCTGGCATTCGGGGCGCCGGGAGTGACAGTCCGCGTTGAAGGAGACGTGAACGACTACTGCGGCAAGGGGCTCTCCGGCGGCAAGATTATCGTCCTCCCCCCGCGCGAAGCGACTTTCAAGGCCGAGGAGAACATCATCTGCGGCAACGTCGCCTTGTACGGGGCCACGTCGGGCGAGCTTTACCTGCGCGGCATCGCCGGCGAACGGTTCTGTGTTCGCAACAGCGGCGCGCGAGCGGTCGCCGAAGGCGTGGGCGACCACGGCTGCGAGTACATGACCGGTGGCATCGTCGTGATCATCGGCGGCACGGGGCGCAACTTCGCGGCCGGCATGTCGGGGGGGATCGCCTACGTACTCGACGAAGAGGAAAAGTTCTCGCGGCTGGTGAATCGTGAGTTGGTGGAGCTCGAAGACATTTCTGATCTGGCCGATCAGACGCGCGTGCTTGAGATGCTGCAGAACCACGTCCGCTACTCCGGCAGCACTCGCGGGCAATACGTGCTCGACAATTGGGATACGCTCAAGGCGAAGTTCGTCAAAGTCATGCCGATCGACTACAAACGCGCCATCGCCGAGATGCTCCGCGAGCGCCACGAAGAATCTAAAGCAGAAAAAGACGAAGCCGAAGCGGCTGGCACGCTCGAGGAGGTGGCCCGTGGGTGATGTGCGGGGGTTTCTCAAGTACAAGCGCGACCACTTTCACAAGGAGCCGGTCGCCGAGCGGCTGAAGCACTACCGTGAATTCCTCGAAGTGCTGCCGGCCGACGAACTGCAGCGCCAAGGCGCCCGCTGCATGGATTGCGGCGTGCCGTTCTGTCACACCGGCTGCCCGCTGGGAAACATCATTCCCGACTTCAACGATCTGGTGTATCGCGACCACTGGCGCGAGGCGCTCGCGCGGCTGCACGCCACCAACAATTTTCCTGAGTTCACCGGCCGCGTTTGCCCCGCGCCGTGCGAAGCGGCCTGCGTGCTGGGCATCAACGAAGACCCGGTGGCCATCAAGTCGATCGAAATGTCGATCGCCGACCGCGGCTTCGACGAAGGGTGGATCGTGCCCGAGCCACCGGCCGCGCGTACCGGCAAGCGCGTGGCGGTGATCGGCAGCGGGCCCGCCGGCCTGGCCGCCGCACAGCAACTTAATCGCTCGGGGCACTGGGTCACCGTGTTCGAGCGGGCTGATCGCCCGGGCGGCTTACTGATGTACGGCATTCCCGACTTCAAGCTCGAGAAATGGCGCGTCTGGCGGCGCGTCGAACAGATGAAGGCCGAAGGAGTTGTTTTCGAGACGGGCGCCAACGTCGGCTTCAATGTTGCGGTCGAAGACTTGCGTCGTGACTACGACGCGACCTTGTTCTGCATTGGCTCGACTGCGCCGCGCGATCTGCCGATCCCCGGCCGCGAGTTGCCCGGCGTGCACTTCGCGATGGAGTTCCTGCCGCAGCAGAACCAGCGGAATCAGGGGGACGAAATCCCCGGCGAGGTGTCGATCCTGGCGACCGGCAAGGACGTGATCATCATCGGCGGCGGTGATACCGGCAGCGACTGCACTGGCACGTCGAACCGTCACGGTGCGCGGAGCGTCACGCAATTCGAGCTGTTGCCCAAGCCGGCCGACCTGGGGGACTTTCCTCGTCGCACTGAGCGCCCCGCGAACACCCCTTGGCCGCTGTGGCCGGTGATCCTGCGCACCAGCACTTCGCACGAAGAAGGGTGCGATCGCCATTGGAGCCTCGCTACCAAGGAATTTCGCGCCGACGAACAAGGTCGGCTCACGGGTCTGCGCACGATCGAGATCGAGTGGATCGGCTCAGGCAATCCGCCGTACAAGGAGATCTCCGGCACCGAGCGCGACTGGCCCTGCCAGCTCGTGCTGTTGGCGATGGGATTCTTGGGTCCCGAGCGCGGCGGCGCCATCGAGCAATTCGGCCTGGAGCTCGACCAGCGCGGCAATATCAAGGCCGGCGCCGATTATCAAGCGAGCGTGCCGGGCGTGTTTGCCGCCGGCGATGCCCGGCGTGGCCAATCGCTGGTCGTCTGGGCGATTCACGAAGGGCGCGAAGCGGCCCGCAATGTCGATCGCTACTTGATGGGCACGAGCAACCTGCCGAGCGTGAACGCGGGAGATTACGCGTATCAATAAAGCGTCTCGATTGCCGAGGAACTATGGCCTACTCGGCGATATAGGAACTCGAAGCGAAGTCCCGGTTTATTCGAGTGGCAGGTAACATACCTGATCTCGGAGTTCGCTGGCATCGCAGGTCTCGTCAATCAGCAGCAGATCGTCAATAACGCGGCTGACGAGCGCGTCGCCGCGAAGCAAGAGCACACCTGGCATGTCCAGACCTCTCGCGATACGGTCCCATGCGTAAGCGGGCAGCGTGCGAAAATCCCGAGAGATCACAATCCGACCGTTGTCAGCCGCCCAAGCTAATACGCTGTCGTCAGATTGACTGCTGAGCCCAACGTCAATGGCGCGGACGAGATCAAACGGCCTGTGGCGGAGCAGGCTACGAATGAAATTCGTGCTCAGGTTCTCATCCGCCAGAAATCGCAGCGTGGCCGCTATTGGGGGGCCTCCGAGCGCCGTGCCCGGAGCCTCGCGCGCAAGCCGGCTTGCTTTCCAGCCGCCTCGACTTTCCGGACAACTTCTTCAACCGCAGCACTTCCGTCAGCCAAATATGCCGAAAGTTCATCCGGATGCCTGAGCATCCAGGCGATCACCGCATAGACGTCGGCTAGCGCCAAGCTCGGAAATTGCTCGACGATCTGCTCAGGCGTAGCGCCACCGTTCCACTCGATTGCCAACACATCGAGCGTCAAGCGCGAGTCGCCAATCCGCGCCACGCCATGGGCATCGAGCTTGATAGGAATCGTCTCGACCGGTTCGGTGGTCATGGAAGCCGCCAGGACAGTGTCGCTACCGTTAAGCCGTCATAGCTATTGTACCGCGCGGATCGCGCGTCGGCTCATGCTGGCGCGCCGGCCTTTAAGCCGCCCGCTTCTTCTCTTGGCGGGCCGGCGGCCGCTCGAGTTTGAGCGTCGGCAGGTTGGCCAGCGTGCGTTCGATCCGCTCGTTCAATTCGTCGAGCAGACGGAGCACTTCGTCTTGGCGGCTTTCGATATCGATCGCCGTGCTGACCGGTTGCGACTGGCTCATGGGTGCAGGTTCCTGGAGGCCATGGTGTGCCAAGGGCCGCAGCAGGCTGCGACTGGCAACAGATATCCGAATCTCTTGCACCGGGCATCGGCTAGCCTCGGCGCGCGGATTCAACGTTGGTCGCCAGTCCCCTCAGGTCGCAATAAGCTGGGCAGAGCTTGCTGCCTAACGAACCTGGCGCGGCCGGCTGCCGGCGGCCAGCGGGCGTTCGGTCTTGCGCGAGCGCCACGGTTTAAACAACGCGCGGCGCCCGCCCACGCCTGCTGTTCGTCAGAAAATGCAAAAGTTAAACTCAAGTCGCCGCGCGATTCCGTCGCGACAAACAGTCTTGATGGGCGCCGCCACCGCGAGCGGCAAGCACGATGGCCGCCAATCTCACTCCGCAGTATCTGAAGGCCGAAGAAGCCTACCGCCGCGCCGCCAGCACCGAGGAGGAGCTGCGCGCGCTAGAGATCATGCTGCGCGAGATGCCGAAGCATAAGAGCTCGGAGAAACTCCAGGCCGATCTCAAGCACAAGATCAGCCGCGCCAAACATGAGCTGGAAGCCGAGCGCAAGCAGGGGCGTCGCGGCCACGCCGTGCGCATTCCCCGGCAGGGGGCCGGAACCGCGATCCTGCTGGGCGGACCGAACGTCGGCAAAAGCAGCTTGTTGCGCGCGCTGACACGGGCCACGCCAGAGGTCGCGCCCTATCCTTTCACTACGCGCACCCCCTTGCCGGGGATGATGCCTTGGGAAGACGTCAGCGTGCAATTGATCGACACGCCGCCGATCACGGCCGACGTGCTCGAGCCGTACATGCTGGGGCTGATCCGCGGGGCCGACCTGGCGCTCCTGCTGGTTGATCTGGGAAGCGACGACGGGATCGAGGCCCTGCAGGCGGTGCTCGATCGACTCGCGGCGACCAAGACGCGGCTGGCCCGCGAGTCGTCGCTCGATCCCGACGACGTCGGGTTGTCGTACACGCGGACGTTTGTGGTTCCCAACAAGATCGACCTGCCCGACGCGACCGTGCGGCTCGAGTTACTGCACGAGTTGCTGCCGCTCGACTTTCCCGAGCACGTGATTTCGGCCGAGCATGGGACCGGGCTCGAAGCCCTGCGCGCGGCGATCTTCGCGGCGCTGGGCGTCGTGCGGGTGTACACGAAGTTGCCAACGCACAAGGAGCCCGACATGGAGCGCCCCTTCACGGTCCGGATCGGCAGCACGGTGCTCGACGTCGCCGAGCAGGTGCACAAGGACTTCGTGGAGAAGTTCAAGTTTGCCCGCGTATGGGGTACGCACGTCCACCCCGGCACGGTCGTCAAGGCGGATCACGTGGTGGCCGATCGCGACATCGTCGAATTGCACATGTAAGCCCGGTCACTCGTCGGTCGCTGGGCGACAAGCTCTTTTCAAACGAAATCGCACGCGTATGAACAACAGCGACGTTGCCGCCGCTTTCGACGAATTGGGCGACTTGCTCGAATTTCAAGGGGCCAATCCTTTTCGCGTGCGGGCCTACCGCAACGCCGCCCGCACGCTCAAGGACCTGGGCGAGCCGCTGGCCAAAATCGCCACCGACCCGGCCCGCAAGCTTACCGACATTGCGGGCATCGGCGATGACCTGGCCGAAAAGATCGGCGTGTTGTTGTCGACCGGCTCGCTGCCGCAGTTGGAAGAACTGCGGGCGCAAACCCCCGCCAGCGTGCTGGCCCTGATGCGTATTCCCGGGCTGGGGCCCAAGAAGGCGGCCGTGCTCTTCAACGAGCTGAAGATCCAATCGCTCGACCAGTTGCGCGCCGCGTGCGAAGCCCACCGGGTGCAAGAGCTCAAGGGCTTCGGCAAGAAGACCGAAGAGACGATCCTGGCCGGTTTGCCGTTGGCCAGCCAGGCCGAGGTGCGGATGTACTGGGCCGAGGCGGACGAAGTGGCCCAAGAAATCCTGCGGCAACTGCGGATGTGCAAGAGCGTCGAACAGTTGGAAATCGCCGGCAGCTACCGGCGGGGGCGGGAAACGGTCGGCGATCTCGACGTGCTGGCGGTCTCGTCGCAGCCGGGCGAAGTGATGGACGCGTTCGCGGCGCTCGAAGGGCGCGAAGCCACGCTTGCGCGCGGCGACACTCGCATGGCGATCCGCGTGGCGCGCGGCCTGCAAGTCGATCTGCGAGTGGTGCCGGCCGAATCGTTTGGCGCGGCGCTACAGTACTTCACGGGATCGAAGGCCCACAACGTCATCCTGCGCAGCATGGCCAAGGATCGCGGTCTGAAGATCAACGAGTATGGTGTCTACCGCGGTGAAAAGCGGATCGCCGGTGAAACCGAGGAAGAAGTCTACGCCACGCTCGATTTGCCCTGGTTTCCCCCCGAGCTGCGCGAGGCCCGCCAGGAGTTCCAGTGGGCTGCCGAGGGCAAATTGCCGAAGCTGATCGAGCTGGCAGACATTCGCGGCGACCTGCACATGCACACGACCGACACCGACGGGCGGGCCACGCTCGACGAAATGGTGGCCGCGGCACGCCGGCGCGGCCTGAAGTACATCGCCATCACCGACCACTCGAAACGCGTCACCATGGCGCGCGGGCTCGACGGCGCGCGGCTTCATCAGCAATGGGACGAGATCGAACGCCGCAACGCCAAGCTCGACGGCTTTCGGGTGCTCAAGGGGGTCGAGGTCGACATTCTGGAAAAAGGCGGGCTCGACCTCGCGGACGACGTGCTGGTGCGGGCCGACTGGGTTGTCGCTAGCGTGCATTACGGACAGAACCAGCCGCGCGAGCAAATCACCAAGCGGATCGTCGAGGCGCTCGAGAACCCGTACGTGTCGGCGATTGCGCATCCCACCGGGCGGTTGATCAACCGCCGCAAAGCGTACGAGGTTGATCTTGAGGCGGTATTTCAAGCGGCCCGTGAGCACGGCAAGTTACTGGAGCTCAATGCCAATCCGGCCAGGCTCGATCTCGACGACGTGGCCTGCGCCGCCGCCAAGCGGCACGGCATCCCGATCGTGATCTCGACCGATGCCCATAGCACCGAACAACTGGGGGTGATGCGATATGGGATCATCCAGGCGCGGCGGGGCGGGCTCACCAAGGCCGACGTGGCCAACACGCGGAGCTGGCCCGAAATGAAAAAGCTGATCGGGCGGAAGGGCGCGTAGCGGCGAAATCGTGGCACGGCCATCTTGGCCGTGTTAGTCATGGCTGGAACTCGTAGGGTGTGCGCAGCACACCAGTGTTTTGTCGCGAGATGCTCGCACGGCCGCTGAATAAACGTGGAATAGAGCTGGTGCGTTTCACGCACCCTACAGTTTCATGGGCTGGAAGCCCATGCCACGGCTTCTGACCTTAGCACCGCTGATTTGACGCCTGCGCGGTGCCACCCCACAATGGCCGCACGAATTGGGCCGCTTGGGAGTGGCGCGGCTTGCGCGCCATCGCCCACACGCTCGTGGGGAAGGAAGCACTTGATGTCGAAACGCGCCGCGTATGCGCTGGCGGTCTTGTTTGCCGTCAACACGCTGAACTTTTTTGACCGGCAGATTCTGGGGGCGGTCGGGCAGCCGATCGCCGACGAATGGAAACTGACCGACACGCAGCTCGGCTGGCTGGGCACTTCGTTCATTCTGCTCTATGCGGTCGTGGGGTTGCCGTTCGGCTTCCTGGCCGATCGCGCGAACCGCGCCCGCATTCTGGCGGTCGGGGTCTTCTTCTGGAGTCTGCTGACCGCCGCCTCGGGCTTCGCGCGGGGCTATTGGCAGTTGTTCGGATTGCGGATGGGAGTCGGCGTCGGCGAGGCGAGCTGCGCGCCGGCCGCCTCGTCGCTGTTGGGCGACTATTTTCCGGCCAGAGTGCGCGCGCGGGCGATGTCGGTCTTCATGATGGGGCTGCCGATTGGCATCGCGACCAGCTTTGCCGTCAGCGGAACGATCGCCAAGGAATATGGTTGGCGGAGCGCGCTGTTTGTCGCGATCGTGCCGGGGGTACTGTGCGCGTTCGCCGCGCTGTTTTTGCACGAGCCGGCGCGCGGCGGCAGCGAGGTACACGCCGTGGCGTCGCGGCGCCGCGAAGGGTGGGCCTTCATGCTGGTGCTTTCCACCCCCACAATGCGCTGGATCATCGCCTCGGGGGCCCTGCACAATTTCAATATGTACGCGATCGGCTCATTCATCGCGCCGTTCCTCACGCGCACGCACGGACAGGACGTGAAGACCGCTGGCCTGATCGCCGCCTTTTGCTACGGACTGATCGGCGTGCCGGGATTATTGCTCGGCGGTTTCGTCGGCGATGCCCTGCATCATCGTCGGCCCAATGGTCGCCTGCTGATCGGCGCGACTTGTTTGGCGCTGTCCGTGCCGATGGTCTATCTGGCAATCGGGCGCCCCGGCGGCGACACGCTCGGATTCCTGATATTCATGAGCGCCGGTTGCGGGCTGATGTACACGTACTATTCGACGGTCTATTCGTCGATTCAGGACGTCATCGAGCCGGCCCTGCGCGGAACCGCGATGGCACTCTATTTCTTTGCGATGTACGTGTTCGGCGCGGCGCTGGGGCCCGTGGCGACTGGCTGGCTGAGCGAAACGCTCACCAGGCATTACGCTGAACTGGCAGGCGTCACGCAGTTCACGCCCGAAAACCTCTTGCCCCACCGCGCGGCAGGGTTGCACGCGGCCATGTACGTGATTCCGATTCTGAACATTGCGCTGGCGGTGGTGTTGGCTGCTGCGTCGCGCACCGTGGGAGCCGACGCCGAGCGACTTAATCACTGGATGCGAAACGCGGCGACCGACGAACCGGATTTAGTCACGGCCGCCGCGAGCTAAATCGAGCTGCTCGTGGCGTACACCCCATTGGCCGCGGCCAGGCTCGCGCCGTGCGCGAACTTGTAGCCTTGCTCCGCCAGAATCTGCTCCAGCGCGCCCAGGAAGGTAATCACGCTCGTGGCCCGCGAGCCGTGCCCCATCAGCCCGATGCGCCACACCTTGCCTTTGAAATCGCCGAGCCCGCCGCCGATCTCGATACCGAACCGCTCGAGCAGGGCCGTGCGCACCGCCGCGTCGTTCACCCCGTCGGGCACGCGCACGGCGTTGAGCATCGGCAGCAAGTGCCCCTCGGCGGCCGCGTAAGTGATGCCCATCGCCGCCAGCCCGGCCCGCAGCGCTTGGTGATTGAGCGCATGGCGGGCGTAGCAGTGCTCAAGCCCTTCCTCGTGCACGAGCCGTAGCGCCTCGTAGAGGGCATAGGTCATGTTGATCGGCGCCGTGTGATGGTAGACGCGCTCACTCCCCCAGTACTTGGCCAGCATCGAGACATCGAGATACCAGCTCGCGACCCTGGTCTGGCGGCCCAGCACGACCTCCATCGCCCGCGGGCCGAACGAGACCGGGGCCAGTCCCGGCGGGCAGCTCAGGCACTTCTGCGTGCCCGAGTAAATGGCGTCGATCTCCCAGCGATCGACTTCGACCGGCACGCCGCCGAGCGACGTCACGGCATCCACCAACAAGAGCGCGCCGGCATCGTGCACGAGGTTGGCGATTTCGGGGATCGGCTGCCAGGCCCCGGTTGAGGTCTCGGCCATCACGATGCCTACCACTTTGGGTCGAGCCAGCGCCAGGGCGTCTTTCAGATGCGAAGGATCGAACACCTCGCCCCAGGGGCGATCGACTTTGGTCACCCGCGCGCCGGCGCGCTGGGCAACGTCGACCATGCGGCCGCCGAACACTCCGTTGACGCATACCAGCATCGAATCGCCCGGCTCGATCAGGTTGACGACGGTCGCTTCCATACCGGCCGAGCCGGTGCCGCTGATCGCCAGGGTCATCTCGTTGGTGGTCGAGAAGAGCCGGCGCAGCATCTGCTGCATCTCGTTCATCAACTTCAAGTAGTAGGGGTCGAGATGGCCGACCGTCGGCGCGGCCAGCGCCTGCAGCACGCGCGGATGGACGGGGCTGGGACCAGGGCCCAACAGCAACCTCAGCGGTGGTTCGAGCGGCGGCGCGGCGGCAGTGCTCTCCGTGGTGGCCGCTGCCAACTTGTTGGCAGTTGCGGGGGCGAATTTCGTGGCCGGTGCGTTGGCGGTCATTGGTGTGCGAAGACTCGAGTCAGGGAATCGAAATTCTGTAGCCGGCCTCAGAGAGGCCGGTCTTTTTTCCGGGGTCGGTGACCCCGGCTACAACTCGTAAACGTGTGCTAGGCGTCGGGCCCCGTTTCGCGCACCAGCTTGCTGATTTCTTTGAACTCGGGGGCGGCCGAATCCTGGCACCACTCGAACATGGCGGCCTCGACGGTGGTGAGCACCACGCCAGCCGATTCCATCCGGCGCAGCGCCGTCTGGTAGTCGATGGCATATCGCGAACCGACGGCGTCGACCGGCAAGTACACGCGGTAGCCAGCCGCCAACAGGTCGTAGGCCGATTGCTGAATGCAGACATGCGCTTCCATGCCAGCCAGGCAGACGCGGTTGATTCCCTGCTCGGCAAGCTGCCTGCTGACTCCCCGGCAGCCGGCCGAACTGAACGCGGTCTTGGCTTCGCACGGCCCGACGAGTTCTGCCAGTTCGGCGACGGTGCCGCCGAGCCCTTGCGGATATTGCTCGGTCCCCAGCACTGGCACACCCAGCAGCTTGGCGGCCCGCACGAACCGGCCGACGTTCCAGATCAACCGCTGGTGGCCCGGCAGCAGGCGGACGAGTTTCTCTTGAACGTCGACGACTAACAGCGCCGTGTCGTCGCGCGACATCAGTTCGGGGCTGCGGACGGCCGCCTCGGCGGATGCTTCCTTCATACGCCGATCATAGCCGATTCGCCGGCCCGAACGCCATGAGGGCAGCAGACCAGATGCCTCAGCCTGGTTCCGGCACGACCGTCGAGCACTTCCGGACCGCGCGGGGCGTTCAGGCTAGCGCGGCGGCTAGGCGGGCGTCGAGCACGGCTTGTATCGAGGGCGCTAGCGGATACTCGCGCTGGAGGCGTTCGACCTTCTCGCGGAATTCGCCGACCACTTGGGGGTTGATGGCCTGCAGTCGCTGGACCAAGCCCATCAGCACGAAGCGTGGCGTCGCGTTGGCGGCTTCGCGCAGGCAAAGCTCGAGAGTTCCTTGCAGCATCTCGCGCTCGCCATTGAGGAAGTCGGGGCGCGCGCCGTCGAGCTGGCAGGCGGTTGCGGCCAGCAACTGTTCGAGTCGCAACTGATAGTCGCTGAAATTGCTGTCCGTCGGCACGCGATACCAGGGCGCCGCGTCGATCGACTGCACGCCAGCTCGGTGCTGCAGATCGTCAAGCATCTGGCGCGCTAACTCGGTGAATGCCTGTTCGGGCCACTCGAGATCGACGAGCGTTTCGCTACTGTCGAGCACCGTGGCGTCGATGGTGCGAATCAATCGCAGCGACAAGGTTGGGCTCGCTGCCGTCGCGTCGAGATGGGTGACCACGACGTAGTCGGCCGCCGGCTCGTCATGCCGGGCGTTTTCGGCGGCCAACTCGGTCGGCCAGGGCTTGGCGGCCAACACCAGCCCACCTCCGTGGCCGTGCACGAAGGGTTGCAGCACGATACTCCGTCCGTCGGTGCGCAAGTGAAACTGCTCGCCGAGAAACAGCGACAGGGCCCTGGTGATTCGCCCGGCAGTGTCGGCCAGTTGCGGTCCCGCCGCCGCGCTTGCGCCTCGGTTCGCACTGCCGCCGAGGAAGGCAACCAAGACCGCGTTCTCGTCTTTCCTGGGGAGTAATTCGGCGGCCGTTACTTGATCGAGCCACAGTGGGCACGCCATGCGCAACGTGGCGACCGTCGGCGCTGGCTGCGGCTCCACCGCCCGAGCGCGAGCCCGCGCCGAAGCGATCTGCGTGTCCCAATACAACAAGGCCTGCTGGTAGTCGGGGCGCTGCAGCGCGTAGAGCTGGTTCAATAGTGCGCGGGCGTGATCGAAGCGGCCGAGATCGAAGTTGGCCTTGATGAGATTGATGCCGACTTCCAGCCCGTGCTGTTCCGGAACAAACCGGGGCGCGGCACGCTTGAGCAGTTCGACGAGGTAACCATGATTTCCCAAGTCTCCACTAAGCTGCATCAGCAGCTCGGCCGGCAGCGATGCACCGGCCAGCTCGAGCGCTTCGTCATAGAGGCGCAGGGCCTCGGCCGAGTTCTGCCGCTCCAAGGCGGCACGCGCCAGCCAGAGCCGGGCCCGCCAGCTACCAGGCAACGCTGCCAGCGCCTTGAGCGCTTGCTCGACGCCGAGGTCGCCGCGGCGTTCTCGGGCCAGCGACAAGAACCACGCGACTCCATTTTCCTGATTCGGATCAAGTTCCAAGGCGCGCCACAAGGTAGCGTCGGCCCGAGCCGTTTCACCGCGCTCTTCGTAGACCTTGGCCAAGTTGGTAAGTACGTAGGCGTCGTCTCCGTGTTGCCGCGTTTGCTGGGCCAGAGTGTGCTCGGCGTCGGACAGGCGCTGAAGCTGGAGGTAGATCACTCCTAGCAACGTCGCGGCGCGTGGCGTCGTCGGCTCAAGCTCGCGGAGCTGTTCGGCAAATGGCAGAACCTCGACAACGAAGCCGTCGTGCAGGGCGCCGACGATCATCTCGTACAGTTGATCGGGGTCTTGCCGGACGGCCGCGAGATTCTCGAGCAGGACCCTGTCGCCCCAGTCTTGCCGCGTGATGGCATGTTCGCGGCCGTAGCTGTCGTAGACGCGCACCAATTCGGCCACGTCAGCGTCGTTGAGCGCGGTGCACTCAACCGTGGATGCGCGATCGGTTCTTCGCTTGAACAGTTTTGTCAGCAGTTTCATGGCTTGGACCTCCGGCCGAAGTCAATTCTAGGTCACGATTTGAGTCGCCCCGAGGCTGCCGGCGCACAGTCAAATTCGTATTGGGAGGTTTGCATAGTTCGGGCGGATCAAGCGCCCACAACCGCCGCCAAAGCCGGATTTGCTAGCACCCCAGCGTGGAAGCTGCTCTTGCCGCGCAGTGTCTCAATCGCGACACTCCGCGGCGCTCCTCTCTCGGGCGGTCGCCCGCGATGGATCGAGGTTCGCGTTCCCCTCGCAATACCGACGTCCACCACCCAGGTGGGTCCGCCTGCATGCGCTACGTTGCATTGGCCTGGCTTGTCGTACTTTGCGGCTGTGCCCGTTGGCACGCGCCGCCTGGTCCTGCCTGCGCGACCCAGCAGCCGGGACAAGTGTTTGTACCTTGCCAGGACAGCGAGTTCGTTTACAAGCAAGTGGCCGACGTCGTCGACGACTACTTCCGCATTCAAGAAGAAGAGCACGTGCGCGTGATCGGCGATACAGCCATCGAGGGGCGCATCGACACATATCCCGTGGTGGGAGCGACGCTCTTGGAACCCTGGCGGCGCGACACAGCCGGCTATGAGCGTTTGGAGAGTACCTTCCAGACGACGCGCCGCTTCGCGCGCGTGCGGATCATCCCTTCGCCGGGCGGACATCTCGTCGAATTCGCCGTGTATAAGGAGCTCGAAGACCTGCTCAAACCCGAGCGTGCCACCGCCGGTGCCGCGACGTTTCGCAACGACAGTTCGGTCGCGCGCTACAACGAGCCTGTGCTCGATCAAGCGGTGACCGCGGGCTGGATCGGCCAAGGGCGTGATGCCGATCTCGAAAGCCGGATGGTCGCCAACCTGGCACGCAAGATGGGGCCGGTTGGCGTCGTGCCCGCGATGCCGCGGCAGGTGTCGCCGAGCGCGGCGGGGCCGGCCTACGAATCCGAGTACGGCTTACCGTCGACGGAGTCCTTACCTCCGCAGGCGTTGCCCTTGCCGCCGCCGTAGGTGCGCTCGAGAAGCTCAAGTAGCTGGCGACGCTTCGCCGCTGGTACGAACCGTATGCGTAGCAGCGGGTGATCCATGCTGCCCTGGCGCGAAGGAGGCGGCTGGCCTAGTTAGTGAAGCTGGCGACGCGGCGGTCGGCTCCAGGGCTGCCGGCAACTTCAGCGTGAAGGCTGTGCCGCGGCCCAGCGTGCTTTCGACGCGGATGCGGCCGCGATGCGCTTCGATGATCTCGCGGCAAGCCGACAGCCCCAGGCCCGTGCCCCCCTTGCCCGTCGCATCAGGCCCGCGCTTCGTCGAGAAGAAGGGATCGAAGATGCGCCGCAACACCTCGGGCGCGATCCCGGTGCCGGTGTCGCGCACCACCAGGTCGACCATCTGGTTGGCTTCGTCGAAGAGCAGCTTGATGATCACACGGCCGCCGTCGGGCATCGCCTGGCGGGCGTTGACGAGCAGGTTGACGAGCACTTGTTGAATCTGATTGCCGCGGACCAATGCCGGCGGGGCCTCTTGAAACTGCCGTTCGACCGAGACGCGATACTTGGCCAGTTCGCGCTCCAAGAGCAACAAGGTATCGTCGACCAGTTGCCGCAGGTCGGTCGGCTCGAACGCGTCGGAGCGATTGCGCGCCATGCCCAGGATCGTGCTGGTGATCCGCGCTGCGCGTGTGCCGGCGTCGAGGATTTTCGCAAAGGCGCGATCGCGCGTGGCGGCGTCCTGATGGCGCAGCCCGAGCTTGGCGTAGTTGATGATCGTCATCAGCACGTTGTTGAATTCGTGCGTTGTCGTGCTGGTCAGTTCGCCGATGGCGGTGAGACGCTGGGCGCGGGCCAATTGCTCCTTGAGGAGCTCGACCTGCCGTTGGGGGCTTAACGCGTCGTCAGCGGGCAAATCGTGCATGACCGGAGAATCCACGATCGTTGGCAGAGTGCAGACGGAAGTCGGGGCACTCCGCCCCGTTTGCCTTGCTTAACTATTGGCGGGCTGATGGCGGGCTGAGCGGTTACCGCGCGACTACGGTATCGTCGCATTGGCGTAGGCAACTAAAGCGCTTGTACCTATAATCCCGCGCCGCACTGGACGATCTTGTTTGACAATCGGCCCGGCTGCGCGACTGGCCCCAAGGATGGGGAGAAGGCTTCCGCTGGCGGAACCTGGAGAAGCTGGGATGCACACAGTCGACTTGCTCGAAGAGGCGCTCATCGCCGCCGAGCGGCTTGGCTACGAGCCGCGTCACGAATGGCTAGGAGGGACCGGCGGCGGTTGCTGTCAGTACAACGGCCGGAAATGGCTGTTCATCGACCTGGCCCTGACTCCCGCCGAACAGCTTGCACAGGTGCTTGAAGGGCTGCGGGTCGATCCTCTCCTGGGGCGGTGCGAGATTTCGCGCGAGCTGGCTCGCGCACTCAATCTGCGGAAGAGTGCTTGAGCTCTCCCCACGCCGCGATGAAAAAGGCCAACAAGGCGTCGCACTTTGGTCTCCGCCTTGTGGCCCACGTGGCAAACCGGCTTCGCGGCGCCGATCTGCTGATGCATCGTCGCCCTACCGCGGTTTGAGTTCGACTTGCCGTTTAGCGATCGTTGGCGGCCAGTTGACCGATCGTCGAGCGATTTGTGGTTGTCGCCGCACGGCGCTGCCGATCACGCGTCTGGGCCAGGCGACGATCCTTCGCCGCGGCGCGGCGCGCCGCGAGCTCTTGGCGCCGCTGCTGCCGCAAGCTCACCTTGTGCAGGCGGGCTGTTTCCGCCGCGGCCGCCTGATCCTCGAGCTGTTTGGCGTAGGCCTGTTGTTGGCGCAGGTACTCCAATTGCATCGCCATCTGGTAAGCCAGTTGCGATTGCTGATAGTAGTTCTGCGCCGCCGATGATCCGCCATAGTAGGGATACACCGGCACGATCCCGGTTGTCGTGGTCGGCGTGCCGATGGTCGGCGTTCCCATCGTGGGCGTTCCCATCGACCCGCCTTGGCATCCGCCGCTGGGTCCACGCTGCGCCTGGGCGGCATCGACCCAGTTCAACATCGCCAGCGCGATGGCGAGTTGAAGCGTGTATTGAGTCGCTCTCATCTCGGACCTCCTCCGTTCTCGTTGCATCAGAAATGGAAACAGGCGACGCGACGTAAGCTCACTCACGTCGTAAGGTCATATGCCGCGTCGCCGCACGATCCTGTGTTAAGGATGTTCGCCCCTGACGCCCGCGCGGTTTAGCGGCGGTATCCCGGTCGCGGGCCAAAATGTCCGCGCGACACGGCAAGCTCGCCCGACAAGCTGCCGACGCTCACGGTCGTCCCCGCGGCGATCGCGGCCGCCGTGTCCGCGGGTAACTGCACTTCGTCGTCGGTGGGGTCGGTCGAAAACACGACCTTGCCGGCGCCGTTGGAGTCGGTCGTTAGCTGGCCGATTACCGTGCTGCCGACCGTAACATCCAAAACGCTGTCGGCCGCCATGCCCGTCACCTTGACGATCAGCTCGGTCTCGGTGGCGAACGTGCGCACGCCGGCCAACCCATGGGCGGACGCGTTGCTCGCATCCGTCAGGACGGCTGCGAGTCCGCCGGCCTGCCCAGTCGCACAGGTTAGCGGCTGCTTGGTAAGCGCGCCGCTCATCGGGCCAACCGCGACGGCCGTGCCGACTGCCACGTCGGTCGGAAAGTCGTCAGGGAGCGATTGCTCGTCTCCGCGCGGATTGTTTGCGAGCACGAGCTTGCCGACGCCACTGGTATCGGTCGTGATCTGGCCGACGACCGTGTCGCCCAAGGTAACGTCGAGCGTCGCGTTTGGTTCGGCCCCCCGAACGATCACGGCGAACCGCGTGTGATCGCCGACCGAGTGATACGACACCGTGGCGCTTGCGCCGGTCGTGTCGTCGCTCAACTGAGTGCCGAGTAACGTCGCTTGCGCGGCAACTGGCGCAGCACTCGGGGCGGAGAATGACGGGCCGCGGCCGCCAAGTCCCGTGGCAACCAGCGGCGGAGGTCCGCCCGGCGGCGGCTGGTGCGACAAACCAGCCGGACCGGCTCCAAAGCCATGGGCCGACAGCAGGCTGCGATCTTCGAGCATTTCCAAGCGTCGCGCTAGAGAGGCCAGAACGTGAGGGCGCAGTGACATCGAGTAGTTCCTCCCAGGAATCCTCAACCGCCCAGCGGGTAGAGCCCCCCCACCGAGCATGACTGGCCTCGCGGAGCCGGCCACGATGGGATTGCAGTTCCGGCGGCTTGTGAAGCCATGCAATCCGAAGAGCTGGGCCGTTCCCCATAGCTCCTAGTAACGCCCCGCCCTAGAAACCGCCGCGCAATTTGCAAAAAACTGGAAATCGTCACTTCGTGCGCTACAGATCGAAAAGAAGAGCCGTGCCGAAAGACTATTCGGTCCCTTCGCGGCGGGTTGTGCCGGTTTCGGTTACCCTTGAAGTGGGGGCAACCCGAACATGCACTTTCCGCAAGGCAAGATTTGCACGGCCTGCGCCCAACGCTTGTTGCCGCCAGGGTAAGACCTCCGCGACCTCACTTGGCACCGCATCATGAATCGTTGCAGCGTGGACGATAGCACGTGTCGACTCTCGCCCGAGCAACTGCTCGAGCTTGCCCAGCGTGGCGATCAGGCAGCGCTCGGCTCGCTGTTGTCGATGTACCGTCGTTACCTGGCGCTGTTGGCCCGGGCGCAGATCAATCGCCGCTTGCAGGGAAAGGTCGACGCGTCGGACCTCGCCCAGGAAACGCTCCTCGAAGCGCATCGGCACTTCGGCATCTTCCGCGGGACAAGCGAAGCCGCCTTCGCCGCCTGGTTGCGAAACATATTGGCCGGTCTGGTGGCTAATCACGTGCGTCGCTTTCTGGGGACGCAGTGCCGCGACGCCCGGCTGGAGCGCTCGCTGGCTGTGGAAATCGACAACACCTCGTGCGCGATCGGCCGCGGCGTGGCCGCCGCGATCCCCACGCCGAGCGAGCAAGCAGTCAAGCGCGAGGCCTCGCGGCTGTTGGCCGATGCCTTGGAACTGCTGCCGGAACATTACCGGCAAGTGATTCTGCTGCGGCACATCGACGAACTGTCGTTTGCCGAGGTCGCGGCGCAAATGGGGCGCAGCGTCGATAGCGTCGAAAAACTCTGGGTACGAGCGCTCGGTCGTTTGCGCAAGTCGCTGGGAGCAGGACGATGAGCATGACACGCCTGGGTTCATCACGAGCCGCCGTACACGAGGCTTCCACCAGCGACGATCCTCGCCTGGTGCGCGCCGTGCGCGAGTATCAGGCTGCACTCGAGCAGGGCGCGCCACCGCCACGCGATGAGTTTGTTGCTCGGTATCAGGAGATTGCGGCCGAGCTGGCCGAATGCCTCGACGCGCTCGAACTGGTGCACGTTGCCGCAGGTGGGATGCGTTCCCAAGCTAAAACCGTCACGACTTCGCCGGCCGACTCCTCCGAACATCAGTTGCCGCTCGGCGACTTTCGTATTGTCCGCGAGCTGGGCCGCGGCGGCATGGGAGTCGTCTACGAAGCCGTGCAGCTTTCACTCGGCCGCCGCGTGGCCCTGAAGGTGCTGCCGCTGGCCGCAGCCTTCGATGCCGTGCACCTCGAGCGTTTCAAGAACGAAGCCCACGCCGCTGCCCGGCTACACCACTCGAACATCGTCCCGGTGCATGCGGTGGGAAGCGAACGCGGTCTGCATTACTACGCGATGCAACTGATCGATGGCTGTTCGCTGGCGACGGTCATCGAGCAACTGCGCATGGCTGCCGGGAAGCCGGCCCGCTGCGAACAAGCGACCAGTGTCTGGAGGCATCGCAGCTCCGAGGCGACTGGCGCGGCACGGGACGCCGCGAAACGGCTGGGCACCGACGACAACACCTTGCGCTACCGGCCGGCCGCGGCTGGTGACGCTCTGGCGGCAAGCTCGATCGATGGTGATCCTCCATTGCCAGGCACGCCACCGTTTCCGGCCGCCGAAATCGACACATTAGGCATGGTCGGGCCGACGACCGTGCTGAGCGCGGCGCGCGGCGACACGGTACGTTATCAGCGGACCGTCGTCGGACTGATCCGGCAAGCCGCCTTGGCGCTAGCGCACGCCCATCAGTTCGGCGTGGTGCACCGCGACATCAAGCCGGCGAATCTGCTCCTGGACGCGCGCGGCAATTTGTGGGTAACCGACTTTGGGCTGGCCCAGTTGCAGACGGCCGGGCAGCTCACGCAAACGGGTGACATGCTGGGCACGCTGCGCTACATGAGCCCCGAGCAAGCGGCCGGCGACCGCGTGCTCTTGGATCATCGTACCGACATTTATTCGCTCGGCGTTACGCTCTACGAATTGTTGACACTCGAGCCGGCGTTTGCCGACAGCCAGCGACAAGTCCTATTGCGTAAGATCATCGAGGACGATCCCCCCGCGCCGCGCGCACACGACGCCAAGATACCGCGCGAGCTCGAAACGATTGTTCTCAAGACCATCGCCAAGTCGCCGGCCGATCGTTATGCGACGGCGGAAGCCCTGGCCGACGATCTCCAGCGCTGGCTGGACGATCAACCGATCGTGGCCCGTCGCCCCACGCTGTTGGAACGTGCGGCCCGCTGGCGGCGGCGCCATCGCGGTGTGATGCGCGCCGCAGTTGGGTTTCTGTTGCTGGCACTATTGGGCTTGCTGGTCAGCACCTTGCTGATCGCCCGCGAACACGCCGATACCAAGGCCGCCTTCGATCGCGAGATTCAGCAACGCGCGGCTGCCGAGGAGAGTTTTCGCCAGGCGCGAGCGGCAGTCGACGACTTTGCCCAGCTCGGCGAACAAGAGCTGGCCAATATGCCATCGATGCTCGGGTTGCGGCGGCGGATGCTCGAAACGGCGCTGGCCTACTATCAGAGCTTTCTCGAGCAGCGTGAAGACGATCCCACGATCCGCGCCGAGCTGGCGGCGACTTCTACTCGCGTCGCGCGAATGGTCGACGAACTAGCGCTGATCGAGGCATTCGCGCCGCTGATGCTGCTTAGCGAGGAAGCGGTGCAAGAAGAACTTGGCCTGAGCGACGAACAGATCGCGAAGATCGAGGCCGCGTTTTCCGCCTTGGATTCGGCCATTGATGAAGCGGAAAATGATCTCGACGAGTCGGCCGACACCAGCGAGTTTTCTGGCCAAGCGCAGCTTGCCGGCGCCCGCGATACGATCGTGGCCCAGCTCGAACCGCAGCAGAAGTCGCGGCTCGATCAACTCGCCTTGCAGCAGCGCGGACCGTTTGCCTTTCGTGATCCAGCAGTCGTCAAGGCACTCCAGTTGACCGACGAACAACGCGAGCAGATCGCGAAGATCATCGAAGAAGAACGACCGCGCGGCCCCGGCCGCCCAGGGCATGGTCCGCGACGCGGGCAGTTCGATGGTCGCGGGGGCCCAGGTCGACCCGAGCTGCCGCGCGCGAATCCGGCGCCCGACGGCCCGCCAGGCGAAGCGCCGGGACTGGCGGATCCGGCAGCGCGACGTCGCCGACCTCGTGGCGCGCAACGCTTCGACGAGCGCCGCCGTGGCGATGGGCCGCGCGACTTCGACGGGCCACCACCTCCAGATCGCCCTGATGGTCCGCCGCATGAAGACGGTTCACCTCCTCCAGACGGTAACCCGCGCCCGGATGGGCCCAGGGGTTTCGATGGTCCAGGACCCGACGGGCCACCGCCTCCGGATGGTCCGCGGCATCCTGTAGGCCAGCGTCCGGATGGCCCTCCTGACTTCGATGGTCCGTCGCCACTGGGCGGACCGCGTCCTGACGGACTACCGCATCCTGATGGTCCGCCACGACGTGGCGGTCCTCGGCGCCCGCCGGGCCCGCCAGGCGACGATTCGCAAGACTTCGATCAACCGCCGCCACTCGAGGGTCCTCCGCCAGACTGGGATGAGGGATTCGGGCCGGAACCTCGCGGCGACGGTGAGCGGCCGCACCGCGACTTCGCGCCGCACGGTCGCCGACCAGGGCCGCCAGGTGATGGCCCTCGGCCGCAGCGTGGGGACGGTCAGCCACCCGGCGAACCGCGCCCCGATGGACCACACGGTGGTCCGCCGCATGGCCCCGGCGAGCGCGGACCGCACGGTCGCGGACACGATCCCGACCAGCGGACGATCGAGCGCATCATGGAGGTGCTTACGCCCGAGCAGCGCGAAATCTGGAAGTCGATGATCGGCGAACCGCTGGACATGGGGCAATTCGGCCCACCGGATCACGGCCCCTTCTAGCAACTCGGTGCGCTGCGACGATTCCCCCATCGTCGAGCGCACTGGGGCCACGTCGGCGGGCAATCGATGGCTGGCACGCGGCTGCGATGCGCATCGCTTGTCGGCCATCTCTACCCTGCTGGCAACCGAGCGGAGCGTTGTTTAACATAAGCTCCGCCGTAGCGGCCGTTGGCCCACGACGGCGTCGCGATTCCGCAAGGCTTGCACGTTCCGCGCGCCCCTGCCGTGCAATCTCGCCCCCGAGTCGTTCGGCGAATTTTGGCCCAGCCTCCTTTGCCGCCAGATGCCCCAGTGCTGGCCGTCTGGATGCGACAGTGGCCACCCTTGGGCGCTTCAACTTAGCTGAGGTTTTTGCATGCAAGGTTGGTGGATCGCCGACAGTGAGGCGCCCAGCGTCGATCCGGGCGAGATTGCCCGCGCGATTGGTAGCGTCAACGAATCGCTGGTGCTGGTCGACGCGGGCGGGTACCTCGGTGTGGCGCGTGGCGGGACAAGTCTGTTTCGCGCCGCGCCCCCCGACGTGCCGGCCTATCGCATCGTGGCCTTCCTGCCGGAGACGCGCCTGGAGAGCCTCGGCGATCCGACCTTCTGCGCCGACCATGGCTTGCGCTATCCCTATGTCACGGGTGCCATGGCTAACGGCATCGGTTCGGCCGCCATCGTCGAGGCGATGGGGCAGGTCGGCATGCTGGGCTTCTTCGGCTCGGCGGGCTTGCCGGTCGACCGCGTCGAGCGCGAGATCGATCACATCCAGGCCACGCTCGGCGCGCGACCCTACGGCATTAACCTGATTAACAACCCCGGCGAGCCGGACCTCGAGAACGCGATCGTCGATCTCTACCTGCGCAAAGGCGTGCGGTTGATCGAAGCTTCGGCGTTCCTGGCGCTCAGCTTGCCGCTGGTACGCTATCGCACGCATGGCATTCACCGCGACGCCAACGGGCGGATCGTTACGCCCAACCAGGTGATCGCCAAGGTATCGCGCGTCGAAGTGGCGACGAAGTTCTTTTCGCCTCCTCCCGACGATTTCCTGCAGAAGCTGCTGCAAGCGCGCGAGCTCACGCCGGAGCAGGTCGACCTGGCCCGGCACATCCCGGTGGCGCAGGATCTCACTGCCGAGGCCGACTCGGGGGGACACACCGACAACCGCCCTGCCATCACGATGATCCCCACGCTGTTGGCGCTACGCGACCGGCTGCAGCAGCAGTTCGGCTATCAGCAGCGGCTGCGCGTCGGCGCCGGCGGCGGCGTCGGTTCGCCGGCCGCGGTATCGGCGGCATTGGCGATGGGAGCCGCTTACGTGCTGACCGGCACGATCAACCAAGCATGCGTCGAGTCGGGCACGTCGGACGCCGTGCGGGCGATGCTCGCCCAGGCCGAGCAGGCGGACGTGGCGATGGGCCCGGCGGGCGACATGTTCGAGATGGGCGTGAAGGTGCAAGTGCTCAAGCGTGGCACGCTGTTCGCCATGCGCGGCCAGAAACTCTACGACCTGTATCGTGAGTACAACTCCATCGAAGAGATTCCCGTTTCCGAACGGACGACGCTGGAGAAGCAAATCTTCCGCATGTCGCTCGAGGAAATATGGGGGCAAACCGCCGACTACTTCCAGCGCCGCGATCCACGGCAAGTCGAGCGCGCCAGCAAGGACCCGAAGCATAAGATGGCGCTGGTCTTTCGCTGGTACCTGGGGCAATCGTCGCGTTGGGCGATCACCGGAGAGCCGACGCGCCAAGCCGACTACCAAATTTGGTGCGGGCCGGCGATCGGCTCGTTCAACGAATGGGTGAAAGAATCCTGCCTGGAGCCGGTGGCCAATCGACATGTTGTGTCCGTGGCATTTAACCTCCTGTACGGCGCGGCGGTTCTCAATCGGACGACAGCACTGCGGGCCTTTGGCGTGGCACTCCCCGAGGGATCGATCCCCACCAAGCCGCTGCCAGTGGAAGAGATCTGGCGGCGCATCGGGTACTAGGCCCCGGAGCCCGCTTGCCGGGCGCGCATTTGCAACACTGCCAGTCGTGTGAGCGCTGCCATGCGGCCGATCGCCGTACAGATTCCGCACAACCTGGGCAGAGACGAAGCCCGGCACCGGTTGCAGCACGGCTTCGCCAACATCGAGCAAACGCTGTCCGGTGGGCTGCTGGGTGCGGCGACGTTCACCAACCACTGGGAAGGAGACCGCCTGCACTTTATCGGGCGCGGATTGGGGCAGCGGATCAGCGGCACGCTCGAAGTGCAAGACGAGTCGGTGCGACTGGAAATCGATCTGCCCCAAATGCTGGCCGCGCTCGCCGAGCGCATCAGCCGCCAGGTGCAGCAAGCAGGGCAGAAGCTGTTGGGCAACTCGTGATGGCGCGCGGACGAATGTCCTACGGCGCTTGGGCCAGCGGGCTGCCGACGATCGACATCTGCCGGTCGTATTCCAAGCGCAACTGGTACTCGACCGCGAAGGCTTGTGGCCCGGCCGCCTTGGCCGGCACGCTGACATCCCAGCGCAACAGCCCCTTGCCGTGTTGCGCCTGGCGATAGCGCGGATCGTCGCTCAGCTCGCGGCCAGTTGAGACGAGCGTCAGCTTCACTTCGCCATCCTTGGCCTTGGGGACGCGGTCGAAGACGCGAACGGCCGTGACGTCGGCGCCAAAGTTGTCGATCGAGACGCGATAGGTAAAATCGACGACGCGGTTGCCCCCTTGAATGGTCTCGTCCTGCTTGACCAGCTCGCGCGAGGCCCGCAGCGATGAGTCGATGCCGAAGCCGAGCGTGAAGGTCTCGCCGACCGCGACGGTCGGCAACTCCCCTTGGCCGACAAACTGGTCGGCCAGGTAGCTGGAAACCGGCCCTGCCAAGAGGACCGTTTCTCCCTGGTTGGTGACGAGCGCTTCGTTGTAAACGTGCGCGGTTAGGATCGGCGAGGCGAGCTTATAGAATTCCCCTTCGAGCGGGAGCAGGGCGATCTGCACGAGCTGCTGATCGGCGCGGCTGGGGAGCGAGGTGCGCATCGGCAGGCGGTAGGTGACGCTGATGTCGGCCGAACGCGGGACCCGCGTCGAGGAGGCCACGGGCCCGTCATCGCGGCGGTTCAAGAGATCGAGCACTTGATCCTCCGCGGCGACGGTGTTGAGCTCAACGTCGAACGGGTTCACGCGCCCCCCGCCGGAGAACAAATCGACTCCTGCTTCACCAGCGTGTACGCCGGCGGCCTGACCGGGCGCCGCCGGTTCTTGAGGGGGCATGTTGGCACTCTGGGCCCGCGAGTATTCCAACTGCCGGCGTCGCTCGGAGAGCTCGCTCTTGGCGGCAGCATAATCCTGCGCCGGCGCCGGCGCGGCGGCCTGTTGCACCGGCGCATTGTGCACCAGCGAAATCGTCAGCGGCTCGAGCTCGGGCGCGCGGGCCACGAGCGAGGGGGTCGCGGTCGACAGGATCATTTCAACGTCGGTCCAATCCTCGCCGCTCATCTGCTGGATTTGCGCGTTGTATTCCAGCGTCACCCGCTTTTGGTCGGCGGCGGCGCGGGCGGCGTAGTTGGGAGACCACGTCGCTTGTTGTACGAGATACTTCAAGCGTAGCTTGCCGGCGTCGGCCGTCAGGTTAGCCAACACCACGGCCTCGCGCGCGGTGCGAGCCGAACTGCCGGTGACCACGGCGCGCTGGCGGTTCAAGAGTTCGAGCTCTTGCGAAAGCTGCCGGCGCTCTTTGCCCAACTGCAGTTCCTGCTCGGCCAACTCGCGGCGTTGCGTGAGCAGGTATTCGCTCAGCGCGCGGAGCGTGTCGGCGTTGAGCACCCCTTGTGTCAGTTCGACCGTGGCGGTGGGCGCGACGAATCCTTCGAGCTTGGCGAGGTACGTCTTCTGATCGTTGAGCACGTTTTGATGTTGTTGGTTGGCGGTCAGTTGATCTTCGATTGCCCGCTGTTGTTCGTCGAGCTTGCGGACCTCTTCGCGAACGTCGGCCGACATCGGGCGCTGCCGATAGCGGACGCTGCGGATCTCGATGCCAGCGGCGCCTTCGGCGAAGATGCTGCCAGCCACGACCTGCTCCGGCAGGTCGGTTACAACCACTTCGCGCAGGCCGGTCGGGCCGGGAACGTCGACCAGCCGAGTAACCAGGGCCTGGCCACGGTAGACCGTGACCGTGTCGAGAATGCCGCGGGCTTCGAGGGCTTCGACACTCCTGGCGGTCGAGGCGACAACGAGCGAGAACAGTGCCAGCGAACCTAGGATGATCGTGCTGCGCATGGTTAGAACTCCGGTTGGAAGCTAGTGGCCAGTGGCTAGTGATTGGAGGACATCGACCGAGATCGAGCGACATCTTCGGCAAGTCGAAACCCCGGGCCAAGTACGACTGGCCTACAGTCACCACGGTCTGGCCCCGGATCGTTTGACGCCCCGACATCGGCGGAAGTTCCGTCGACGGCGCCTGGGGTACAAAAGAACTCGGATTGGCCCCCCGCCTCGGTCCGTCTACCATTGGGACGAGCGGCGACTCGCCTGGATTGGCGGGGCTCAACAAATTCGGAAGGTACGGCGTGAACGGTGTTTCCGCACGTCGCGTGGCTGCCGACTACGCCGCGCGAACCGACAAACTCGCTCAACCAGTTCGTAAGCCTCGCACGGCAACGCTGGCGCTGGTGGCGTTGGCAGCGCTTGCGGCCGCGCTGACCGCCGCCTGGTGGCCCTGGAGAGAGCGACAACTGCCGACCGCTCCCGAGAGCGAAGCGGCGGCCGTTCCCGCCGTCAAGCGCTTGACCGAGATCCCGTTCGACGGCGCGCAGGCATACGAATACCTCAAGCAGATATGCGACATCGGGCCACGCCAAAGCGGTTCGGCCGGGATGGCGGCGCAGCAGAAGCTTTTGATCGAGTACTTTACCAAGCTCGGAGCGCCGCCAACGCTGCAGCGATTTCGCTATCGACACCCGCTGACTGGCCAGCCAGTCGAAATGGCGAACATGATCGTCTCCTGGCACCCCGATCGCCCGGAGCGAATTCTACTTTGTGGGCACTACGACACGCGGCCCTATCCCGATCAGGACCAACGGAATCCGATGGGGGTGTTTGTCGGCGCCAACGACGGCGCCAGCGGCGTGGCGCTATTGATGGAACTAGGGCGGCACATGCCGGCGCTGGGGGGCAAGTACGGTGTCGACTTCGTGTTGTTTGACGGCGAAGAGTTCGTCTTTAGCGATACCGATCCGTACTTTTTGGGGAGCGAGTGGTTTGCGCGGCAATACGTGGCCGAACCACCGGCGCATCGCTATCGCTGGGGCGTGCTCCTGGATATGGTGGCCGACGCGCAATTGCAGGTGTTTCAGGAGCGCAATAGCGTGCTGTGGCCCGACACTCGGCCGCTGGTCGATTCGATCTGGAGCACCGCGCGGCGACTGGGAGTTCGGGAGTTCATCGCGCGCCCCAAGCATGAGGTGCGCGACGATCACCTGAAGTTGCACAACATCGCCAAGATTCCGACGTGCGATATCATCGACTTCGACTATCCCTACTGGCATACCGAGGCCGACACGCCAGAGCGCTGCTCAGCATTAAGCCTAGCGAAAGTTGGTTGGGTGGTGCTGGAGTGGCTCGGCGAGCCGCGTTAGAGTTGCATACCCAACGGTCAATGTGGGCCGGCAGCCGATAGTCTGGCGGCTGCCAAACGAGTTGCAGTGAGCCGTGGTTTGAGCACCGCAGCCAATCAGAACGGTCGAACGATGCTCGCGGTCGCCCCCCTGGCGCTATTCGCCCTGTCGACCGCCGACCTGCCGATCGATCCGTTGCGCTTGGCCGTGGCGTTAGGCCCCGTGGTGACGTATCTGCTGGCGATTGGTCGGCTGAATCTGGGGCGCCGGCCACAACTGGTCACCGGCGTGCGCGACACAACGGCGCTGTGCATCGCGCTGGCGGGCATGGCGATCGTGGGGCCGATCGAGCTGTTCTTTCCGATGGAGGCGGCTGCCAACTTTGGCGCGTACGTCACTTGGGCGTTGTGCATCGCGTTGTATGCGCTGCTGGCTTCGTTTCTGGTTTTCTCGGAACGACCACGGCTGGTCGTCTACAACGCGACGTTTGGGCTGGTGCGCGAAGTGCTCGAAGGGTTGACAACGAGCCTTGACGAACATGCCCAATGGGCGGGGCACACGCTGGCGCTGCCAACACTGGGAGTTGAGTTGCACTTGGGCACTTCGCCCGGCATGCGCTGCGTGACACTGACGGCCGCCAACGAACGCCAAAGCCTGGCCGGCTGGCGACGCCTGGAAGCCGCGCTTCGCGCGGCGCTGGCCGAGATCGAGGTCGACCGCAATCCGCTCGGGCTGAGCATGGCTGTGATCGGCGTGCTGGTCGGCGTGGCAGTGCTATTGATGTTGGCGGGCAATCCCGAAGCGGTCGCCCGCGCGCTGCGCGAGATGATGTTGCTGTGATTGCGAAACCAGCAGTATTGTTCCTTGGTTAGCCGCGGAGCTTGCTCCGCGCGCTAGCGGGTTCGACGCGCCGGGGACTGTCCCGTTTTTCGGTGTGTGATTGTGCGACAACCAACTCGCGCCGGCCGAAAACACGGGACTGTCCCCCTCAGAAGATCGCGCGATTTGAGTCTTGGTAGGGTGTGCACAGCACACCAGAGCGCGAGAAACGAAATCACAGCGGCAAATGGTGCGTTTCACGCACCCTACAAACTCTCGGCCGCGCAGGTTGGCAGTTCAGAAATACAGCCGCACCATGGTTTCGGCAACGCAGGCCGGTTTGCTCTCTCCTTCGACTTCGAAGGTTTGCTTGTAGGTGATCGTCGCCCCCTCCTGGCATTCCTTGAGCTCGGCGAGTTGCGTGGTCATGCGGACGCGGGCGCCAACGCGAACGGCATTGGGAAACCGCACCCGATTGAGCCCGTAATTGACGCCCATTTTCACCCCGTCGACGGTGAAGCTCTGCTGGGCCAGTGTCGGGCAAAGTGAGAGCGTGAGAAAACCGTGCGCGATCGTTTGCCCGAAGGGGCTTTCGCGCTTGGCGCGCTCAGGATCGACGTGCAGCCACTGATGATCGCCAGTGGCCTCGGCGAATTGATTCACTTGCGGCTGCGTGATCTCGACCCAATCGCTAGTGGCAATGTTCTGGCCGACGAGCGTCTTGAGCTCTGCGAGACCGTGAATGACTCGTGGCGGCATTGACCCGCTCTCAGTCGAAAGGCACGATGAACCCGATGTCGAACCGGAAGTCGATTCTAAATACTGGACCGCTCGCGCCAAGCCGGCGATAACTGTATCCGGCCTCTGTGAGGCCGGAGTTCGGCGGCAATTCTTCCGGGGTCACAGACCCCGGCCACAGCGAGGCAGCCTACAGCGTCCACGGCGCGCGCATCGACGGCTTCAACAGTGCGTCGGCCGCTGAGTCATCGTGGAACTTCTCCGCCTGGGGGTCCCACTTCAGCTTGCGACCGGTGAGCATCGCGATGTTGTTCAGGTGGCAGATCGACGCCGTGCGGTGGCCGATCTCGGCCGAGGCCACGGGCTGCTGTCGGCTCTTCACCGAATCAAGGAAATTGCGATGGTGCCCCGGGCTGCGCCCAAGCTGCACGTCGCTGTCGCCGAGCTTGACCTCCAGGAGCGAGGCGGGCTCGGCCTCGAGCCGTCCGCCATGGATGTGCACCATGATCCAGCCGTCGGTCCCCTCGAACTTGACGCCGCGCGGACCGACCGCCTTGCCGATCATCTTCACGCCATTGGCGTAGGTGTTCACGAACTCGTAGTCCCAGAAGACGTCGTACATGCTCGTGGCCGAGCGCGTGCCGCGGCACTCGATTTCGACCGGGCCCGTATCGTCGGTCCCCATGCCCAACTGACCGATATCGATCACGTGGGCGCCGCGGTCGGTCATCTCACCGCCGCCGTAGTTCAAGATGAACCGCCAGAAGAAATGGCAGCGCTTCTCGGTGTATGGCACCACTGGCGTGTGGCCGAGCCAGAAGTCGTAGTCGAACCCTTCGGGCACCATCATCGGCGGCGGCACGTCGGCGATGGCACGCACCTCTTTATGGTGCCCGTCGTCGCACGGCAGGTTGATGTGTACCGTGTGCAGCTTGCCGATGCGGCCACTGCGCACCAGCTCGCAAGCAAAGCGGGCGTTGTCGCCGGATCGCTCTTGGCTGCCGGTTTGCACGAGGCGCTTGCTCTGTTCGGCCGCGGTACAAATCGCCCGCCCTTCGGCCACCGAATTGGCCAGCGGCTTTTCGCAGTAGACGTCCTTCCCCGAGCGCAGCGCCGCGATCGTCGCCAGGGCGTGCCAGTGATCGGGGGTAGAGACGTGCACCGCGTCGATGTCGGTGCGCTCGCAGACGCGGCGGAAGTCGGCCTCGGCGACGCAGTCGTCGTTTCCGTACTTCTTGTTGACCTGCTCGCGCCCCTTGGCGAGATGACCGGCGTCGACATCGCAGACCGCGATGAACTGCACTTCTGGGAAATCCATGAAGGCCCCCGTGTTGTGCTGCCCCTTGCCGCCGGTGCCGATGGCGGCCATCACGATCCTTTCGCTGGCGGCGATGCCACCGGCCAGACCGAGTGCTGACGGGCGCACGAAGTAGGGAGCGGCCACCACGCCTGCCGCGCCGGCGGCCGCCTTGCGCAAAAACTGTCGACGGTTGGAGCGGTGCGACATGGCGATGCCTTTCGTGGTCTAAGGCGACCGGCGCGGGTCCGGCGGCGTGTGGCGATTTGTATGAAACGTGGGCTCCAGTATCGTGAGCCCGCGGGCCACTGGCAAGCAAACTCGGCGAGCGGCCATCGTAGCCGTACTGGTCATGGACTCAAAAACCATGCCATGATCGGAGGCCAGCGGACTTTTGACCTGAGTTTGAGTTCTCTGGTATACCAAAGCACAGCGATGCCGCGCTTTCACGACGGTCATCGCGTTTCGTGGTCCCCGGGGAGGTCGCCATGCAAGCGGCTGGCTGCTCCCGTCGCGATGCCTTATTGCGCGTCGGTTCGCTCGGCGCGCTAGGCTTGACGCTGCCCCAATTGCTGGCCGCCAATGCGAAGGCCGCGACGAGTCGCCCTGACAAGCCGCGCCCCGCTTCGTTCGGCCGGGCCCGCTCGTGCGTCATCGTTTGGCTCAAAGGAGGGCCGTCGCAACTCGACACGTTTGACCCCAAGCCCGAGGCGCCGAGCGAACTGCGCGGCCCCTTTCAGACGATCGCCACTAGTGTGCCGGGGATCAGTTTCACCGAGCACGTTCCGCACTTGGCGCGGCAGGCCGACAAGCTCACCGTGCTGCGCACCGTCAGCCATGGCGACGGCACGCACTCGACGGCCGGCTACCTGCTGACGACCGGGCGCGTTTACCCACGACCGGGCGAATCGGTCTCGTCGCGCGAGGACGCCCCACACTACGGATCCGTCGCGGCCGCCAGTCAAGGGGCCGCCGCGGCTGCGGCGCCGTATGTCATGCTGCCCGAATACCTGGTGGTCAACGGCGAACTGCGCGGCGGGCAGAACGCGGGCCTGCTGGGGCCGCGATTTGATCCCTTGGTGCCTGGCAGTAGCGATCGCCGTGGCGCGGTGCGATTGGTCGACATGGGGCTGGGCCAGCAGGTACCCCGCGGGCGATTGGCACAGCGGCACGAGTTGCTGGCGCGGCTCGAGGGAGCGACGGCGCCGTTGGCGGCCACCGATGCTCGCGCGCTAGAGACCTATCGCGACAAAGCCTTCGCACTGTTGGAATCGGACGCGACACGGCGGGCGCTGGCCGGCGACGGAGCAGTCGATCGGGAGACGGAGCGCTATGGCCTAGCGCAGTTCGGTCAGTCGGTATTGATGGCACGTCGACTGATCGAAGCCGGCGTGCGGCTGGTGCACGTCAACTGCATGTCGAGTGTCTTGGAGCTGACGCGAAATTGGGACACCCACAAGGACAATTTCAATACCCTGAAAGACGTGCTCCTGCCGCGGACCGATCGCGCTGTGGCGGCGCTCATCGAAGACCTGGCCGATCGCGGGCTGCTCGATGAGACATTGGTCGTGGTGATGGGGGAGTTTGGCCGTACCCCCAAGGTGAACGCCGACGCGGGGCGCGATCATTGGCCGCCGGCGGCCAGCGTGCTCTTGGCTGGCGCCGGCGTGCGCGATGGCGCGGCGTACGGCGCAACCGATCGCGATGGCGCCTATCCGATCGAGAAGCCGGTTAGCCCCGCGCGGCTGGCGGCCACGATCTTTCACGCCCTGGGCATCGACCCGGAGCTTGAGCTGGTCACCGGCGCGGGGCGGCCGTACAGAATCTGCGATGGCGTTCCCGTGATTGATTTGTGGGGCTGAATGCAGCCCCAGGAGGGCATTCAGCCCAGCACCGGTTCGCGCGGGTAACTCGCAACATTAATTCGAAGTTACCTTTCGGCGGTTTCGTTTGACTTCGAGCGTACGCCTCGATACAAGTGACGGTGGGCCTGCCAGATCCGCGGGGCCCGAGAGCCGTGGTTCAGCGATCGTCAAGCGCGAATTCGTCCGTGAGTGTTCGTCGCGCGGTGGTCACGGGAGAAGACACACTCATGATCACCTTGCAAACGGCCCGCCGCGCCTTCACGCTCGTTGAACTGTTGGTGGTGATCGGGATCATCGGCATCCTGATCGCGCTGTTGCTGCCGGCCGTGCAATTCGCCCGCGAGGCGGGGCGCCGCACCCAATGCAGCAACAACCTGCGGCAGATCGGCACTGCACTGCACACCTACCTGACGAGCGTGGGGCGCTGGCCGCCGGTGTCAGTGCTGCCCGTCGGCAGGACATTCGAACCCTGGTCGGGGCAGGCTCGGCTACTCCCTTATATCGAGCAGCAACAGTTGGCCAATCTCATCGACTGGAAGGTCAGCCCCGAATTCACCGGCAATCCGACAGCCGCGCGCACGCGGGTGTCGATTTACATCTGCCCAAGCGAGGTCAACGACTACGAGCGCGTCACGCCGACCTTGACGCACTATCCGCTGAACTACGGCTTCAACGAGGGGACCTGGTTTATTTACGACCCCAGAACAGGCGAAGCCGGAGATGGCGTCTTCGCGCCCAACAAAGCGTACGCTCCGGCCGACGTCCTCGACGGGCTGAGCAACACGCTAGCGGCATCCGAAGTCAAAGCCTATCAACCAAACCTCTGGGACAGCGGCAACCCCGGTGCGCGCGGCAACGCTCCGCCCCCGGACCTAGCCTCGCTGTCGACCTACTTCGGCGGCACCTTTGATTCCAACGGACACACCGAATGGGTCGAAGGGGACGTCCACGAGTCGGGCTTCACGACGACGATGCCTCCCAACACCGTCGTGCCCTATACCAAAGATGGTATCACCTACGACATCGATCTCACGTCGATGCGCGATGGGGAGTCGGTCACGGCTCCCACTTATGCCGCGGTAACCTCGCGCAGTTATCATCCGGGATTGGTCAACGTGCTCTTGCTGGACAACTCGGTACGGCCGGTGACCGACGGAGTCGAACTTCGCGTGTGGCGTGCGATGGGCACCCGCGCCGGCCGTGAGCCGCAGCGCCTCGAGTGACGACAACTGTTTAGTTGACCGATCATGCCATCAAGTTCCGTAGCGAGGAAAGGCGTCGTTCGATCCAGACCTGGCCGCGACGGTAGTACCACCGCGTGGCTGGTGAGCGTATTGTGCGCGTTGGCGGTCGCGACGGCCGTTCTCGTCTGGTGGCGCTGGTCGCCCACGACGCAACCAAGAATCGACGTCGGGCAGCGTGTTGTCGAGGAGTTCTTGACTCTGCTGCGCGGGGGCCAGGCAGACGCTGCCTGGCAATCGACAACGGCCGAATTCAAAAGCGCTCTGGGGCGCGAGAAGTTTTTGCTATTTGTCAAGCAGCGCGCTTACTTCAAGCGGCCACTGAGCTTTGTCTCGATGCAAACCGTGCGTGTGCAGAATCGGCCGCGTTCCGAGTTCGTCTATCGCACCGCCGACAACAAGGCGACCATTCGTGTACTTGTCGGGAGCGAATCAGGGACCTGGCATGTCGACCGATTGAATGTGGACGACGTACCTCATTGAGCGCGTCGGTAATGGGGAGGGATCAACATGTGTCGCTCGAATGCTTCAGTGACCGCGGGACTCTTGCGGTGCTTGGCTCTGTTGACTGCGATCGCGACCGGCGATAGCGCGGCAGCGGCCGAACCGGGCAGCGGCGATGAAAAGCCGGACGCGGCTGGTTGGACCAGCGACTTCTCCAGCGAGAAGAGCACCCTCGTCTCGACGGGGCGCAATCCGTTTTTCATCCTCGAGCCGGGCTATCAACTGATACTCGAAGGAGGCAACGAGCGACTTGTGATCACCGTCTTGAACGACACGCGAACGATTGACGGGGTCGAAACGCGCGTCGTCGAAGAACGGGAATCCAAGCGCGGCAAGGTCGTGGAAGTCTCCCGCAATTTCTTTGCCATCTGCCAGCGGACCAGCAGCGTCTACTACTTTGGCGAGGAGGTCGACGATTTCAAGGATGGCAAGGTCGTCGGGCATCACGGCGCATGGTTAGCTGGCGAACGCGGGGCACAGTTTGGGTTAATGATGCCCGGCCTGCCGTTGTTGCATGCGCGGTACTACCAGGAACTCGCGCCTGGCGCGGCCATGGACCGCGCGGAAATCGTCTCGTTGACGGCGGTCCTTAAGACGCCGGCCGGCGTCTTCGAACGCTGCTTGAAATCAGAAGAGACCACGCCCCTGGAACCGGGGGAGCGCGAGGCGAAGCACTACGCGCCGGGGATCGGCCTCATCCAGGATGGCGCGATGAAACTGGTCAGTCACGGGCCGGCGAAGTGACGACTCGGCCGAAGGCTCAATGACGCTGCTTGCGTTCGCGCGCGCACTCATCTTGGCGGCGTATTGTCGCAAATCGGCCGGTGCGCGGAGAATCACGGCACAACCCCGCCATCCGCGGTCCGCGTCTTCGACGGAAGGAGTTTGCGCTCTGGGTCGATTACACTGAAGCGCATGGTGAAGCTGACCGCCCTGCCACAGTACTTGCGAAATTCGACGCGCGCCGTCGAGGTCGTGTCAATTCTGAGCAAGTACGGGTTGGCCAACTGGGTCAGCCGGCTCGATTCGCGTTTTGCCGATGGGCTGTTCAAGTCACCCAACGGCGAGGTGCTCGCACGCTACACGCCCGCAGTGCGACTGCGTTTGGCATTGACCGAGCTGGGCCCGACCTTCATCAAGCTGGGGCAGATCCTCAGTACGCGCCCCGATTTGGTGGGCGTCGAAGTCGCTGGCGAATTGTCGAAGCTGCAGGCCGACGCCCCGGCCGACAGCTTCGAGCAAGTGCGCGAGACGATCGAAGCCGAAATGGGGCAACCGCTCGAGGAGATTTTTGCCGAGTTCGACGAGACGCCGCTGGCCTCGGCTTCGATCGGCCAGGTGCACCGCGCGCAACTCGTCTTGGGCCAGCGCGTCGTGGTCAAGGTGCAGCACGCCGGCATCGACCACAAGATCCGCAAGGATCTCGCCATTCTGGGAGCGCTCGCTGAACTGGCGGAGTTGATCCCCGAGTTCAAGAACTATCGCCCGCGCGAGACTACGGCCGAGTTCCAGCGGACGCTTCTGCGCGAACTGGACTTCGGCCGCGAAGAGCGCAACATGCAGGAATTCTCCGGAGACTTCGTCGACGACCCGCGCGTCCACATCCCGCGCACGTTTCCCGAACTGACGACGGGACGTGTGCTCACCATGGAGGAGCTCGAAGGGATCAAGCTCTCGGAGCCCGAGCGGCTTTTGGCCACCCGCGCCGACTTGACAGAGATCGCGCGGCGTGGCGCCGAGCTGTACATGGAGATGATCTTCACGCATGGCTTCTACCACGCCGATCCGCACCCCGGCAACATTCTGATTCTCGAAGGAGGAGTCATCGGCCTGTTGGACTACGGCATGGTCGGCCGCATCGACGAAAGTCTGCGTGAAGACATCGAAGAGATGCTGGGAGCAATCGTCGATCAAGACCCGGTCCATTTGACTTCGATCATCACGCGGATCGGCAAAGTGCCTGCCGGGCTCGATACAACCGCCCTGAGCATCGAAGTAACCGACTACGTGGCGCTATATGCCAACCGCCGCCTCGACGAGTTTCGCCTGGGTGCTGCGCTCAACGACCTAACCGAGCTCGTGCGCCGCTACCACATCATGCTGCCGGCTCGGGTGGCGCTATTGATCAAAGTCTTTGTGATGCTCGAAGGAACGGCTCAGTTGTTAAACCCACGTTTCAATCTGATCGAGGTGATCGCGCCCTACCAAAAGAAGCTGCTGTGGCGGCGGCTTTCACCGACACGGCGGTTGCGCAAGCTGCGACGGCTGTATCGCGAGCTGGAGCTGCTGGCCCAAGCGCTGCCGCGCGGAATCGTCGACATTCTCGAACAGGTACAAACCGGCAAGTTCGACGTGCACCTCGATCACCGCGGGCTCGAACCCTCGGTCAATCGCCTCGTCTTTGGGCTGCTGACCAGCGCGCTCTTTCTGGGCTCGACCCTGCTGTTGAGCCGCCACGTTCCTCCCTTGCTGCGCGGGGTGTCGGTGCTGGGGGCGGCCGGCTGCGCGGTCAGCTTGCTTTTGGGACTGCGACTTGTGCGGGCGATTAACAAGTCGGGGCACCTCGATCGCCGACGCTAGCGGTGACCGACAGCAACCATTGGTTGTCGCGGTTTGACTTGACGCCCTATTCGGCCGCGGATACAAGGTGGCCCCATTTTCTCTTCCCCAAGAAGGAGCCTGCCATGCGCCGGTTCGATTCGCAGATCATCGTTCGGTCGTTCGCGTGCCTGGCGCTGGTGAGTCTTGTGCTGCCGGCCGTAGCATCCGCGGCCGTGGTCGACGAGGTCGAGATCACCGGTCTGCACTTATGCTGCGGCGGTTGCGTCGCCGAGCTGGAAGAAGCGCTCGAAGAGGTCAAGGGGCTGACCGAACTGACGATCAACCGCGAGAAGCGCACGGCCCGCTTCCAGGTGCCCGACGAGGCCACGCGCACCGCCGCGCTGGAAGCGATCCCGGCTGCCGGGTTTTACGGCACCGCCATGCACGGCGAAGAACCGGTGCCAATGATCGCAGAACCCCAGATCAAGGAAACGCACACCGATCGGCTGGTGCTGACCGGCGTGCATCTGTGCTGCGCCGGCTGCACCAAGGCAGTCGTCAAGGCGCTGGAAGAAGTCGAGTCGGTCGTGGCCGTCGATTGCGACTTGAAGTCGCGGACCGTGACCTTGACTGGCAAGGATCTCGACGTGGCCGAAATCTACGAGTATTTGCACCGAGCCGGTCTTCACGGCACGATGGAAGAGTAGGCCGCTGAGCGTGAAGTAGCGGCATCGCCGTACCTGGTTGGTCGGACCAGTCGCGGCCGGCGCGCCACGGCGCTGGGAGCTTGCTCGAACTTGCGTACGATCGCCGCGCTGGCCGCAGCGCTAGTTGCTAACACCCTGTCAATCTCGCCCGCGCGCGGCGTCGACGAGATCACTTTGCGGCGCGACGACGGGCCGTTGCACGTCACGGGGCGCGTGCTGGTCACTGCCGAAGATGGCGGGCTTTTGCTCGAAACCGCGAGCGGAGCGCTGCACCTGATCGAGCCGGCCGACTTGGTGCGCCGCGCTAGCAATGAACGGCCGTTCGAGCCCCTGGCGGCCGACGCGCTTGCGAAGCAGGTGCTCAGTGAGCTGCCGGCCGGCTTCGACGCGCATCGCACCGCGCACTATGTCGTCTGCTACAACACGTCTCGGGCGTACGCTCAGTGGTGCGGCGGCGTATTCGAGCGGCTGTACGCGGCGTTCACGAATTTCTGGAGTCGGCGCGAATTCGAGCTGCGTTCTCCGGAGTTTCCGCTGGTGGCCATCGTCTTTGCCGACCAGCAGCAGTATGGCGAATACACGCGGCGCGAACTGAAGGACGCCGCCGCTATGCTCGGCTACTACAACCTCAAGACGAACCGCATGGCATTGGTGGATCTGACTGGCGTGACGCGGCTGCGCTCGCCCCGCGAGCGGAGCGGCTCGGCTGCCGAAATCAATCTGCTGTTATCGCGGCCGGCGGCGGAGCGGAGCGTTGCCACGATCGTGCACGAGGCCACGCATCAGATCGCTTTCAACACCGGGCTGGCGACGCGACTGGCTGATATCCCATTATGGTCGAGCGAAGGGCTGGCGATGTACTTCGAAACGCCCGACCTCACCAGCGGCAAGGGTTGGCGGACGATCGGCGCGGTGAACACGGTGCGGCTCGAACAGTTTCGCGAATACCTGGCGCGGCGGCCGGCTGACGCCTTAAAGGCCCTGATCGAAGATGATCGCCGCTTTCGAGACCCGCAACTGGCGCAAGATGCGTACGCCGAAGCGTGGGCGCTGACGTACTTTCTCGTGCGGCAGCGGTGGGACCAGTATGCCGCCTACACCCGTACGCTGGCCGCCAAGGGCCCGCTCGTGTGGGACACGCCCGCTGAGCGGATCGACGATTTCGAGCGGGCATTCGGCGATCTGACCGCCATCGATGCCGACTTCGTGCGGCAGATCCAGAAGCTGCGCTGACGCCACTGGCCGGTGGGTTCGTGCGTATTGTGCCGATCGGGCGCCCGCACGAAACCGCACTGCCGTTCCGTCCCTGCTGCCCGATGCCCCGTCGCGCCACGGCGGGCTCGCCACGGGTTCGGCCTGATCAAAATGCTATGTTTGCGGGGGCAGCAGGAGAGGCGTCCCATGACTACGGTCCTCGATGCGCCCGCCGTGCGCGCCGGCGAACAGCGCCAGGCTCACCGCTTTCTCGTCGCCGAGGAGCGACAGGCCACGCTCGTCGAGATTCGCGGCCAGCGATACGACGCCCGGGTGGTCGACGAGTCGGCCAGCGGATTGCTGGTGGTGGTCTTCGCGCCGCTCGAACTGACCATCGCGATGCAGGTGTTGGTCTATTGCGAAGACGCCTGGTTGCCGGCAGAGGTCGTGCGGACGCAAATCCGCGATGGCGAGACGATCGTTGGGCTGCGTCGCCTCGAAGAGGAATTCGATCCTGAAGCGATCGCCACGCGCGACTTTCAGATACGCGACCTGATGCCGGCTGGTATCTTCTTCTGGCTGGTGGCGGCAGTGCTCGTGGCACTCGTCGTCGTGGTGGTCTTGTCGCCGACGCCGGAACCGCAAGTCGCGGCGCGGCGATCCGACACTGGGGGTTTCGCTCCGACGGTCCGCGCGGACAGTCGCTCGATCACGCGGTCACAGTCGGTTCCGCAGCCGACAAAGCACGGCAAGCCAGCGCGGACGCCAGTCGTTCGCCGTCCGAAGCCAAAGGCCACCGAGCCCGCGGATGCCGCCAAGGCTGAGCCGAAGGCCGATCCCGTCGAGCCCCGCGAACCGAGCGAGACGACCCCCCGCGAGTCACCGGGCAAGACGAACGACGGCGCAGGCCGGGCACCATGGTTGGCGATCTTTGCCGACCCCGAAGTCGCCGACGAGCTTGAGCTCAGCGAGGAGCAGCGTCGCCGTCTCGACGAGCTCGAGCAGCAAACGCCGGCCGACGAACTGCCCGAGGCGGTTCTCGATGTGCTCACGCCCGAACAGCGCCAGCGACTCGAACAGCGCGCGGCCGACGGTGCGGCAGCTTCGTAAGCCGTGCCTGCATCGGCCGCAATCGCGCGGAGGGCCGCGGGGGCACCTTGACGTCCGGCGGGGTTCGTCGCAAGCTGTGATTCGCGGCGTGGTCTCATCATCGTGCGAGAGTGGCGGAATTGGCAGACGCGCTGGACTTAGGATCCAGTGGGGAAACCCGTCCGGGTTCGACTCCCGGCTCTCGCATTGTGTGCCAGGAGGAACCGCGTGGAACACGGTCGCTTTTTTGACACGCGATGCATTTAGGAATAAGCTCAGGAGTTATGAACGTGATCACGGACGCCAAAGCGAAGGCCAACATCGCCGCCAACGTGCAGCGGCTTATGGAGATGCACGGATTCACCCAAGCACAACTGGCGGAAGCAACGGGCGAAACACAGGGGGCCATTTCTAAGGTTTTGAACGGGCATCACATGCCCGGCGCGGGCTTTCTCGCCCGACTCGCCGAGGCACTTGACTACTCGACCGACAAGCTGCTGGCGAAACCGCCAACGGAAGCCCGCCGACAAAGCGCTTGACAAACTATTCCGATCGGAATAAATTGCCTGCCATCGCGCCTGCCGGGTGGCCCGCTACCTCAGCGGATCAGCAGGCCCGATCTCTGAGGACCGCGCGCCGAAGGTTAGCACCCAGGGCGCGGCGCACGGCGGCGGGTCATGACGGCCACGGGCTACTACCTGGCAAACAGCGACTCGCCGCGCCGCGGCGGGCGTCCCAATTGCCCACTTCGCGGGGGTAGCTCGCATGATCGCGCACAACACGTCGGAACTCTCTGCTTTCTTTCAATCGACCTACGTACACCGACACTTACTGGCGCCCACGTCGATCCCCAACTACCAAGGCACCATCAATCTGTTCGACCAATTCGCCGGCCGCACGATCGCGCTGGAGGACATTACACCGGTGCTGATCGCGCAATTCTTGACGTGGCTACGCAAGGAAAAAGGCCGCCGGGTCAACACGCTCCGCAAGCACCGCCGGACCTTGGCGGCCATCTTGCACGAAGCGCGGCGCCACCGCCTCACGCGCATCAGACTGCGCGACATCCCTACCCCGAAGAAGCAAAAGAAACTGCCGCGCGCCTGGACCCCTGCCCAATTCGCCACCGTGATCGACGACGCCAGCCAGCACCTTATCGGCTACGTCGGCCGCTACCCGATGCGAATCTGGTTTCCCTCACTGTGCCTAACGGCCTGGTCGGCCGATTGGCGCATCAGCGCGTGCATGGCGCTCGAAACGGCGCGAGTCAACATCGAGACAGGGGCAATCGTCAGCCGCGAGAGCAAAGGGGACGAAGAGCGCTGCGCGTGGCTCACGCCCCAAGCGCTCGAGGCCATGCGCCGAATCTGGGATCCATCGCGGCGCGAAGTTTACGGCGACTGGATTTACGACCGGACCACCCCAAGCTGGCCAGCTCTGACCAAAATTCTCAAGGCGATCATCGCCCGGACGGGCGTGCCGGACATTGGCCGCTTTCACGCCATCCGGCGGACCAGCACCACGGCCGTGGCGGTCACGCATGGCATCGACGCCGCGGCCGACCACGCGGGGCACTCACACCACAGTGTCACCCGGGCCAGCTACATCGACCCGACGCACCTGACGCCGAGCGAATCGAAATTGCCGCCTTTGAATCTGGCGCGCGGCAATCAACTGCGCTTGTTCTAGTTGTCCCTGGCCACGAGCCCCCAGGCTCGCCGGAACACATCCTAGCCGCCACCCCAGGGCTAGTTCCGGCGGGCCTTTTTTGTTGCGTCACCCCAACCACCTAGCCCGGAGGCCCACGCATGGCCCGCAAACCCGCCTTACTGTGCGACGAAGCCACGGCCGAAACGCTCGACCACCTGTCAAAAAGCCAGGCCATCGACCTGGCCATTCGCCTGGTCCGGGCCAACTACGGCCGCCCCGACCTGAACGGGGCCGAACTCGTGGCCGCCATCGAAAAAGAAATGCAGCCGATCTACCTGACCCGCCGCGACAAGCAGGCCGACCTCACCGGCCGCTATCCCAAAATGCTCCGCGCCGTGGCCGACCGCGTCCGCGCCCGTGAGGCCCGCGCGGCCCAGGACCGCGCGGCCAAGGCGATGGGCTTTACGGACCACGCCGAGCGCAGCCGCGCGGAATACCTGGCCAGCCGGCCCGTCCCCGCCGGGATGAACCATTACGACGGCAGCCGGGGGCAGGGCGCCCGCGGCTTTGGCAACTAACCCGCACTGGCCCGCCGGCCTGGTCAGGGAGGACCGGGCCGCTGGCCGCCACCAGGAGCTTACGCAATGGCCCAACGTACCTTCATCGCCGCCCACGCTTTCCCCAACTGGGCGGACCCCGTCCGCCCCACGATCGACCGCATCAACAACGCCGCCACCAAATACAGCGCCCGCGTCGAACCCCGCGGCATCAGCTTCCGCCACGTCGACAGCGAAATCGGCTTCGCCCACAACCGCAGCGAATTCGATTACATGGCCGCGTCGATCCTGCGCCGCATCGGCCAAATGAGCGGGGGGGCCGCATGAATACGCCAACACTTGCCCTCCTGGCCGCGTGCGAACGCGCCGAGCGGATTTTACGCGACTGTATCCGCCTGGAGTTATCGGCCGCGGCCTGGGACTCAATCAGGGACGAGCCTTACCTCCACGCCAGCGGACCAGTATGGATCGGCGCGCCCGGAACGCACCCCCTCCTGGAAATCCTGCGCCGCGCGATCGCCGCGGGCAAGGGGGCCGCATGAACACCGCCGCCAGCAAACGCGAGACGATCGCCGCGGCCGGCTTGCGCCGCATCCGCCAACCGCAGGAACGGGCCTGGGGGCCGAAAGACGCGGCCACCTGGGCCGACGCCAGCGGCCGCTACCGCCTGCGCCACGTCCGCCGGGCCTGGGGCATCGAATTGGCCCCGCCCGTCTGGCACGTGCTGAAACTGCGCCGCGCGCCCGACGGCCAGCTCTGGCTGCAACTGATCGGCCGGCATTTTTCGCTCACCGCGGCCCTGCGGACCTTGCGGGCCGCCCAGCGGGGAGACCGACCGTGAGGCCAAACGGCATCCAGAAGAAACCGCCCGTGTACCGCGATCCATGCATGCCGTGGTTCACGCGCTTGAGCAAGGCCGCCCTAGCCGATTGCGTGGTTGACCTGCTACGGACCGACGGCGCGCGACACGCCGAGCGCTCCCTAGACGACCCCGTGAGCGAAGCCGAGGCCATCGCCCGGCTGCGCGCCGTGCTGCTTCTGCGCGCCGTGCTGCTTCTGCGCGACGACAAGCCCCCCGCGGAGGCCACCCTATGACGCGCCCCCGCCGCATCGGCCACGACGGCACCGCCGCTACGCTGCTGCCCTACTTTGACCTGGCCATCGGACAGCGGCCGGCCTTTCGCGCCTGGCAGATTCCCGAAGCCGCTGCCGGGACCATCGCTGCGATGATCGAACTGCGCGACGCCGTGACCGACTTTCACGCGCGCACCTGGTGCGACCTGGCCGGCGGCGCCGCCGGCCAGCTACCGAAGGACTGACCCACCCCACCCCGCAAGGAGGCCCGCCCCATGGCCCTGATCGCCCTGAACTTGCAAACGCTCGACCGCCTCGACCCCAAGCTACAAGCGGCCTTCACCACCCACCTGCGCCGCGCCGTGCAGGACTGCCTCGACCGGCCGGCCGAGAAGAAAGGCCGCCGCGTGCTGCTGGAAGTGGAAGTAACCCCGATTCTCGATGACGACGGGGGCTGTAGCCGCGTGAATGCCGACTTCAAATTCCGCGACAAGCTGCCCGACCGCCGCAGCCGCACCTACGAAATGATCGCCCAGCGCGATGGCCGCCTGATCCTCAACGAGTTTTCGCCGACGGCCCCCGACCAACTCACGATCGACGACGTCCCGGGCCCGGGCCAGGAAGTGCAAGCGCCAAAGCTACCGCCCCCCGAGCCGGCCGACCGCGCCGCCTCAGACCGCAAATCGGCCGCCGCCGGGGACTAGCAAAAATACCCCCATCGGGAACCCGGGGCGGGAGCGCGGGAACCGCCTACCCACGCCGCCCGCCCCGGGACCCGTTTTTTTGTCCACCCCACAACCCGCGAAAGGATGCCCCATGGACCTCGCCGCCGCCGTCAAACAACTGATCGACCTGGCCGCCGCCAAAGAACAGGCCGCCCAGCGCGCCGCCACCCAGATCGAAACCCACGACATCGACGAACGCCACCCGAACCACTACCTACTGCGCGTGGGCGCCGAGATTACCGAGCGGGAAACCCCCGTCCCCGATTTTGCCTGCCAACTGGACCACATCGAGGACCTGATCGACCTGGCCCGCCACGGGGAGCGCGGCGAAATGCCACCGGCCGGGACCGTCACCATCTGGCACAACCCGGCCGCCATCGTGGTCCGCCGGGCCGATTTTCCCCGGTCCGCCTACGCGCACTTGTTCCTGCACCAGAGCCGGGCCGCGCAAATCGTCGACAGCCTGGCCAAGGCCGGCAGCTTCACCCAAAAGCAATTTATCGCCCTGGTCCGCAGCGATCTGCCCAACGTGATCGAAGGCGCCGCCAGCCTGGTCGACGCCATCCGCCAACTGAAATTCACCAGCGCCAGCGAGGCCAGCGGTACCGTGCAACTGGGCAAGGAGTCCATGGGCCGCAGCATCGAAAACGAAGTAACCGGGGCCGGGGTGATCCCTGAATTCGTCACCATGCGCCTGCCACTGTACGACAACTCCGCCCCCGTCGACTCGACCATCACCGTGACCGCAGACGTCGAAATCGACCTGGCCGAGCAGCGCTTGAGCCTGCGCCCCGTGGCCGCGCAACTCATTAGCGAAGGCCAGCGCGTGGCCGCCGACCTGCACAAGTGGCTGTCAAAGGAAGCCAACGCCGGGGACGACGAGCAGACCATCGCCGTCTACCGCGGCCGCGTCGAATTCGAGAGCTAGCGCCCGCAGAGGATGCCCCCTCCCGCCCTGACCGCGAAAGTAGCAAACCATGCGCGCCGCCATTACCCGCTATCCCGGCCAGGGAATCGCCATCGACCACCCGGCCGGCCCCGTGACCGTGTACCTGGTCCGCCGCCGCGGCGGCAAAACGGGTTTTGTGCTCTTGGTCGACGGCCCCACGGCCGGGATCCACCGCCTGCCCCAGCGCATTGACGAACTGCCCGCCCCCTGCTGCGCGGCCCTCGCGCACAGCGACGGCCAACAGCCCGCGGAGGCCCCATGAGCCACCGCGCCGAGCTATTGGCCCGCCTAACCGACAACGTCACCCGTCGGAACCTGGCCGACGTAATCAGTGACGAACTGGCCCCCATCCTCGCCAGCGCCTACCGCCAGGCCCGGGAGCGCGGCCACAACAGCCGACCCGCGTGGCTGGCCGCCGGCGCCCTCGACGCGATCGCCGCCACCCGCCTGGCCCTGGCCGTGACCATCGCCGAAGCGCTGCCGATCGACGCCGCGGCCCTGCACGCCGCGCTACACACCGACTGCGGCAATGCCGTCCGCGCCATCAACGAGGCCAGCACGAACATGAGCCCCAGCCCCTAGTGTCGGCCCCTAGTTGTCCGCGCGTCATTTTTGACCAGGGTGCAATACCAACATGAGCGACCGCAGCGCGATCGAATGGACCGACGCCACGTGGAACCCCACCCGGGGCTGTAGCCGAGTATCGGCCGGCTGCGACAACTGCTACGCCATCCGCACGGCCGCGCGATTCGCCGCCGCCGGCCAGCCTTACGCCGGCCTCACTCAGCGCAAGGCCAGCGGCAAAGCCAGCGGCTATGACTGGACGGGCAAACTCACGATCGCCGACGAGGAAACCCTACTGCAACCGCTCCGCTGGCGCAAGCCCCGGCGAATTTTTGTGGACAGCATGAGCGACCTGTTTCACCCGGCCCTGCCGGCGGCCATCGTCGACCACGTTTACGCCGTCGCCGCCCTGTGCCCCCAGCACACGTTTCAGATTTTGACCAAGCGCCCCCGCCGGGCCGCGGCCTGGTACCGCCTGGCCATGCCCGCCAAAACCAAAAGCGGCCGGGCCGAACTGACCACCCCCGAGCGCGTCGGCCTGGCCGTGCTGCGGATTACGACCGACGCCATCGCCCAAAACCCGCGGGCCAAGATCGGCCGCGACGTGCAACTGGGCGGCCCCCATGGGGAACTGACCACCTGGCCGCTGCCCAATGTTTGGCTAGGCGCCAGCGTGGAAAACCAGGAGACGGCCAACGAGCGCATCCCGCCGCTACTGGAATGCCCGGCCGCCGTCCGTTTCTTGTCGTGCGAACCCTTGCTAGGGCCGATCGACCTGACGCGCCTGCAGTACCCGGACGGCGCCAGCGACAACCTCTACACCTGCGTACCTCGACAGCCAGCGCCCGGAGAATCGCGCGTCGACTGGCTAATCGCCGGAGGAGAATCCGGCCCCGGCGCCCGCCCTTGCCATCCCGACTGGCCGCGCGCCCTGCGCGAGCAATGCGCCAGCGCCGGGGTCCCGTTTTTCTTCAAGCAATGGGGGGAATGGCTGCCCAGCCTCCAGGACGGCAACCGCGACGTCCCCGCCCCGGAATGGAACGCCAGCGATGACCCCATCCGCGTGGGGAAACACCGTGCCGGCCGCCTCTTGGACGGCCGCCAGTACCACGAATTCCCCCAGCCCCAGGAGGCCAGCCCGTGACCGCCAAACCCCTGCAACCGAACTGCAAAACCCCCCATTGCCCGCGGCCCCGGGGGACGCTCCGCGCGTTTTGTTCGACGTGCTGGGCCGCCCTGCCCGAGCGCTACCGCCGCGAACTCTTGCGCCCGGGGGCCACCGACCGCGAGCGCCGGGAGGCCGTGGCCGCCGCCGTCAAGTTGCTGGCCCGGACGCCAGCGCCGCGCCTCTTGGCCCGCGCCTAGCGGCCGTCCAATCGTCGCCCGGTCCAACTGCTGGCCCGGACGCCAGCGCCGCGCCTCTTGGCCCGCGCCTAGCGGCCGTCCAATCGTCGCCCGGTCCAATAGAAAAACACGCATGGAAGCTGCCCCCCTCCGCCCCAGCGAAGTCGTCGCGCAAGAATTGCGCCGCACCCTTCGCACCGCCAAGCTATCGGAAAACGTAGTCAACGTGGCCCTGGCCTGCTGGCGCGCCTGCCAGGCCGCGCCCGACCGCGTGGGCCGCATCGTGGTCGGAGACCTGGCCGACGATTTTCAGAAACCGCCCCGCTCGCTGCGCCGCTGGCTGGACCAATTGGCCACGGCGGGCATCGTGCAGATTCGTAGCCACAACACGGCCGCCGGAGTCTACCGAGTGGTCATGACCCGGGCGAGCAATCCCGCCCCCATCGACCTGGCCCCGCCGCCGCCCGCCGACGAGGCCCAAACATCGCTCGACTTCGGCGACCACACCGGGGAAGAGGCCGCCCCGGCCGTGCTGGCCTTCCCGTGCGCGGACCAAATGACCGCGCGGTCCGAAAAACCGGCCTCCTGCGCGGTCATTCCGTCCGCGGACGAAATGACCGCGGACAAACGGACCGCGCACCGTGAGCCGGCCAGCCAGCGGCCGGGGAATTTCAGCGAATCGCAACGTGCCGAATACAAAAGCGTTATCGCCGACGCGCTGGCCGCCGTGAAGAAAACGCCCGCAAGCGGCGCGCGGCTTGCGACGCGCGCGAAAGACCTAAGACCTAAAGACCTAATAGAAACTAAGGACCTAGACCTAAGACCTAGACCTAAAGACCTCGAACCGAGCGGCCCGCCGCCACCCGAGGGGGTTTTAGTAGCGGACGCGGCCCCGCCTGGCCGCCGTCGCCCCGACGGGACCAGCGAAGCAAGCGAACCCGACCAACCGGCCAGCCTGGCCACGATCCTGGCCACGGCCAACGCCGCCGGGACCGAGCGCGCCGCCCTCGAGCGGCGCCGCGCGCTGGTCGCGGAGATTGCCCGCGACCTGGCCGCCGGCCCGGCCCTGGCGCCCGCCTTTTGGGAAAACCTGGCCAGCCTGCTCGACCAGCCCGACGCCGACGGCCGCCGCCGCTTCGATCGCCGCGAACTGCTGCGCCTGCTGGCCTACGCCCTGAAAACTGCCCCCCGCGAACCGGCCCGCCGGGCCAAATTGTTTTCGGCCGGGGCCATCCGCCGCGCGCGCGAATGCGGCCTGACCTGGCCCCGCGGCCCGTGATTCTTGCGATTGGACCCGGGCGAAAAATGACCGACCACAGCGAGCCCCAGGAAATCCCGCCATGCCCCGAAAACAGTACATCCGCGCGAGCTTGATGCGCAGCAGCCCGGAGCGCGGCCGCTCATTCCAATGGTGCGCCTACGTGGGCGGGGCCTGGGGCGCGTGGCTATGCGGCCGCCGGCACCACATCACGGCCGCGGCCGCCCGCCGCAGCGGCGAGAAATTCCTGGCCCAATTCCCAGCCGACGGCATCCGCTGGATCGACCTAAACGGCAAACCCTGGCCCTGACCGCGCCAAATGCGCCGCGCCTACGCGCGCGAGGATTTTGATATTCCCCACGCCATCAACCCGAAAGGCCCGCCATGGAACTACCCAGCCCCGACCTGACCCCCGAACAGATCGCCACGGCCAACCAGGCCCTCCGCCAGCGTAACGCCGCGCAGATCGACCACGCTTTCACCTGCCACCCGCCCCAGGCCGACCAGTCCGAGCGCTACCGCCTCCGCGGCGAATTCAAGCTACTGGCCCTGCTGGTCAACGCGCTTTGCCCCCCCAGCCGAGAAACGGCCCTGGCCCTGACCAACTTGGAACAGGCCAATTTTTGGGCCACCGCCGCCATCGCGAGGAACGAGTAAGGACGCCGCCGCGATGCCCGCCGCACGGAAGCGCCGCCCCCGCCGCCTCAAGCGCCAATGCCACGCCTGCCGCCGCCGCACCGCCTGGGCCGGGGGCCACCGTTTCGGACCGGAGGCGGGAGTGTTTATCTGCGCCGCCTGCTGGGCAGAAATCGAACGCCCGGCCCTCCGCGAACGCGAACGCCTGGCCCGCGCCGCCAGCGAAGCCCTGGAGCGCTTTGTACTCTTGCAATGCTATCGCCTCTTGGAACGCCACGACCGCGGCACCACCTGAACGCCGCCACTTAACCGGCCTGTAAGTGGACAGCGTGGCCGCCGCCCGCCCATCCTGGCGCCCATGTGCCGCACGTACCGCGCGGGGGACTTGCTGCTATTCCTGGGGGACGACCCCATCGGCCGCGCGATCGCCCGCGTCACTTGTCCGCCCTGGTACTGGCCCGAATTCCGCCGCCGCCCCCATTGGCGATTTATTTCCCACGTAGCCGTATGTTGCGACTGGCACAGCCAAACCCTGCTGATCGAAAGCACGACGTTTTGCGATCGGCCCTGCCTGATCCGGGGCAAGGTAGTCGCCGGGATGCAGGCCCATTTTCCCTGGGCCAGAGCCGCCGCGCACGTCGGCCCGATCTGGCGCCTGCGGCCAGCCGCCGGCTGGGCCTTGACGAACGAGCAGCGCAACGAGCTAGCGCGCTTCGTGCATTACGAATTCGACCAGCCCTACGACCTGCTGGGCGCACTCCGCGCGCCCACCCGCTGGCCCGCGATTCACAAGCAGCAAGGCCGCTTTTGCGACGACTTCGCGGCCGCCTTTCTGCAACGCGCCGGCCTCATGGCGATCGCCAACCCCAAAGGATTCACTCCCAGTAGCCTGGCCAAAAAACTGATTGCTAACGGCAATTTCGACCCGCCGATTCGCCTCAAATGAGCATTACCCCCTACGCCATCCGCTGGTACCACGAACAACAGCGCCGCCGCGCGGCCGCCAGCGCGCCGCCGCGCCAGCCGGAGCCCCGCAAGCCCCGCCCCGCCGGGCTGGAGGCCCCGCCCCGGCCCGGCCATTGGCTCAGCGGCGCCGTCCTGCTGGCCCTGGCCGCCGTGGCCGTCGGCCTGGCCGTGCTGATCGCCACCGGCGCCTTTCACAGCGCCCGCGGCGCCGAGGCCCCCGCGCCGTGGGCCACGGGCCAGAAGCGCCAGCGGATGCAGACCCTCAACCCGCTGGCCGACTACGCCGCCGACGAGGCCGTGGAATACTTCGACGATCGGACCTGCCCGCCGGCCTATCAGCATGACGGGGGCTTCCACGCGCCGCGCTACAACATCAGCGCTGACCCCAGCGAACCGCACGGCAACGCCAACCGCGAATTCCCTTGGAAAACCGCCGGGGGCCTCGACCGGGTCCCCGCGGACCAGGCCGCGGGGTTCAAGTTTCTACGCCTGCCCACCGATGCCCGCGGCCGCCGCGTCCCCATCGTGTGGTGGCAGACCAGCCGCCGCTACCGCTGGGCCTTCCCCATCGGGACCACCGTGGGCGAAATCCTCACGATGCGCTGCGCCGACGGCCACTGGCGCCCCTTCGAAGGCCGCCTCCGCCACCGCGGCCCCGCCGGCTGGCACGTGGAAATTCTGCGCCAGCATCCGACCGCCGCCGACCTGGCCGCGGCCATCCAAGCCCTGCGCCCCGACTGGGCCAGCGACCCCGAGCTACGGGCCGCCATCGACCGCCTGGCCCAGCCCGCCGGGCCGCCCGAGGATTTTCGGGACCGCCGCCACCCGCGGCCGGCCCTGACCGTGGCCGCCGTCCGCGTCGACGTGCTGCCCAAGCTGCCGGCCGACCTGCAGGCCGCGCTCCTCGACCCGGCCCGCTTCCCTTACCAGCACGCCACGGGGCAGGACTGGAAACCGGGCTGCGCGGCCCCCACCGCCACACCGGCCAGCGGCCCGGGAATTGTTCCCGTCAACTATCGCGCCCACCTGCTGGGCAGCGATGACCACGCCTGCGCCAAATGCCACGACACCGTCGGGAAATCGACCGACGCATTCGACCAGCCGCGGGACTGGTATGGCCTGGTCCGCGGCGATGACGCGATTTTCTCCTGGCATCCCGCCCGGCCCGCCAGCATCTCGACCAACGGCTTTATTTGGCCCGTCCGCCTCTACGACCTGCCCGGCCAAGTGGAACACCTCGACCGCACGCGCCACGACCTGGCCCGCTACGGAAAACTGGTGCCCCAATGAAACGCACCCGCCCCGCCATCCTGATCCTGGAATTGGCCTTATGGGCCGCGGCCGCCGGCCTGGCCCTCTTGGCCGCCACCCACGCCCGCGGCGACTGGACCGCCAGCGTCTGCCGGATTCGCGCCGGCCGCGGCCTGGGGACCGGGGCCATCTTCGCCCAGGATGCCACGGCCTGGTACATCCTCACCAATGCCCACGTCGCCGGCCGCCGCGGCAACCGCCTGCAAGTGGAGTTTTTCAACGCCGCCGGCCAGCAGCACCCGCCCCTGCCCGGGGAAGTAGTCTGGTCCCAATTCGCGCCCCACATGATCGGCTACGCCCGCGATGCGGCCATTGTCCGCGTCCGCCGCTTCCCGAGCTTCGCCCCGGAAATCCTGACCCTCGACGACGGCAGCTACCCGCCGGCGCCGGGGGACGCCGTGCTAAGCTGCGGATGCCCGGAAGGCCGGCCGCCCAAACTCTTGCAGGCCCGGATTGTCGCCGCCGGCCCGCAGGTTTTCGATTTTCGGCCGGCCGGCCTGCCCGGCCGCAGCGGCAGCCCGATTTTGTCGGCCGACGGCCGCCGGATTATCGGCCTCTTGACCTGGGGGAATGACGAGCAGGGGAGCGCCCAGACCGCCGCCAACATCCGCGCCGCTTTCGCCGGGATCCGTCCCCGCCTGGGGGCCTGGCGCCGCACCAGCCAGCGCAGCTATCCCGCCAGCGACCCGCCGCCGGCCCGCCTCGAGCGCGGGCCACGACAATGGCACCCAGGCGAGTGGCACCCGGGGGAATTCGCCGAACAGCCGCCGCCGCTGGTCCCCATCCGCTGGCCCTTCACCTGCCCGCGCTGCGGACGGGGCAGCACTGAGGCCGATTGCCCCAACTGCGGACCGGGGGGCGGCCGCACCGGAGGCCGACCGGGAGGGGGAGAATTCGCCCCCTGGGAAGGCCCCGGCAGCGCGCCGCCCAACGATACACCGCCCCCCAGCAACGCCAACCCGCCCAGCACCGCCGGCCCGCAGGCCCCCTACGTCGAAAAGCCCACGCCGGGGGTCACGACCGCCGACCTGGCCCACGCCCTCAAGGCCTTGGAGGACCGCCTGGCCGCGCAATACGCCGCCCGCGAGGCCGCGCCCGGACCACCCGGCCCGATCGGCCCCAGCGGCCCGCCCGGCGAACCTGGTCAACCTGGCGCCGCTGGCCAGATCGCCAGCCTGGGCCAGCCCCCCGCCAAATTCGCCGACCGCTGGGCCACCGGCCGCTTTAAGGGGAGCGACTTTTTAGCCGGCCTGGCCGCCGCCGCCTCCGCCGCCGTGGGGCTGCCCCCCGTGGCCGGCTGGCTGGCCGGCAAACTGGCCAGCCGCGGGGCCGCCCGCGCCGAAACCCTCGTCCGCGACCGCAGCGCCGCGCATCACCTGACCGTCGACGGCCCGCCGCCCACCGTCAACACGCGCCAGATCAACCAGTACGTCCCCCTGGAAATCAACCGCGAGGGACTGGCCTACAGCGAAGCCCTGGCCACCTACGCCCGGGCCTACCCCGGCAGCGCCCCCATCGTGCAAAGCCTGGAGCGCCTCAAAAACCAAATCCTGGCCGGCCGCCCGATGGCCGGCTTTAGCACCAACTAACCCGCCCCCAAAACACCCTGCACAGGACCCCGCCCCATGGCCGCCCCCGACGCCCCCGCCGTCCCGACCACCCCCACGAACCAGCAGGCCGTGCAATTTCAGAGCGATGAAATTCTCTGGTATCGCAACGGCATTTGGGGGGAATGCGGCTACGCCATCCCCAACAGCGGCGGGAAAAACTGGACCTACAACGGCGATATTTTCGGCCTCATGCAGATGATCGGCCGCAACGTGTTCGAATTCGCGCACCGCGAATCGGTGAAGTTTTACACGGCCCCCCACAAACAATTCTGGTACGACGTCCACCAGATGCTGACCGTCGGTATCAAGCGCTGCGCCGACCTGGCCATTCGCCCCAACAGCGACCACGTCGCCGAGCCGACCCACGCCACCCCCACGCCGCAGGTTTTTCTGGTCTACCCCATCCCGTATTTCAAGGCCCGCGTGCGACAGCTCGACATTGCCCGCATCCTGCAAAAAATGCTGATGCTGCAAACGGAAATCATGCAGCACACCGACAACGAACGGGGCAACTATTTCACCGCCGAATTCGCCGGCATGGTCACCCAGTACCTGCAGGAATGCCTGGCCTGGATTGCCACCAAGTATTTCGGCTACAGCCGCGACGAAAGCTACGCCCCGGGCTTCAAAATCGCCGACGAGCGGTTTTCGAACTACAACCCCGACCTGGTATTGACCAGCGCCGAGCGGACCGAAGAGCGCCAGCCGCCCCTCTGGTGGCCGACCGAAAACGACCTGTCGCGCATCCGCGGCATTCCCATCAACGAGGCCATTTTGTTGGCCGAGCGCTGGCCGCGCGAGGACTGGCTGGCCGTGGCCGACGCCAATGTGTTAGTCACGACCGACAGCATCGAACCGGCCGGCGCCGGGGACGAGGCCCAAACCCAGGCCGTGGCCGTCCCCAACCGCGCCCCATAAACGCCTCCAAAACCACGAGGAAGCGCCAGCGACCGGGGCGGCCTGGTCCGAGACTCCGCCAGGCCGCCCCACCCCCAAGCTACCCCGACGGAGGCCCGGACCAGCCGGCGCCGGCTGGCCGGGCCACAGGCCCCACGAGCACGCAGGACGCCCCCGCCCGGGGCAAGGATGCCCCACCCCCAACCTAGTAAGAGAGCACGCGCCCCGCTGGGTTATCTCGACCTGACCCAGCCCAGCCCTGGGGGCCGGCCGCCCGCGAAACCCGGCCGGCCCCCACTCTTGAAGCCAAATCAATGACGCACCGCCACCTGATCGCCGCCGCCGTCGCCGCCCTGCTGGCCAGCGGATGCCAGCGCCCCGCGCCGCCGCCGGCCGCCGTGGCGCCCGTGCCCCGCCCGAGCGATACCACGGCCCGCGTCGACGCCCTGGCCGGCCAGATCGGCCGCCTGGGGGACCAGATCGGCTGGCTAGCCGATAACCAGGCCGCCGCCGCCCGCGCGCAAACCGCCCTGCCCCACAACCAGACGGACCAGGCCGCGGCCATCGTCGCCCTGACCGAGCGCGTCGACCAACTCACTGGCCGCGTGGATACCGCGGAGGACCTGCTGCTAGACGCCCGCGACCGCATCGCCGCCAAATTCGCCGACCTCGACACGCGCCTGGCCGCGATCGCCGCCGCCGTCGACGCGCTCGAGGCCCGCGCCACCCCGCATACCACCCCCGGAACCGGGGGCCGCAAGGCCCCACAGAAAGGACGTCACCCATGTCGTGGAGCTTTACCGCCGTCGGCCGACCGGAACTGATCGCCGCCGCGCTCGAGGCCGAGAGCGCCAAGTTAACCGGCCAATGCAAAGTGGAATTCGACGCCGCATGGCCTCACCTGGCCGCGCTGCTGCGCGAGAATTTCGCCCTGGCCGACAGCGGCTACTACCCGCCCCTCATCGAGTTTTACGCGAACGGAAGCGGCACCAGCAAGGAAGGCCGCCAACTCCAACGCAATTGCACCGTCACCATCAAACCGCTTTCGACCAGCCGGATTTTATTGGACCCGCCGCCCGCATGAAGCCCAGCCACGCCCGCGCGATGATCGACCGCCCGCCGCCGGCCTATCCCGACGGCACGCCCTGCGCCATCGGCGACCTGGTAATTACCGCCGGCAGCGCCGTCCGTCACCTGGGCAGCGTGGTCAGCATCGACGCCCGCGGCGGCCTGCGGATTATCTGCCTGGCCATTGCCGTGGAAGTGGATGGGGTCACGCTCTTTTGCCCGGAGCCGACCGCCCTGCAGACCGTCCCCCCGCACCTGGCCCGCCGGATTTATCCGCCGGCCAGCCCCGTCGACCCCCCGCCGCCCGCCCCGCCGCCCCCCGAATAACGGACGTGCCAACGCGTACGGCCCGCGGGGGGCAAGCAACAAGCGCCCCGCGGGTTTTTTACCAGCGAACCGTGGCCAACAACGGCCCCCGCGCCCCCCGCGTGGGGAATACCAAAACACCCGCCGGCCTGCACCCAACCGACGGGAAAACTAGAAATGGAACCCACGACCGCCGCCCCGGCCCCCAACCCGACCGACCTGGGGAGCTACTTGCAACTGACCGAGCGCTACGGCCTGGCCAGTTTCCTGCTGCTGCTCATCGTGATTTTTTTTGTGTTGCCCGTGGCCTGGCGCTTGGCCCGCGTGATCGAACAGTCGGCCACCAACCTGGTCGCGGCCGTCATCAAAATGGTCCAAACCCTGGAGGAAACCCTTACCCGCCAAGATAAGACCCTGGGGGACTACACCCAAGACATTTCCAAGTTTCACGAAGTGAACACCCAAAAACTGGCCAAACTCGACACGATCGAACACCACGTCACCCACATCCGCGAGCGCGTCGACGACCTGCACGACTTGGTCAGCCGCGACGACGACGAGAACAACGCTTGAGCTTCACCACCGCCACCGCCGCCCTGCTGCTGGCTGTCGCCGCCCTGGCGCCGACGGAGCGCCCCGAGGCCGCCCACGGCCTGCCCCCGGGCCTGCGCCTCGAGCGCCCCAGCTACGTGGCGATTTACGACGGCCGCGCCCGCGTCCCGGCGCTAGTGGCCGAATACCTGACCCCCGACCGCCTGGAGGGGAGCGCCCGCCGCGATGGCCTGGGCTTCCGCAGCGATCCGACCGTGCCCGCCGAATTCCGCCCCACGCTGGCCGCCTACAACGGCAGCGGCTTTGATTTTGGGCACCTGGCCGCGGCCGCCAACCACAAGCGCAGTTTCGACGACCTGGCCGCCACGTTCCTGGTCAGCAACGCCGCCCCCCAGGCCCACGACTTCAACGCCGGCGCCTGGCTGGCCCTGGAAAACCACGCCCGCGACCTGGCCGCCGCCCACGGCGAAACCTGGATTTACAGCGGCCCGGCCTACTGGGCCGAACCCGGCCAAACCCTGACCATCGACCGCCTGGGGGAAATCTGGGTGCCGACGCATTTTTTTAAGGTCCTTGTCAGCCGGGACCGCGGCCAACTGGCGGCCCGGGCCTGGCTACTCCCGGCCAACGCCAAATCAACGGTCCCCCTCGAGCGCTTCGCCGTCCCCATCGACCTGATCGAACGGGCCGCCGGCCTCGACCTCTTGGACCGCCTCAACCCCGACCTCGAAGCCACCCTGGAACGCGAGGCCCACCCATGACCGCCACCGAACGCAGCGGCGCCGTCTTATTCGCCAAGATCGACATCGCCGCCAGCGGCAACATCGTAGCGGCCACGGCCGCCAAAAAAATTCGCGTCCTGAGTTACGCGCTGATCGCCGCCACGGCCGTGACCGCCAAATGGCAATCGGCCACGACCCCCACCGACCACAGCGGCGCCATGAGCCTGCCGGCCACCGGCGGCCTGGTTTGCAACCACAACCCGGCCGGCTGGTTCGATACCAACGCCGGGGAAGCCCTCAAATTGACCCTGGGGGCCAGCATCCAAGTCTCCGGCCACCTGAGTTACCAACTCATCGCCTGAGGAACGCCTTGACCCCATTACCGACTACCGGCGCCGGCAGCGCGAACGCCGCGGGGGTCCCCCCCTTCGCGCCCGGGGACCTTTCCGGCCTCACGCTCTACCTCGACGCCCACGACCTGGCCACCCTCTGGCAAACCAACGATACCAGCCAGCCCGTCACCACCCTGGGGGACGCCGTCGGCCGCTGGCTGGATAAATCGGCCAACGCCTACGTTTTAAGCCAGGCCACCGCTGGCGAACGCGCCACCTGGCGCAACGACCAAACCGGGGCCAACGGCCGGGGAACCTTTGTCACCCCCAGCGGCTTCGGCGCCGGCAGTAAATGGCTGGGCAGCACGATCGCCTACAGCAGCCTGTACACCGCCGGGGCCTTCACCAGCTACATCGTCGGCCGCAGCGTCAGCCCCGCGGCCACCCAATGCCTGATCGCCGACGACGCGGGGCTGTTTTTTCACCGCTGGGCCGGGGCCACCAGCCTGACCGCCCGCGCCTGGAACGGCACGCTAGGCCAAAGCGAAGTAGTCCAAGCCAGTATCGCCGGCAGCACGCCCTACATTTTTCAGACCCGCCGCGACACCACGCCCAACCTGCTGATTAGCGCCAACGGGGGCACCGAAACCAGCACCGCCAGCGCCGGGAATGTGAGCTTCGGCACCGCCAAACTAACCATCCCCACGGCCCAGGCCGGCTCCAAACATGACGGCTGGCTCGGGCACGTGCTGATTTACAGCCGCAGCCTGACCGCCAGCGAACGCAACCAGGTAGGCCAATGGCTGGCCAGCTTGTATGGCCTGACTTGGACTGACCAATAGACCGACCGACCAGTAGCGAAACCGAGTAGACCAAACTAGTAGAGCAGCAACCCTATGGTAGCCATCCCCCGACTACTCCCCGCCCTGGCCGTCCGACCCGAGGATTACGGCGCCCGCGGCGACGACACGAACGACGACGCGGCCGCTATCCAGGCCGCCAGCAATAACGCGGGAGTCGGGGGCGCCGTGCAATTCTCGCCGGGGCGGACCTACCGCATCAATTCGACCGTCGAAGTGCAAAGCAATTTTCAGACCTGGCTGGCCATGGGGGCCACGATCAAGCGCTACGGCAACGGGGTAGCCGTCCGCGTCGGCAAATCCGCCCCCGCCAACGCCCAGGATAAAGTTTGGCACTTCACCGGCCAGGGGGGTTATATCCTCCGCGAATCGAGCGACTTCACCGCCGGCAACGTCGGCCTGGAAATGCTCAACGTCAATATGTCGGCCTGGTACGACTTTGTGATTCGCGGCTTTGAAATCGGCCTGCACGTGCTGGGGGACGGAGGCGCCAGCAATTACCTCATGGGGAGCCAGTATAATAGCTTTGTTCCCAAAGAAATCGGCTACTGCAAATTCGGCATCTACCTGCGGGCCAAGCGCAACGGCTGGGCCAACGGCAACGATTTTTTCGGAGGCGGACGAGTAGGCTACTACTCGAACCAGCCGAATTCGACCGGCGGCTACGCGCTCTACTTAAACCGCGAAAGCGCCACCAGTAGCCACGTCATCAACCAAAACCAATTCTATGCGCTGTGCCTGGAAAACGGCCTGACCAGCGGCAAGCCCTCCGGCGCGGTCTACCCGAATTGTCTGGACTGTACTTTTCACGGACTACGTTATGAGGGGTTCGACAGCCCCAAAATCAATCTCGACCTGCCCGACTGCGGAGGCTGTAGCTTCGCGGCCGGCAACGAACTCATGGAGGCCGCCACCGATTTTATTTTTCCGGCCACCACCGACCCGCCCAAAGATGTTTGGATTCATTCCTACCGCTCGATTTATTTTTGCGGGGGCACCGCCACCAGCCCCGGCCTGACCTTGCAGGAACGCAACAGCGGCAGCAACCCCCTCTTGCGCCTGCGAAACACCAACCAGGCCATCAACTGGGAAGCCCGCGCGGCCGGCGGCCATCGCAACTACGTCAACGGCTTTCCCGCGGCCTGGGAGGGGGCCTTATGGCTGGGTCAAAAGACCTGGCAGCCGACCGAGGCCGGCCAGGCCGCCGGCACGATCCGGGCCGGCAAACACGCCTGTACCATCGTCGACATTCAGCCTCCCAGCGGGACCGCCCTGGCCCGCAAAGGGGACCCCGTGTGTGTCGGCTTTAACGCCGACATTGGCCAAGGGACCAACAAAGACGAGGGGGGCCTGATCTGGTCGGGCCAAGTGGCCAGCGACCTGGGGGGCGGGTTTAACAAAGTCCGCGTAGTCGCCTTTAACCCCACCGCGACCGACATTACGGGCATCGCCTCCGGGACCCTGACTGTGTACGCCAAACAGGCCGTCAACAGCTAACCGCCGCCATCCAAAACCGCCTCCAAACCGCCCTGCCAAAACACCGTGGCCCGTCACTTTTAACCAGGGTCCAATAACAACATGGCCGCCGAAATCTTCGCCCAACATACCGCCGGGGCCGCCATCGACGCCTACCTTTTGCGGGCCGGCCAAATTTGGAACGGCAGCGGGTTTGTCACCCCCGTGGCCGCCAACTGGGCCAGCTACGCGCTGGCCATGACGGAGATTCCCGTAACCGGCGGCCTGAGTTTTTACGTCCGCGACTTCCCGGCCGCGATTACGACCGCGGGAGTGTACGCCATCGTCAGCCGCCTGCGCGCCGGGGGCAGCCCGGCCGTGGGGGACGTGGTTTTCGGCCCGCCCGTGTCGATCGCCTGGGATGGCACGGCCGAAATCATCGGCGGCCTGAACACCGGGGCCGCCCACTACCCGACCGGGGGAGGCAACCAAGTAGGCTAAATGACCACCTATCAACTCACCGTGGGGGACCGCCTGGTCCCCTTGCGCAAACAACTGGTCGACCGCGACGGTAACCCCGTCGACCTCACCGGCAGCACCGTGGCCTTTCGCATGGTCAACGCCGCCGGCACCGTCAAAATCAACAACGCCGCGGCCGTGATCGAAAGCGCCGCCACGGGCGAAGTCCGCTACGACTGGGCCGCCGGCGACGTCGACACGGCCGGGGAATTTTGGGGGTGGTTTATCCGCACCCAGGGGGGCAAGACCGAACATTACCCCAGCGGGGCCAGCTTCGCCGTCCTGATCCACCCCGCCACCTAATCCGCCCTCACCAAAAACCCGGAGCCTGCAACCGTGGCCAAACCGAAACCCGCCGCCAAACCCGCCGCCAAACCCGCCAGCGCGCCGCCGGCCGCCGGCCCGACCAGCATGGCCGACGTGCTGGCCGCGATCGACGCCCTGGCCGTCCGCCAGCAGGCAATCGACGCCAGCGACCAGGACCTGGCCTACCTGCCGGCCGACTACGCGGCGCTGGCCCGCCGCCTGGTCGACACCCTGGCCGCCTACCCCGGCCCGCCCCCCTTCGAACGCGCCGAGGCCCTGGCCCTGGCCTGCCGCGTCGCCACCCTCTGGCACGACCACGAAACGGCGCCCGCCGACGAATGGCCGCCGGCCGAGTTTTACGCCTTCCGCGCCCGCCTTGACGAACTGGTGCGCTGGCCCAGCGTCCGCCCGCCGTCGATCGCCACCCTGGCCGAACGAAAAACCAACCCCCGCCAGATCGCCGTAATCTGGGGGCTGGTCAACACGGCCGGCCAGCCCGACGTCGACCGCGTAGAACGCCTCTTAGCCGGCCAGGAGCAATTACCCGCCGGCTACGAACCGGCCGACGCGGCCCGGGCCATCCTGGCCGCCAGTGAAGCCCTGGCCCGCCTGCGCGCGCACGTCGCCGCCACGGCCCGGCCCGCCGAACCGCCGTCGCCCGAGCCCGGCAGCCCCGAAGCGCTCGAGGCCCCCGACTGGACCGCCGCCACGCTAGCGGCCATCGAAGAACTGGCCGCGGCCGGCCTGACCTCCGAGGAAATCGCCCTCGAACTCGACCTCGACCCCGAGCGCGTGGCCAGCCACCGCGCCGGGGCCGCCGCCTGAACGTGACCCTATGAGCCTGCGCCCCACCGCCGGGGGCCTTGCGGCCCTGGCCCTGAAACGCATCGACACCGCGGCCAGCCCCACCGCCAAGCGCCGCCGCGCCCCGGCCACCGCGCTACGGGAAACCCGCCAGGCCGTGGCCGTCCGCGACCGCACCCGCCACCTGGCCGCCGCACTCGACACCTGGCGCCGCTACCACCCCGCGCAGGGACTCGACTTGTGGACCGCCCGCGGCCTCGACGCCGCCGACGTGATCGAACACCTGGCCAGCCGCCACGGCCCCTACGACCTGACCGCCTGTACGTTTGCGATCGGCGAAGCCAGCCTCCGCCGCCTAGCCGTCCTGCGCGACCGCGGCGCCCTGGAGCGCGTCAGCCTGTTATGCGATCCCTTGATGTTTTCCAGCGCGCGGAACGCGCCGGCCGCCGCCGTCCGCCAACTGGCCGACGTGCTGGCCGTGGGGCCGTGCCACGCCAAAGTGTATTGCCTGACCGGCCCCGCCCACCGCGCGGCCGCCACGCCTTACGTGCTGACCGGCAGCGCCAACCTGACCACCAATCCGCGCTTGGAAGTGATCCACCTATCGGCCGCCCCCGACCTGGTCGGGTTTTACTTCACCCAACTCACCGAACTCATGGCCAGCGTCAACCATGCCCAGGAAGCCAAAGCAGCCAAAGCCCAAGCCCGCCGAGAGCGCCGCAGCGCCTGACCCGCCTCGAGCGCCCGAGGCCCTCCCGGAGGATTTTGAAAAACTCTCCGGCCTGGGCTGCTCGATCGACCAGGCCGCGGCCAGCCTGGGCCTGCACGTGGGGCAGTTTGTTGAACTCTTGAAACGGGACGCCTACCGGGCCGCCTGGGAAAGGGGGCCAGCGTCCGCCGACGTCAAAATCCTAGAGGCCCTATTCGCCAACGCCACCGCCGGCAACGTCGACGCGATTAAATTCTGGCTGACCAACCGCCACCCCGAACTATGGCAAGCAAGCAACCGCCGCAAACTGTCGGCCGCCCCCGCGGACAACCCGCCCCTGCCCAGCGACCAGCCAAGCGACCCGACCGCAGCCGAGCCCGGACCCGCCGCCCCGCTCGACCCGCTCGACCACCTCGCAGGCCTGGTCCTCCGCCTGCCGGACGCATCGACGCCGCTACCCTCCGCCGCGTCCTGAGCTTGTCAGCCCGCGACCTGGCCGCCCTGATCAAACTCGGCTTGCCGAGCGAAGCCCACGGCCGAGGCCGAGTTTTCGACCCGCTGGCCGTCCGCCAATGGCTCGAATCCCAGGGACTTGTGCACGAGGCCCCCGGCCAATCGAAATTCACCCCCGACCGCCGCGCGCGCATCCTGGCCGCGGCCCGGGCTGGCCAGTGGCGATCGACCGCGGCCACGGCCGGGGGCATCGACTACGCCACCCTCAAGCGCTGGCTAAACCGGGCCGCCAGCGAACCGGCCTACGCCGAATTCCGCCGCGAACTCTTGGAGGCGGAACGGGCCGCCGAACTCGACGCGCTGGCCGGGATCCGCAGCGCCGGCCGCGACGACTGGCGCGCGCTGGCCTGGTACCTCGAGCGCCGCCACGCCAAGCGCTGGGCCAAGCGCGAACACCTGACCACCCGCCTGCACCTGGCCGGCCAGACCCCCGGGGACCAGGAAACCCTGCTAGCCGAAATCGAGGCCCAACTGACCGCCGCCGAAAGCGACCCCGACACCTGACCGCAATGGTAGCCGCGACCACCCGACGCCTGGCCGAACTCGCCGCCCGCGCCCGCCGCGCGGGCAACCCGGCCATCCTCCGCAAACTACACGCCGCCATCACCTGGCCGCTGTATACCTTTACGCCCCGCCCCGATTCGCCCGGGGAATACGACCAGCAAACGGGCTTTCTGGAGGACCGCGCCGCCAAACTGGCTATCTGCCTGGGGGGGACCGGCAGCGGGAAAACCGAGGCCGCGGCCGCCAAAACGGCCCGCTACCTGTTCAGCACGCCGCCGCCGCGCCACAATTGCCCCTTCTGGATTATCGGCGAAACCTACGACATGGTTTGCCGGACGTGCTGGGATGAAAAACTCTCGCGTTACATTCCCGCCCAGGAAATCCTGGGCTTCGACTGGTACAAGCCCAAACGCAACTGGCCCTTCGCCGTGATCCTGCGGCACCCGCGGGACCGCACCCGCCCCGGCTGGGTACTGGAATTCAAAAGCTACGCGCAAGGCCGCGAGCGCTTCCAGGCCGTGTCGATCGGCGGCTACTGGTTCAACGAGGCCGCCCCCTGGGACATCGTCACCGAGACGCAAGGCCGCTGCCGCGAATACGACAGCCCCGGCTGGGCCGACTTTACGCCGATCGACGTCGCCGACCCGCGCTGGACCGACGAATATGACAACCCCCGCCCCGGCTGGACCTTCTACCACCTCAACACCCGCAAAAATACCGCCCTCGCCCCGGGCTGGGCCGAGCGGTTTTTAGCTGGCCTGCCCGAGGACGAGCGCCGCACGCGGGAGACGGGGCATTTTGCGGCCCACAGCGGCCTGGTCTACAAGGAATTCAACGAGCGCTTCCACCTCTTGCCCGAGGACTGGGAACCCCCCCGCGACTGGCACCGCGTCCGCGCGATCGACTTCGGGTTTGCCAATCCGTTTTGTTGCTTGTGGATCGCCCGCGACCACGACGGCGCCTATTACGTGTACGACGAACACTACCGCTCTGGAATGCTCAACAGCGACCACGCCGCGGCCATCAAGGCCCGCCGCTGGCTGCGCGGCGCCGTGCGGACCTACGGCCCCACCTACAGCGACCACGACGCCCAGCAACGGGCCGAACTAGCCGCGGAGGGGATTGTTTGCACGCCGGCCAAAAAGGACCTGCGCGCCGGCATCGCCCACCTGCGGCGCCTGTTTATGATCCAGGAAAACGGCCGGGCCAGGCTGTATATTTCCGCGAAGTGCAAACACCTCCGCCGCGAACTGAAAAACTACAAATGGCCAGAGGGGAGCGATACCCGCAACCCCGCGGAGGAACCGATCGACCGCGACAACCACGCCTGCGATGCACTACGCTACGGTATCTACAGCGACCACCGCGGCCTGGCCCCGCCGCCGCACTCGACCAAGCCCGAATGGAAGCAACACGCCACCGTACAACTGCGCGGGAAATGACCCATGGCCAACTGGCGCAACAACCCGCTATTCCGCCGCGCCGAGGCCGCCATCGCCACGAAAGCCCGCGCCGAATTCCGCGGGACGGCCCTGGGCCGCCTGGCCAATGAACTGGGCCGCCTCCACCCGGGGACGTCCGCCGGCGCCGGCCGCCGTGACGACTTTGAGCGACTGATCGCCGACGCGGCCCGCCGCCGCCTCATCCCCGGCCTCGACCCGGCCGCCGTCGAACGCAAGCTCAGCCAAGTCACCCGCTACAGCCTCTCGGATTACGCGCTCGACGCGCTGTTTGACGCGCTGGGGCCAATCGGCGGGATTTTGAAGGACCTGCTAAAAACCACCCGCCCTGGCCGCGAGGCGGCCCGCGACCGCGACCTGGAGGCGGCCATCAATTTTCTGGGCAGCCTGGGGTTTGAAGTGATCGCCCCGCCGGGGCGCCGCACCCCCAGCACCCGCCAGCAAAATATCGCCGCGGCCTTGCTGGAGGCCGCCGGCTGGACCGTGACCGCCCCGGGCCGCGGCCCCGCCGGCATCCGCCGCCCGCGCCGCGATCGGCCCCG
>JAIESQ010000011.1 GCA_019745975.1 Pirellulales bacterium
GTCGGAAGTTGTCTTTCATTAACAACTTCAACCCCGCAGGAGGCCTTCTTGTTTCACATGCCATGAATAATCCGGGCCAGCGCGATCGCCAGAATGCCCGGCCAGGCCAGCGGTACTTCTCGGAAAGCATAGAAGTGCCAAGCTTCCTGCCCCAGCACGGCGAGCACCGTGGTCAATAGCGCGACGACCGCCAGCGGCATGAAGCGCCGCGCCGCTTGCGGCCAGTCGCCCACGCGCCAGGGAAGTTTGGCGAACAACAATCCGTAGAGGATGTTCGTCGCCACCAGTGCCACGCAGGTGGCCACGCTGCGGGCCAGCACACCGTGCTGCGTGGTTGGCTCAACCCACGACCACGCGACCGCGACGAGCCCCAGCGTGCCCGTCAGGAGCGCCGCCTGTTGCAGCGCGGCGCTGAGCGGCATCTGGCGAAGCGCTAGCAAATCAGGCGACTCTGATGAATCGACATTCGCACTGCCAAGCTGCCGGCTGCCACGCGCCAGCATCCCTAACGCAAAGGCCTGCACCACGGCGGCCTGCGCGGCCGACGTGCGCAGCGCCGCTTCGGGACAGACGAGCTCGACCCAGTACACCAGCACGATGTCGATCGCGGCCAGCAGCGACGTGACGACGACAATCCAGGGCGTGGAGGTCGCCGCGTCGCTGGCGAGCCACTCGCGATCGGCGAGATGATCGGGCAGCGGGATACCCGACCGTTTGGCCAGGGCCGCCACGCCTGCGCGGCGGCTCCACAGGTAACTCGCGGCCAGCGTGTAAGCGCCCAAGAGGACTGCGCCAGTCCAAAGCAGGCGGTCGCCCGCCAGATCGAGCGAGTCGACGAGCTGCCCGGCGATCACCAGCCCAAGCGTATAGAGGAAGAAGCCGGCTTCGCGCGCGCGGCGATCCCACAACAGGGCGGCGCTGCCGATCAAGGTCGCGGCCAACGCCGCGCGGCCGAGCGGTGTGATTGACGGCATCGGCTCACCGAAGTAGTCGCCGACCAAGGCGATCAACGTCAGCAAGGCTTCGGCCAATAGTGCCAACCAGACGGCTGGGCGATGCGCTCCCAGCCCCCAATCGCTTCCGATCACTTCCCAGGCAGGCCGCACGCGCTTCAGTTCAATAACGAGCCAAGCGACTACCGGCAGGGCAATTGCCAGCAAGTTCGCGTGGATGAACGCCAGCAACTGGCTACTCCCTGGCAATGTGTTCCAGTACGCAGTGCGTGGAAACCAGATGCTGGTCATCAGCAGCAACAGGGCCGACGCGGCATACAGATACCAGCGCCGGCACGACCAGGTCGCTAGGGCGACGGCCACGAGCGCGGCGCTGCCAACACCGGCAGTCGACCACCACGGCTCTTGCGGATCGTTTACAAGAACCGAACGCAGGGCGACGACCAGCGCGGGCAACAGCGATAGGGTCGCCCACAGCGTGACCGCGCGGCGCCGCGGATCAAGCAGAGTTAGCTGCGAGAGAGAAGCTGTTTCAAAACCCAAGCTGGGTGCCACTGCTGGCTTGCCCAGCAGTGGAGGGACGGACACGGCACTGCTAGACGAGCTAGCAGTGGCACCCGACGTCGGATCGATGTCGGTTTTGAAACTGCTTCTCGTGAAGTACTGCCATGCGGCGGCGATCAAGAGCCACGGCGCGACGCCGCGCGCGGCCAGCAGCACGTGCAAGGCCAAGGCGTCTCCCTGATCCCAGCGGACCGCCAGCAGGCTGGCCAGCGATCCGCCACACCACAGCGCGACGGCTACCAGCGCGATCGCAATCCGCGCGTCGCGTCCCAGCGCGGCCAGTGCCAACACCAGCGATGCGGCAACTGCCGCCAGGGCCAGAGGGCTGGCGGCGCTGGGGAGCCAGGTCGCGGGAGAGCGCGGGTCCCAGAAGAGCACTGCCGTCGCGAATCCTAGCGCACACAGGCACGGCACGAGCGCCACTGCCGCCTGTACGGCCTGCAAGGGGTGAGTTTTGAGCGGTCCGGCGGGCACGGTCGCCAGATTCGCAAGCAGCTTCGCCGCATAGTTGCGGAACGTCGCCGAGACCGCGCCGAGCCAGGCCAGTCCATAGACCGCGGCGACCAACGCGTTGAGCTGCGCCAACTCGGTCCAGAGCGCGGGATCGCGGGCGGCCAGCGCCCCGCCCACGGTGAACGAGTAGGCGATCGTGGCGCTGGTGTTCGTGGCCAGGCCCGCCGCGAAGGCAAACGCCGCAGAGCGCTCGCGAACCGCGTAGCCGACCAGGACGAGCGAGACGAGCACCGCGGGCAGGCTGAAGTCGAGAGCCCCGCCCATCTGCCGGAAGACGGCGCTTGGGTCGGGACCAATGATCGGATTCTGCGACAACGCCGTGGCAATGATGTAGATCGAGACCGCGACCAAGGGGGCAGCCCCCAGCACCAGCGCCAGCGCCGCGACGGGATTGGTCCACGCGGCGAGAGAGCGCTCGTTACCGTTCGAATTGCCGCGAGCGCCGCGGCCCTCCAGAATCAGCCCGGTGGCGATTACCAAGGCGACGGCAAAAACGATCGCCAGCATGCCGGTCCAATCGACGAGGCCCTGGTCGAGCGGCGTCTGGTGCAAGGCCGCCATCGCGACCTGGGCGCCCATGGCGACCAGCGGCGTGGCGCAGAGGAACATGAGCGCGGCCGTGACGAGCGACGCGCTCTGATCGGGCGTGAGCTTTTTCAGGAATTGCTGCAGCCCGGTATTGCTGGCGGCCGGCGTGTCATCGATCGGCCAGCGGAGTCGTTGCCCCAGGCGGGCGATCGTGGCGCGCGACCAGATGCCGATCGATCCGACGAGGAAGTACGCGGCCGCCGACCAGCGCAACGCCGAGGCGGCGGCGACTTGAGGCTCCCACCAGGCACCGATGAGCGGCATTAGCGCCGCGCCGGTCGTTAGCAGACCGAGGATGCGCCAGGAGTTCACGCGCTCCCACAGTCCGGCGATCAGCACGGCGCCGACTGCGATCAGTAGAATCCAAGTGCCGACGCCTTGGGCCGGCGCATGCGGGACATCGTTCAATTCAAAGAACGTGACCCGCGGCACGACGCGGCCGTGCGGCAGTTGCTCGACGAATTGCGGCGCACTTTGGGCGAGCTGTTGCACACCTCGCTCGAGTGCCAACTCTTGAGCAACGCCGGGGAGCGCCGCATAGGCTGCCAGCGCCAGCAGCACTGCGACGATCACACCACAGGCCAAGTGATCAACGGCCGGCAGTGGCGGATTCAGCAGCCTTGCCGCCGCACTCGCGGCCGACGTGCGTGCAATCGCTGGCACGCGCGAGACAGCCAGGCGCGCGGCGAGCCAGGCGAAGCACAAGGCGCCCCACGCCAACGCCCAATGTTGCACCATGCGTGGATCGAATAACACAGAAGGGGTTACGTCAAACCAGGCTTGCTGCGAGGCGACGAGGACAGCGGTGTAAGCCGCGGCGGCAAACAGCGTCGCCTGCCCCGCGGCGAACAGCACCGACGAGCGTCGCAGCGCGGCGGCGGTCAGCCATACCAGCGCCAGCGCCAGGGCGTGGCAAGCGCGGTGCCCGAACGACGCGGCCGGCGTGAACCAGCCAAACGTTTCGCAGACCAACAAGGCGAGCGCCGCCTGCGCGGCGAGGAGCGCGGCCGATTCGATCGCCTGGATCACGGCCGCCAGCGGCGCTGGCGAAGCGTCGCCTTCCGAGCCAGCGGCACCAGCCTTGCGATCGACGACGCGCAGTCCGGCGGCCACCGCGAGCATCGCGATCGCGTGCGCAAGCGCCGCCGCCGTCCAGCCGGTCGCCAGCCCGATGCTGACATCAGGTAGGTAGACCAACCCTTGCACAATCGCCAAGGCGGCCAAGATCGCCCCGGCCGAGGCGACAACAACCGGCAAACTTTTTGGCAGCAGTTTCAAACCTGGCGATGAACCGGCGCCGGGCGGCACTGCTAGCTCGTCTAGCAGTGCCGTATCGAACTTTGCACTGCTGGGCAAGCCAGCAGTGGCACCCAAACCAGGGTTTGAAACTGCTTCTTGTGACGCCGGCAAGCGCGCGAGCGACCGGGCCAGCGCCACGGCCCCGGCGATCGCCCCGATCGAGTAGATCGCGTAGACGTACGTGGCTCCGTAGGTGTCTCCCACGACGCGGAAACCGAACGCGGTCACCAACAGCAAGCTCGCCGCGGCCAGTGCGGCGGCGATGGCCACGAAGTAGCCGGCCAGCTCGTGGCGCCGCCGCCAACTGCAGAGCGCGGCCAATCCGCCGTAGAGGACCGCCGGCACGGCCAGCGCGTTGCCGGTCACGGCCGACGCGAGCGCTCGTAGCGCCGCGTTCTGCGAAGGAGTCAACCAGTCGAGATCTCCGCGAACGACGTGGACACCAAACAGGTAGCCGATGGTCAACGCGACCGCGGCCGGCACATGCGCGGCCGGCATCGCATACACCTGCGCCACGAACGAGAGCACGACAAAGATGATCGCGGCCACGACGATCAGCATCGCCGGTTGCGGCCAGGCGAGCGCCGCGCCGCCGAGCATGACCCCCATGCCGACCAGCGCGATCGAGGTGCCGGCGGTTCGCAGTCCGGTGAATTCCGATTGGGCCAGCCGTCGCCAGAGGAACAGCCCGCTAGCTAGCGCCGGCACCCCGGCCAACGTCACCAGCGGCGCGAGTCGTTCGAGCGTGTCGGCGGCCGAACCGGAGAGCGCCAACAGCAGGCCACACGGCGCTGCCGCCGCAAAGGCGGTGATGCCCAGGATGCGAAGCAGCGCATTAATGTCCGCTTCGCTAAGCTCGGTCAGCTTGCGCATTCGGCCCAACAGCCAGGCGACCGCGCCGCCGTGGCACGCCAGCGCCGCACCGGCCACCGCGTACAGCGGCAGGCCGGTCGACTCGGGAGTCACGAAGCGTTTGACGAACAACTGCAAGATCGAAGGGCCAAGCACTCCGGCGACGAGCGCCGCCGCCGATCCGGCGACCAGCAGCCGGCCCGCGAAGAAGACCAGCGTGCTGAAGAGCGCCACCGATACCACTTCACCGGCGATCACCTCGGGCGAAGTTGTCGCGCTCTGGCGGGTGACCGCCGCGACGGAGAGGAAATTGAGCGGCACCAGCAGGGTGGCGATCACCAACACGCCGCGGCTGGTAGTGGGGAGTTTCCACTTTCGCGACGTGTAATAACCCAAGCCAAACAGCGCGGCCACGATGCCATTGAACAGGCCGAAACGGAGTAAGTCGCGCTCGGCGATTTGCGACCAGAAGCTGATCACCAGGGCAATTGAGCAGCCGACAATCAACAGACCGCCGACAAGCTCGCCCCAGCGGACGTTCTTTTCTTCCATGAACGCTGCCAAGAGATCGCCGAGACGGGCGCGCGGCGTGGGCGGGGCGGGAGCGGGCTGGGCGTCTGGCTGGAGACCGGTGGGCGCGATGGCGACTTCCGATTCCGCGCTGGGCACGCGAGCGCTTGTGCCGGTCAGCGCGGCCGCGGCCTGCTCGAATGGCGACGACGGGGCCGACTCTGGGCGTGCTGTGGGGAGTCGCGGCGGTACGCGTCGCGCCGGCGGCGCGCCGGGGCGCGGCGCGGCTGGTTCGACCGTGGGCCGTAGTGGTGTCGACTGCGTGCCGCGCGCCTGTGTCCGCTCGGCGACAAATTCCGTCAGCGGACTTGGCTCCGCGGCCGGATCGACAGCGCCCAGGCCGGCCAACTCGGTCTGCAGACTGGCCAGCAGCCGGCCACTGATTTCCGGCGCTAGTTGGCCGGCGCGCTGGAGCGCTTCGATTTGGCTAACCAGTGATTGCAATGCGCGGCGCTGGTCTCCTCCTTGAATCGCATGCGGCGCGCACACCAGGCAGGTGCCGCCGACAAGTTGGGAGCCGCACCGCGGGCAGAACGTCGCTTGCTGAACGTACCTCGCTCGCGGCAGTTCGCGCTGGAGCTGGCGCTGCTTGAGGCGATCGAAAATGACGACCGCCACGAGCGCCACGAGAAACAACGGGCAGAGCAGCGCGAAGTACTCCATGGCAGCTCAAGCCCATCCAGTACGCCAAGGGGACGTTTGCCTTGTCGAGCACAACGGGCGAGATGCCATCACCGTGCGCAGCCGCGCAAGGGACAGGCTTTTCGGCCGTTATTACCAACTCGACAAACATACCGCGACCAGGTGCTGGCCGCGCCAACCGTTGCGTACCGGTAGCGGATTGCCGGTCTGTTACTACCTGGACCGACGCCGCTAGATGGCATTCGCCGCGGTGAGCTCGATCTTGGGAGAGGCGTGCTGGAGAGGCATGCCGGCAGTAGCGATTCTCCGGCCTATTGGGCAGCGCCGGCGACCCGCGCCGCAATTAGTTGATATTTCGCTCGCGACCTTCCCAGAACGGTTTGCGCAGCTCGCGCTTGAGGATTTTGCCGACCGGGCTCTTGGGCAGCTCGGCGCTTGAGAAACTGATGCTCTTAGGGCACTTGTAGTTGGCGACCAAGGCGTGGCAATGATGCATGAGCTCTTCGTCGGTGGTTTGCTTGCCAGGCTTGAGGAACACCACGGCGTGGACCGCTTCGCCCCACTGGTCGTCGGGCACGCCGATCACGGCCGCCTCGAAAACGGCGGGGTGCTCGTGCAGGGCCGCTTCGACCTCGACCGAATAAACGTTCTCGCCGCCGGTGACGATCATGTCCTTGGTGCGATCGACCAGATAGAGGTAGCCGTCGGTGTCGATGTAGCCAGCGTCACCGGTGTGCATCCAGCCCCCGCGCAGCGCTTGGGCAGTCGCTTCGGGCTGTTTCCAATAACCCTTCATGACCATCGGTCCGCGGGCGCAGATTTCGCCGACCTCGCCCGGCGGCAGCGGCTTGTCGTCTTCGTCGACGACGCGCACTTCGGCTGTGTAGATCGGGATGCCGGCTGAGCGCAACCGCTTGAGCTCCTCGGGCGTGCCGTCGAGCTTGTGATCCTCGGGGGGGAGCATCGAGCACAGCGGCGAGAGCTCGGTCATGCCGTAGCCTTGAATGAACTCGCACTTGAGCTCAGCCAGTGCCTGGCGCAACAGCGCCAACGGGATCGGCGCCGCGCCGTACGACACCTTGCGCACGCTGGAGAGGTCGCGCTTTTTGAAGTCAGGATGGTTCAACAGCATGTTGATCATCGTGGGGATCGCCAACAGCAGGCTGACGCGATACCTCTCCACGGCCTCGAGCACTTTGCCTGGCTCGAAGTAGGGAATGAACGCGTGCTTGGCGCCGATCATCGTCAGGCCGAAGGTGCCCGAGCAGTCGGCCAGGTGAAACATCGGCGCGCAGTGCAGGTAGACGTCGCGCGGCGAGCCGTGGTCGGCCATGATCGTGTTCTGGGCGTTGGCCATGATGTTGTCGTGGGTGAGCATGACCCCCTTGGCGCGGCCGGTGGTGCCGCCGGTGTAGAAGATGCCGGCCACGTCATCGCCGCCGCGGCCGGCGTCGTCGATCCCGTCCGCATCGGCCAACACTTGCTCGTAACCCAACAAGCGCTCGGGCGGGTTGCCCGGCCCCGCGAAAACCACGTGCCGCACCGTGTGCAGCTTGCCCTCGAAGGCCGGGAGCATCAGCGAGAAGGTGTCGTCGACGACGAGGACTTTGGCCTCGGATTCGTTGAGCTGAAAGATGAGCTCGGGGGGCGCCAGGCGGATGTTGAGCGGCACGGCCACACCGCCGGCCCAAAACGTGGCGTAAAACAGCTCCAAATAACGATGACCGTTGAGCATCAGGATGGCGACCTTGTCATCGTCGCCAATGCCCAGGTTGCGCAACACGCCAGCCAGCCGCATGACGCGGTCGCCGAATTGGCGATAGGTCATCTGCAGCGGATCGTCCAACACGGCGATCTGGTCGCTATAGAGCGTCAGTGCGCGGCGCAAGGTCTGGGTTACTTGCATCACACTTCCCCCCCGCATCGATTGGGCCGGCAAAGCTACAACCTCGCGCGCCGGACGACTGAGTAGCGTCGCGCACTGCCGACAAGTGGCCGTGATTGTCGCACACTAGAGCGCGGAATCAAGCAAGGTCCGTCGCACACACCCAGAAGTACTGCAAAGTCAAAATGCGAGGGGGACAGGTACATATTTTCGGTCGACGCGAGTTGACAAGGAATGACTTTGGCGAGCCGAAAAATGTACCAGTCCCCGACTTTGCAGTACTCTCGGGCGCGGGCTGCGCTGCCTTGACACTGGCCCCCCGCACCGTTGACAATCGACCGGCGACGTCGCACGTCTGCGCGTCGGCCTTGCTTCCCCCTCACTCGGTTCTTCAAGGCTGCGGATGACCCGCGCTGTCGACGCCCAACGCCACGCCAGCCGCGTCGCCGAGTTGCTGCGCAAGGCCTATCCCGAGGCGCAGTGCGCGCTGGTGCACCGCTCGCCGCTCGAGCTGTTGGTGGCCACGATCTTGTCGGCCCAGTGCACCGACCAGCGCGTGAACCTGGTCACGCCGGCGCTATTCAAGAAGTATCGCAGCGCCGCCGCGTTTGCCGCGTCGCCGCCGGGCGTGCTGGAGAAAGAGATTCAGAGCACCGGCTTTTTCAACGCCAAGGCCAAGAGTATTCGCGCATGCTGCCGGCAGCTCGCCGAAGATCATGGCGGGCAGGTTCCCCGGGAACTCGACACGCTCGTCAAACTCCCCGGTGTAGGGCGCAAGACGGCCAACGTGGTGCTCGGCACGGCCTATGGCATCGCGTCGGGAGTGGTCGTCGACACGCACGTGGCCCGTTTGAGCTACCGCCTGGGGCTGACGAAGCACAAAGACCCCGTCAAGATCGAGCAAGACTTGATGGCGCTGTTGCCGGCAACGGAGTGGGTCGACTTCAGCCACCGCCTGATTCATCACGGCCGACAGATTTGCATCGCGCGCAAGCCAAAGTGCGAAGTGTGCCCGCTGCTGGCCGAATGCCCGCAGCACGGCGTCGTTTTGACCGCTGGCGGAAACAAGCCGGGGCGCGCGAAGGGATCGCAGGCTGCCACGCGATCCAAGGCCGCAGCAACGAAGCCCCGCTCCGCCGCCGCGAAAGGTGCACTCGCCGCAGCCCGCAACGGCGCGCCCAAGAAATCCGCCCAGTCGTCGGCAGCGAAAGCCAAAGTCAAGCCGAAACCCCAGACGAGGTCCGCGCGACCATGATCCTCTCCGGCCACGAGATTCGCCGTCATCTCGGCACGAAGATCAAGATCGAGCCGTTCGACGAGGCGAACCTCAACCCCAACAGCTACAACCTCACGCTGCACAACGAGCTGATGACCTACGAAGAGGTCGTGCTCGACATGCGCAAGGCCAACCGCGTGCGCCGGCTGGTGATCCCCGACGAGGGATTGGTCCTCAGCCCCAATCAGCTTTATCTTGCCCGCACGGTCGAGCGGACGGAGACGCATGGGTTCGTGCCGATGATCGAGGGGCGCTCGTCGATCGGGCGGCTCGGGCTGTTCGTGCACATCACGGCCGGCTTCGGCGACGTCGGCTTTTGCGGCTTCTGGACTCTGGAAATGTTCGCCGTGCAGCCGATCCGCATCTATCCCGGCGTGCCGATCTGCCAGGTGATCTACCACGAGATCTCGGGCGAAGTGACCGAGTACGCGAGCAAGTACCAGGACAACCGCGACATTCAGCCGAGCCTGTTGTTCCAGGAGCTCAACCCCGACGGCGAGAAGGACCCGCAACTGTCGCTGTTCGGCTTCGAGCGCTCGCATCGGTAGCGAACGGGCAGTCCTCTGTTAGCCGCGGAGCTTGCTCCGCGCTACCAGGATCGATGCAGTGTCGCAACACGGCAGACCGAGGGGGATAGTCCCGCGTGCGAATCGGACGCAGATTGTGTGCCACTGCTTGCCGGTTGAACGCAGCGCGAAGCTCGCGCGACACGGCGCCGGCAAGCAGTGCTGCGCTGTCGCGAGGCCGCACCGTCGCGTGAATCGACACTGCTTGTTCGTCGTCGGACACCGAGCGCTCAACACTACGCGAAATCAGCCGACTTCCAAGCAGTGGCACACGGACGAGATGCCGCGGCTAACTAGCGGTTGCGTGAGTTACTTGTCGGCTTCAGCCGGCACCTCGGGCGGGCGAAACTCGAAGTTCCGGCTCTGGCTGAAGAATTCCAGCGGGTTCTCATAGACCACGCGGCGAATCTCCGCCTCGCTGTGCCCGCGGCGCCGCATCGCCAGGATAAAGTCGGGCACGGCAGTCGGCTTCGAAGGGCCCCAATCCCCCGCCGAGTTGACGAGCAGCCGCTCGGGGCCGTAGTGCTCGACCATGTCGACGGCCCGCTCGGGTGTGCATTTGGACACCGGGTACAACGTCATGCCGGCCCAGTAGCCGCGCTCGAGCACGTGGCGCACGGTGTGTTCTTCGACGTGATCGACCAGCACCCGACCGTGGTCCAAGTCGGCGAAGTCGTCGAGCATGTCAAGGATCATCCGCGTGCCCATGTACTTGTCTTCGAGGTGGGGCGTATGGATGAGGATTTGCTCGTCGAGGCGATCGGCCAGCTCGACCTGTTCCATGAAGATCGTCGACTCGTTGGGGGTGTTCTTGTTCAACCCAATTTCGCCGATGCCCAGCACGCCCGGCTTGTCGAGGAACTCGGGGATGAGTTTGATGACCTCGCGCGAGAGGGAGACGTTTTCGGCTTCCTTGGCATTGATGCAGATCCAGGTGAAGTGCTGCAGGTGGTACCAGGCGGCGCGCTTCGGCTCGAACTCGGTGAGCTGGCGGAAGTAGTCGCGGAAGCCTTCGGGGCTGCCGCGGTCGAAGCCAGCCCAGAAGGCGGGCTCGCTCATGCCGACGCAGCCCATCTTGGCCAGGGTCTCGTAGTCGTCGGTCACCCGCGAGACCATGTGAATGTGCGGATCGAAGTAGTACATAACAGGCCAGAGACTAGAGGTGACAGGCTAGAGGGCTCAATTGGGACGCGAAGTGGCCAGAGATCGCCACGACTTCGGTCGCGATCATGCGAGATTGTTCTTCCAGTTGGGATCGTAAGGGCGCGAGAAGACCAGTTGCACGCGTTCAGCGCGGTCGCTGTCGTGGCTGGTGAGGACCGCGAAAGCTTCGCGAATCTGTTCGACGCGGGGGTCGCCAGCCAGCGAGCCCGGCGAACGATCGAGCCGGTCGAGCGTGGCGGCGATTTCCAGGATCTTGGCGCGGAGCGCCAGAAACTCGCGGTCGAACAGCTCAGGGCGCGTGGCCAGCGTGGGCATAAGAGTCTCCTCGCGGCGGCACGGGGAACGGCTATTGGGCGTGCGGCGCCGGCAGTTTCAGTCTCGACCGCACGGCAGCAGAAATCAAGGCGGTGCCCTTGGTCGGCCGATTCAGGGGACCATCGTCAGACCCATCACGGCGAACACCAGGCCCATGACGAGAAAGCCGACGTTCAAAACGAAACAGCCGCCCCCCAGCAGTATGCCGAGAAAGGCTTGCGTTTCGCCGGAGCGGTGCGGGTGCAGTTTGGCGGCGGCCAACGCGCGGCGGCCAACAACCACGGCGGCGGGGCCCAGGCCGATCGCCAGGCAGGGGATCAGCGAGCCGATGCCCAGGTAGAGCGCTGTCGAAGCGGCTTCGTCAGCCGGCGGCGCGAGCGGAGAACCTGCGCCGCGCGGCGTTTCCCAAGCCACCGGGGCGTCGAAGGGATTGTCGGAAGGAGCCGCCGCGGGGAGCGCGGCTTGCACCGCCAGGGCTTGCGCGCCAAGGTCACCGTAGTCGATTGTCGGCGGCGCTTCGCCGCGAAAGGCGGCGATCACGTGCGGCCTGGTCATGTAGTACCACATCAAGGCCGGGTAGGAGAACCAGACCAACGTGGCGAAGACGACCGTCGCCAGGAATGCAACGCCGAAAATGCGCTTGAACTCGGCGTCGGGCATCGTCGCCGTGAACTGTTCCATGAATTCGCCCCGGTACAAGAGCATCATGACGATGTTGAGGACCGAGGCGAGCATCATGTAGACGGCAAATCCCAGCGCCAGCTTGCGCCCCCACTGCTTGAGCAGCAGCAAGCCGACGCCTGAGCCGATCTGGGCAAAAACCGCGGCGACGCCGATCGGCGTCATGATCGTCTGATACCAGCCATAGACGCCGTCGAACTCGGGCTGCATTTGGTTGGCAAAGCCCAGTACCACAACCAACTGGATGGCCACGCCCAACAACGAGAACGCACCGAACACGAGATTCAAGGCGCCAAAGATGATCACCGATACGGGGCGCGGCATGGATGACTCGCGGCAAGTGCTGGCAGTTCATCTACGGCGCTGTGCGAGGTCGGGATTGACCGGGTTCGCCGATCCGCCCAGCGTTAGCGCGACGAGCGTAGTTTGTACCTGACGGCTCGTGCTGCGTCACGCCCAAGGCAACGGGTTGCGCGTAGCGATCAAACCACACGAGTTGGCCGCGGGGACGAGCGATCTGCGTGGCCGTCGAGCCTTGCACTGCTGGGCAAGCCAGCAGTGGCACCCAGGCAGGTTCTAAAGCTGCAGCTAATCCCACCACCAGCGATCGCGATCGAGCGCGGCAGGCGCGGCTTGCTGGCGCGCGTTGTCGAGCCTTGCGCCGCCATCGGCCAGCGCGTCCTCGCTCAAGTGCGGCCAAGGATCGGCATGAATGCCGCCGCTGACGCCGGCCACGTAACGACGCGCGCCGGCCCGCTGGCTGGCGGCCACGGTTTCGACCGCGCGCGGCACCTCGGCCGATTCGGGGAGATAGCCGCCATCGATCCCGAACCAGGCGCGGTGCCAGCCGGCGCGCTCATCGAGCCGCTGCGAAGTCACCAGCGCTCCGACGAGTTCCAGCGCGAAGAGGTTCTCGAGCTCGGCATACACCGGATACCTGGCCGCCAACTCGGCGTAGTGCTCGTTGAAGTTGGCCGCGAAGCGCTGGTTCAATTCATCGGCGGCGCCGGTCGGCACGCGGCGCCCCGTGGCGTTGAGAAACTCGTTTTCGCCTTGCAATCGCACGGCGATGCCGCGCAAGGCGAACGCTTCGCGGGCGCCATCGCTTTCGACCGCTTCGCAGGCGAGCGTGAACCACCAGCGCAGCACATCGAGGGCTGGCACGGCGGATGCATCCTCGCGGGCGACAATCTCCAGGTAGCTCGGCACGCCGGCCACGCCCTGCTCGATTCCCATGCCGATCAGCTTCATGTGATAGTCGGCGGCGACGAGCGTGCGGGCCGCGGTCGTGCGGCCATCGATGCCGAAGACCTCGATCGTCTGCAGGCCGACCTTGCGGCGCAACTGTTCGAGCTGCTGCTTGCGCCCCGCCGGCTTGCCTTGGCCTGCGGCGCCGTCGAGATACGCCTTGGCGGCGGCTAGCCCTTCAGCGGATGGATTGATCGTGCAGCCGAGGATGTCGCGCGAGCGCTCCTGATTGTGACGCCAGAGGACGACGAGATCGTCGAGCCGCAGACAGGGTCGGCCGGTCGTTTCGCTCACGGCGCGACCTTCGGCGTCCGTGGTCCACCCGGCGGCTGGGCCGGCAATCACCAGATCGCGCGAATCCGGATAGAGGAGCACGTAGTCGATGCGCTCCAGCCCGGCCAGCGCGCGCTGGGTATCGCTCGCGCCGCGCCCCAGCGCGTGCCCCAGTTGCAGCGCGCGTTCGAGACGCGGCAGCGACACCTTGCGCAGCTTCGACGCGCGACGAACGTCTTGCGGCCCCGCGACCACGGCCGCGTCGCGCCGCAGGGCGACGAGATCGGCGCGGGCAGGCGACTTAGTTGCCCGACGCAGCACTCCCTCGGCGTCGACGAACACGCCATTGCGATACGATTCGATGGCGCCTTGCCCGCCGACTTCTTCCCAGGTGGTCGGGGCGATGGTCGACGTAATTAGATCAATTAGGCTGGTGAAGTCGGCTTGCACGCCGCCCCCTTGCGCGCCGGGAGGCGCGGCGGGCGCCGCGCCTGGGGCCGCGAGTCCACCAGGAACACCGACCGGCGCGCCGAACGGCACTCGGGCGTTCTGGCCTGGGAAGGCGCCGATTTGCGCCAAAACCGTCGAGCGATCGAGGTCGTCGTCGAGCAGAGCGACCGTTTCGATTGCCGCATTGCGCGCGCCGGCGTGGGCTTGCGCGGCGGCCAATTGCGCGAAGCGGGCGTTGCGGTCCGCGGCTGGAGACTTTTCGATGAGCTGCCGCGCCAGGCCGAATTCGCCGGAAGCGAGGTACTCAGCGAACTTGTCGCCTGGCGCATCGGCCCGCGGCGTGTCATCGCCGGCAAGCGCCACCGCAGGCAACGCGAGCGCAAACAGAACGAGAAGCAGTTGCAAAATCTGGATTGGGTGCCACTGCTGGCTTGCCCAGCAGTGCAGCGCTCGATACAGCACTGCTAGACGAGCTAGCAGTGGCATACGACGCCGGTTCATCGCCGGTTCTGAAACGGCCTCAAGCAATTGCGAGATCGCGATGCACCAGCGGCCCGATTGCGGCCGCGAGTTGGTCACCCGATTCGATCGCTGCGCGCAGCCGGCATCCGCTCGAGAGCGTGCCATGGGAGATCTCCTCGTTCCGGTGTTCCCTGGGCGCGGCTTATCAAAGTCAGCGATTCGGTCCGGCATCGCGGAGGCCCGCTTCCGCGATGCCGGCACAGCAACCGACCTAAGGCCAACGCGCCCGTCGCTAATCGTCGCACTAGCGGCTAGGATGCGTCAAGCAAATTGCCGGAAATCCGCCCGACGAGCGACCGTGATGAGCCAGCCCCAACGCCGCTTTGACAAGGAATCGCTGTTACAATTCGCCAACGACCTGGCTTTTTTCAAGCTGATCGGGCTGCGGGTGGTCGACCTGGGGCCGGGGTACTCGAAGTGCGAGATCGACTTCCGCGCGGACCTTTGCCAGCCGGCGGGCATCCTGCACGGCGGGATTACCGCCACGCTGATCGACACCGGCATCGCCCATTCGCTGCTGATGACCGAGGCGTTCGAGCGCATCGGGGCCGAAGGGGGCTCGATGGTGTCGGTCGATCTGCGGATCAAGTTCTTCCGCCCCGTTTCCGAGGGGCATCTGATCTGCGAATCGACGATCCCGCGGCTCGGCCGGCAGATCGTGCACGGCGAGAGCGTGGTGACCAACGCGGCGGGCAAGGAAATCGCCCGCGGCGACTCGATCTACATGTTCGTGCCGCGGCAGCAGCTCGCGCGGTCGGCGGAGAAGTAATCGGCGTTTGCTGCTACGCCGGTTCCATGGCGGGCTCGGCGGCGGGCACATCGGCCGCCGCGGCTGGTTGCGTCACTTTCGGCGGCTTCACGAAGCAGACGATCAGCGCCGGCAGCATCACCAGGTCGCCGGCGATCGCCATCGTATAGGCCGCGCACGACAGCCCGGCGAACAACCTGCTCGACGGCATGGCGCTGGTGAGCACGCTGCCGAATCCGACCAAGAGCACCAAGGTGGTGGTGAACACTGCCGAGCCAACTGCCAAAAAGCTGCGGCGGATGGCTGCCCGCACGTCGCCGTCGATCACCAGCTCGCGGCGAAAGCGATTCAGAAAATGGATTGTGTCGTCGACAGCGATCCCCAGGCAGATGCTGAACACCATCACGCTGGTCATCTGCAGCGAGCGGCCAGTGACGACCAACAGCGTCGAAATGCCCACCAGCGGAAAGATGTTCGGCGGCACGCTGATCGCGGCCAGTCGCAGCGAACGAAAGCCCAGCGCGATCGAGCCGAAGATCGCCAGCGAAGCGCCGAGCAAGCTCGAATTGAGCGACTCGATCATTTGATAGACGTTGCGCGAACCGACGACCGCCGTGCCGGTGAGTGTGAATTTAAGGTCAGGGTAGCGCTTGCCAAGCGCGGCGAGCTGAGTTTCGATGCGGGCAAAGACGGGGCGATTCGTAGCGATGCCCGAGTCGGGGAGCCGGGCCACGACCAGGGCGCGGCGGATGTCTTCGCGGACGTAGCGATTGCGGACGTCGGCCGGCGCCAGTTGCAGCAGCGGCACCCGGAGGGCCAGGTCGCCTTCGGGGCCGGGGAGTGCCGCCAGTAGCCCCAATACCGAGAGCGGGTGGTGCACGCCCGGCTCGCTGCGCATGACATCCTCGGCAGCGCCCAGCGCACCGAGCACCACGGGGCTGCCGAGCGTGAGTCGCTCGGGCCACTCGACGAGGACGAACGCTGAGAGAGTGCCGCCGAACGCCGTGTCGCAGCGGCGCAGCGCCACGTACGATTCGTCGTTGCGCGGGATCATTTCGAGCAGTCGGTTGTCGGGCTCGAGCCAGAACATCGAGGTCGCCAGCAACGCGGTGACCGCGATGCCACCGATCGTCACCGGCCAGGCGTGATCGACGATCCAGTCGATGTAGCGCTGGAAGTAGGCGAAGTTGCGCGTGAAGAAGTCCTGCCCGTGCGCCGCGCGCACGTGCTCGCCGAGCCAGGTGCTCGCCAACAGCGGAATCAGCGAGAGCACGGCGATCATGCTGAGCATCGAGCCGCCGGCGCAGGCCAGCCCGAAGCGGCGAATGATGTCGACTTCGGCCAGGGCCAACGAGCCGAAGCCGATCGCCGTGGTGCTCGACGTGAGCAAGAGCGCGATGGTCAAGTGCCGCACGGCCGCGCGGCTGGCATCTTGGCACGACATCCCTTCGGCCAGCCCGAGCCGGATGTCCATCATCAAGTGCATCGAATCGGCGAAGCCAACTACCATCACCAGCGTGGGGAGCATCGTGTTAATGACGTTGAGCTTTTCGCCGACGAGCCCCAGCGCTCCCATCGTCCAGAAGGCGCCGAGGATTGGCGCCGAGGCGACGATCAGCGCCGACCAGACCTGGCGAAAGAGAAAATAGGCCATCAACAGCGCCAGTACAGCGCCAACAATAATGAACTTGCCCGTCTCGCGCGGCACCTGATTGAAGATCTGCACGCGAATGCCCGGCACGCCCGTCAACTCGACGCGCAAACCCGAGTCGCGGGCGACTTGCCGGGCGACGTCGTGCAGGCTGTCGACGACGGGTTCGATATCGTGGATGGCCTCCAGGTCGCCATCGAGCCGCACGATCACCAGCGCCGTGCGCGCGTCGGGTGAAAGCACCTGGCCGCGCACCAAGGGGTGTGCCAGCGCGCGCTGGCGCGCCGTTGCGAAGCGCTCCGGCGGTGCGTCGGCCGGCGGCAGCAGCGACTCGGCGCCCCCTGGGCCGAAGGAGACGACGTCGCCCAAGCTGCGCACGCTGGAAACGCCAGGGATTTGTTTGGCGCCATCGACAAGCTGGCGGATAGCCCCTGCGCCGCGCGGGGTAAACAAATCGCCACCGTCAATCACCAGCAAGCAATCGTTGTCGTCCGACTCGAAGTCGTCGAGAAACTCGAGCAGTTGGGCGTAGTCGGCGTTGTCGGTCTTGAAGACGGAGCGCGGCACGTCGTCGAGCTCGAGCCGGAAGACGCCCACGATCGACAGCGCCGTGAGCACGACGACGAGCGCTGCCACCCAGCGGCGATGCGTGATGTACCAATTGGCGAAGGCCGCGGGGTGCAAGGTTTGAAGTCTCGCTGGCAGGTAGCGCGGGTTTTCGGGCGGAGCAAAGGCGGGAAGGCGTGGCGCGCCTGGCGGGGCAGGTTCTGGCAGCCCTCGATTCTATCGATTTGCAAGTTTTCGACCACAGCGGCAGACCTGCAAAGTCTAAACACGAGGGGGACAGGTACGAATGGCATCAAGTTAGTACTAAGTCGATTCGCCACAGGGCTGAAGCAGTGCTGTAGCAGCACGCTTGCATCAGACCGCTGTCGCGATGATTCTCGGGTTTCGCGCGCGGACATGGTTCGACGAATCTGCTATCGCAGCAATGCTTAACGAAACTGTGCACAGTATTTGCGCTTAACTTGATGCCATTCGGGACAGGTACATGTTTTCGGCCGACGTGAGTTGGCAAGGAATGACTTTGGCGAGCCGAAAAATGTACCAGTCCCCGACTTTGCAGTTCTGTTTTCGACCACAGCCCAGTAGTAGCCGCTTGCGGCCGTGGATGTCACAATAGCCAGACCCGCACAAGCTGCCGGTGGTTTTGTCAGCCACAGCTTGCATTGAACCCACCAATCGGAGCTCGACCGCCGTGAGACTTCTTTCGCCTGCTTGCCAGAATCTGATCGCGTCTTGGTTGGTTGCTGCACTCGCGTTGCTCGTTGTCAGTCGCCCGGCGCTGGCTGCTCGGCCCGCGACCGTCGCGCCGGCCGACGCGCTAGCAGCCTACGTCGCCAAGGCCGACGACAGCTATCGCTGGGAGAAGCGGCAGGAGCGCGAACTGTCGGGGGTGAAGTTCGTCGAGCTGCGCCTCGTGTCGCAAACGTGGAAGGACATCGTCTGGAAGCATCAGCTTTGGATCGCGCGGCCCGCCGAAGTGGCCGATGCCTCGCAAGGGGTGCTGGTGATCTCGGGGGGCGGCTGGAACGACGAGCTCGACAAGCCGGTCGATCCAGCCAAGGCGTCTGAAGCCAAGTTGCCGGGCGAAGCGGCACTGTTAGCCCAAGTGGTGCGGCAGGTGAAGGCCCCGGTGGCACTGTTGTCGCACGTGCCCTTTCAGCCAGTGTTCGATGGGATGACCGAGGACGAAATCATCGCGTACACCTTCGAGCAGTATTTGAAAACGCGCGACCCTGAATGGCCGCTGTTGTTGCCGATGGTCAAAGCGGCGGTGCGGGCGATGGACGCCACGCAGGAATTCACCAAGAAGGAATGGCAGCTCGATGTCAAAAACTTCACGGTCACCGGCGCGTCAAAGCGCGGCTGGACCACCTGGTTGACCGGCGCGGTCGATCCGCGGGCGACTGCCATCGCGCCGATTGTGATCGACATGCTCAATGGCCCGGCGCAAATGAAGAACCAGATCGCCAGTTGGGGCAAGTATTCGGAGCAGATCGAGGACTACACGCGCCGCGGCATTCAGCAACAGATGGACACGCCAGCGGGCCACGAGCTGAGCGCGATGGTCGATCCCTACAGCTATCGCCACAAGCTAGTGCAGCCGAAGCTGCTGGTGATGGGGACGAACGATCCGTACTGGTGCCTCGACGCCTGCAATTTCTATTGGGGCGATCTGAAAGGTGAGAAGCACCTGCTCTATGTACCGAACAAAGGGCACGGGGTCGACGATTTTGGGCGGCTGCTGGGGACGATTGGCGCCTTCCATCGTCAGGCCGCCGGCCAGTTCAAGCTTCCCGATTTGAAGTGGGACTACGATTCGAGCGACGAGAAGACCACGCTCACGATGACGTCGGACGTTTCGCCGCAGAAGGTCCAAGTTTGGCTGGCCACGGCGCCGACCAAAGACTTCCGCGAATCGAAGTGGGTGTCGCAGGATGTGGCGGCCGCCGATGGCCGGTTCGTGCACGAGCTGACGGTCCCCAGCGTCGGCTATGCGGCGATCATTGGCGAGGCGGTTTATCGCGTCGATGGCCCGCCGTTCTACCTGTCGACGAACGTGCGGATCGTCGGCGGACCGAAATCGGACGAGGCGGGCGGGAAGTAGACTGGAATTGGACACGGCTTGTGCCAAGCGATCGATCATTCGCACCTGGAAACAATATGATCCAACGCGTTGACGCCATCTTTGAGAACGGGGTCTTTCGACCCGAGCAGCCCGTGCACGTGCCCGACGGCCAGCGCGTGTCGTTAAGCATCGAGACGCCGGTTGACAGCGCGGACGATCTAAGCGACATCACCGATTTGCTGGATCACGACTTCATGGAGTTCTGCAAAACGCATGTCGCGCCGCCCGGCCTGAGCGAGGCGCGCGCGATTCTGAGCAAGTTCAAGGGCTCGCTTGCGGATTTCATTTCCGAGGAGCGCAGCGAGCGATAAGATGGCTCGTTACTTTCTGGACTCTAGCGCGCTGGTCAAGCAATATCACGACGAGAGTGGTTCCAGAAAAGTGGCGCAGCTTTTCGCCGACCAGGGCAACCGGTTTCTTGTTTCGCGGTTGGCGCTAGTGGAAGTTCGTTCGAGTTTCGCGCGACTCGTTCGCGTGGGTGTTTTGACAACTGCAGATTTCGCGCGGCTTGCTGCTCAGTTGGAGAGTGATGTGTCTGCAAAGATCTTGGTTGTCGCGGCGCTAAGCAGCCAACGGCTTCGCGATGCGTCGGAGCTGCTCGGCACCCATGGTCTTACAAAGAGTTTACGCACGCTCGACGCCATCCATCTGGCCACTGCGCAATCGTTGCATCAACGGACTCGTCTGGCCGCTTTCGTTGCAGCAGACAAGAAGCTACTTGCGGTCGCGGGCGATGCATGTGGCCTTGCAATCGTCGACGTGAGTTGAGCGGAACGGAGAACTGACATGGCGCACTGGCAAAACCGCAGCGAGCCCGCCTGGGAGGGCTTCGAGTTCAAGCAGCCTTATGCGAAGGGGCTCAAGCGGCTGCGCGAGGAAGTGCTCGCCAAGACCGATTTCGATCCGGCCACGCTCTGGCAATGGGGGACCATGCAAGCGATGGCGGTGATCGGCATCTTGAAGCGCTGTGAGCGCGAGTTCGGACAGCGTGGACAAGAGGTCGTGGCCCAATCGCTCTACGACGTCGGCCACGACGTGGGGCAACAAATACTCGCCGGCACCAGCAAGCCCGAAGGAATGACGGCGACCGAGTTCGTCAGCTTCTACGCGACGGTGATCAACCGCATCGCCTACGCGTCGCTCGAAGCGCCGCGGATCGACGGCCCCGACCAGGCCAGCTTCGACATCCTTTGGTGCCCTCACCAGGATCACTATCAGGCGTTCGATTGCCGGGTGCAGCGGTATTTTGTCGAAGGGATGATCGCCGCGGCCCAGGAATACGCGGCCGAGGCGGGCTTCGATGTGCGGTTCGACAGCACGATCCCGGCCGGCGCGCCGACGTGCCACTTCACGATGTGGCTGCGCCAGGAGCAGGAGGGCGCCGCCGACAAGTCCGGCACTGCGGATGAACGCACCGCCTGGCGGCAGATGACCGCGGCGATCGACGCCAAAGCGCTGGAGATCGCGGCCCGGGAGAAGCGCTCGGCACATTCGCTGTAGACCAAAGTTTTCCTGCGCCTGATTATGTGACCGTCGGTGTGCCACTGCTTCGCAGAAGCAGTGCAATCATGCCGCACGAGCACTGCTTGCCGCGAGGGCAAGCAGTGGCACACGGACATACACCACCCGGGCAGGGTGCCGCGCGCTACGGCACGACCACCGCTTCGCCACCATCGACGGTCATGAGAGCGTCGACCCGCTGCGAGCTGGTGATGTCCGGTATCGTTTGCACGCTGGCATCCCCCATCAGCGCGTGCCAGCCGCTAGGGTGATTGCTGAAGGGGGGGCTGTTGGCGGCTCCCGAACCGGCAGTAGGTTCGTCGCGCGGCTCAAGCCAGTTGATTTGCGAGCCGGAGTATTCCATCACGGCGATGGTGTTCGACAGGCCATCGGTGACTTCGGGAAGCCTGCGCGCGTTGGCGCCAGGGAACATGCGGTCGGGGCCGACCGCCGCGACGTAGCTCGTGTGGTTGGTGAACTGGTCGGCATCGGTCGGGCAGGTGTACTCTTGCGGCATCTGGTCGGCGAGCGCCATGTTCGCGGGGCTATCCCACGGCTCGTCGAAGTCGTACTGATCGTAGACGTGCTGATAGCCGAGTTGCGGCAGAATGAGGACCCGCCAACTGTGCATCGGCTGGCCGTCTTCGTCGGGAATGTACGCCGGGGGAAAGCAATCATGCTGTGCTTGATAGGAATGCAAGGCCACGCCGATCTGTCTGAGGTTGTTCTGGCACTGCGCCTTGCGGCCGGCCTCGCGGGCTGCGTTGACAGCCGGCAATAGCAGCATCGCTAACGCGCCCATGCAGATGAGCAGGATCACAATAACTCCGCCCAGGATGAGGGCGATCATCAGGGCGCTGGACTTTGACGGGGCAGCGGCGACTGCCGCGCTGTGCGCGCCATGGACGGTGATCGGCTGCCCGCAACTGGCACACGCTCCGGTGCGCCCGATGAACTGGTCGGCGACGAGCGTCTGCGCACCGCAATGCGGACAGATGAAATTGACCGGCATGCTGCACCCCTCAGTGAAGAATGGTTGACCGCACCAGCGCCAAGCGCCGCCTCCGACGGCACGGTGGCCGCATCTTAGCGGATTGCCGGCGATTTGCGACTGGCTGGCGGATTCTCGCAATTGCCAGTCGCGAGCCATAGAAGCATGGCGTTTCGCGGCAACTTGACCATAATTTAGCGAGGGCCGCCGGGCCGCGAATCCGCTCCTGCTCGCACAAGGAAGGAACGATCCTTGAGGATTACCCGATCTACGTTGCCGCTCTTGATGTTCTGCTTCGTTGCGCCGCTCAGGGTGCTGGCCGGCGCGCCCGGGCAGCTTGAGCTCAAGCCCGGCGATCACGTGGCGATCATCGGCAACACGCTGGCCGAGCGATTGCAGCACGATGGCTGGTTCGAGGCGCGTTTGCACGCCCGCTATCCGCAGCACCAGCTTTCGATCCGTAACCTGGGCTTCTCGGGGGACGAATTGAAGCTGCGGTTGCGCTCGCAGGATTTCGGCAGCCCCGACGACTGGCTCACGCGCGTGGCCGCCGATGTCGTGCTGGCGATGTTCGGCCATGGCGAGTCGTATGCTGGCGAGGCAGGCCTGGCGGCGTTCAAGGCCGATCTGGCCGAGTTCATTACCCATACGCTGGGTCAGAAGTACAACGGACGTACCGCGCCGCGGCTAGCGATCATTGGCCCGCTGGCGTTCGAAAAGTTAGGCGACATCAACCTGCCCGACGGCGCGGCCGACAACGAGCGTCGGATTCTGTACACGGCCGCGATGGCCGAGGTGTGCCAGGCGCACAACGTTCCCTTTGTCGACTTATTTGCGCTCAGCCGCGCGGCGTACGAAGCTGAGCTGCGGCCGCTGACGATCAACGGCGTACATCTGACCGAGTACGGCAACCAGGTCATCTCGCGGGCGATCGCTAAGGAATTGTTTGGCGATCCCGAGGGCGCGGCGGCGGACGACGCCAAGCTTGAGCCGCTGCGGCAGGCAGTCGCCGACAAGAGCTTCGTCTGGTTCGAGCGCTACCGCACGGTCGACGGCTATTCGATCTATGGCGGTCGGGCCGACCTGAAGTTTGTCGCGGGGCAAACGAACCGCGTCGTTATGCAGCGTGAAATGGAAGTGCTCGACGCAATGACCGCCAATCGCGACGCGCGGATCTGGGCACTGGCGCGCGGCGAGAACCCGCCGCCAGTCGACGATTCGAACACGCCCGAGTTTATTCCCGTGGTCACGAACAAACCGGGCCGGCTCCCGGGGGGTAAGCACGAATTCCTCGATGGCGACGCGGCGATCGAGAAGATGACCGTGGCCGATGGGATGAAGGTCAACTTGTTCGCCTCGGAAAAGCAGTTCCCCGAATTGGTCAATCCCGTGCAGATGTCGTGGGACACCGCGGGCCGACTGTGGGTGGCCGTGTGGCCCACCTATCCGCACTGGAAGCCCAAGGAAGCGATGTGCGACAAGCTGCTGGTGCTGGAAGACAGCGACGGCGACGGCCGCGCCGATCGCTGCACGCACTTTGCCGACGATCTGAACTGCCCCACCGGATTCGAGTTCTACAACGGTGGCGTGTTGGTGGCCCAAGCGCCCTATCTAATGTTCTTGAAGGACACCGATGGCGACGGGCGGGCCGACTACCGCCAGCGGCTCGTGAGCAGCCTCGACTCGGCCGATACGCACCACGCGGCCAACAGCTTCGTGCTCGATCCCGGCGGCGCAGTCTACTTTCAGGAAGGGACGTTCCACCACACGCAGGTGGAAACTCCTTGGGGCCCGAATGTGCGGCTGGCCAACGCCGGCGTGTTCCGCTATGAGCCACGCGCGCAGAAGTTCGAGGTCTACGTCACCCACGGTTTCGCCAATCCTCACGGGCACGTCTTCGATCGTTGGGGGCAGGACATCGTGGTCGACGGCACAGGCTCGAACCCGTATCACGCGGCGCTCTTCTCGGGCCGGCTCGCATTTCCCGAAAAGCATCCTTCGCCGCCGCAGGTCTATCAACAGCGCACACGCCCTTGCCCCGGCATGGAGTACCTGAGCAGTCGGCACTTCCCCGACGCGATGCAAGGGCGATTGCTGGTCGGCAACGTGATCGGCTTCCAGGGGATATTGCAGTACGAAGTGTTCGACGAGGGCGCCAGCTTTGGGGCCAAGGAAGTCGAGCCGCTGTTGTCGTCGAGCGATCAGAACTTTCGTCCGTCGGATATCAAGATCGGGCCCGACGGCGCGATCTACTTTCTCGACTGGCACAACCCGATCATCGGCCACATGCAGCACAACTTGCGCGATCCCAGTCGCGATCGCGAGCATGGCCGCGTCTATCGAGTCACCTGCGAGGGGCGACCGCTGTCGCCGCCGACGATAATCGCCGGCGAGCCGATCCCCGCGCTGCTCGAATTGCTCAAATCGCGCGAGGAGCGCGTGCGCTACCGGGCCCGCATCGAGCTGGCATCGCGCGAGATCGGTCCCGTGCTGGCGGATGCCAACGCGTGGATTGCCGGGCTCGACCAGAGCGCTCCCGAACGCGAGCACCACCTGCTCGACGCACTGTGGCTGATGCAGTCGTTTAACGTGGTGAATGTCGATCTGTTGAAGCGCGTACTGGCATCGCCTGACTTTCGCGCGCGGGCTGCGGCCACGCGCGTGCTCTGCTACCAGCGCGATCGCGTCTCCGACGCCTTGGAGATGCTTAAATCGCTGGCGGCCGACGCGCATCCCCGCGTGCGGCTCGAAGCGGTGCGCGCGGCCAGCTTCTTCCCGCTGGCCGAGGCGATCGAAGTGCCGCTCGTGGCATCGGAGCATCCCAGCGATCGCTTTCTGGCGTACGTGTCGGGCGAAACGATGAAGGCGTTGGCGCCGCACGTGCGCGACGCCATCGCGGCCCGGCGACCGATTCGTTTTACAACGCCGGCCGGGGCACGCTACTTCCTGAAAAACGTCAGCAACGACGACCTGGTGAAGCTCGATCCCACGCCGCAGGTATGGCGCGAAATGCTCTCGCGCGCGGGGATCCGCGACGAGGAGCGCCGCCGCGCCTTGCAGTCGCTGGCCGACGACCGGAAGGTAGCGCCATCCGCGCTGCTACTGGAGATCATCGCTGATCTCGACGCCGCGCAGTCGCTGGCGGACGAAAGCGTGCTGTTCGACCTGGTGCGGCTCTTGACCGACCTGCCGGCCGGCGACCTGTCCGTGGCGCGCGATCGCATCGAGCAACTCACTACCGAGGGGAAGCGACCAGTCACGCGGCAACTGGCCTTCGTCGCGCTGGTGGCGGCCGATGGCGGCGCCGATCGCGTTTGGGAGAGCGCCTCGACCAAGGCGTCGGCCCTAACCGATCTGGTGAGTGCCGTCCCACTCATTCGCGATCCCAGTGGGCGAGCGGCGCTCTATCAGCGCCTGGAGTCGCTAGTAGCCGGTTTGCCACCGCAACTGGCCCCCAGTGCGACGACCGATCAGGAAATGCTCGGGCGATTCGTGCGCGTGGACCTCCTCGGCCGGCAGCGCACCCTGACGCTCGCCGAGGTCGAAGTCTACAGCGAGGGGCGCAACGTCGCGCTCGATGGCCGCGCGTCGCAGAGCGACACCGCTCACGGTGGCGATGCAGCCCGCGGGATCGATGGCAATAGGTCAGGCGAGTATTCCGCAGGCGGGCAAACCCACACCAGCGAGAACGCTCACAATCCCTGGTGGGAGGTCGATCTGGGGAGCGCACTGCCGATCGACAAGGTGGTGGTTTTCAATCGCACCGATGACAGTTTGGGCACGCGGCTCGAAGGTTTCGTGCTCAAGGTTCTCGACGCCGATCGCAAGACGATTTTCGAGAGCGGCAAGCTGTCGGCGCCGACGCCGCAGACTGAGATCGCCGTCGGCGGCACGTCGGTCGAGCGCACGATTCGCCGCGGCGCGATGTTGGCGCTGGCCAGCATTCGCGGTCAGGAAGGGCCGGCTTTCCGGGCGATCGCTCCACGTTTGACCGACGAGCGCGATCGTCCGGCGGCGCTGGCGGCGCTGCTGCGCATTCCGCCGCAGCATTGGCCGAAGGATGACGCGCCCGCCCTGGCCGATCAGGTTTTGGCGTATCTCGGCAGCTTGCCGGTCGAAGCCCGCACGAGCCCGGCGGCACTCGACGCCGTGCAGGTCGGCGACCAGTTGGCGGCACTGTTGCCTACGGATCAGGCTGCGTCGCTGCGGCGCAAGCTGGGTGAGCTCGGCGTGCGGGTGCTGCGGTTGGGTACGGTCACCGATCAGATGCGCTACGATCAGGAGCAGCTCGTGGTCGCCGCCGGCCGGCCGATCGAGATTCTGCTGGAAAACACCGACCTGATGCCGCACAACCTGGTGATCGCGCAGCCCGGCTCGATGGAAGAGATCGGCAATCTGGCCGAGGCAGCGGCGACCGATCCTGGCGCGGTGGCCCGCAATTACGTGCCGTCCTCGGACAAGATCCTGCTGGCGAGCCGGCTGCTGCGCCCGCGCGAGTCGCAGCGGCTGCGCTGGACCGCGCCGACCGAGCCGGGCGTTTATCCCTATGTTTGCACCTATCCCGGGCATTGGCGGCGGATGTTCGGCAGCCTGTACGTGGTTGAGAATCTCGACGACTACCTGGCGGCCCCGGAGAAATACGTAGCCGAACATCGGTTGGCGCCGCGCGACGAACTGCTGAAGTTCAACCGCCCGCGCACTGTGTGGACCGTCGACGATCTTTCGGAGTCGATCGCGCACCTGGCCGAGCGCTCGTTCGCGGGGGGCAAACGGATGTTCGAGGTCGCCAGTTGCGTGGCTTGCCACAAGCTCAATGGCAGCGGGCAGGAATTTGGCCCCGATCTGGCGAAGCTCGATGCCAAGTTGACGCCAGCCGATATTCTCCGCGCCGTGATCGAACCATCGCACAAGATCGACGACAAGTACACGATGTACACGTTTGAGCTCGACTCGGGCCAAACGCTCACCGCCATGATCGTAAAAGAAACCGCCGGCACGCTCGAGGTGATCGAGAATCCGCTGGCCAAAGTGCAACCAGTGGTCTTGAACAAGCAAGAAATCGTTGCCCGCGAGAAGTCGGCCGCCTCGATCATGCCCAAGGGATTGCTCGACAAACTGACGCACGAAGAGATTCTCGACTTGTTGAGCTACGTGATCGCGCGCGGCGCTGCCGAACATACGGTGTTCCAGGGTGGCGGGCACGACCACGGCGGACACTAGTCCCCCGCGCGAGGAACATGGATGCGACTGCCAGCTCAACGCCATTGGCTTTTGATGCTGTGCGCGGTTGGGCTACCGGTCCTGAGATCGGCGATCGCCGTTGCCGATGAACCGCGACCGCCTGCGTTTTCGGCGGCCGATCTGGAGTTCTTCGAGACCAAGGTGCGTCCGCTCTTGGTCGCGCGCTGCCACGAATGCCACTCTGGCGACAAGCCGAAGGGAGGGCTGCGGCTCGACGCGCGCGCGGCGGTGTTGGCCGGCGGCGATACCGGCCCGGCCGCGATTGCTGGCAAACCCGACGAGAGTCTGCTGGTCGACGCCGTGCGTTACGGCGACACCTACCAGATGCCCCCCAAAAGTCAGTTGCCGGCCGAGGAGGTTGCGGTGCTGGCCGATTGGGTGGCGCGCGGGGTGCCTTGGCCCGACGAAGCGGCGCCGCCGGCAGCCGCGAAGCCGTCGAGCGACTTCAACCTCGCCGAGCGCGCCAAGCACTGGTCGTTCCAGCGGCTGACTGATCCAGAGCCGCCAGCAGTGCGCGACGCATCGTGGCCGCGTGGGGCCATCGATCGGTTTATTCTAGCGCGGCTGGAAGCGGCCGGACTTGCGCCTGCGCCGCAGGCCGATCGCGCGGCGCTCTTGCGACGCGTGACGTTTGATCTCGTGGGGTTGCCGCCCACGCCCGAGGAACTGGTCGCGTTTCTCGCGGATACTTCGCCTGACGCGTACGAGCGCGCGGTCGATCGTTTGCTGGCCGCTCCGCAATACGGCGAGCGTTGGGCGCGCCATTGGCTCGACCTGATGCGCTATGCCGAAACACACGGCCACGAGTTCGATTTCGATATTCCAAACGCTTGGCGCTATCGCGACTATGTGATTCGCGCCTGCAACGACGATCTGCCCTTCGACCAATTCGTCGTGGAACACATCGCTGGCGACTTACTCGAGCAGCCGCGCGCCAATGCCGCCGACCGGACGAACGAGTCGATCCTGGCCACGGCCTGGTGGTTCTTGGGCGAGGCGGTGCATTCGCCGGTCGACGTGCGGCAGGACGAGGCCGACCGCATGGCCAATCAGATCGACGTGCTCGGCAAAGCGTTCGTCGGCCTGACGATCGCCTGCGCGCGGTGCCACGATCACAAGTTCGACCCCATTAGCAGCCGCGACTATTACGCATTGGCCGGCTACCTGCAAAGCTCGCGGTATCAGCAGGCGTATATTGATTTGGCGGATGCGGCGGTGCCTTTGGTGGAGTTCGACTCACTCAGCCGCGCGAACAAGATCGTCGAGCAGCTTTTGGCCGCCGGCGTACCACCAGCGCCGGCCGGCGCCGACGTCGTCGCGCCCGAGCCATCGCAATCGGCTACTCGCGACGGAGACGTGCTCGTGGCCGAGTTCGCCGACGGGGATTACGGCGGCTGGTCGGTTACTGGCCCAGCGTTCGGCACGCGCGCCTTGCGCCCGGCCGACGTGTCGCCCGGCGAGGAGACCGATCCGCGCAAGTTGCGCAAGGTTGGCTCGAGCCTGGCTCACAGCGGCGCGCTAGCAGGCAAGCTACGCGGCGCGCTCCGCTCGCCGACGTTCGAGATTACGCGCAGCAAGCTTCTCTATCGCGTGGCCGGCACTTCGGGCAAGGTACGGCTCGTGCTCGACGGATTGCAGCTCATTCGGGCGCCGATCTACGGTGGTCTGGAGTTTGCGCCGGGAGGCCCCGAGCTCCAGTGGCACGTACAGGATGTCAGCAAATGGATCGGGCATCGGGCCTACATCGAATTGGTCGACGATGGAGATGGCTGGTTGGCGCTCGATCGCGTGGTGCTCAGCGATCACGACGCACCTGGTGACCCAGGCGGAGCGCACTACCTGGCGACGGACCTGGCGGCTTGCCGCGCTGCCGAGCGTGACAACGCGTTGCTTGCACAATTCACGTCCGCCCCCGGCGATGCCGTCGCGACACAAGGCTCGGCGCCGATTGAATTGATTGAGCGTTTGACGGCCGAATTGACTGCGCTGGTCGACGCGCGGCGACAACTTGAAGCGGCGATCGGTGCGCCCCGTTTGGCGCCGGCGATCCTCGACGGCACCGCCGAGAACGAGCGGCTGATGATCCGCGGCAGCCCAAGGACCCTCGGTCCCGAAGTGCCGCGTCGCTGGCTTGAAGCGCTCGGCGGCCGCGATACTCCACCTGAGCAAATCGGCAGCGGTCGGCTCGAACTCGCGCGGCAGATCGTCGACACGAGCCGCAACCCACTCTTGCCGCGCGTACTGGTCAATCGGCTCTGGCATCATCATTTTGGCGCGGGGCTGGTGCGCACGCCCGACGATTTTGGTGTAATGGGGCAAGCGCCGACCCATCCGGAGTTGCTCGATTACTTGGCACGCCGCTTTGTCGATTCGGGTTGGAGCATCAAGGCCATGCAGCGCGAGATCGTGCTGTCGAGCACCTATCGCATGGCCAGCGATCCTCGCCCCGAAGCCGACACCGCCGATCCCGAGAACCGACTGTGGCATCGCCGGGCGATCCGCCGGCTCGAAGCCGAGTGTGTGCGCGACGCGATGTTGGCGATTTCCGGGCGGCTTGATCCCACGCTCTACGGACCGAGCGTGGCGCCGCATTTGACTGAGTTTATGATTGGCCGCGGCCGGCCGAGCGAATCAGGTCCGCTCGATGGCGCTGGGCGGCGCAGCATTTACCTCAATGTGCGACGCAATTTTCTTTCGCCGCTGTTGATGGCGTTCGATTACCCCACGCCATTCACGACCATCGGCCGGCGGAGCGTGTCGAACGTGCCAGCGCAGGCCTTGGCGATGATAAACAATCCGCTGGTCGCGGGCGAGGCGGCCCGTTGGGCCGAGCTTGTGCTCGCGCTACCCGATGTCTCGGACGAGGAGCGTGTCGAGCGCATGTTCGCGGCGGCATTTTGTCGCCCGCCGAATGCAACGGAACTCGCGACCGCGCGGCAGTTCTTGGAGTCGCAGCGGAGCGGCGCCCGCGAATCGAGTGAAGGTAAGCCGGCGCAGCCCGAGTTGGCCGCCTGGACGGGGCTAGCGCACGCGCTCTGGAACGTGAAGGAGTTCGTGTTCGTGCCGTGAGGTGAAACTGTATATGCACTGGAGCCTTCTCCAGGCGTAGAATATCCTCTTTCGAGGGTCGACACGATGAACACAGATTTCGAACAACTGTTTCAGGCGGCCATGCATTTGCCTGAAGTACAGCGAGTGGAACTTGCCGATTTGTTGTACGAGAGCCTGGATGTCGCTGCGGACCCCGATGTTGCTGAAGCGTGGCGGCGAGAAGTTATACGACGCCTCGCGGCATTCGACGACACTCGGGATGGTACTACGCGATGGGAAGAGATTGAGGAGAGGCTGACGAGGCGACTTCATGGTCCGCATGCCGATTGAGTTCATCGCGGATGCCGAACACGATGTCGACGACGCATTCAACTGGTATTTCGCGCGTAGCACTGAGGCAGCCTCCAGGTTTCTGGTCGCGCTCAGGAATTCCATCGAACTCATCGCCGCTGGGCCTGAACACTGGCCGCTCTACGCCGAAACGACGAGGAGCTGTCCTCTTCGCAAGTTTCCCTATCGAGTGGTCTTTGTTGTCATGTCGGATCGAGTACGCGTAGTCGCGGTAACGCACGAGCGTCGCAAGCCGGGATATTGGAACAAAAGGTCGTAATCGTCGATGCACTGTGGCCGCTTCCAAAACCCGCCGCTGACTCGCCGCGACGTGCTGCGTCAGGCCGCCAATGGCTTTGGCGCGACGGCGCTGGCGGCACTATTGGCCGACGATCGGGCGTTCGGTGCAACCGACGCGGCGCGCCAGGTGAGCCAGTCGGTTCGCGGCGGTCCGTATGAGCCGCGCCCGCCGCACTATCGGCCGCGCGCCACCAGCGTGATCTTTCTGTTCATGGATGGCGGTCCGTCGCAGGTCGACACGTTCGACCCCAAGCCGCGGCTGGCCCGCGAGCACGGCCAGCCGATTCAGGCCAAGGTGCAGCCGACGCAGTTCGACAATGTCGGTACGGTGTTGGCTTGCCCTTGGGAGTTTCGCCAGTACGGCGCCAGCGGCATCCCCGTGAGCGACTTGTTTCCGCACACCGCTCGGCACGTCGACGACATGGCGGTCATCCGCTCGATGGTGTCGAACTTCTCCGAGCACACGTTCGCCAATTACTTCTTGCACACGGGCTCCGGTCAGCAAGGCCGCCCCAGTATGGGTTCGTGGGCGACGTATGGGTTGGGAAGCGAGTGCCGCGACTTGCCGGGCTTTGTCGTGTTGACCAGCGGGATGATTCCGCCGGGGGGGCTCGATTGTTTCGGCAGCGGGTTTTTGCCGGTGGCGTTTCAGGGGTCGCTCTTTCAGCGGGGGCCGACACCCGTGGCCGATCTGGCGCCCGGTGAACAAGCGCCGGCGAACGAGGCGGCCCAGCGCGACCTGGTGCGGGCCTTCGATCGGCAGCTCGCCGAGCGCCGCGGAGCCGACGACCCCTTGGAAGCGGCGATCGCCAACTTTGAGCTGGCGTGCCGGATGCAGACCGCCGTTCCGGAGCTCGCCGACCTGTCGAGCGAAACTTCGGCGACGCACCAGCTTTACGGGATCGACGAGCCGGCGACCGAGGTCTTCGGCCGACAATGCTTGCTGGCGCGCCGACTCGTGGAACGAGGCGTACGGTTCATCGAGCTGTTGCCGCAGAACCTGGGCTTCGACCGCTGGGATCAGCACAGCAACCTGCGCGAAGGTCACGCCAAGAACGCGCTGGCAACCGACAGGCCGATCGCCGGGCTCTTGGCCGATCTCAAGCAGCGGGGGTTGCTCGAGAGCACGCTCGTGGTGTGGGGCGGAGAATTCGGCCGCACTCCCATGGCGCAAGGTGTCGATGGGCGGGACCACAACCCTTATGGCTTCAGCATGTGGTTAGCCGGCGGGGGTATCCGCGGCGGCACGATTCACGGCGCCACCGATGACTACGGGTATCACGTGGTCGAAAACAAAGTCGAGATTCACGACCTGCACGCCACGATGCTGCACCTCTTGGGGCTCGACCACAAGCGACTGACCGTGCGCTTTGGCGGCCGCGATATGCGCCTGACCGACGTGCACGGCGAAGTGCTCAAACGGTTAGTGGCCTAGCGCCGGGGCCGGCGATGACACTCCGCATGCCCGCGGCAAGCGTTAGCATGGCATCCAGGCGCCTGCCTGATGTCAAACGGATACGGGCTGTGCCGGCGCCAGTTGTGCCTTCTGAGTGAACTTGATGGGCTCTGGGCGGCGGAGGATGGCTCCCAAGCGCTGTTCGAGCACGGTATCGCTCTCGTTGGCGATGAGATTCTTGAGGAGTTTCACCAAGCGCCACGGTCGTACGAGGTACGACAGACCGAAGAACGACGCCATGCCGACGACGCGCCACCATCTGAGCTCGCGGCCGCTCATGTTGCGGCAATAGTCGGTCGCGGAAAACATGTCCATGAACGCGACCAGCGAGCGGAAGTACTTGTCGTCCAGCTCGCCGATCCGCCCCTCGGCTCGGAGCTGATCGAATAGCGAACTGCCTGGGTACGGCGAGAATAGGAAGAACGCCGCATCGTGCACCCCGAGGAATGCCAACTTCCAGGCGAACAGCACGCTCTTGACCATGTCGCGGCGCGTATCGTCGGGGAAGCCGACAACCATGTTCACTTTCACGCGCACTCCGGCTGCCAGCGCTGAGCGGATCGACTTGGTTAGGCGTCCCAAGTCGACCTGCTTCTTAATGCGCTTGAGAGTTTCGGGCGATCCACTCTCGGGAGCATAAGTGATGTTGCGGCAGCCGGTGCGATAGAGCGCCCGACTGACTTCGTCGTCGATTACTTCGCTCCGCGTGCCGGTGGGCAACTGCCAAGTGAAGTTCAATCCGCGGCGCTCAATCTCGCTACAGAATTCCAGAATCCAGCTCTTCTTGAGAATGAACGTCAGATCGTAGAAATCGATGTTCCGCGCCCCGTACTTCGCCATGTACAGCTCAATCTCATCCAGCACGTCGGACGGCGAGCGTGCCATCCACAGGTTGCCGTACATCACCGGGTTCGAGCAGAACGTGCACTTGTAGGGGCAGCCACGCGTCGCCAGGATGCCCATGCTGCGACCGCGAAACACGCCGTGAGCATTGCGGGTGGAAAGATAGACCTCCATGTTGAAGTAGTGCCAGGCCGGGAAGGGCAAGTCGTCGACGGCCCGAATGCGCTTCCGAGAGCAGGTCTGGACGATGCGACCGCGCTCGAGAAACGCCAGACCGGCGACTTGCCGTAGTCGGTCTGGGTCGTCGAGGCTATTGACTAATTCGAGCAGCGTCTCCTCGCCTTCGCCGAGCACGCAGTAATCGAGTTCCGGGCAATCGCGCAGGCAAAACTCGGGCAGGGCCGTGACGTGCTCGCCACCAACAACGATCACCGTTCGGGGAAACCGCGCGCGAATGGCGCGCATCAGGGTCCGCAGCCAAGGCCAGTCCTGCGTGAACATGCAGGAGACACCGATGAGGTCGGTGTGGCGGTCAATCTGGTCAACAGTCTCTTCGATCGTCAGCCCGTGAAACAGGTAGCCGTCTTCTTCAATGTGCTGGTCAACCCCTTCGGCGATCGCATCGATCACCTGCACTTTGGTGCCATTCTCCTCGAGGACGGCCGCCAAATAGGCCAGCCCCAGCGGGGGGGTAAGTGCCTCGGTCCACGAATTGGTGGAACTTACTTGCGCCGGCCGAATTAACGTCACGAGCTTGACGCTTGCGCTACGTGGCGCTGGCAGATCAACTATCGACAGTACCTCGGAGTGTTCCACCAGCGACATCGGGCATTTCCGGGCGGATCAGGAAGTAGGCTGCGCTGCCAGGCAGTGAACGAATGCCGTTGCCCTGAACCAGGAGGCGCGCAGTGTAACCACGTTATCCAGCTTTTCCGCAGTCTATCCAGTCAAAAAAAGCGGTGTCAAGGAATTTCCGCCACCCGTCCATCTTTTTACCAGAAAACAACTTAACGCGCGGCGAACGCTTGCTCTAGCCGTCAAAGTCGCAAGCTCCAGGATCGGTAAGCGTGCCCTTCGAACCGGGTGAATGGGCCCCCTTAGGGCCTGCACCGGGCATGGTATATTCGAGGTTTCCCAAACATCGACGGGGGGAGACGGGCGTGCCGGCCGCACCTGTCATCGACGTAACCGACCTGACCAAACGCTTTGGCGACTTGCTGGCCGTCGACCGGGTATCGTTCGCGCTGGCGCCGGGCGAAATTCTTGGGCTGTTGGGGGCCAACGGAGCGGGCAAGACGACGACGCTGCAGCTTGTTCTGGGGCTAACCGCTCCGACCAGCGGGCGCATCCGCGTGCTGGGGATGGATATCGAGAAAAAGCGCCGCGCGGTGCTGCAGCGCGTGAATTTCTCCAGCGCCTATATTTCGCTCCCCACAAACCTCACAGCCTGGGAAAACCTGCTGGTTTTTTCGCGGCTCTATGGCCTGCGAAGGGCGCGTGCCAAGATCTTGGGGTTATTGGAGCGATTTGAGATCCCGCACGTGCTCAATCGGGTGGTCGGCAGCCTGTCTTCGGGACAAATCACGCGGCTCAATCTGTGCAAGGCACTTCTGAACGACCCCGAGGTGCTGTTTCTCGACGAGCCAACGGCGAGCCTCGACCCGGATATCGCCGAGAAAGTCCGCTGCACGCTGCTCGATATCCAGCACGAGCGGCATCTGAGCATCATCTGGACGTCGCACAACATGCAGGAAATCACCAATCTTTGCGACCGCGTGATCTTTCTGGCGCGCGGACGCGTGGTGCTCGAAGGGGGTCCCCAGGAGATTCTCGATCGCACGCGGGCCGACTCGCTCGACGAAGTGTTCATCAGCGTGGCCCGCAGCGGCAACCTGCACTTGCCGGCAGTCGAGGCCACGGCCCCGGCGTCGGCCGGCATCCCCTGACGTCACGCGAGAGTTACTCCCATGTGGCTGCGAGTTTCGGCACTGGTGCTTCGGTATCTATTCTTGTATCGCCGGAGCTTGGCGCGGGCCGGCGAGATTGTTTTCTGGCCGGTGATGGAGCTCCTGGTGTGGGGGTTTCTAACGACCTATCTCGACGAGCTCTCCCCGAAAAAGCCTATGGTTTATCTGCTCGGCGGGTTGATTTTCTGGGATGTGCTTTATCGCTCGCAGCAAGCTATCACGCTGGCGGTGACCGAGGAGATCTGGGTCAAGAATCTGCTCAATATCTTTTTGGCGCCGGTCAGCATCTTTGAACTGATGCTCGCCACGTGCATCATGGGGATCATCAAGTCCCTGCTGACCGGCGTGCTGTTGAGTGTGTTGGCCCTGCTGTTTTACACCTTCAATATCCTCGACGTTGGGCTGGCGCTGGTCCCCTTCCTGATTTGCCTGCTCCTATTCGGGTGGGCGATGGGGATGTGCACGATGGCGCTCGTGCTGCGGTTCGGCCAGGCGGCCGAGGCGCTGGTGTGGGGTGTCCCCTTCTTGATTCAGCCGATTTCGGCGGTGTTTTACCCCGTGGCTGTACTGCCCCCGTGGCTGCAGGTGATCGCGAAGCTGCTCCCCTCGACTTATGTATTCGAGGGCATGCGGACCGCACTCGATACCGGCGAGGTGAGCCTGTCGCTGCTGGGGTTGGCACTCTTGTTGAACTTGATCTATCTCGTGGGCGCGGCAGCCTACTTCGGTTGGATGTTTGCCCGCGTCCGCGAAAAGGGCGGGCTGACGCGGCTGGGAATGGAGTAAGCTGGGCCGAAGCACGTGGTCCCGCAGCGGAGTCTTCGCGAACGGACAACCGGTTCGGGGGATTGGGCCCGATGGGTAGCGCGCCGCTCTAAGCCGAGGGCGGAATCTCTCGCCCGTGCGGGTCGCGCCCGGGTTCGGCAAGTTCTTCGGCAAGCTGCTCTTGCAGCCTCGGCCCCAGATAGTGCTCCAGTCGTTCGGCCGGCTCGTGAAGGTGATCCAAGGGGAGCGCGAAGTGCTCTCCTAGGTACGATTCCCAAAGGCGATGCCCGCGCACCAGCATTTGCGCAAGACGGCGGCCGCGCTCGGTGAGCGTCAGCCCAGTATCGCCGCGGAATGCGACGTCGCCGCGCCACCACAACTGGGCGAGAGCCAACCGGCCGGCGATGGGGCCGCCAGCCAGGCGAGCCAGGTGCCCGGCGCGAGCGGGCGCGGTTAATGCCGTGGTGCGTGGTGCCGACCGCGCGAGTTCTTCGGCGCGAAACAAGCGGGCGACAACGTCTTCGCCGACAATTCGCAGGCCCAGTTGCCAGGTGTGCCAAAGCTTGCTTAACAATCCGTACCGCGGAGCGAAGCAAACCGCGACCGCAAACTGTCCGCCTGCCACGACAGCCATCATCCCGGCGGCGCTGGTGTTCCAGCGCACGGCGCCCCAGCATCCGACGATGGCCGAAATCGCGCCGACGCAGGCCGCCGCAACCACCATCCTGAGTAGCCGATCGGTCAGCAATTGGGCCGTGGCGGCGGGCACAATCAACATCGCGATCACCAGAATGGAGCCCACCGCCTCGAACGAAGCAACGGTCACGGTCGCCACCATGCCCATGAACAAATAATGGACCATCCTTGGGCGAAAGCCGAGCGCCGCGGCCAGAGCCGGGTCGAAGCTCGTCAGCTTAAGCTCCTTCCAGAAGACCGCCAGAAAGACGAGCGTCGCAAGGAGCACCGGAGCCAGCGTCAACAACACCCGCGGCACGTACCAGCGGGCGACGGCAACGACATCGAGCGCCGCGGTATCGATCAAACCGTACAGCACGCAATCGGCATCGATGTGGACGTTGCGGGCATAGCGAGAAACGAGCACAACCCCCAAGGCAAACAGCGATGTGAAGACGACCCCCATGCTGGCGTCTTCAGGCACGTTGCCGTAGCGCGTCAGACTATCGGTTAACAGCGACGTGAGAATCGCGGCGGCCCAGGCGCCAGCCAGCATCGTGAGCACCCCGAGCGAACCCGAGAGCAGATAGCCAACCACGATTCCAGGCAGGACGGCGTGGCTAATGGCATCGCCCAATAGACTCAGGCGGCGCAGCACCAAGTGACAGCCGAGGACCGCGCAGGCCACGTTCGTGACAATGCCAACGGCCATCGACCAGAGCGTTGCTTCGGAGAGATGGACGCCGAGTACGTTCATGGCGATGTTCCCGCAGTCATGCCAGAGCGCGGGTTATCGGGCCAGGCTCCCTCGCGGCGCAGCTTGAGTTCGATCGTTTCCAAGAGCTCTCGCGGGAGGTCGGCCACGGCGGCCGAATAATCGAGATCAAAGCGCGATACCATCAATTCGGGGTAATCGCGCAGTGCCTGACGGCAGATTCGCTGGGCACGGACCGCGGCGAGCGCTTGGCTCGCGCCGCGCTCGGTCCAAGCGCCGGCACGATCGAGTAAGCCTGCCCGCTGCCCGGCGCGTACGTCGCGCCGGGCCTTGGCAATCGGCATCGCCTCACTAACAGCTAGAGCGCCGGCGGTGATGACTTGGGCGCCTGGCAGGAGCCCTTGGGTTTTGGCGAGATCGGACGCCTCGTACAGCGCGATCAACAGGCGCTGTTTGGCGAGTTGCCGCCGTTGCAGCGTTAGCGCGATCCAGCGCGCGACGGCTCCGCGACGCGGCCCCGCGAGCGCCGAGATCAAGAACAGCGCGGCCCCGACGAGCACGATGAGCGGGCCGGCCGGAAGCCCCGCCACCTGCGCACTAATCAGCGTGCCGATGGCGCCGGTCAGCAGGCCGAACAGCATGGCCACCACCAGCAGCCGGTCGAGCCGCGACGTCCAGAATCTCGCGGCTGCCCCCGGCAGGATCAATAGCGCGGCCGTGAGCACGACGCCCACCGCCGGCAAGCTGATCACCACGCTCACGGCGATGAGCCCCAGCAACAACAGGTCGAGGCTCAGCGTGGGCCAGCCTTGCACGTGTGCGAAGGCCGAGTCGAAGGCCACGAGCTTGAGTTCTTTGAACAGGATCAGCACGGCGGCGGCGCAGAGCGCGGCCACGGCCGCGATGAAGACGACATCGGCGGCGATCATGCCGGCCGTCTTGCCGAACAAATAGGCATCGAGGCCCGCCTTGCTCCCCTCGGTCGTCTCGTTTTGGATGTACCGCAACAACACGACGCCCGCGCCGAAGGCGACGCTCAGCACGATGCCAATCGCCGCATCTTCCTTGACGCGCGTAGCGCGGCGCAATAACGCGATGACGATGACCCCGAGCACGCCAGTGGCGAGAGCGCCGGCTTGCATCGCGGGCAAACTGCGCCGGCCGACCAGCAGAAAGGCCAGACACAAGCCTGGCAAGGCGGCATGCGCCAAGGCGTCTCCCAACAACGAACGCCGTCGCAATACGGCGAAACTACCCACCAGACCGCCAGCCATGCCGAGCAGGCTCGCGCCTGCCAAGACCACGAGCGTGTTGTAGGCGGGCCAGGCGAACATCGTCAGCGGCTCCGCTGCTGTTTTTGCAACGCCTCGGCCGCATCGTCAAGTACCGACAAGCGGCCGCCGTAGGTTTGCTGCAAGTTCTTCGTGGTAAAGACGTCGGCCGTGGGGCCGGCGGCCACCACTCCCATGTTCAAGAGCACGACGTAATCAAAGTACTTCGGCACGGTGCGCAGATCGTGATGCACGACGAGCACCGCTTTGTGCTGGCGGCGCAGCTCAGCCAACAGGTCGAAGACCACGCGTTCGGTCGCGGCGTCGACTCCCGCCATGGGCTCGTCCATGAAGTAGATGTCGGCCTGCTGGGCCAGCGCGCGGGCGAGAAAGACGCGCTGTTGTTGCCCGCCGGAAAGCTGGCCGATTTGCCGCGACGCATAGTCGGCCATGCCGACGTGTGCCAGGCATTCACGGGCCGTGTCGCGCTCCCGGCGACCTGGGCGGCGCAGCCAACCCAAGCGGCCGTAGGTGCCCATCAGCACGACATCGAGCACCGTGACGGGAAAATCCCAATCGACGCTTTCACGCTGCGGTACATAGCCGATGCGGCGGCGCACCGCGGCAACCTCCTGGCCAAAGATCTGCACGCGACCGCTCGCCAACGGCACCAGCCCCAGAATGGCCTTGATGAGCGTGCTCTTGCCGGCGCCGTTGGGACCAACAATGCCGACGAGGCGCGGCTCGTCAAGCACCAGGTCGACGTCCCACAACACCGGCCGGCGATGATAGGCCACGGTGACATCATGGACGTCGACGACGGGCGGCGCCGCGCGCGCGGTGGTCGCTTCGGCCGGCGCGGTTTCATCAGCGTTTCGGTCATGCTCGGGTTGCCGCAGCATAATTCACTCTGGCGGCAGCGCGCCGCGCTAGGGGCAAACGCCAGATCGACAAGCCCGCCCGTTCGCATCAGCGCCGGGCACGGCCCTACTTGAGTGCGTTGACGATGGTGTCGACGTTGTGCCGCACCATTCCAAGGTAGCTCGCGGCATCGGTGCCGGCCGCGCCGGGCGCGTCTGAAAACAATTCGCCGCCGATCCGCACCGCCTGACCGCGGGCGTCCGCCCCTTCGACCAGCGCGCGCACGTTTCGCTCATTGACGCTGGCCTCGACAAACACGGCTTTTACTTTTCTCGCCACCAGAAAGTCGACGAGTTGATTGATCTCGCGGACACCCGCCTCGCTCTCGGTGCTGATGCCTTGAATCGCCCGCACCTCGAGGCCGTAGGCCCGGCCAAAGTAATGAAACGCATCGTGCGCCGTGACGAGGATACGCGCGTTGGGGGGCAAGGTCTCGACGCGAGATCGGCACCAGGCATCGAGCGCGTCGAATTGGGCTGCATAGGCCGTCGCCCTTTGGCGGTAGTCTTCAGCGTGCGGAGGGTCGAAACGAGCGAGCGCCTCGGCCAGTGGCATTACCGTTTCGCGCCACAACGCCACGTCGAACCAGACGTGTGGATCGACGGCGCCGCCGCTTGCCCGCAGCAGGCGATCGGGCGCAATGACCTCCGCCACGCCAATCGTGGGTTTGCGGCATGCCATCCGCTCAAAGAGGTCAGCCAGCTTGCCTTCCAGATGCAAGCCGGAAAAGACGACCATATCGGCATTGGTTAGCGCGTCGACATCACCGGGCGATGCCTTGTACAAGTGCGGGTCGATGCCAGGACCCATCAGTTGCACAACTTTGACGTGAGCGCCGCCGACCGCACGGACTAGGTCCGCCACCATGCCCGTGGTGCAGACCACGCGAATCGGCCCGCGACCAGAATAAACTGCGGTTGGCCCCTGAAGCGCTGGTGTCTGAGAGCCGACATCGCAACCCGACACTGTCGCCAGGGCCAGGGCGAGTGGGAAAAACCAACACCAAGGGTGAGCTTTACGACAGTCCACGCGAATGTTTGAAGGTCCGGAAGCAGGGTTTTGATTGCTCAAAATTCTACGTCGATTCCCAAGCAATCGTCAATGGCGGGCCGATTGGTCGGCGTAGACCAGCGAACCGTGGCGGCCAGACGATTGGCAGCGCGCCACGACGCATGCCCAAGCCGCTGCGCCACGACCGGCCGTCGCGCGGCGAACGTCTCATGATCCTTCGATCGCTGCGAACGCCAGGCGCGCGCCGGGCGCAGGTAGCTGGCGGTGATCCCGTTCTGCAGTGGTTACCCGAGCCGTGGCCGATTCCAAGCAAGAACATCGCGAATAGCCCAAGCGTAGGCTCACGCCGGCCGTCGAACTGGGGTTTCGCCGACTCTCGACACTACACCCCTCGCCAGCGGGGGTTTTCTGTCTTTACTGTGAATATTTTCTTTACAGCGGTCGGGGCTTCATTTATCGTTGCAGCCGACGAGACCACCCCAGACGCCAATTGGCCGTTTGGGTTCGTTGCAGGTGCCGGCTTCCGGTGCTTGCGCTTACGCCTTTCGCGAGCGACTGGCAACGCGGCGAGAGTACAGTGGGCATGGGGGAGCTGTAGTCAAAACCGCTTTCCGCCTGTTGATCGGCAACAAAGGAGTCGCTCGTGATGTTCAAACCAGTTCGTGTTCTACTACTGACGCGTTTCTATGCGCGCGTCGTGGCCGCCTGCCTGGCAGGCGCGGTCGCACTTTCGACCAGCCAGGTTGGCGCGGTCGGGCTTACTTTCACGCTCAACCAAAGTCAGAGCAACCTCTCGCTCGACATCAAGAATGCACAGTTGTTCGGGCTCAATTTGAGCCTGTCGGAGCAAGCGACCGGCAGCTTGAAATCGAGCTACACCGGCACGATCGCTACCGATATCAACGGCAGCAGCATCGATTTTCCGGGGGGTAGCGCGGCTGACGCGAGCATCTTGACGAGTGGTATTTTCAAGCTGCCCGTCAACATGCTGCCGGGTGTCGGCGGCACAGGTGCTGCGGCCCCGGCCGATTACGGGTTCAAGCTCTCGGCTCCGATCGGCACGAGTATTCCGCCGATCGACTTGACGTTTCTGAACATTCCGGGAGTGACGACACTCAACCTCGGCACGTTTAACTCAATTGACCTGAATACGTCGTTGCGAAATGTAATTCTCGACGTCACCTCGAACACGCCGATTCCCCGCACCGGGGTGCCATCGCTAACCACCTTCGACGCCTCGCAGACGTCGATTGTCATGTCGGGCAATGCCGACGTGAGCCTGGCAGCCGTGCTGACCGCCGGAGACTTTCTGTCGTACTCCGTCAATGGGCTCGCCCTGTCGAGCTTGGCGAGCTTGATCAACGCCCAGGTTCCTGGATTGCTCAGCGTCAATTACAACCCGTTGGCGATCTTTGGACCCTACAACATCAGCGTTGGGCTGGGTACGAGCGTTCCCATCAGCGGGCTGGCGGTGCCTAACGAGGACGTCACCAAGCTGGGCTCGCTACAAGTGGTGGGCACACAATACCGCTTGACTATGCCGATCAGTTTCAATGCGATCCCCGATTTCAGCTCGCTGGGGGCAGCTTCTGCGGCGCTAAGCTTCTTGCTCCCCTTGCACCTTGGCTTTAGCGGTCAGCTTGTGGGCGTGGCGCCGAAGATCGCCGTGCCCGAGCCGGGGAGCGTCGTGCTACTGGTGATTGGCCTGGTGAGCTTGGCGCTGGTGGGTATCAATCGCCGCCGCGCCGGGCGTGCCACGTAAGCCTGCGTCGTACGGCGAAACGAACCTTGTATTTCGGGCCGTCGGATCATTCGATCCGGCGGCCCATTTTCGTTGAGAATCATGGTTCGCGAGCCAGCCGCCTCAAATCACGCGGCAGATGAAGCACTTCAGGTATTCGGTCTCCAGGCAGGTGACCGCCACGGGATGGTCGGGCGCGGCGCCGCGCTGCTCGAGGATCTGCAGATCGCGCCCGGTCTGCTGAGCCACGCCCACGAGCATGTACATAAAATCCTCGCGCGACACGGCGCCCGAACAACTGCAGGTCAGCAAGATGCCGCCCGGTTCCAGCAGATTGACCGCCTGACGATTGAGCCGATGGTAGGCGCGCAGGGCGTCGTCGAGCGTGGCGCGATTGCGGGCAAATTTGGGGGGATCGAGCACGATCGCGCCAAATTTCTCGCGGGCAATCACCAGTTCGTCGAGGGCCTCGAAGCCGTCGCGCTCGACGAAGCGAATTCCTGGCTCGGCGTTGAGCTGCGCGTTGGCGCGGGCCAAGGCGATCGCGCGAGGACTAGCGTCGATGGCCAACACCTCTGAGGCACCACCCCAGCGACGCGCGTTCAGGCTAAAACCCCCGCTATAACAAAACAGGTCGAGCACGCGGGCGCCCGCCGTATAGGCGGCCAGGGCGCGGCGGTTCTCGCGCTGATCGAGATAGAAGCCGGTCTTCTGCCCGACCGCCAGATCGACCCCGTAACGGAGCCCGTGCTCGGTGATGAAGACCGGCCCACCGGGGTCATTCCCCCAGGCCAGGCCGTCGATCAACTCGAGGCCCTCGGCCTGGCTGACTCCTTTCTCGGTGCGAAGAAAAATCCCGCGCGATTGCAGCAACTCGACCAGTAGCGGCACCAGGTTCGGCAGCCGCGCCCGCATTGCCAGGCTGGTGACCTGAATGGAGAGATAATCGGCGTAGCGATCGACAATCAAGCCGCTGAGGCCGTCGGCCTCGCTAAAGACGAGCCGTGCGCCGCCGGCAGGGTCGTCGAAACCTAGCGTTCGTCGCAGGGCGATGGCGTTTTCCAGACGACTTCGCCAAAACTGGTCATCGAGAGGCTCCGGCCGCCAACTGTACAGGCGCACGCGAATGCGGCTGCGCGAGTTATAAACCCCACGCGCGATGAATTTGCCGGTATCGGAGAGCAGATCGACGACGTCGCCATCGAGGGGTTGCCCCTCGACAGCAGCGATCGCTGTTTCGAGCACCCACGGGTGGCGGCCAAAAAAAGGGCGTGACTTCCTTGGCTTGAGCCGCACCAGGCCGGCCGACTGATCCGTGACCGTACGATCCCAGGCGATCGTTGCCTGGCGTGAAGCGGGTTCGGAGACGGCCGTAGCCGCTGGTAATCGCTCATCGACGTCGCCGTCGCGCGGATTTGTCATAATCCTGTTGATAGTTCATCACACGACGACTGAAAAGGGTGTCGTGGTCGCCGTGAGTCACAATCACAGCGCGAATTCTCAAAGTCGCAAAGCTGGGAATCCGCCTTTACCGCGCGGCTGATTCGCCGGCGGCCGCCCGCCGCAACCGATCGTGGACCGCCTGCCAGGCGGGCAGGTCGGGGGGGGCATCGGCGACGATGCTGGTCGCGCCGGCCTCTTCCAGGTCGTGCAAAGTGGCATACAAAAGCGAGGCATACTCGACCGGATCATCCGGCATCATAATCGTCCGCACGTTTGGCCTGTTGATGCTGGCAGCGGACCCCAAGGCAAGCCAGCCCACGAGCGGCTCAGTCTCGCATTTTCGTTCGACGAACTCGTGCGACTGTCCTTGGCAGAGCGTCAGTGGCACGCTGGGGGCGTAGTGGCGCTGGTGTTGTCCTGGCGACCGCGCGACCTCGCCATCGCGGAGCCGCGGGCCGAGCAGTACCGGCTCGCCTAAGAGCGCCTCGATTTCGCAAAGTGGTACTAACCCGGGCCGCAACAGCATCGGGCTTTCTTGCGACAGATCAAGCACGGTCGATTCGAGGCCACCGGTGGTTGGTCCCGCGTCGAGCACCATTTCGATGCGACCGGCAAGCTGTTTGAGCACGTGCTGGGCCGTCGTCGGCGAAAGCCGCTGAGAGCGATTCGCGCTGGGGGCCGCAATTGGGGCCCGCACCGCGCGCACGAGCGCTAAGGCCACCTCATGACTCGGCACGCGTACCGCGACCGTTGATCCGCCCGCGGTAACCGCGTCGGGAACGACATCGCGGCGCGGCAGAACGAGTGTCAGCGGGCCTGGCCAGAAGCGCTGGGCGAGCTGTTGCGCGGCTGCCGGCCATTCGGCCACGAGCTCGCGCGCCATGGCGATATCGGCGACGTGCACGATGATGGGGTTGGTCGCCGGCCGCCCCTTCGCGGCAAAAATACGCGCGACGGCCCCGCGATCCAGGGCCAAGCCACCGAGTCCATAGACCGTCTCGGTCGCAAAGGCGACGAGGCCCCCACGGCGGAGCACGGCGGCTGCCCTTGTGATTGCTGCTTCGTCGGGGGCGTCAGGGCCCACGCTGACCAACTCAGTGTGCATGGTGCGACTTTGTGAGCGTCGGTTCAGCCCGATTTGAAGGTCCAAGGATGGCGTCCGCAGCGGCAGGGCGACCAGGCAGGCAAAACAAAAAACGGAGATTGCACGTCGCGACGAACCCTCTGCCCGAATCCACAGCGACGACTGCCTAACAACCTTGCAAGCAATGCCGTTGGGACCATATGAAGGCCGCTGAAGTGAAAGCTCTAAGTCATTAAAGATTTGATAGTTAGGCGACCGGCGAGTAGCCCGGTTTCCGGGCCAGGCCGGCAGGCGGTCGATCGGGGCATGGAAGTTGCCAAAGTCACCCGGCGACGGGTTCAACGCCGACCGAGGAGCGGTCGAGTTGCACCCACCAAAACCACCGAGTGACAACGCGATGGCCATCAGATCGATCGTGACCCGTTGCGGCGTAATCGCCGGCATCTCATTGGTGTTGTTCGTCGCGGCTAAGTCAAGTGTCGGCCAGTCGGTCCCTCGGGCCGCGTCGGCGAGAGTGTCGGCGACCAAGGCACGTGGCGCAACGTGGCAGATCCGCGAGACCGTGAATTTCCGCGTTTGCTCCGCCGGTGACCGCGAGTCAGCCGAACGGCTGGCTGCCCGCTGCGAGGAGCTGCGGGAGCATCTTTCCGGCGTCTGGCTCAACAAGCGGCCGGTCGCGGCCTGGAAGGTGCGATGCCAGATTGTCGTCCATGCTACGGACCGCCAGTACGAACGTGCCGTGGGCCGCGGAGCGGAGTCGACCGTCGGATCGGCACTGATCGAAACCGAAGCCAGCAAGATCGTCACGCGCAAGATCGACCTGCGGCCGGATCGCGGCACCGAGACGCAGACGGCGCTGGCCCACGAGCTGACGCATATCATCATCGCCGATCGGATCGATCGCAGCCAACTGCCTCCCTGGGCCGACGAAGGGATCGCCGTGTTGGCCGATTGCCCGGCCAAACAAGCAGCTCACTTCGACGACCTGCGCCGCGGACTTGACGGCGACGCCGCATTTCGCATCGGCGAGCTGTTCACCTTGAGCCACTATCCGGCGCCTGAGCGGATGGGGGTTTTCTACGGACAAAGCGCCTCGCTGGCCAGTTTTCTGGTAGCGCGAGGAACGCCCTGCGAATTCGTGCGGTTTCTTGAGCTCGCCGCCGTCGAAGGTTATGACTCCGCGCTGAGCAGCGTCTATAGCATCGGCGACGTCGGTCAACTCGAGCGGCTTTGGAGGAAGAGCCTTAAAGGTCGCGATGCCAACTTTGCGAGGCAGTTGCCGGGCAAGCTCTGGGAGTTGGCCTTGGCCGATCAGGCCGCAAACTGAGCAACTACAGGATCCTCGGCTGAGCCAGAAAAAAAGCATCGGGCCGAGCGCTTCCGCACTGCGAAGCACCCGGCCCGACGAGACGGTGTTTACGCGAGCTCGTGGTCGGTCGCGAGCCATCTCGCGCTTACCGAGCGGCGAAGTTATTCGCCCATGCCGCGAATCTTGCGACCCGCCTGAAACGAGAACCGCTCCCGCGCCATGCCGCGGCTGCTGCTGCGGTAGCCGCCGCTGTAGGCACTACCGCCTTCGTAGGAGTAGCTGCGGTAGCTGCGCCGCGGCGCCGCGGCGACGCCTCCTTCGGTCGTACTGGGCGTCGGCTTCTTTGTCGGCTTCTTGGCGGTTTGCGGCTTCTTGGCCGATTTGGGCTTCTTCGCGACTTCGGGCTTCGTGGTGGTGGTGCCGGCGTCGGCCGTGGCGGCCTCGCACGGCGTGGTTGTCGTCACGGTTTGCTCGGCGACGACGACCGGCGCGACAGCGCGCGGAGCGTACGAATAGCTGCGGTACGAGCGGCGTCCGCCATACAGGTCGAAACCGCCGCGAACCTTGGACGCGGCGTCGCGCATCTGCGCTTGCGCGCAATCCGCGGCCAACGTCGAAACGACGGCCATCATGGCCACGAACAGGGATGACTTGATTGCAAGTCGCATGGTATGTCTCCGCCTAACGAGTTGGAGAATTTGAATTACGGTCCCTCGTTCTGATCGGAACCATCTGTAACTTAGGACGCGAGTTAGGTGGTCTCTCGAACGAACGGCGCGCGCGACCGACCGACGCGCTCGGCACGGCCGAGCCCAAAAACTGAAACCTAGCTTCGGTACGATCGGCGTCGAGGGCAGCCCAGGCAGCATCGAATCGCGCGATTGTAGCGCGTGCACCTCCCAAAAAGCGCGATCAGGATGTGGTGCGAAGTGGCTGGCGCGCCCTGCGGCTACCAGCGAGCTCACAAGCTGCGGATCGGTTTCGCCCCCCGGCGCGATCCACCTGAATTATAGGAGTGGCGACAGGTACTTGGCGACGAAATCTCGATTAAAACTCAGTAAGCAAGCCGCGGCCGCGAGAGCAAGCGGCGTGCCGATTGCCGGTGGTCCGAAGTGTGGCCGCCCGCGAAGCTGCCGCGTGCGTCAAGCCAGCAGCTCGTGTCGCACGCGCCCTTCGCCACCGATCGCGACCGGGCGCCCCAAGCGGTCGGCGATCGTGGCCTCGGGGTCGATCCCCAGCAAGTGGTACATCGTCGCCAGCAAGTCCTTGGGCGAAAGGGGGGTATCGACGACCGAGCCGGCGATGCGATCGGTTCGCCCCACGACTTTGCCGCGCGCGATGCCGGCGCCCGCGGCGATCGACGAATAGGCCTGGGCCCAGTGGCCGCGGCCTCCACCGGCGGCGTCGCGTTCGAGCTTGGGGGTGCGGCCATGTTCGGTCGTGCAGACGATGAGCGTATCGTCGAGCATGCCGCGATCTTCCAGGTCCAAGATGAGCGAACTGAACGCCCGGTCGAACCCGGGGCACAGTTGCTCGCGCATCAGTTCGTAGTGGTAGTAATGCGTGTCCCAGGCACTGTTGACCAGTTGGAATTCGTCCCACAACACGGTGACAAATTGCGCGCCGGCCTCGAGCAACCGCCGGGCCACAAGCGTCGACTGCCCGAAGAGCGTGTGGCCATACTTGGCCCGCAGTGGTTCCGGTTCGCGCTCGATGTCGAGCGCGTCGCGCAAGGTGCTGGTCGTCAGGTAAGAATAGGCCTGCGTGCGGAAATGATCGAAGGAGCGCGAGGCTTTCTTGTCGTCGAGCGCGCGGCGCGCGGCGTCGAATTGTTCGACCAGGGCCCGGCGGCGATTCAAACGGTCGAGCGTTAGTCCACCAGGCAGGCTGGCATCGGCGGCCAAGGTGAAGCGATAGCCGGGCGCCAGCGGGCCATAAGGATCGCGGCAGGTGATCGTGTCGGGGCCGAACGTGTACGTCGAAGTGCGGGTGCCTTCGCCGCGGAAGTCGGTCCAGAGCGGGTCATAGGCCGTGCCCAGCCAGGCGCCGTACGGCCCCGCGTTGTCGCCCGCCGCATAAGCGCGGCGCGAGCTGAGCCGCCAGGGGAGCGCTACATTACGGGCAATCGGCGCGGCGGGCTCGCCTCGTTGATCGGCCAGGTAGTCGACGACCGAACCAATGAAGGGCCAATGTCGTGGATCGCGCGGGCTCATCTGCAACGGCACGTCGATTGTGGGGATCGACGTCAGCGTGAAAGCCGACGCGTGCAGCGGATACGGATGGGTCATCGATCGCACGATGGTGGTGCGATCGATCACCTGGGCCGTGAGCGGGAGCAACTCGCCGATCTGCACGCCCGGCACGTTGGTCGGGATCGCTCCCAGTTCGCCACGCACCTCGGCCGGCGCGTCGGGCTTGGGATCGAACGTTTCGAGTTGGCTGGCGGCGCCGTAGAGATACAGGAAGATGCAGCGCTTGGCTTTGCCAAAGGTGCCGGCGCCTGTTGCGGGTGCGGCAGCCGCCGCCGCGGGGAGCGCCGAGGCCAGCGCGCCAGCGCCCAGGCCCAACAACCCGAGACTGCCCGCCTGGAGCACGTCGCGGCGCGTGAGCCCGTCGCAGAGCCGGCGGCGATTGCCCAAAATGCGCAGCATGGAGCCCTCGCGGAGCGGGTGCACTTACCGGCATTAGCGTACCAACCTCGCCGCCGGCGAGGCAAGAAATCCCGCGGCAGGCGCGGCAGGCTCAGGAGAACCGCGAAGTAAGAGTACCAGGGGGACAGGTACATGTTTTCGGCCGACGTGAGTTGGCAAGGTCTGACCTGGGTGAGCCGAAAAATGTACCAGTCCCCGACGATGCATCGGGCGAATGAGCCGTTCGCCCGCTAGACTGAACTGAGCAGGTAGCTTGCTTCAGGGTACTTCCACGCGGGGCTACAGCGTTGACGCCCGACGACATCAACACGGGCGCTCGCACGGTCGCCCATCTGGCGGCCTACTTCGCTGAGCGCAAAGAGATCGCTCGCGAGATGCTGGCCACATTGCGGGCCAGTGAGCGGGGTTTTTTCACCCCGAGCGAAGATGAAGCAGTGCGACGGCTGCTGGTCAGCTACACGCTGGCGCGCAACGCGCTCTTGGATCTGGTGCTTTCGCTGCGCACCGCGACCGACGTGCCGGCCGAGCTGCGGCCGGGGGCGTTCCTGGTTGGCTATGCGGCGGCGGTGCTGCTGGTCGACGGGGCGCGATTCTTGCGAGATGCCGTGCATCGCCGGCCAATCGTGCGCCGTAAATTGAACGAAGCGGAGCCGCACTTCGGCATTCCCGCCGGCACGTACGAAGCCGTGCAGAAATCGCTCACCAGCCCCAAGCATGCCTGGCATCTGTATCACGCTCGGCAGTTCTTCACCGACTATGAAGCGGACTTGCGCACGGCCGCGGCCGGCGACCCCGCGCTAACCGCCTGCCTGCAGGTGATCGAGTCCCAGCAACAAACGCTTGACGTGGCGCCGATGCGCTATGCCCGAGCGCGGCTGCGCGTGCGCGTGGGGCGCGGCGTGCGGCGGCTGCGCGACGATCTGCTGGGTCAGGCTATTTATGGCGTGCAGAAGCTGGCGTCGTGCCTGGTGTCCGATGTGTCGACGCGTCCGGGGCATCGGCCCGGTTTGCCCACCGCCGTGGCAGCCCAACTGCGCGATCTGGCCCGGCCGGGCGACGTGTTCGTCACCCGCAAGGAGCACGCGGCCACGAACTACTTTCTGCCTGGCTTCTGGCCGCATGCGGCGCTCTACCTGGGCGACGCGCCGGCGCTGGCGGGCTTGGGAATAGACGCCCACGAACATGTGGTGCCGCGCTGGTCGCAACTCCTCGCGCCACCGGGCGCCGAACCAAGTCGCGTGCTCGAGGCGTTGAAGGACGGTGTGCGGATTCGTTCGGTTGAGTCACCGCTGGGCTCCGACGCGGTGACGTTGCTGCGCCCGCGATTGGAGCGCGAGGCCATCGCGGCGGCACTGGCCCGCGGGCTGTTCCACGAGGGAAAGCCGTACGACTTCGACTTCGATTTCAGCCGCAGCGACCGGCTGGTGTGTACCGAAGTGGTCTATCGCTCGTACGAAGGGATCGGCGACGTGCGGTTCGAGCTGACGCGCCGCGCGGGGCGCTGGACGCTGTCGGCCGAAGACCTGCTGGCCATGGCCCTGGAGCGGCGGCACTTCGAGCCGGTGGCGGTCTATGCGCCGCGGCATGCGGATGAGCTGGCGACGGGCCCCGCGGCGGACGACGCATTACGGGCAACGTGCGCGAGCCGCGAGGGAAGTTGATCGCCGCGCAAGGTAGCGCGCGGGATAAATCCCGCGGCTAACAGGGCGTATCCGCCGTTTGTGAGTTCAAGCCCTCAGCCGCCGTTGCGCTGCGCGGCGGCGAGCTGTTCGCCTTCGAGAAAATGCTCGACGCCGTCGGCCTTGGCGATCACGGTCACGCCCCCCTCGCTGATCGTGAAGCCGCGGGCGCGGTCGAGGTCGGGGTCGTAGCCGATTTCGATCCCCGGCGGAATGTGCACTCCCTTGTCGATGATCGCCCGGCGAATCTTGGCGTGCCGGCCGATGTCGACACTGTCGAACAGGATCGACTCCTCGACGCGGGCGTAGCTGTTGATCCGCGCATTGGCGCCGACGATCGAGCGGTTCACGCGCCCGCCCGAGACGATCGAACCCTGGCAAACGATGCTATCGAGTGCCTGACCGCGACGGCCATTGGACCCCTCCTCGGCGAAGACGAACTTCGGCGGCGGGTAATTGGGGTGATAGGTCCGCAGCGGCCAGCGTTCGTCGTAGATGTTCAGTTGCGGATCGACCTGCACCAGGTCGAGGTTGGCCTCGTAGTAGGCGTCGAGCGTGCCGACGTCGCGCCAATAAGCATCGGCCTTGCGGTTTTCGTCGCGGAAGGGGAACGCGTAAACGCGGTGCGTGTCGATGATCGAGGGGACGATGTCGCGGCCGAAATCGTGCGAGCTGTTGGCACGCGTGGCGTCGAGGCACAACTGCTCGAACAAGAACCGCGCCGTCACCACGTAAATGCCCATCGAGGCCAGACAGAAATCGGGCTCTCCAGGAATCTCCTTGGGCTTGGCGGGCTTTTCTTCAAAGCCCTGCAGCCGGAAGTTGCGATCGACTTCCATCACGCCGAACTGGAAGGCGGCCTCGTCGGTTTTGACGCGCAGCGCGCCGACCGTCATGTCGGCACCCGCTTCCTTGTGCCATTTGACCATGTCGCCGTAGTTCATCTTGTAGATATGGTCGCCGGCGAGGATCACCAGGTATTCGGCGCGTTCCTTTTCGATGGTGTAGATGTTCTGGTACACGGCGTCGGCCGTGCCGCGGTACCAATGCTCGTCGATGCGCTGCTGGGGCGGCACGACGTCGATAAACTCCCCCAGCTCGCGGCAAAACAGGTTGCGCCAGCCAAGGTTGATGTGCCGGTCAAGGCTCATCGCCTTGTACTGCGTCAGACAGAGAATCTTGCGGATGCCGCTGTTGATGCAGTTTGAGAGGGCAAAGTCGACGATGCGGTAGGCGCCGCCAAAGGGAACCGCCGGCTTGGCACGATCGCGCGTCAGTGGCTCCAACCGCGATCCCTTGCCTCCGGCCAACACCACCGCCAACGAATCTTGCATCGAACGATCTCCGAGTTGCTGCGACCAGCATGCCCTCAGTGAAAGAAGAGCGCATTTTACCCGTCTTTCGCCAAATGCGCAACGGGAACTAAAGCTAAGCGTCGCAGCGCTGGAGGCCGGCGGCACTGGCCGGAGCCTGATCAAGCCAGCGTCGCTGCCAGGCCTCGAACATCACGAGCGCCCACAGTCGATGGCTGTGTTCGGCCAAGCCCGACTGATGTTCGTCCCAAATCTTGCGGACGATCTCGGGGCGGAAATAACCCCGAGCGGCCGCCGTGGCACCCAATAAGAAATCGGCTGCCAAGTCGCGCAACTCGTGCCGAAACCAGTGGTCCAAGGGGACTCCGAATCCCATTTTCGGGCGGCTAAGCACTGCGGGAGGAAGCAGATGGCCGAATGTCTCCCGCAAGACCCGTTTTCTGCGGAAAAACCGATATTTAAGTGCGATTGGCATGCTGGCCGCCAGCTCGACGACGCGATAGTCGAGGATTGGCGCGCGGCACTCCAGCCCATGCGCCATCGACGCCAAATCGACCTTGGTCATCAAGTCGCAGGGGAGGTACGTGACCAGGTCGGTCAGGCTGGCGGCGGTTACCGCGTCGCGCGCGGCCAGCGTGCGCCAGGTGTCGCGGATGAAGTCGCCAGGATCGTCGTCGGGCAATGTAGTCAGAAACTCGTCGGTGTAGAGTTCCGCGCGCAGCGGCTCGGGGAAGATGCCGACCCAGTCGATGAAGCGATCGGCGGGCGGGCGGGCGAGGCCGGCGGTGAACCTCCGCAGACGCCGCGATAACGACCGCTGCCGACCATCGGCCGGTAAGCGCTGCCACAAACGGTTCGTGGCCACGGCCCGCAGCGGCGGGATGCGGTCGAAGGTGTCGGACAACGCCACGGCATCGTAGCGGTTGTAGCCGGCGAACAGCTCGTCGCCGCCGTCGCCGGTGAGCGCCACGGTGACGTGTTCGCGCGAGAGCTTCGACACGTACCAGGTGGGAATCGCCGACGCATCGGCAAACGGCTCGTCGTACAGCCAGGCGAGCTGGTCAAGGATGGCGACCGCGTCGGGCTCGACGCGGAATTCGTGATGCTCGGTCCCCAGGTGTGCGGCGACCTGGCGGGCGAACGAGGTTTCGTCGTACGCCGCGACGGGAAAGCCGATCGAGAAGGTTTTGACCGGCTCGTGCCCTAGTTTCTTCATCAAAGCGACGACGATCGACGAATCGATTCCACCCGAGAGGAACGCTCCCAAGGGGACGTCGGACTGCAAACGCAGCTCGACTGCCGAGGTGAGCAGTTCGGCGAGTTGGCGGCGATACTCACTGGCGGGGCGCGGTTGTTCGACGGCGAACTGGGGTCGCCAGTAGCGCTCGACCTGCAATCTTCCGTCGCGCCAAATAGCAAAATGCCCCGGCGGCAGCTTGTGGATGCCGCGGTAAATCGTGTGCGGATGCGGCACGTACTGATAGGCCAGGTAGCTATCGAGCGCATGCGGGTTCAGTTCGCGTGGCACGCCCGGCACGGCCAGCAGGCTTTTGAGCTCGCTGGCAAAGAGCAACCGCTGGTGCTCGGCGCGATAGACGAGCGGCTTCTTGCCTAGTCGATCACGGGCCAAGAGCAAGGTGCCCTGGCGCGCGTCCCAGATGGCCAATGCGAACATGCCGTTAAGGTGACCGAGGAACTCGGGGCCCTCGTCCTCGTAGAGGTGCACGAGCACTTCGGTGTCGCTGTGCGTGCGAAAGGTGTGGCCGGCTGCTTCGAGCCGCTGCCGCAGTGCGCGGAAGTTGTAGATCTCTCCGTTGAAGGTGACCCAGACCGTGTCGTCTTCGTTCGACAGTGGCTGCTGGCCGCTGGCCACGTCGATAATCGACAGCCGGCGATGCCCTAGCGCGACGTGCACTCCATGGGCAGCAACCGGCCGGGCGACGTGCGAACTATAGAATCCGCGGCCGTCGGGCCCACGATGGGCCAAGAGATCGGTCATCTGTTCGAGCGTCGCTTGCTCAATGGGCGGAGCGTCCGCGGTCCAGATTGCGCCGGCGATTCCGCACATCGATCTTGCCGCTCGAAGTTGGTGAAACAGGACTGGTGGCCAAGGCCAGACGCGCTTTACGCATCGCAACCAACTGGGTCACTCTGCTCGGGTCTTCGAATCGATCGGAGTATTGGTGGCAGGTATTGGCCGCGCAGCGGCCGCTGCGTTTAGCCGTGGGTGCTAACCCACGGACTCGTTGCGTTCGATACCAACCAAGCCGCGCAGCGGCGACATCGTCGTCGTCCTGCTCCACGGAACAGTGCCATCACTCCAGTGTCGTCACGTCTGCACGTGCCTGATGCAACGTGTGAATGCGTTCATAAGACCGTGCTCCCCAATTGTATGTCGCCGCTGCGCGGCTACCGATCTTTTTGATACGTTTCCCGTGGGCTGGCGCCCACGGCTAAGCGCCGCCGCCGCTGCGCGGCGAAGTCGAGAGGCACTTGCGGCAGCCGCGGGCTCAAATACTTCCCTCTCCCCTTGTGGCTTGTGCGAGAGGGGTCGGGGGTGAGGGTTACTTACGGCAGCCGCGGGGCCCTGCGGGTGATCGCGATCACGTCATCGAGCAAATGGCCGTTGGTGGCCACCCCTTCGCGGCCATGGATCGTCGGCTCGCCCAGCCAGTTGGTGAAGGTGCCGCCGGCTTCCTCGAGGATCGGCTGCAAGGCGGCGGCGTCCCAGACGTTCATCGCCGGGTCGACCATGACTTCGGCACGGCCCGTTGCCACGAGCAGGTAGCCGTAGCAATCGCCCCAAGTACGCGAAATGCGAGTGGCGGCGTCGAGCGCTTCGTATGCTTCGCCGCGGCCGAACTTGTCGAAATCCTTAACGGCGGTCGTCAAGAACAAGGCCTGGCTCATCTGCCGGCAATCGGACACGTGGGCCCGCTTTGGCGACTCCTGCCCACGCACGGCCCAGGCCCCTTGCCCTCGGACAGCGTAGACATGTTCATCGAGCCCCGGCAGCAGCACGACGCCGATGACGCTGCGGCCTGCGTGCTCGACGCCGATCATCGTGCCATAGAACGGCACTCCATGCACAAACGACTTGGTGCCGTCGATCGGGTCCAATATCCAGCGGAAGCCCGAGGTGCCGTCGACCGAGTCGAATTCCTCGCCGAGGACGGCGTCGTCGGGAAAGCTGGCGGCGATGCGGCGGCGCAAGTGCTGCTCGGCCTCGCGGTCGGCCACGGTGACCGGGGAAGCGTCGGCCTTCAGCTCGACCTGGTAGTTGTCTTGCCGGAAGTAACGCAGGGTGATGGCGGCGGCTTCCTGGCCGGCCGATAAGACGAGGTCGAGTCGCTGGGCCAGATCGGCGGCTGAGGGCTCGCTTGAAGTAGTTGCCGCGGGCGTGGCGGATGCCGATGTACTGGGTGGTTTGGTCATGCGTTGCAAGGTAGCGGGCGGAGCGGGAATTTCCAAGGAGCTACGTGCGCTTCGGAAGGCGCGTATCCCGCATGCGCCTTGCCTCGTAGAACAGCACCGCCGCGGTGGCTGACACATTCAAGCTGTCTGCCGCGCCGTGCATTGGCAGCCGGATCGCCTGCACGTCGGGCGCGAGCCAATCGGCCGTCAGACCGGTCGCTTCGCTCCCCAGCACAATCGCCGTGGGGCGCATAAAATCGGCCTGGTGATACAGCAACTCGGCGTCGGGACGCGCGCCGTAGATCGTCAAGCCCTGCGCGCGCAGCCAGGCGAGCGTTTCGGCGCCCGTGGCCGCGGCGATCGGCACGGTAAACAGCGTACCCAGGCTGGTGCGGATGGTGTTGGGGTTGAACAGATCGGTTCCGCCGTTGGCGACAATCACCGCCGAGACTCCCGCGCCGTCGGCGCTACGCAACACGGCGCCGACGTTGCCGGGTTTCTCAATGCCGACGAGCACCGCCACGAGCGGATCGGCCGGCAATTTCAAAGCGCTCAGCGGCTGCTCGCGCATACGGGCGATGGCGACGATGCCTTCGTGCCGGGCGCCGAACGCGACCTTGGCGAAGATGTCGCGATCGACCTGCCAGAGGGGCACATCGGCGGCTTCGAGCCGGGCGGACAGCGCCCGCGCTAAGTCGTCGGCCAGCAGTTCTTCGCAGACGAAGGCTTCGAGAAACTCGGCGCCGCCGGCAAGCGCACGGCTGATCTCGCGGACACCATCGATCGTGTAGCGGCCTTGCTCAGCTCGGTCGCGCGCATGGTGCAGCCGGACGGCTTGCTTGACGCGCTCGTTCTGCCGGCTGGTGATGCGACGATCGGGCATGGGTACTTGGAAAACACAATTGTTAGCCGCGGAGCTTGCTCCGCGCGCTAGCGAGTGCGGCGCTACTTCCCCGTCCAGCGCACGCAGACGCCGCTGGGGAGCGTCTCGCCGGTCGCGGCCTTGATCTCCATGTCGATGGTCTGCGTCGGCCGCCAGCCCGTGGCTTGCTCGAACCACGCAGCGAGTTGTTCGCAGGTTACGCCCGTCGTGTGACAAGTTAGTAGCATGAACGCCCGCTCGGGGTCGAGCAACTGCCGGCAGGCGGCCAGCAATTCTGGCAGGTCGCGCTGGAATCGCCAATCGTTTAATACACTACGGGGCCCTTTGATGCCGTGCCCGTAGCTCGGTGGATCGAGCACGATGCCCTCGTAGCGACGCCTGCGGCGCAGCTCGCGCCGCACGAACGTCCGGGCGTCGTCGACGAGCCAGCGGATCGGTGCTGACGACAAACCGGAGAGCTCGGAATTGCGCCGCGCCCATTGGACAACGGGCCGCGCGGCGTCGACTTGCGCGACTTCGGCGCCTGCCGCGGCGGCAGACAAGGTACTGGCCCCCGAGTAAGCGAAGAGATTGAGCACGCGCGGCGGATCGAGGTTTCTCGTGTAGTGATCGGCGGCAAGTCGCGCGACCTGCTGGTCAATCCACTGCCAGTTGTCGGCCTGCTCGGGAAACAGACCCACCTGCCCCGAGTCGGTCAGGCGCAGTTCAAACGTCAACTGGCCGATAGTGACGTTCCAGGTTACCGGTCCGGCGACTGGCGAACCGTCGCCGCGCACCCAACGGCCAGACGACGACTCCGACTGGCGCTGATAGACAAAGTCGGCACGACTCGACAAGCCAGCAGTGGCGCCGGTTGAATGCGTCGCTCGCCCCCGAGGATCGGTGAACATCGCCGGCCGGTCGACGACGTACTTGCCGAAGCGTTCCCGCTTGCGACCGCCGCCGACGTCGACAAGCTCATAATCACCAGGCAACTCGGCGATGGCGGCAGTTCCAATTCGCAAAGTGTGTACAACGTCGAGCGAGCTAGCGCGCGGAGCAAGCTCCGCGGCTTACGATGCCAAGTTCGTCACGACTTCGCAGGCTCTTTCGACCGCAGCGCCACGTGCACCCGTGCCACGGCGTGCATGTAGCCGGGCAGGGCGTAGTCGACTGCCGCCCGCCGGATATGTGCGAGCGACTCCTTGGCGCGGCCAGCCGCTTCGTGCCAGAGCCCCAGATACAACTGGGCGTAGAAGAGCCGCTTGCGCAGCTCGCTATCGGTGGGGTTGCCAGCCCGGGCGGACGCGAGCACTTTGTCGGGCGTGGCGCGGCCCGCGAATAACTCGTAGACCTCGTGCATGGGGATGCGCGGATCGGCGCCGACCTCGAGCAGCGTTTCGCGTGCTTTTTCAACGCCATCTTGCCGGGCGACGCAGAGATAGCGCCAGGTGACGTTCTCGACGTCGGCCGAATCGACGGTTTGGTACGCTTCGAACTGCTTCGCGCCGGCATCGAACTGGCCGGCGTAATAGCAAGCGATGCCGCGCTGCCAATGCCCTGGCCCGCGGCGCGGCTCGAGCTTGATCGCTTCGTCGAAATCAGCGAGCGCCTCGGCGATGTGCCCCAACTGCAGGTGGGCGTTGCCGCGGCGATCGAGGGCGGCGGCCCGGGCGGCGCTGTTGTCGTTCACGGCAGGCATCGCCAGCCGCGCATCGCACTCGGCAACTTCGGCTTCGAGCTCGGCGGTCTCGGCTTTGTCGGCCGCCGCGACCACTTCGGGCGCGAGCTTCGCGCTGGCGTCATCGGCGTGGGCGTGATTGGCGATCACTGCAACGCCGGTCAACAACAGGCCAATCGTCAGCGGAGTTTTCCGTCGAATTGGGGAAAGCATGGGAACCGCGATTTCTTTTGAACCTCAAGAACAATCCGCGCGCCAGTGACCGTCACGATACTCGCACGCCGAGACCCACGGAAGGTCGCGGCGGAGCGGAGCTTGGCGGCGTCACTGCTCGCGACTTTCCGGTGGGCTTGGAAAATGTCGCGTTGCTTGTGTCGCGCCGCGCGAGGGTCTATTCTCGCAGACGCAAATCCTGATCCCCAACCCCTGACCCCTGTGATTCCTGGCTTGGACCTGCAAGCAGTCCAAGCAGACCCGCAAGGGGGGAGGGGAACCAGAACTCCGGAGCCCCTGCCATGTCCGATCACAGTTGTTCGACGCTGTGGATTTTCGCCCTCGTTGGATTGGCTCTCGGGGGGCCGCTGGCCGCGGCACTACGGGCCGAGGATCCGCCCAAGCCGATCCGGGTCGGCATGATCGGGCTCGACACCTCGCACGTGATCGCCTTCACCAAGACGTTGAACCGCGACAACGCCGGAACCGACATGGCGGGCATCACCGTGGTGGCGGCCTACCCCGGTGGCAGCCCCGACGTGGCGTCGAGCCGCGACCGCGTCGAGGGCTTCACCAAGGAGATGCGCGAGATGGGGGTCGAGATCGTCGATTCGATCGAAGCCCTGCTGCCGAAGGTCGACGCCGTGATGCTCGAGAGCGTGGACGGCCGCCCGCACTTGAAGCAGGCCGAGCCGGTGCTGCGCGCCGGCAAGCCGCTGTTCATCGACAAGCCCTTGGCCGGCTCGCTGGCTGACGCGATCGAAATCTTCCGCCTGGCCGAGCAGTACAAGTGCCCGGCCTTTTCGTCGAGCTCGTTGCGGTTCAGCCCTGGCATTATCAGCATGAAGGACGACGAGCGCTTGGGAGGCGTCGTCGGCTGCATGGTCTACAGCCCTTGTTCGCTCGAGGAGCATCATCCTGACTTGTTCTGGTACGGCGTACACGGCGTGGAGATGCTGTACACGATCATGGGGACCGGCTGCCGCGAGGTGACGCGCGTCCACACCGACGGCTGCGACGTGGCGACGGGCGTGTGGAGCGACGGCCGCGTGGCGACGTACCGCGGCATTCGCGATGGCAAGACGGAGTACGGCGCGGTGGTGTTCGGCAAGAAGGGGATCGCGCCGAGCGGGTCGTATGCCGGCTACGAGCCGCTGGTGGTCGAAGTCGCGCGGTTCTTCCGCACTTTGAAGCCGCCGGTGAGCGCGGCCGAAACGATCGAGATGTTCGCCTTCATGGAAGCGGCCGACGAGAGCAAGCGCCAAGGTGGCAAGCCGGTGACGATCGAGAGCGTGATGGCGAAGGCAAAGGGGGGGAAGTAGGGTTTTCTCAGGCGCGAGCGCGCTACGCATTTCGAGCCATACACCGCAATACACAGCGGCTCGGGTCGACTCAGCGTAAGAAGTCGCCTTGGTCCGATTGCCCTGATCGGTCGGCAGTTTAAGATACGTAATGGGCGCAATCGGCCGACGCTACTTGCTCGCGGGCACCCCCTGTCACGCATTGGTTCGATACGTTGGTAGACCAGTTGTCTGCAGCTCGACGATGGACCGATAGCCGCTGGCTTGCGAAAGTCGCCGCGGCCTTGGCAACCGTGCTGGTCGTCGGGGTTCTGGCTGTGGTTTATGGCCTGCTCCGAGGCTTTTCTCCCCTGGACGTTCTCGTCTGGAATCCTTCGTCCGGTCGAGACATGGTCATCGTGATGACGGTCATCCTGTCGGCGCCGTTGTGGTTTTTTGCTCCGGGCGAAGGACGAAAGTCGTGTTCCATCGGGAATACGCTCCGCTGGATTTTGGTTTTGGCCGCGGTCAATTCGACTGCGCTGATTGCGATCCGCCTCGTCAAGCAACCGCTCGTAAATCCGTTCATTACCGCTAGTCGAGATACGCTGGTAGTCTCGGACTGGATGTGGTGGATCGTGCCCGCGAGTCAGGTTTGCGGTTTGCTGCTGCTGGCGCTCTACACGCTGGGAGTCGGCCGAATCTTCACGGGGATCGCGGTTGGACGCGCGCTGTTATTTATCGTTCTGCTGGCGACGTGCTTCGACGTCGTTCCCTTGATCGCGAACGGCAAGCTCGAGGGGGTTGCCGAATTGTTGCTGATATTCGGCTTGGTTGCTGCCGGCTTGCGTAGCCGGTGGTTGCTGTCGCGTTTCGAAACTCGGCCGAAGCCATGGCTGGTGGCGATCGCACTGGCGATCTTGATCGGTTTGCCAGCCGGCTACTGGGCGGTTCAGGTGCTTGGTCGTACGACACCCTCGCCAGTTGCTGCACGTCCGAACATCCTGCTGATCACGCTCGATACGGTTCGCAAGCAGAACCTGAGCTTGTATGGGTATTCGAGGCAAACCACGCCGCAGCTCGAGCGGTTCGCCAAGCGCGGAGTTGTCTACACGAATGCCATCGCGCCATCGTCGTGGACCTTGCCGACGCATGCGAGCATCTTTACCAGCTTGTTGCCGCTGGAGCACGGCGCCGAACAGGTCGGGCTGGGACTGCAACCGCATGCGCGGACGCTGGCCGAATCGCTGCGGGAGAGCGGTTACGCGACTGCGGGATTTGTCGCTAACGACATGTGCGGCAAGCACACCGGTCTTGCGCAAGGATTCCAATACTATGATGAACTGAAGCCGTGGTGGTGCGGCTCCATCGTCACGGCTGCAACGGCGCAGTTCCTCGGAGGGGTGCCACGCCGAACGGCCGCGGACATCAATCGCTCGTTCCTGAAATGGCTTGACCGCCAACGAGGCCAACCGTTCTTTGCGTTTCTCAACTATTACGATGCGCACGGCATATACGAGGTTCCCGATCCCAGCTTTGACCGGTTTTCGACGGCAACACGCCGTGAGCGCCGCAAGCTAAAAACGAAATGGTCGATCGCGGACGTGCCGTTCCGACCGGACGATCCCAGCGAGCGGCAATACGCCATCGACAGCTACGACGGCGCCATCGCGTATCTCGATGACCAGCTAGGTCGATTGTTCGACGCCCTGCAGCGCCAAGGCCTGTTGGACAACACGATCGTTGTCGTTACCAACGATCACGGCGAACACTTCGGCGAAAATGGGAAATGGGAACACAGCGACAGCTTGTATCGACAATTGATTGACGCGCCGCTAATTATCGTTTATCCGCCGAAGATCGCGGCAGACGCGGTAGTCGAGCAGCCCGTCACGCTGACGCAGATTCCGGCGACGCTCGTTGAGCTGGTGGGCCTGGAAAAAGAGACCGCCTTTCGCGGTGCATCGCTCCCGACGGCAGCGCCGCTTGCCGGCGGCGCGGTGGCAACCGTCCAACTCGACTTGATCTTTTCGGAGACCTGCCCGAACCAGGAGGACCGATCTGAAGACCGGCTGTGTTCCATTGTCGCCAATGGCTGGCATTACATTCGTCGCTGCAGCGATGGCGACGAAGAGCTCTACGACTATCGAGCAGATCCTCTCGAGTCGCACAACCTGGCCGACGAGCCAAGGTTTCAAGACAACCTGACGTCGCTGCGCGGACTGCTGCTGCAAAACTATCCGGGGCGAGGGTCCGACCCGACGACCTCCGCGCAGGTGGTGGCGCCACGACAACACGTACCTGCATGGGTTGCTTGCCGCTGTGGGTGCTGCCGGCCACCAGGGGCGCTGGGGCTGTTTCTCTATCGGCTCGGCCCGTAGCTGGAAGGAGCAATTACATGACGTATCCGTTTCCACCGGACGTGCAGCAACTCGTGCGCGAGCAAATGGCGCTGGGGAGTTTCTCGTCCGAAGACGAGTTGTTGCGCGCGGCGCTCCACGCTTTGGAAGAGCAGCGTCAAGCGATCGTGTACGACGATCCGGAGACGTTGGCAGGCATTCGTCGTGGTCTGGAAGAAATGAAAGCGGGGCTGGGTCGACCGTTCGAGGAATTCGACGCCGAGTTCCACGCCAAGTGATTCATCGCGCGAGCTAGCGCGCGAAGCAAATTCGACTCGACTGAGCTCGCCGAAGTCCACGGCTAACAAGAGTATTTCTCGCGCTCAGCCAGCTACTTCGCAATCTTTGCGTTCTTCGCGTGCTCTGCGGTGAATCCTCTTTCTACAGCCGGTAGTACACGTCCATCACCTGCTTGAGCATGTCGTGGACGATCGAGCGGTCGGGGATCGCGGCCGCCATGCCGTAGATCGGGGCCATGCCCCCTTCGATGTTCGGCGTGTCGCGCACGAAGGCCACTGCTTCGCCCAGGTCTTGGACAAATCGCTCGGCCACGCCCGGCTGAGTTTGCCGCAACGTGGGGCTGACGTGGATGCCGGCCGGATGCTGCAAGCCGGTCAGGGCCCAGCCGCGGGCCGACATCTGATCGAGCACCTGGTACATGTCGAGCGACGCCGAACCGATCGCGAAGGGCCCCAGCGAGTTGCCCAAGAGGTGCAGCTCGGGGATGCCGGCGATGCCTTGCTTCATCGCGTCGACGGCCGCCAGAATGCGGCGCGTCGCTTCGAGGTAGCCTTGCTCGCCGATCGAGACCAGGGCCGCCCAGCAGGCCGCGCTCAAGCCGCCAGGGCGGCTGCCGGAGAAGGTCGGCGAATAGTACAAGCCGCCAGGCCAGTCCGACGTGGTGAAGTACTGGAAGTGCCGCAGCTCCTGGCCGCGGTACAGCACGACTGAGGTGCCCTTGGGGGCGTAACCGTACTTGTGGGTGTCGCAAGACATCGAAGTGACACCCGGCACGCGGAAGTCGAACGGCGGCACGTCGCGCCCCAGCTTTTCGGCCCAGGGCAAGAAGTACCCACCCAGGCAGCCGTCGATGTGCAGCAAGAGCCCGTGCTGTTGGGCCAATTCGCCGAGCTGGTCGATGGGGTCGATCGTGCCGTAGGGGAAGTTCACGGCCGAACCGACCAGCGCGATTGTGTTGGGGCCGATCGCGTCGGCCACGGCATTCACATCGACGCGCAGCGCGTCGTCGAGCGGCACGATCTTGAGTCCCATGCGGAAGTACTGCGCCGCTTTGTGGAACGCCGCGTGCGCCGAGATGGGTACCACGATCTCACCATCGCGGATGCCACGCTTGGCCTCGGCCCAGTCGCGGGCCGTCTTCATCGCCAACAAAATGCTCTCTGACCCGCCCGAGGTGACCGAGCCACAGATGCCCTCGGGCGTGCCGAAGGGCGCGGTGGTGCGATCGGCCCCCAGCATGTTGGCCGTCATGGCGACGATCTCGGCCTCGAACTTAGCGGCGCTGGGCCAAAGATCGGAGTGCAACTGATTGGCCTGCGATTGCAGGGCGTAGGCTTCGGTGACGAACTTCACGTGTTCGTCATCGCCGTGATAGACCGAGCCGGAGGCGTAACCCTGCTTCCAGCGTCCCTCTTCGATGGCGCGCAGCTCGGCCAGCTCGGCGAGCACTTCGGCGCGCGGGCGACCGGCCGCGGGCAGCTTGCGATTGGCCGGGAAGCGCTCGCGGTACGGGTGCATCATCTGATCGATGGGGGCCAACAGGCCCAGCTCTTCTTCAACTTCGTGCGACACGTGAGGTTCCTCGTCGTGGTCTGGATGCGATGTATTTGGTGGAATTCTAGCGATGGCCGTCGACTGGCCTGTTGTTCATCTGACGGAACAGTTTGCGGTTGGCGCGGTAGGCCGCCAGAAAGTTCCGGTAGGACTGCTCGTAAATTGCGCGATTCGTGGCACTTGGCAGGTAGGTGTTGGCAAACTCCACGCGGCGCGGGATCTCTTCGACCGGCAGTTTCTCGAGTGCCACCAGGGCCGCCAGCGCCGCGCCGCGGGCGATGGCGACCTGCGGATCGGCTACTTGGCGGATCGGGCAGTCGAATACGTCGGCCAGTATCTGGCACCACACCGGGCTGCGCGCGCCACCACCGATGAAGTTCAGCGAGGCGAACCGTCGGCCGCAAAACGCTTGCACGCTATCGCGCAACCAACGCAGATTGTAGGCCACGCCTTCGAAGATCGCACGCGCAGCCTGGGCGCGCCCCGTGGGAAGCGACTGATTCAGAAATCCGCCGCGCAGGGCGCTGTCGCCTGAAGGGGGTCCGCCACCGTTCAGCCAAGGAAGGAACAACAGCCCTTCGCTGCCGGCGGGCACCGTGGCGGCCAGGCGCTCGAGCCGCTCGAAGGCGTCGGCCGGCCGCTGGCCGATTGCGATATCGTCTTCGGGGTAGAGCCAATTGTCGAGAAACACTTCGACGCACTTGCCCGCAGGGCCGAGCTCGGCCATCACCATGTTGCGCCCTGGCAAGGCCGAGGGCATGGTCGCCAGGTAACGCGACAGATCGGTCTTGCGGAATGGCACAAAGCAGGTCAGCCAGCTCGACGTGCCCACGCAGACGTGCGCGTCGAAGTCGTCGACCGTGCCGGCGCCGAGCGCGGCCGCCTGGCTATCCCCCAGGCTGGCGACCACTTTGACTTGCGGGCTCAGTCCCCAGGCGGTGGCCACCTCGGACAGAAGTGTGCCGACCGTAGCGCCAGCCGGCACGAGATCGGGTAGCTTCTCGCGCGGGATGCCCGACCAGGCCAACAGCCGCGGCGCGTAATCGATGTTGGGATTGTGACGGTTGTTCGTCAGCAGATACGGATAGATCGAAGCATGCGAAGCGGCAAAGCGGCCTGTGAGTCGCAGGTTGAGATAGTCGGCCGGCTCGAGGAACTTATGCGTCTGGAGATAGATGTCGGGCCGCTCGTGCTTGAGGAAAAGCATGTGGGCCAGCGCGTCGGCACCCGAGTGTGTCGGAGCGCCACCGGTGTACCACATCCAGCCCAGCAGTCGCGTCAGTCCGTAGTCTTGAATCTTGATCAGCCCCCGAGTGATGTCTCGCGTGTAGGGGGCGCCGCGGCGATCGGTCCAGTGAACGGCGCGCGACAGGGCCCGACCATCCGCGGCGACTGGCACGGTGACCGACCACTGGCCCGTACAAGCGATGGCGACGACCCGGTCGAGCGGCACCGGGCGCGGGTCGAGAATCTGTCGCGCGAGCCGATCGAAGCTGCCCCACCACGCGTCGGGATCTTGCTCGGCGCCACCGTCGGGCAGATAGTGCGTGGCAATGCGAGCGGAGGCGTGCGCCACGACCCGGCCCGAGTCGGCCACGAGGGCGACCTTGGGGCCACCGCTCCCCAGGTCGATCACCAAAACGTACGAGCTTTCGCGCGTCATGCACCGGAGCGTAGTTCCGCTGGGCAGAGTCGGCAACCCGACAGTCGGCCGCTGGCTGGAATAACTTGCCGCTTGTCAGGTTGGCACCGCGCGCGAGAATAACGGCGGCGCGCGTGGCATTGGGGTCAGGAAATCTTGATGGGCGAAGCTCCCAAAGCGGTGGTGCTGGTAAGCGGTGGCCTCGATTCGGCTACGGCGCTGGCAATCGCGCAGGCCGAGGGTTTCGCGACCTACGCGATCACGTTTCGCTACGGGCAGCGGCACGCCATCGAGGTGGCGGCCGCCCGGCGTGTCGCCGAGCGGCAAGGCGCGGCTGGGCACGCAGTGGTCGATATCGACTTACGGCAATTTGGCGGTTCGGCCCTGACCGCCGACCTGGCGGTGCCCAAGGGACGCGACGCCGCGAGCATGGCCGAGGGAATCCCGATCACCTATGTGCCGGCGCGGAATACCATCTTTCTTTCCTTCGCGCTGGCCTGGGCCGAAGTGCTGGGGTCGACTGACGTTTTTCTGGGGGTCAACGCGATCGACTACAGCGGCTACCCCGATTGCCGACCCGAGTACCTGGCCGCCTATGAGCGGATGGCGAACCTTGCCACGCGGGCGGGGGTGGAACAAGGTGCGCGGCTCAAGATTCACGCGCCGCTAGTGTCGCTCACGAAAGCCGCGATCATTCGCCGCGGCGTCGAATTGGGCGTCGACTACTCGTTAACGACCAGTTGCTACGACCCCGCGCCAGAGAGCGGCGCGGCGTGCGGCCAGTGCGACTCGTGCCAACTGCGATTGCGCGGCTTTGCCGAGGCCGGCCTCGTCGATCCGGCGCGTTACATCTCAGGCGCTTGATGCACCTGTGTGTCGGGCAGCTCCCTGTGCGCCCCAACTTCCTCGGGGTTCGATCCTCGAACTCATCGAGGACCAAGCCGCTCGGCACGCTGCTCGTTGTGCGCCCCAACTTCCTCGGGGTTCAATATCAAAACACGTCGAGAATGAAGTGGTGGCCCGAATGGAAGCGGCGCCGTTGCGGGTAGTAGTTCTGCCAGGCCTTGTTGTAGACCGGCACGCGCATCTCGGGCGGATAGCGGTAGTACAAGCTCTCCGCGCTGCGATAGTAGTCGGGGCCCCAGAAGTTCTGCGGATAGTAGATGTATGGATAGTGGTAGAAGCGTTCCCAATCGGTGCTGTTGTACGAGTGGCCCCACTGGCGACCGTAGGCCTGTTGGGCCGCGGCATCGCTGGGCGCCAGGGCCATCGCGCCTAGCGCACAAGCGATCGCGAGAACGGTCCGGCGAAGCATGTGAGTTCTCCCCTCTCGGCGGGTCAATCGGCGTGGCCAACGGGCGGGTCGCGGCGAGTAGCAGGGCGCTCACTGCCGCCGCGTGGTATGGGTCGGTACCCTATGAATCGACCGGCACAGCGGGAATATCCGCTACGTTTGGCAGGGCCGGCAGATTTTGCCCAAACGCCGAAGACCTCCAGGCGGACAGCTATTCTGAAAGGTCCGGGAATTTGCGTCCCGACCGTCCCGGACGCGAGTTCCTCGATGCTAAGTCATTTCTGGGTTAAGTGTTGCGTCGGGACGCAGGCCGCAAAGGCCCGCGTCCCGCTTGCGTCCCGAAGGGCGTTTTGCGTCCCGGGTAAGTAGTGGGAGCTGCGGCTCGGGCCGCGTACAGGTCACCCGCCAACAGGATCGCGAGATCGCAAACCGCCAGCACCCCGATCCGCGTTGGGTCCGAAAGGCTGCGACTTCAAGGAGTCGTGGCGTCGTTCGGATTAACGACCTTGAACTCCGAGCTATCGACTCCCTTACGCTCCGCTCGCGTGATCAGATACCTGAGCGCCGTGGCGTCGATCGTTTCGGGCAAGAAGCGCACGCTGCCATCACAAAACAGAGCGCATGCGCCCCCCGGATGAAAACTGAAAATCTCGTCGTTGGGTCCGCAATTGTTCGTGGTCCAGGGACAATCCGCCGGCCCATTGTTTGGCGTGCTGTTGTTGTTGATCACGCTCTTGAGGTTTCCGGTGGCAGCATTGGGAGGTCCCGAGACCCCGTTGCCGTTATCCGGCTCCGCCCAGCGGTTAATGGCTCGATTTCCGCTGGGAGTTGGTTCGTCGGCGCTGTTACCCGCCGCGATCACGGGATCAGGGTAGCCGGAAATGGTGTGCGGCTCCTCCGTTTCGTAGTTGCGTCCCGAGTCCTCCGAGATCGCGATCGTGTGACTCGTGCCATCCACAATGTCCGCCATACGGACGCCAACGTAACCGGTTGGCGAGCTCGACTTCACCCGCAGACAAAGTGCGCCGTCGGCCCGGGTGGGGCGGTTTCTGATCCTCGTCGTCGGGTCGATATCGGTATAGACAGTGGGCATGTAGTCGGTCGAGCCATAGCCTTGAGGATCGGGGGAATACAGGCCATTGCTAGGGCAGAGGAACGCGGGAATTCTTGTGCGTGCCGCGAGCTGATTAGCCGGAAAGCGTTTGTCGTTGTACGCATATTGCAGGTTCATCATTTGAGCGACCTGACCCTGCTCCAGGAACCGCAGGATTTGCGTAAAAGTCGAATGGAGATCGAAGGTGGTCGTCTTCGTCTTCCAGTCGGTTCCCTCGCCGCCCGTGGGGAAGGTGCCATAAACCGACTCGTGGTTGTGGAGCCCCAGGCCCAGTTGTTTCAGGTTGTTCATGCACTGGGTCTTGCGGCCGGCCTCGCGGGCGGCTTGCACGGCCGGCAATAACAGGGCAATCAGCACTCCGATGATCGCGATCACCACCAGCAGTTCAACCAGAGTAAAGCCACGATTTGACTTGGCCATTGTCACACTCCTCATGAGTAGGTCCCCCACATCCTGAGCGAAGTTCCGCAGCTACCCGGCACGCGAGCAGCCACGCCGGGCGAATGTCGGAAGAAGGACTCGCGCGGCGAGGGCTGATTTCGTGCTAGCTAGCCCCGAGAGAAAAGCTAGCTATTTACATGAAGATCAGATGGGGCTCGTGTTCAGATCGAGTGACAATTGGGGGAAGATTGCAGTGAGACCTGGGCTGGCGCGAGGCGGTGAAGCGCCAAGAACACATAGCGGACCCTGACCCCCGGCGCGAGTCCACGACTGGGCCCGACGCGCGACGACGATAGGCTGCGACGTGGGGGACAGAAGTAGCGGCATGCGAATCGGACTGCGTCGCCATTTTCCCATCGACGAGCGCCCGAGCGGCTGGAGGACCGCGGCCGAACTGGTCGCCTGGCGTGACAGTTACGATCAGGCCGGGGCGATCGTTGGTGCAGCCGATTTGGGCTCCGGCGGCTGGCAAGCATGTCTGTCGAGCGACTTGCCGCGCACCTTGATCACGGCCCAAACCGTGTTCTCCGGGCCGATCGAGGCGACGCCGCTGCTGCGCGAGGCCCAGTTCACCCCCTTCGGCACCGGCGGGCTCCGGTTGCCGGTCTGGGCATGGCAGTTAGTGCTGCGCGGAGCTTGGATGACCGGGCATCGCTCGCAGCGGGCGTGCCGCGACAATTTTCGCGAGCGGGTGCTGACGGTTGTCGAGCGGCTATGCGGGCAAGAGGTCGACACCCTGGTCGTCTCGCACGCCGGCATGATGGCCTACTTGAGCGCGGAGCTGCGCCGCCGAGGGTTTGTGGGCCCGAGGTTGCGGATCGCCCGACACGCGACTGTGTATGCGTATGAGAACAGGCCAGAAGGTAGAGGTTAGAGGCCAGAGGCTAGATGACGCCGGGGGCGGTCTCCGGTGGGCATCCGTCACATCGCCGAATGGGCGCCGTGCAGGGAGGCCGGCCAGTTTTGACCGTGGCGATACCTCAAAGCTAAGATAACCGCATGAGCACCATCGACGACTCGCAAAGCGCCTTTCATCGGGGGACCGCGCCCCTATTCGCGCTGCTTTCGGCCGAGCAGACGCGGCAGCTCGCCGAGTTGCAGGGTGACCCCGCGTTGGCCGATCGTCTGGCGGAGTTGGCCGAAAAAGCCACCGAAGGGGAGCTGTCCGAAACCGATCGCGCCGAGTACGAAGCCTATATCGAGGCCAATAATCTGCTCACGGTGCTGCAAGCTGAGGCGAGATTTCGCCTGACGCAAGGCGGATAATGTCGCTCGACCGGGCCACCCGCCGCCAGGTGCGCCAGCGAGCAGCGGATCAGTGCGAGTATTGTCAGCGACGGCAGAGCGATTCGCTGCTCATTCCTTTGCAAGTCGAACACGTTTTGCCGCGCAAGCACGGCGGTGGCGATGAAATCGACAATCTGGCCTTGGCGTGCGCGGAGTGCAACTTGCACAAGGGAAGCGACCTGTCAGGGATCGATCCCGAATCAAGTGAGGTCACTCGCCTGTTCGATCCGCGACAAGACAACTGGAACGAGCATTTCAATTGGCACGGCTTGAGAATCGTGGGGTTGACGGCGATCGGTCGCACGACAGTTCGCGTCTTGCAGATGAACGCGACGGCACGACTCAAGGTTCGCTTGGTGACGCGCCGCTCAAAACCGGATTAGCTTCGGCACCGAGTCGGTCGCGTGGCTGGTTGGGCCCGCGGCGCGATGGCGGCGGCCTCCGTCCCAGCGATCATCCTCGGCTTCGCCAGGTCACCGACGAAGTAGTAGATCACCGGGAACAGAAACAGTTCCATCAGAGCGCTGGCGATCACGCCGCCGATGACCACGGCCGCCAGCGGACGCTGCACTTCGGCTCCCACGCCCGTGCTGATCGCCATGGGCGAGAAGCCGACGACGGCCACCAGCGTGGTCATGATGACGGTGCGCAGCCGGACCATGGCAACTGACGGCACCGCTTCCTTCGTGGTGCGGCCCGCGGCCTGCTCCTGCCGGAATGCGGTCACAAAAACCATCTTGTTGAGCACCGACACGCCCGAGAGGGTGATGAACCCGACGGCGGCGGAGATCGAGAACGGCATCCCTTGTGTCCAGAGGGTGAAGATGCCGCCGGCCCAGGCGAACGGCACGCTGAGGAACAGACAAATCGTGTCGACGGCGTTGCGATACGACAGAAAGAGCAGCGCCACGATCAACCCCAGAGCGATCGGCACGACGACGCCCAAGCGCACTTTGGCGCGCTGCAGGTTTTCGAACTGGCCGCCCCATTCAAGGCGGAACTTATCCGCGGGCAATTTGATTTGAGCGGCGATCTTCTGCTGCGCCTCGGCGACGAAGCTCCCCACGTCGCGGCCGCGGACATTGCACTGCACAATGATCCGGCGCTGCATCGTTTCGCGCGAGATCAGGCGCGGGCCTTCGACGACGTTGATCGTCGCCAAGCGCGAGAGGGGAATCCGCTCGCCGCTGGGCGTCGCCACCATGATCGAGCCGATCGACTGCGGGTCGCGGCGATACTCCTCGGGCAGGCGAATCGCCAGCGGGAAACGCAACTGCCCTTCGATGATCGTGCCCAGTGGCTTGGTGCCGACCGATTCGACCAGATCAAGCACGCGCTGCCGGGGAACACCGTAGCGGGCGACCGCGTCGGGATCGATGCGCACCTGCAGGATCGGCTGACCGGCGATCTTCTCGGTTTGCAGATCGGCGCAGCCGGGAACGGTGCGGAGCAGCTTTTCGAGCTCGGCGGCCTTGGTGAGCATGTCGTCGAATTCGTGAGCGAAGAGCTTGAGCGCGATATCGCTGCGCACGCCCGAGACCATCTCGTTTAAGCGCTGCTCGATCGGCTGCGTAAACCAGATGATCTGGCCGGGGATGCCGATCAGCTCTTTTTCCATCAGCCCGACGAGCTCGGTCTGGGTCTTGGCTTTCTTCCAAGTGCTGCGGGGCGTGAGCATCACGAAATGGTCGGTGAGCTCGACACCGGCGGCGTCGGTGGGCACTTCGGGCGAGCCGGTGCGACTCCAGGTGTCGCGGACTTCGTCGGGGAACTTTTCGCGGATGATCCGTTCCATAATCGTGTTCAGGCGAATCGATTCGTCGAGGTCGGTCCCCGGCATGCGGGCGCTGCCGACGACGATGGCCCCTTCGCTCAAGCGCGGCACGAACTCCGAACCGGTGTGCGCGAACAGCCAGCCGGCGTAGCCGACAAAGGCCAGGCTGGCGGCCACGACCGCATAGCGCTGCTTGAGGCAGAACCGCAGCGCTGGTCCGTAGAGCCACTGCGCGGCGCGCACCAACCGCGGGTCGCGCTCTTCCAACTGCTTGGGCAGAAACAGGCTCGCCAGCACCGGGATGAGCGTTAGCGCTGCCAGCAGCGAACCGACCAAGAGCAGAATGACCGTGAGCGCCATCGGCCGGAACATCTTGCCTTCGATCCCTTGCAGCGAGAGGATCGGCAAGTAAACGATCATGATGATGATCTGCCCGAACATGGCGGGCTGGCGGACCTCGATGGCGGCGTTGCGCACCACGTCGAGCCGCGGCAGCGCGTGGCCCTGACCGTCGCCGGCGTGCGCGCCGTGGGCCCCTTGGCTGCCGTGCGCAATATGCCGGACGATGTTCTCCATGACGATCACCGAGCTGTCGACGACGATGCCGAAGTCGATCGCCCCCAGGCTCAACAGCGAACCGGCGATGGCCAACTGCCACATGCCGGAAAAGGCCATCATCATCGACAGCGGAATGGCCGCCGCCACGATCAAGCCCGCGCGCAAATTGCCCAAGAAGATGTAGACGATGATGATCACCAGGATGGCGCCGTCGAGCAGATTGCTGCGCACCGTCTGGATCACCTGGTCGACCAGCTCAGTGCGGTTATAGACAGTCTTGACGGCGACGTGTTCGGGGAGCGTTTTCTTGACGTCGGTGAGTTTGTCGTTGAGCCGCTTGGTGAACGTGTAGCTGTTTTCTCCCATCCGCATGAAGCCGAGGCCGAGGACGGCTTCGCCCTGCCCCTGGGCGGTGACGATGCCGCGGCGAATCTCGTGGCCGATTGAGACGTCGGCGACGTCGCGCACATAGATCGGCACCCCGTCGTGGGCGGCGATGACGATGGTTTCGATCTCGCGCGTGTTCACCGTGCGGCCAATGCCGTGCACCAGCAGCATATCGCCGGTGTCGTTGCGATTGATGTTGCCGCCGCCGACGTTGAGGTTGTTGGCCTCGACGGCCTCGACCACCTCCTCGAACGTCACGTCGTGACGGATCATCCGCGTGGGGTCGAGGCGAATCTGATACTGCTTTTCGTAGCCCCCCCAGGAGTTGACTTCGGCGGTGCCATCGACGGGACGCAGCGCCGGCTTGATCGTCCAGTCGTGCAAGGTGCGCAGCTCGGTGAGCGCTTCGTCGCTTTGATCGTCGTCGCGCCGCGTGACCAGGTAGTGCAGTACCTCGCCCAAGCCGGTCGACACAGGGCCCATTTCGGGCTTGTCGATCCCCTCGGGCAGCTTGAGGGCGTTGAGCCGCTCGTTGATCAACTGCCGGGCAAAGTAGATGTCGGTGCCGTCTTTGAAGGTGAGCACTACCTGCGAGAGGCCGAACATCGAGATCGAGCGCATCTGCTCGAGCCGCGGAATGCCTCCCATTGCCAGCTCGACGGGAAAGGTGATCAATAGCTCAACTTCCTCGGGCACGAAGGCCGGCGCCTGGGTGTTGATCTGCACCTGCACGGGCGTGGTGTCGGGGAAGGCGTCGAGATTGATGCTCATGGCCGAGATCACGCCGGCGACGGCCACGACGGCCCACAGCGCGATTACCAGCGCGCGATGTTCAAGCGACCATTTGATGAGCCAGGTAGTCATAAGGAAAACTCTTTCATCTTTCGCGGGGCAACCGGCGGCCTGCTGGGCGTGCCGAAATGGCAAGGGGGGATGGTTGACGCGACCGACGTGTCCGGCGGGCTCAGTCCGAGTCTTGTGTCGTGCGGAGTTTCTGGATCTCGGACTTGAGGACGTGGCTGCCCACGGTGGCCACGACGGCGCCGGGGTCGAGCCCCGCGATGATTTCACTGGTTGTGTCGGTGACGGTGCCGAGCTTAACGGGGCGCGCTTCGAAGAGGTCGTCCGCCATTTTGACGAACACGAGATACCGCCCCTCGTCCCACTGCACCGCCTGGTTGGGCACGACGATCGAGTCGGGCTGTTCGCGCACGCGCACCCGGCCGCGGCCAAACGTGTTGGCGCGGAGCAAGCGCTGAGCGGCAAAGCGGGGGTCCGAACCTTCCATCAGCGGATTCTCGACAACCGCGCGCACGGCGACGGTGCGCGTGCGCTCGTCGACCTCGGTGCTGATCCAGGAGATTTCGCTGTGCACCTCGATCGGAGCGCCGTCGGTCGCGAAGCTCAACTCCTGCCCCAGCGCCAGGCGAATCGCGTGCTCCTGATGCACGTCCATCGTGATCCACATCTGACGGGTGTCGGCGATTTCCATCTGGGCCTTGTCGGGGGCCACGATCTCGCCAATCGTGATCTCGTGGCCGATGACGACGCCGTCGAAGGGGGCCGTGATCGGAATCAGGTTGGCGGTCGTCAGTTCTGGATCGAGCCCTCCGACCATCGAATCGGGCAGACCGAGGAAACGCAAGCGCCGAGCTCGTTGTTCCTCGTTGAGGGGGAGAAGTTCCTCGGCGTGAATCCGCAGGCCGAGGTTGGCCAGATTCTGCTGCGCGTTGTAAAGCGAAGTCTTGGCCTCGCGCAGTTCGAGCTCGACGCGACGAATGTGGTTGGCCGCCGACACCGATTCGTCGAGGCTCTTGCGAATCTGCGTGCGAACCTCGACTTGAGCCAGGGCCTGCAACAGTTCGGATTTGAGGCGCCCCACGTCTGACGAATCGATGATCGCCAGCACGGTGTCCTTCGCGACCGGCTCGCCCAAATACACCTCGACGCGCCACACCACGCCCGCCACGCGGCAACTCAATTGGGCCCGCCGCGTCTGGTCGTAGCCCACGACTCCCACTCCTTCGACGAACTCGTCGAGCACTTGCGGCTCGACGACGATCGTTTGAATGCCGGAGCGGCGCACGGCCTCGGCCGATTCGAACCGAACTTGCGCCGGCGCGCCGGGCGTCGCCTGGGGCAGCGCGGCGAGATCGGCGGGAGTCGCCGGGCCGGCTTCGTCAGCGGCAGCCGACCCGGCCGCCACGTGCGCGTCGGTCTGCGCCTCGTGTTCGTCGCCGTGAGCAGCCGCGTGCGCATGTCCACCGAGGTTCCAATGGGTGACGTGCCCCCACACGGCGATCGAGCCTAGCGCGAGCAGCACTAAGGAGGAACTAATCTGCTTCCAAGCGCTGCGCAAGAATCCCCAGCGGACCGGTGTGGCTGACATATCCCGCCTACTCCTGAGGTTTTGATGTGTTCCAACTCCGGCATCCCTCGACCGCGTGGGCTGGCGATTGAGGACGCCTGCGCGCAGGTCGAAGCACCAATCCAGCCTGGCACTACCGGGCGTGGATCGGAACCACGATGACGGCTACCTGGAGAACCCATCCGGCGCGTGACGAACCGTGTGTGGCAGTTCGTTCCGCGAAGGATGAACCCCGATCGCAGAGAAAAGCTCTCCGGTCGTGGTGCCCGAACGGCGTGTGTGAGGCGGGAGGGCGGGACGGCCGCTCGGAAACGTTCGCTTTCAATTATAGCAGCGAGGACGACGGGACTCGAACCCGCAACCACCGGATCGACAGTCCGGTACTCTAACCAATTGAGCTACGTCCCCAAGACGAAAGTGAAATCGCATTATAGTTTTCGCGCGCGGGGGGGCAAGGGTGCGGCCCTCGGGCGTGGCGCGTGCCGACGGTGCCGATTATCGCGATCCGCCGGAGTTGCCCGGCTGGGTTCGGTAGCAATCGGCCTGCAGGCGGCGGTTTCGGCCAAGACGTGACCTAAGCTACAGGTAGCGAAAGGGGCCCTGCGCCTACCAGGCAGAGTGGGGACCACCCATGTGGCACCTGTACAACACCGCCTTGCGCCATGCCAACGGGTTCGGAACCAACGAGTGGCTGATTGTGTTTGCCATCACGGTTGGACTGGGCGTGTTTTTCCTGCGTGGCTTCGGTTCCCGAAAAAACTATTGAGCGATCGTAGCGTTTTGTCGACGACAGCGCGTGCGATCCGCCGTCGGACGGCTTGTGCAAGCCGCGTCGAGGCGCGTCGAAATCATCCTCATAGATTGACCAGAATTCGCGAGTTAGAGGTACTCCCGTGACCGAGATGCCGTTGCTGGCCGAATGGTGGCACAACATTCCCGGACTACCGATCCCGATGGCGCTGGCGGCCGTGGCCGTCTTGGGCTATCTCGTCGGTCGCATGCGCCGCGCCGCGGGCGCCGCGCTCGAAAGCCAGGCGCGCCGCGAATTGCAGCGGGCCCAATTGGTCGCCCGCGAACTTGAGAAGATCGCCGAGGTCATCCGGCAGAATCTCAACAAACACGAAGACAGCATGTCGCGTTTCAAGGATCGCGTGAAGGATCTGGGCCACGAAGGCGAAGAAGACGCCTGGCGACGGCTGTGCCGCGAGGCCGAGGACATTCTGCGGCCCACGCTCCGGCTGGCCAACGAAATCTCGCACGCCTACGACGAAATTCGCCGTCAGACCACGATGCTGATGTCGTTGACCGAAGTCCGCAAGGACCCGCTCACCGGCTTGCGCAACCGCCGCGCCTTGGATGAGTCGCTCGAAACCATGTTCGCCATGAAGACGCGCTACGGGCAGCCGTTCGTGGTGGCCATGTTCGACATCGACTATTTCAAGAAGGTCAACGACGAGTTCGGCCATGTCCGCGGCGATCGCGTGCTGCGGGGTGTGGCGGCGATCCTCGATGACGCCGCCCGCTCGACTGACGTGGTGGCGCGGTTCGGGGGCGAGGAATTCGTGATCTTGATGCCGCAGACCGAGCTCGAAGGCGCCTGCCTGTTGTCGGGCCGCGTCCGCGAAGCGATCGAGAAGGCGCTGGTGGCCGACGTCAAAGTAACCGTCAGCGGCGGCATCGCGGCGGCCCGCGAGGGGGAAGACGCCGGCACGTTACTGTCGCGCGCCGACAAGGCGCTGTACACGGCCAAAGAGCTGGGGCGCAACTGCATCTGCGTCGACGACGGCTCCCAAGTGACGCTGCTGGAGCAGAGCGAGTTCTCCAACATGGTGGCCAGCGTCGGCTAGCGATTGGTGTATCGAGGGAGCCTTGTTGGTGTGCCACTGCTTCGCAGAAGCAGTGCGATCACTCAGCCCAAGCACTCCTTCGGCAAATCAGGGCTCTTAGCGCTCGCCAGCGAGCGCCAAAGGTCGCGCCAGGCATGGGGCGGCTGCCAACGCGCCGCCACGTAAGCCCGCAACGCACGGGCAAGCCAGGTGCGCGACATCGTCGCGCTGGGGGCTGCTTCTCGGCGCTTCCAATCCGCATAGAGCGCAGTCAGATCGCGTGCAGCCCGACGTTCTGCCAGGTGACGGTTGACGCGGCTCGCGCGCCGCACCGTCATCCAGTCGCGCAGCACGACGACCAGGCCTTCGCCGGTGCGCTCGACGGCCAGCGACGCCAGCGACAACTGCGGACAATGCACGTGCCAGCGATCAAGCGTGCCGAGCAGCTCGCCGCACGCGCGGGCCAACTGGTGGCTGTCATGCGGGGCCAGGCAGCCGCGGTTGGCGTCTGGCCCCGCCAGCGGACCAACGATTGGGACGAAAGTATCGGGCTTGAAGAACAACGCGCCGTCGTATTGGCCAGAGAACCGGCTCGGAACAAACGCCGCGACCGGCCGCTCGATGCGAATGCCGCGGGCGGCCAGCCCTTGAGCAAGGCGCCACAGTCGTCGGGCGGGATGCTCGCGCCAGGGGAACCATCGCCACTGCCCGGCGGCAATGGTCCGACATATCAACGGATTGGTCGAGGTTTTCGAGTCGAAGCCTGCCACCGCCGCCGGTGCTCCCGATTGCGTCGGCAGCGCGCGTTGAATGCCTGCAGCGGCCGCCGCCGCCGTCAGTTCGTCGAGTGAAACTGCGCGCAAGGCATGCCATGTGGCTCCGGGGACCGCGAACCGCGCGAAGTCGCGATTGTCGGCCACGGAGCGCCGGTCGCGCGAGCGATGCAACGCGCGCAGATAACTGAGAACGTCGGATTCAATCTGGCGGGCAATCGCCCTGCGGTTCTCGACGGCCAGGTCGGGCCGACATGCCAGGTACGTGCGCCAGAAGCGCCAGCGCTCGCGGGGCGTGGTCTGCGACCAAAGCCCTGCGGCCAGCATGACGACGCTGGCCAGACTGGCGCGCGTGCCGAGCGGACGACTGCAACGCACTGCCGGCAGATCGATCAAGTACAGGAATGAAGGGTACGCGCCGCGCGATGTCGACACACCGCGGCCTGGTCGATTCCGGAGTATCGTCGTGCGCGGCAGTTGATCGGTGGCGACCAGGATGTTGCCGGCGTGTAGATCATTGTGTCGCACGCCCGCGCGATGCGCCGCCGCCAGCAACCGTGCCAGGTCGCACGCCAGCCAGCGCCGCGCTTCGTGTTGTGCAGTCGCGGGCCACGCCGGTAGCGGCGCCGCGAGAAACTCGCTGAGCGGTTGGCTCCGTTCAATCCCGCACGTCACGAGGAGACTGTCGCCAGGGATGCCAACACGCACGACTTCTCCCACAGCAATTGGAGCGGCCGTGGGAATTCGACGTCGGATGAGCTCGTGTCCCGTTTCCAACTCGCGACGAGCCGGCGTGCCGCGCAGCAAGGTCGCCCAGCGCGCCAGTCCGCGGCGGGCTCGATAGCGCTTGACGTAAATCGCGCCAGCCCGGCTGTCGATGCGAAAGACCTGGCGGTGGGTACTGGCTTTTACGACCACCGCGTGCTGCGCGGTCAGCCAGCGACCAAATTCGTCGTCGGCGATTCCCAGCCGCGCTGGCCAGCCGTCCGCCAGGCGCCACCGAATCGAACCGGCTCGCAGCAAATCGGCCCACGCTGGCATTGGCGGGCCTGTCGAGAGCGCGAACGCCGAACCCTCGGCGGCACGCGCCGCGCGTGGCCGCGTGATGGGAGTCGAACTCGACAAGGTCGGGGCCATCCGTGCCATCCGCCTGAAATTGCTCGACGCTCGCTGGGCGTCGGGCCCGCGCTGCGCCGGGTGCTGATTCTATTCGACGCCGGCGGCCGGGTTATAGCCCAACTCGTCGGCCCAACGGAGATCGGCGTCGGCTTCTTTCTCCTGTCCGAGCGCCCTGTGGACAAGACCGCGGTGGTGCACAATCACGGCGTCGGTATGGTCAAGGTGCGTTTGCAAATAGGTCATTCTGGCGGCGTTGGCTTTCATTTTCCGAGCCTCGTCGAGGGCCGCCTTGCGGTAGTCTTTGTGTAGCTCGAAAGCGCGGTTGAGATCGTCCAGCGCTTGTTGTTGATTGCCCAGTAAGTGCTGCAAGTAGCCGCGCGTGTCAAGAAAACCGGCCTCAGCGCCGCGATAGCTGGCCACCACAAGCGCCGCGTCGGCCGCCGCCGCGAGGTCGTCGGCCTGCTGCCGCCGCAAAAGTTTCAGCGCGCGCTCGATATCGGCGAGCCCTTCGCTCAGTTCGGTGTTCGCCAACGCCCGGCCGTAGGCGCGGTTGTTCCAAGGGTCGGGGTCGCTGGCAGTCGACAACTCGAGCGCCTTGGTCAGATCGGGTAGCGCCTCGGCGTGCCGACCTTCGCGCTGCAAGACGCGCGAGCGTCCCTGATAGGCCTCGGCATGATTCGGATTGGCTTTAATCACGTGCTCAAAATCGGCCAGGCTGGCCTTGGTGTCGCCAGCTTCCAGATGCAATTTGGCGCGGGCGACATAGTAGTTCAGGTCGTTGGGAGCCATGGCGATCGCCTGGTCGATGTCGGCGATGGCCTGTTTGAGATTGCCTTCAAACTCGTGCGCGAGGGCCTGATTCTCCCACCATTGGGCCATCCCCATGCGCGACAGGCCGCGCACGACCGGCCAGAGCGAGACCGCCAGAAAAAACACAGCGCCAGCGGCCAGCAAGGCAATGCGCGTCCCCCGCTGCTGCCACCAGCGTCGTGGCGCCGCCGTCGGCTGCGGCGAAAGTTGCGAGGCGCCGCCGCCAGTTAGGGGATCGGCTGGCGGCTCTCCGAGCGAGGTCATCGCGTGCTCTCAGGAATGGTGAAGTTCGCCGGCCAATGGCCAGGCGCGTGTCGGGCCATTATACCCCGGCGGCGATCGGCTCGCCCGAGCGCCATTGCGCGCCCTCGCGGTCGACACGATGGTACAGGGTATCGCGCTCGACCGGTTCGCGCCCCGCCTCGCGAATCAACCGACAAATCTGTTCGACCGACAGACACTCGGGCGTTTGCGCGCCGGCGTCGTGGTAAATCAATTCGTGCCTCACGGTGCCGTCGAGATCGTCGGCGCCGTAATGCAAGGCCGCCTGGGCCGTGCCGATCCCCAGCATGATCCAGTAGGCCTTGATGTGCGTGAAATTGTCGAGCAAGAGCCGGCTGACCGCCGTCGTCCGCAGATCGGTGAGGCTCGACGGCTTGGCAAGGTAGTCGAGCTTCGTGTGTTCGGGATGAAACGCCAAGGGAATAAACGTCTGAAAGCCGCCGGTTTCATCCTGCAATTCGCGCAGCCGCAACAAATGATCGACGCCGTGATACGGCTTTTCCAAATGCCCGTAGAGCATCGTGGCGTTGGTCTTCAGGCCCAATTGGTGCGCCGTGCGATGAATGTCGATCCATTTGCCAGCGTCGGCCTTGTGCTCGCAGATCTGGTCGCGAATTTCAGGATGGAAGATCTCGGCCCCGCCGCCAGGCATGCTCCCCAGACCGGCCGCCAGCATGTCTTCGAGAATCCAGCGAACCGGTTTGCCGGTCAGGTGCTCGAACCAGTTGATCTCGACGGCGGTCCAGGCTTTCAAGTGCAGCGCGGGATACGCATCGTGCAGGATCTGGATGATGTGGCGGTACCAGTCGTATTTCTTCTGGTGGTGCAGGCCGCCGACGATGTGCATCTCGGTGCAGCCGTTTTCGACCGCTTCCTGGCCGCGCTCGAGGATTTGCGCGTCGCTCATCACGTACCCCTTGGGGTCGCGCAAATCGGAGCGGAAGGCGCAGAACGTGCAGCGGTAGACGCAGACGTTCGTGGGATTCAGGTGCGTGTTGATGTTGTAGTAGGTGAACGGACCGTTCTTGCGCTCGCGCACCAGGTTGGCCAGCGCGCCGACCTCGTTGAGATGCACGTCCGGGCGATACAGATAGAGCCCGTCGTCGAACGAGAGGCGCTGCCCGGCCTCGACCTTGTCGCGAATGCTCTCGAGCGTCGGTTCGGGGGCACGAATCATCGTCTTACTGCTCCTGGCTGTCGGCGGCCGGCATTTGCCGGTTGCGCGACGACAGCGTTTGAATCTCTTGCGAGAACTGGCATTGTGACAAACCACCGGCCGGGCCAGCAAGGGCGAGGCAGGTGACGCGCCGGGATTGGTTTACCTCAACAAATCGGCTGCTCCCACCACGAACAAGCCCACACTGATCACCCAGTTCACATGAAAGAACGCCAGGTTGACGCGGTCCAAGTCGTCGGGCCGCACGAGCCAATGTTCGTATGCCAAGAGCACGGCGACCACCGCCACGCCGCAACCGTAAAACACGCCCAGCGGCGGATAGACCAGCGGCAGTAGCAGCAGCATCACGAACATGCCCAGGTGACACAGCGCCGCGACACGCAGCGCGTTGTTGATGCCGAGCCTGGCGGGCACGCTGTGCAAGCGATGCTCGCAATCGAAGGCGGCGTCCTGACAGGCGTAAATGATGTCGAAGCCAGCGACCCAGAGCAGCACCGCCGTGCCCAGCACCACGGGCGCCAGGGCGAGCTGGCCGCGAATGGCGATCCAGGCGGCGATCGGCGCGAGCATCAAGGCCGCCCCCAGCCAGAAGTGGGCCAGCGCCGTGAAGCGCTTCGTGAAACTGTAGCCCAACAAGAACAACAGCACCGGCGCCGACAACACCAATGGCAAGCGATTCGGAAAAAACAACAGCGTGCTGGCGATGAAGCCGGCGCCGCACAGCACGGCGAAGATCGTCACGCTCCGTACGCTGAGGATTCCGGCGGGCAAGTGGCGCGCGGCCGTCCGCGGGTTCAAGGCGTCGATCCGCCGATCGGCCAGGCGATTGAACGCCATCGCGGCGCTGCGGGCAAACACCATGGCCAGCAGAATGCCGAGCAACTGCTGCCAGCGCCACGCGACTGGGGGGACGTCGTGCGCGTTGGCGTACCAGGCCATCACCGCCGACAACAGCGCAAACGGCAGCGCGAACAGCGTGTGGCTGAAGCGAATCATTTCGAGCAAGTGGGTCAGCGTGCGCAGCGGTCGCATGTCACTCTCCCCAACGTCGCGTCAGGCGGTGCTCGACATCGAGCTGATCGCAGATGCGCGCCACGACAAAATCGACCAGGTCGGCCAGGCTGTCGGCGCCGTGATAAAACCCCGGCGACGCCGGCAGCACGATGGCGCCGGCTTCGCTCGCGCGCCGCAGGTTGTCGATCTGCACGAGCGAGAGCGGAGTCTCGCGCGGCACCACGATCAGCTTACGGCGCTCCTTCAAATGCACGTCGGCCGCCCGTTGAATCAGGTTGCCCGATGCGGCGTGCGCCACGGCGCTCAAGGTCCCGCCCGAGCAAGGGCAGATGACCATGCCGGCGGTGAGGAACGACCCGCTGGCGATCGGCGCCATCAGGTCGAACTGATGATGGTAGTGCACGAGGCCGGCAATCGGCGCCGTCTCGTGCCCCGCGACGCGCACACGGTAGCGGTGCAGGGGGCTATCGTCGGGCAAGCTTTCCTCGGGGGGGAGCAGAGCGGCGACTTCGAAATTGTTCAGGTCGACCTCGAGCCCCAACTCTTGTTTGAGTACCGCCGCGCCGGCCGTGCTGATCGAAAGGTGGACGTCGCGCCCGGCCCCCAGCAGCACCTCGAGCAACCGCACTGCGTACGGCGCGCCGCTGGCTCCGGTGATACCTAGCACGATGGGTCGATTCATTTGCGCCCCACGTACAACGTCGCCACCCCAAAACTCAGCGGCCAGTACCGCACCTCGGCCAGGCCGGCGGCCTTCATGCGCGCGGCGAGCGCCGCCCCCTGCGGGAATTCGACGACGCTTTGGGGCAGGTAATTGTAGGCCCCGTGTCGATTGCGAGCCAAAGCCTGCCCTACTCGCGGCAGCACGTGTCGGAAGTACCACCCGTAGAACAACCGCAGCAGCCGGGCTTCGGGCAACGAGAATTCGAGCACGACGACCCGCCCGCCATGCCGGCAGACGCGGGTCATCTCGCGCAGGGCACGATCGGTATCAGCTACATTGCGCAATCCGAAGGCGACTGAGACGAGCTGAAACTTGTTCTCGGCGAACGGGAGCCGCTGGGCGTCGGCTTCGATGAACCGTGGACCGGCGGCGTCCAGCTTGGCCCCCTTCTGGCGGGCGATCACCAGCATTTCGTGCGTGAAGTCGGCGCCGACGATTTCCGCCCGACCGGCCGCCGCCGCATGATAAGCCAAAGCCAGGTCGCCGGTGCCGGTACACAGGTCGAGAATCGGGCTTTCCCCCTCGGGCGGTGCGAGGCGCACGGTGCGCCAGCGCCAGTAGCGGTCGATTCCCAGCGATAACAGATGATTCAAGGTGTCGTAGCGCGGGGCGATCTCGCCGAACATCTGCCGCACGCGGGCGTCCGTCTTGTCGACTGTCGTCATCGTGCTACTGTCGTCGCTCATGACGTGGGCCCGGGATCAGCGCCCAGCTCGTATTCGGCCCAACGGCGACTGGCCAGCTCGCGCACCTCGTCGCCGAGGACCAGCTCGGCCGGCCAATCGCGCGGATGCTCGCCCGAGAGCTTGGCCGTGGCGTCGATCGCCAGGTTTGCTCCGCTGTGAGCTTGCGGCGTCGCATGGTCCCACCAGTCGGCGGGTGCTGGCTGCGTGAACACATCGCGCGGCGGATAGACGTTCGCCGCCACGCGCCGCCAGACTTCGTCCGCCCCGTGTACATCGACGGCCTCGTCGACAATTACCACCAGCTTGGTGCTCATCCATGGCGCCAGGGCCCAGAGCGCGCCGGCGATGCGACGCGCTTGCTGCGGATAGGTCTTGCGAATTGCCACAAAGGCAAGCCGCTGACGGCCACCGCAATCGGGGAAGGACCAATCGACAAGCTCAGGCAACATTAATTGCGCCAGCGGCAGCACCACGCGCTCAAGCGCCCGCCGCCAGCAACCGACCTCGTTCGCTCCTGGAGTGAAGACGGCGACGGGAAACACGGCCCCCGCGCGCTCCGTGATCGCCGTAACCTCGAACACCTGCGCCGAGATGCCGATTGCCAGCGATCCAAACGGCGCAGCAATCGATCCGAGCTGCGCCAGCTCAGCTTCGGCGTCGACGAAACCCTCGATTACGAGCTCCGCGTCGGCAGGCACTTCGACATCATGCGTGCGGCACTTGACCAGTTCCAGTGCTTGCCCGCGCATTAGCCCCATTAAGCTGACAGGATCGAGGTCTGGCGCGGCCGGGAATTGTCCCGTCAAGAAGCAGCCAGGATCGCCCCCGAGAACCAGCGCCACGGGCATGCGTTCGCCGCGGCGCCGGTGCGCGACGAGCGACTCCGCGAACGGACTGGCCGGGCTCCAAGCCAGCGCTAGCCGACGATCATCGAGCACCGCAGCCGGCTGCCAGCCAAGTCGCCGCGCGCGAGTCTCCGGGTTTCGGGTCCATAGTTGAGCGGCCGTAATCGCGGCGTGTTGCTCGCCCAAGAACGCCGGGGCGATCGGCAATTCGCCGAGCCGTACGTCGCTCCCCAGCCGGACCACTTGCTGGCAGGGGGCCGACCGCACGCGTTTGGGGTTCAGGTGCGCCAGCGCCGCGGACTGCGGCGCGAGCTTCAACTTGTCGAGCAGGCCTTCGGCCTTGGGAGGCTTCAGCAACCCCGTGACCCGCTCCGCCAACTCGGCCAGTGCATGCACGCCCAGGGCCAGGCAGAGTCGCCGCTCGGTGCCCAGCAGATTCGTCACTGCGCCCAGGCGCCGGCCAGTAACTTTTTCGAAGACGATCGCCTGGTTCGTGCTCTGGGCAACGCGGGTGGTGACTTCGGCGATCTCGGCGCCTGGTTCGACCGGTACGCGAACCCGCAACAGCTCGGTGGAGCTCTCGAGGGTGTCCAAGTAGTCGCTCAGGCCGGCAAATGACATGCGGGGGATTTTACGGCGATCACCGCGAATCTTACAGGGCGTGCCGCCGCCACGAAGCACGACACCAGTGACACACAGGCCGGACGCCGGTTGACAGCAGCGGCCGTTGCCGGCTAAACGTCGAGCCATGGCACACACCTTGGACGTCATTCTCTTGCCGGGGCTCGTCCCACCCGATGCCCTGGCCGGTCGCGCGGTGATCGTCATCGACGTCTTGCGGGCGACGACCACAATCGCGACGGCGCTGGCCGCCGGCGCGCACGAAATCCTGCCTGTCGCCGAGATTGAAACCGCACTTCGCCTGGCGGCGCAACCGCGCCAGCGGCCGACCGTGCTCGGCGGCGAACGAGGCGGCAGGACGATTGCGGGGTTCGACTTGGGAAATTCACCGAATGAATACACGCCGGCCAGTGTCGGCGGCCGGACCATCGTGTTCACGACCACCAACGGCACGCGCGCGCTGGAACACGCCCGGCAGGGGGCCCGCGTCAGTTGCGCGGCATTCGTGAATGCAGCGGCCGTCGTCCGCTCCGCGCTCGACGAAGAGCATCTCGTTTTGCTCTGCGCCGGAACCGACGGCCAAATCACGAACGAAGACGTACTGTTGGCAGGCTGCCTGGCGTGCCGGCTGGCCGCGGCCCGCGATTCTTGGCATCCCGATCAAGCGCGGTGGAACGACCAGGCTCGGTTGGCGGCAGACGCCTGGCGCGAGCTGGCCGGCGACTCGTCGGACGTTGCTACGTGGCCCGTTAGCGCGCCGGATATCGCACGCCTGGCAGCGGCCTTGCGCGACAGCGCCGGTGGCCGCAACCTGTTGGAGCTTGGCCTGGATCGCGACATCGACGACGCCGCGCAGGCCGATTGCGTCAACATTGTGCCGCAGCTCGACGTGGCGGCCTGGCGCGTCGTCGCCAGCGCATTGCGTTCGACTGGTTGACTACACGCCGCCGCGGACTTCGATTCGGTCTCCCACTTTCAAGCCCAGCTCTTGGGACGCGCTGCCGCCGACCACCGCCACCTCCAGCATTCCGCCCGAGCCGATGAGCGCCACGCGGTCGCTGGTCGCTCGCTCGCCGTACGTGCGCACGAGCCGGATCGCACGCGCGGTTGAGCATTGCACCTTGATGGCGCCGCGATCGGACCAGCGCGCCAGGTGTTCGTTGCCGATATTGGTAATTGCGTTTCCGAACGAGTCGATAGCGATGATTTCGCCCGCGATCGTGTCCCCACTGATCCGTGGCTGGGGCCATTCGAGCTCGACCAGCCGTTCGACGGGCGAACCGAGTTGGCGCGGATCGAGCCCCCCAATCAAGCGCGCGGCCACCGGGGCGAGAATGTCGCGCCCATGGAAGGTTGGTGAAACTTCGGGCAGCCAGAACCGCGGGTTTTCAAGCGCCGTCACCGTCGCTAGCGGCGAGCGCCGCGCGATGCGGCTGAAGAGCCCGTTGTCGGGGCCCAAGAGTGCCCGCTCCCCGGCCTGGCAATAGACGAGCCGTCGCGCGGTTCCCACGCCGGGATCGATTACCGCGACATGAATCGTCCCCGGTGGAAAGCGATCGCAGACCTCGTCGAGCACGAGCGCTCCCTGCCGCACGTTCTGCGCGGCGATCGCGTGACTAATGTCGACGATTACCGCGGCGGGCTCGATCGACAGGATCACCCCCTTCATCTGGGCGACATAGGGACTCCCCTCGCCGAAATCGGTGGTCAGCGTGATAACGCGCGTCATGTCAACTCAAGCTGTTTTGATGCCTGGCCAAAGCCGGCCGCGAACGCGGTTGGATTCGGCGCACCGGATAACCGATACCACTGCTACTCGTTTCCACGTCGCGCGGTGATAGCATGCTTCGCACCTTGTGCATCTTAACGCTCCTGACCCTCGCGGCGTATCTGTGCTGGTCGACGACGGAAGCCGCGGGCTCTGCGGCAGCCAAGCAAGACCACTCCGCAGCCGCGCCGCCCGCGGTTTCTCCTGGCGACGCTAGCGAGGTGGCCTGGCCGCTCGACTCGCAAGCTAATACGAAAGCTGCGCCCACTGATAGCGACGCTACTGAAACTTCGAGCACCGCTTCCGTTGGCGGCGCGTTCGGCCGCACTGCCGACAAGCAGGACCGCGTCGAAACTGCTCACACTAACGAACCATCTGGCGAAGTCACCGAGTCCGACGACGAGCAAGCGGGCGACACGGCGGATCGCGACGACCGCGCAGCCGAACCGGCCTCTGCTGGGCTCAAGCAGGACTCGGGCGACAACCAGTCGGAGGTAATCGACGAAGAACCAACCACATCTGCGACATCCGAGGAACGCGCCGATGAGGAGCCGGATTCTGCTTCGCGTACGAGCGATCCAAGCACGGATGAGCCAGAAGCCAATCCTGCCCCGCCCGCCGCGGCGCCGGTTCTCCGGCGGCCGTTGAGTTCCGACTTGCGCGCGCTCTCCGGCCGGGTGCGGCGCGTGCTCAATACGTACTACAAACGCCGACTCAATAGTCGCGATCACAACCCTTGGGAGATGATGCACGCCATTATCGCCTACGGCGTGCACACCAAGATCCATCGCGGCGGGCCAAAAGGGCCAACCGTCAACGCCGTTTCGTATTTGTGCTGGAATGGCACGTGCCACGGCCTCGAATTGCTCTACTTTGACAAGGACCGTGTTAACGCACGCAAGGGCCCCTACGTGCAAGGGCACTACGCCCAGTTGTTGGCCATTCTGGCACAATCGCGCGTCCCCAAAGACTATCCGCTCCGCGTTGGCGATCGCCGGTTCACGATCGACGACCTGATCGAAACCGAAAAGCTCACCTGCGACGAAGGGATGGAGCTGACCTTCAAGCTTATCAGCTTCGCGCACTACTGCGATTCGGACATGAAGTGGAAGAACGACAAGGGGGACGACTGGGACATCCCCCGGCTCATCAAGGAAGAGCTACGGGCGCCGATCCTCAGCAACGCCGCCTGCGGCGGCACGCACCGCCTGACCGCCCTGGCCTATGCCGTGCGGGCGCGCGGCAAACAGGGGTATAAAATCGAGGGCCCTTGGCTCCGCGCGCAAAAGTACCTGAACGACTATCACCGCTACAACTTCTCGTTGCAGAACGCCGATGGCTCGTTCAGCACCGAGTGGTTTCGTAAGCGCGAAGCCCGCGACGATCTCGATCGCCGTTTGCAAACGAGCGGTCACATCCTGGAGTGGTTTGTCTACTCGCTGCCCGAGGAGCAGTTGACCGATCCTCGCGTTGTCAAGGCGGTCAAGTACGTCTCCGGCATCCTGGCGGCGCAGCCCAGTCGCGAATGGGAGATCGGACCGCTCGGGCATGCGATTCACGCGCTGGTGATTTACGATCAGCGGGTCTTCAAGGCCGCCGAGGCGGAAGCGGTGCCAGAGCCAATCGCGCGAGCCAAACTGTCCCCAGCGCTTCCCGCACAGTCCGAGGAAGCCGTTCGTAACGCAACCACCAAGGTCGTCGAAGAGGCCGTCACCGCGACCGACGAAAATGGCGACCGCGCCGACGAGCACGACGCGGATTCTTCATCGCCAGAAGCGACGACCGCCGACTCCGTCGCTACAGGCGAGGCGGCCGCGCAGCCGCCAGTCGACGAAACCGACGCAACCACGGAATCGCCGCACGAATCGTCGGGGCCGTCCCCCAACGAACCGCCGGCAGTGCCTGCAACCGAGGCAACTAACCAGCCAATCGCGGATTCGCCGAGCGAAGTTCCAGAAATCGCCCGTCGCGGCCTGCTGCGTCGACCCTTTGCGCGGAGCCCCGCGCAGAGCCAAGCGCCGCAAGTGGATTCGGATCCGACACCGGCGCAACCGACGGATGCAGGAACCGACGTCTCCAAGAGCGACGAAACGCCGGAAATTCCCGCCGAGCAGCGATCGCCTGACGACGGCGATATCGAGTGCGCCGACACCTCGACTGAGATGGAGCACACCCTACCACCCGCGGGGGAGGCGAGCGCGCCACAAGCAACCGAAGGCGATTCTGACGATTCGACAAGTGCCAGCGAGACCAACGAGTCGCCGAAGCCAAACTCGACCGACGAGGGACCGCAACTATTCAGCGCGCCAAGGGGCGTGCCGCTGACGGAGCCCGTTGACGATTTCAGCCCGGACGATGATAGCGGTCCGCGGATCGAGCCGTCGTCGCCGAAGGATGAAGCACCTATCGACGAACCGCCGCCGCTACCAGGCCTCAACATAGATCCTCCGCCAACCAGTTCGCTTGAGGAACCCTCCCGAGTTGGCCCATCGATTCGTGCCAACGAAGGGCGCATCTTGCCACCTCCGGTCGAGCGCGTCGAAGACGAGCCGAGCGATTCCGGCGCGCCGGTCAAGCCACAGCCGGAAGCCAAACCGCAACCCTTCCCCACCAGGCCGCAGCACGTCGCGCCACGGGGTGGGGGTTCGACTCCCAACGTCGAGGCGGTGCCCCCTGCAAGGTCGCGGCGCCCCCGTGCCGATTCGCGCTACTCGCGTCCGCTCCCCGAATACAGTCCCTTTTCGGGGCGCCAGGGAGTGCCGCCAGGCCGTGCTCCCAGTCGCCAACTCCCCGCTCGGCCCGCGGCGCCTTACGGCACGCCATCGCGACCCGGGGACTCGGCGATCGGGCCACGTTCGTCGAGCGGCACGATTGGTTCAGGATCAGGGCGCTCGCAGACCGTCCGACCAAATACCGGCAGCAGCTCCGCGACCGGCCGGCCTTCGTCGGAGCGCTCCATGCGCTCCCTCTGGCCTTGGAGCGATGACGGACGCAGCGCCCCGTCGCGCAGCCGCGCGAGCGAGTCGTCGAACCGCGCTCGTCCGCGTCCGTTTTTTTTCGGCCCGCAAGAATAGCGAACAGGTCGTAGCGCTAGCCCGCATTTCTCACCTTCTTCGTCGCGAGCGGAGTTAAGTGCTTGGATGGCAAGAAGCTGGGTGTGAATCGACCGGAAGCGTATTGGATCATACGGTGAGGATCGAGACGCACCCGGCGACGCCGCCATCCAAGGACTTGGGCTCCGCGTAGCAGATGGCTGGTGAGAAATGCGGGCTAGCCCACTAGCGTGCCCGACTGTGGATCGACGCCGACTCCGCCGGTCAGTTCGCTCAGCGCCTCGATGACCAACAGCAGCGCGCTGGGGTCGAACATCTCGTCCCCTTCGTCGCCATCGATCACCTGCTCGAAATGCATGATGTCAAAGCGCGCGGTCGAGCGGGCGATGCGTTCGACTTTGCGGCGCTCGTCGCGATCGGTGATGCCCGACTTCATCTCGTCGGCCAGGATCGCGCCTTGCTCCTCGGCTTCGTCCCCCTCGAGATAGCTGATATCGAGGGCGGCATAGTCGGCGGGAGAAACGACGGTCAGCGATTCGACGTGCCCCCCGTCGTCGGTCGCCGGGTGGCTAAATTGGAAGCGCTTGTTTACCGCTTTGAGCGCGGCCTGTAACTGCGCGAGGGTGGGGCGGCGGTGGGCGTCGAAATAGACAAAGTAAGTCTCGCGCCAGCGATAATCGTCGTCGTCGATCACGGTTCGGTTCCTTGCCTCGATTGCCGGCGCGGGGTCTCGGGGGACAGCTACTGTTCCGCCGTTTCGTCGGTGGCCGCGTCGCCGTCGTCTTCATCGGGCTCGACGCCGTCGTGCCATTGCTGCAGGGCCACGAGCACGCAGTCGCGCTCCTCGCGGTTAGCCCAAACCGACTCCCCCTGCTCGAGCCGCACTTCGTAGTCCCCTTCGTGCATGCAGTCCTCAGAACCACAGAAGTGGGGGACGGCAGCGACCCACATCACGCGGAAGAGGGGAACGTGCTTGTCGTCGATCATCGTGAATATTGACATGACACCTCGTCCATCAGCACTCGACCGCTAGCGGTGCCGCGAGCGGATCCAGCACCCTCCGCGGCGGCGCGCTCATTGTACACTCGAAAGCTCCGTGGCGCGGCGGGTGGCCGCTTCGACGGCTGCCATCAGCGCCGCGCGTAAGCCGCCGCTTTCCAACGCTTGCAGACCGGCGATCGTGGTGCCGCCGGGACTCGTAACCTGGTCCTTGAGCAGCGCGGGATGCTGCTTCGTGGCCAGCACCATCTCCGCGGCACCTTTGACTGTCTGCGCAGCGAGGGCTAGCGCCACGTCGCGTGGGAGCCCCATCCGCACCCCACCATCGGCCAGCGCCTCGATCGTTACGTAGGCGAACGCCGGCCCCGAGCCCGACAACCCCGTCACCACGTCGAGCGCCGGCTCGCTGACCGGCACCGCCAGGCCCACCGCTTCGAGCAGTTGGCACACCAATTCGCTATCGGCGGGCGTGGCGGCAGGGCCCAGCGCATAGGCCGAGGCCCCTTGGCCGATCAAGCACGGGGTATTGGGCATCACACGTACTAGCCGGGGTCCGGAACCTAACTTCGCGGCCAGAGTCTCGAGCCGCACGCCGGCGGCAATCGAAATCACCAGATGCTTGGCGGAGAGCTTACCCCGCAATTCGTCGAGCACGCCGGCCATGTGCTGCGGCTTCACGGCCAGAATGACGACGTCGGCGCCAGCGGCGACCTGGTCGTTCGTGCTGACGATCCGCCCCGCGGTCGCGGCCGCGAATCGCTCGGCGGCCGCTGGCAAGGCGTCGCATGCCAGCAATCGATCGGCCGTGAGCAACCCGGCGCGAAGAAACCCCTGGGCCAGCGCCGTGGCCATTTGCCCCGCGCCGACAAAGCCAATCCGTGGCGCGGGAGGCGTGGATGCTGTCACCGGCAGGCTGCCTTGTTCGCCGAGGAAAACCGAGAAAATCAGTGAGTCTGGGTAGCGCTGTCATGCTAGTTCAATCGCGCCGATGCGACAATCCTCGCCGCGCGGCCGGGCACCATGCTGGCGATATCGGGCTGGACAGTTCCGCCCGGTTTCGACACACTTTCGCCCCCTTTCTGCCGGCGACCATCGTCGGTCCGGCGGCTTATTCGAGGAGAACGCATCATGTCGCGGATTGTCCGCACAGCCATGATTGGCATGCTGGCGACGACGACTTGGCTCGCAGTCGCGCGCGGTGAGAGTCGCACGACCCCGAGCCATCGATCGGCCGCGGCCGCCGGATCGTCCTGGGAAACCGCCTCGGAGGAGGAGGGAACCTTCTGGCAGCGCATGGCCGCCGGGGCACGTGGGTTCTTTTCCCGCACCAAGGCCGCGATCTTGCCGCGCCGCGATCCACGACCGCAGCCGGTCGCCTACCGAAGCCGTGGGCGAGGGTTCGGCTGGGGTAGCAACTCCGCGCCATCAGAGCGCGACGCTCCCGCGACCATGAAAGAATGGATGGAGCTCAAGCGGCCGGGCGACTAGCTCAGGCCCGTCGCGCTCGGGCGCTACGCTCGATTGCCACGTCGTTACTCAAGCGACGCATAGCCCACGTCGCCAGCCGTGATCAGCCGGCGCGGCTGGCCATTCCACCACACCATCACGCGCCCGGCCAGCTCGTCGTTGGTGATCAGCTCCAGCACCGCGTCACAAACTTCGTCCAGCGTGGTGAGCACCTCGGGAACGTCCTGGCGTCGGCGCTCGTCGGGCGTCAACGCGTTCCAATACTCAAGCACCTCGGGCACGGCCACCCAATCGGGCACGAAACAATTGACGCGAATGTTATGCGCCCGCTGCAGCCAGCCCAACGTGGTCGTCAGTCTCGTCACGGCGGCTTTGGCCACATCATAAGCCGGTGAGCCGGAGTGCTTCCGCCCGTGGCCAAGCGCCGACGTCGAACCAATGTTGACGATCGCGCCGCCGCCGCGCTGTTGCATAATCGGAATCGAGCATTGAATGGCGGCCAACGCTCCCAGCAAATCGACTTGCACGGGCTCGAACCACCATTCGAGCGGCGCATCAGGGCGATAGGGGGCCGAAGCGTTGTTGATCAGAATGTCGAGGCCGCCGAACGTCGCGACCGCGAAATCGATCAGGGCGCGCACTTCGGCGATAACGCCCATGTCGGCGCGACAGAACGCGGCGCGGCCGCCACTGTCCTCGATCATGCGCACGGTTTCGTGGCCGCCCGGTTCGTTAATGTCAGAAACCACAACCGCCGCGCCTTCGCTGGCCAGGCGGCGCGCTTCGGCCCGACCGGAACCGAGGCCCCCCGAGCCGGTGACAAGCGCGACTTTACCGCAAACGTTCATGAGTGAGGCCCTGCGGCCACGTTAAGAGACAAGCGGCGCCCCAATGCGAAGTTGACGTCGTCGCATCGCACTTGCCGCGCAAGCTGCCTGGCGTCGCGAGCAGGCTCGGTCGCGCGCCGGCTCACGCGACGCCCTAGATGCCCTGGTTCGACGATGTCAGCGAAGCGGCCCGCGCCGACTCGCCTGAACCTCGCGACCGAGACCGCGATGGTAACGCACGCGGCTGGTCGGGAGAATCCGTGGTCTGTGGCCTCTGGCCTGTTCTGCCGGGTCGGTAGCTGAGACGGCGGGCACCTCGGCGCAGCGTTGGTCGCCGCGCGGCTGCCGGTCTGATTTCGGATTTGACGATTGTGGTGGCGCGACAAAAAGTTCCTACACGGAAACGGCCACGACCCGCTCTTCAATCTTGCCCTTGCTGCGGACAACTACCTTGAAGTGTGAAGCGTCTGACTTGAACGCGAGAAAGAAGTCTTCGGCAGGTTCAACGTTGTTGTATGCCCATTTTCGCGAAGCCGTTTCAATGTCGACATTATCCGGAATACCCTCCAAAACTTTCACTTTGGACGAAGCTGGAACTACCAGAGTCGGCAGATATCCTGAGAAGCCGTCTTTCGCGATGATTCGTTTTGTCATGGCAATGAAGTCGTCGATGGTCATTGCCTCATGATACTTGGAAGCGGCGGCATGCCCGGTGTCGCGACGGTGTGCCGAATGGTGCCCAGCGAGCACGTTGCTGTGGTTGTCCTGTGCAATGCAAACCATTCGCTGGCGTATCGCTTGGGAGAGGACATTCTCGACATCGTGCTGCCGCCCAAAACGAGCACGAAGAGCGAGGCCGCCGACTCGCCACATGGTCCAAGTTTCGCGAAGTTCGTGCCAACGGCCGAGTTGCTTGGCATGTGGGAAGGAAGGCTCGTAACGTATCTTGGCGAGCTGCCCTTGGAACTGAAGATTCTCGAATCGGGCGACGTGCACGTGCGATTGGGCACCCAACTCGTGACCTTGCTCAATGATCCTTCGTTTCGCGACGGTGTCTTGCGCGGTCGGTTTTCTGGCGACTTGGGAACCGACGACGCCCGAGGACGTCCGTACACTTTGCAGCTCGAAGTCAAGTTGCGCGGCGATGTGCTCAACGGCCCGATCACGGCCATGACCCAATACGATGGGCGAGGGTCGTCGGCCGTGACACACTGGGTGGAACTGAAGCGGAAAGCAGCGTCGACAACGCCCGCCGAATCGCAGGCGGCACGGTGATCGAGCGTTCAAGGACTAGAAGTAGTTTCAAAACCAGGTCTGGGTGCCACTGCTGGCTTGCCCAGCAGTGCAGGGTTCGATACAGCACTGCTAGACGAGCTAGCAGTGGCACCCGACGTCGGTTCATTGCTGGTTTTGAAACTGTTTCCAGCGGTTTCGACAGTTTACTGTGATGTTGTCCAGAGCGCGATCAAGCCATCGGCTATCGAGCCTCGCCAATTCAAGTAGTCGTGTGCGCCGTTGTATTCGGTGTAACCGGTGATCTCATAGCCTTTGGCGGTCAACACATCTCGCAAGTGTCGATGGTCAATATGCACGCTCTCCAGCAATCCTGATTCGAGAAAAAACCGGATCTGCTTGCGCGGCGAATTCGCGAATTGACGAGCTATCCATTCCCGTTCGCGCGACGGATCGTCTTCGGCAAACCCGTCGTCGGGGCTCCAGCCCAACGACGCAGACTGGGACAGTACATTGCCAACCAGTTCAGGGTGACGAAACGCAAAGTAGATCGAAGCCAGTCCCCCCGCGCTCGACCCGGTGATCACGACTTGCCGAGGGTCAACGGCTACATGGTTCCGTTGTCGGACCCAGGGGAACAACTCCTCCGCCAGGAATCTGGCAAAGTCTGAATCGCAGGATAGTTCGCGGTTGCGCGCGTCAGGCGGGTTGCCGACCAGTACCGCGACCACGGGCGGGATTTTTCCGAAATGGATCAGGTTGTCCAGAATCGTCGGAAGCGGAAGGACCGTGGTATACGACTCTCGATCGAACGCGATCAGCATCGGGTAGGGCTTGGCCGCCGGATCGTAAGACGACGGTCGATAAACGGTAATCTGGCGATCGTTGGCAAGAATCTGGCTGTGCAGTTTTTCGGTCTGCAGACTTCCCCTGGACACATCGGGTTGACGCCTGATCCACGGTTGCTGTGGCGCCTTGTCCAATTCGACAAGGGATGCGTAGTAGTTGGCTCGTGGATTGAGTGGATCTCGCAGCAGTCGTGCTGCGCGAGCCTTGATTGCAGCCGCGTTGTTCCAGTCTGGCACGGTTAGCGGGTCGTTCGGCGCAAACAAGTAGGTGGTTCGCAAGTCGTTGCGCATCCGCATGGTGATGTACCACACGTTCGTGTCCCTCAGGCGGCTCAAGCGGTTGTCGCACGGATGGCCTGCCGCGATTCCTGCGGCCAGAATCACGTTTTGCGTAGCGTCGTCTCCCTTCCAAACAAACGTCAACCAAACGTGGTCCTGCTGCCCCTCCAACGGTTCGACGAGGGGAGTTGTGTTCTTCTTCATCTCCGCCCAGAAGGCGTCGACGGCGGAGTGATCCCCGGCGGTCACGGCCTCGGCAAGTTGGCGGAGGCGCGGGCTGCGAATCCCGGCATCGGCGGACGCAGGCGCCGCACCACAAGCATGAGCACCTAGCGCGGTCATCAGGGCAGCGCAATAGCGAAGCCACAAAGTCCACGACGTCATCGATAACGCCTCCCGACTTGTGCAGACTTATTGATAGCTGTGCTGTAAATGAACCAACTGGAGCGATTTAGAACAGGGCTCCCGGCCTTCCGCTGGTCGGTCGGGCGTGATTCTCCGCGCAGCAAGGAATACGATGAATGCCGCGCTGCAAAATGCGCTGCAGCAAGTGCCGGAAATGGCTGGCAACGGCTCGCACGAACAACCAGGGGGTTCGGCGGAACTCCCGTGCTCGCTAGTGATTGCGACGAGTTGCGGAATCCTGCTCGATGGGCGAATGGGCGGCACAGGACTCGAACCTGTGACTTCCACCGTGTGAGGATGGCGCTCTAACCAACTGAGCTAGCCGCCCGGGCGCGCTGGCGCGAGTTCGTTTCTACCAGCAGAACTACACTGAGACAAGCCGCTGCCGGGGCCAGGTTCGCGCGGCGACTACGCTGCCCGTGCAAAGATATCACCGCAAGTGGGCAGCCTGAACAACTAGGCCGTCGCGGTGTCGGATGTCGCGGCTGTCTCCGGCCGGGGCTCGCTCTTGGGCGGCTCGAACTTCGGCGCGGTGGGCTCGTCGCGGTCTTCGAGTTCCTGATACCGGGCCGCCGAGCTGCGCGTACTCGTACTGGAGATGTTCCCGGCGTTGCGGATCTCGTCCTCGATCCCCTGCATCCCTTTCTTGAACTCCATCAAGCTCTTGCCCAGCGAGCGACCGACTTCCGGCAGGCGCTTGCCAAACAACAACACCGCCACGACGCCGATGATGATCCACTCGCTGGTGCCGACCCCGCCGACAAACGGCAAGAAGCCCAGCGGCCCACTAAGAACATCCGACAACATGGCACGCTACTCCCGTCGATCTTGCGGCGCTGTCACGTGCGCTCGCCCAATCGCGAACAGTTGCTTGAGCGACGCCGATCACCGCAAGGCTATTCGTCGCGCGGAACCTTTTCGCGATCAAGCTTGCGAGTTTCGCTCTCGCTATCCTCTTCGACCCCTTGAATCCCCTTTTTGAACTCGGTGATTCCCAGGCCCAGCGAGCGCATCACGCTCGGTAGCCGATTGCCAAACAACAGCAAGATCACGACACCGATCACCAGCAGCTCTGTTCCCCCGACACCAAACATGGCAACAAGCGGCGTGAACATGGCTGGCTCTTTTCCCAAAAAGGCGACGCGCGCAAGGCACACGCGCCGGAGCAACTCGTGGCGAAGGCGGGCAATGCGAGCTCGTTGTCGAGCAAGGAATTGCCAACGGCGCGATCCCTCTCCCGACAAATTCATTCTAGTGACGCCCCCAGGGGTGGTCAAACCGCCGGTCGCCCCGGGTGCGATCATGGATTGTGGGGTTATTCTGGATTTTACGCTGGAGTCGTGCTTCGCACGCCCTGTGAGTGCTTGCCGTTCTGTAGCCGAGGTCTTTTTGTAGCCGGGGTCAGTGACCCCGGACCAGCCTCGCAGAGTCCGGCTACAGCCGTAGGGTGCGTGAAACGCACCATCACGCAACCAGAAGCCGTAGGGTGCGTGAAACGCACCATCGCGCAGCCGAGCCGTAGGGTGCGTGAAACACCATCGCGCAGCCGAGCCGTAGGGTGCGTGAAACGCCATCGCGCAGCCAAGCCGTAGGGTGCGTGAAACGCCATCGCGCAGCCAAGCCGTAGGGTGCGTGAAACGCCATCGCGCAGCCAAGCCGTAGGGTGCGTGAAACGCACCATCACGCAACCAAGTGCAACGAACTACTGCGTCGTAGGCCCTCACCAGCGATCGCGATGCAAGCGCCCTGCCAACGGCAACCTTGTTTTCCTCATCCCCGAATTGTCGGCGTAACCGACCGGCACGACCAGCACCACCGTCTGGCTCGACGGTATTCCCAGCACCCGCCGAACCGCGTGTTCGCCGAATCCCTCCATCGGGCACGTCGTCAGTCCGGCGGCTTCCGCGGCCAGCATGAACACCATCGCCGACAGCGATACTTGTTTCGCCAGCCAGTAGCTCTTGTGAACTGCCTGCACCTTGGGAATTGGCACGAAGCGTTCGGCCACGAAGGCCACCACCGCTTTCCATAACCAGCCGATTCCCAGCGGGCCTTGATCGAAACTCAGCGGCACGCCTTTGCGCATCAGGTTCTCGTAGGCCTGATCGATGGCGCCGGCCGCGCGGTCTTGTTCTAGCACGCGCTCGAAATGGTTTTCCAGCACGCGCCGATCGCCGGTGAAGACCACGGTCGCGCCCGCTTCGAGCACCTGCCGCTGGTTCATGCAAGCCGGGCAGAGCTGCGCTTTCACCTGTGGATCGGTCACGACCACAAAATGGGTCGGCTGCAGATTGAAACCGCTGGGCGCCCAGCGGGCGGCCTCCAGCAGTTCATCCAGGAGCGCCGCTGGCACCGGATCGGGCCGAAAATGGCGGGTTGACCGTCGCGCGCGAACCAGCTCCAGGAACGACGTCAGGCCCGAGCTGCTCGCACGGGGTTCCGCAGTCGGCAGCTCGCAAGTGGCTCCGCGCATCGTGCACCTCGCGGTCGATATCGTAGGTCGTCTCGCGACGCAGCGGTTTGCCGGGCCGGGTGCCCCGTTCCGCTCGGGATCAGGCGATGATTCCTACCCGCCTAAGCGCAAACCGGACGTGGGCGCTACAGAACCGGTGGACTCACCCGATTGCAGACGATTAGGGTCACCCCTTGCGTGCGCATGGTCCCGTGGCCTTGCCGTTTCGTGGCCTGGGGCCAGACAGGCGTTCGCATCACTAGGACAGCAGAAAGTGCATCGACCAGGGCACGCCCGATTCTCGCTCGAGAAAAGCATGCAGCGCTTGCACCTGCGGGTGGTCTTTCAGGATCGCGAAGTACTCGTCCAGGTTCGTAGGGCAGCCGTAGGCCCCGAGTGTGACCTGGCAGTTCGTTTCCGCGACCGTGTAGTCGCCGTCTCGGTCAGGAATTGAGCTCGGCCCGACCCAGATAGCGGAATCCCACGGTCCCAAGTAGTTACTCGCCAGTTCCTTGGGAACCCATTCGAGGCTGTTCGCCAGCCGCCGAGCCCAGGCGCCGTAGTGGCCAATCAGAAACAATGTGCAACATGCTGGTTCGGCTCTCCATATTTCAAAGGCTCTCTCGACTGAAATATCCGTGTAAAAGTAACCCTTGCCTATGGATTGCGACTCGATGAGCGCCTGCTCTTCGGGAGTTACATCCGCGTCAAGCTGATCCAAATAGTTAACGTTAGTATCCCAAGACCGAGGGCGATCCCAGTAGAGTGGTAAGGGATTGCCAGAAACGATGTACAGCTTGTTTGCTTCGAGAAACGAAAACACCTGCTCCAGGAAATCCCTGGATGGCTCCCAAGTGGCCCCACCCGCGACTAAATGAAGCGTTGTCGATTGCGACATAGATACTGCGGGTTATTGCCAGGGATTTCCCGGGTTGTCGAGGTTCGGCAGCAGCTTGTGATAAACGAAGTGCCCAAGAATGAGGCTCGTGCCCACATCGGTGAAGCCTCCCGTCACTTCGTCGAGGTATTGCTTGAGCAGACTTGCAGCCTCAGCACCGTGCAAAAGCCTGTCGTTGGGGTTTGTCGCCGCCTTGGTGGCCAATAGCTCTATTCGGAACTCTTCCAACAGCGGATCGGAGTCGGCGCTGTGCACAATCGCGTAGGCTGATATCGCACCGGCTCCGATTGCAGCCAGCACCTGAAGACTCCGCAGGTACTTGGGATTCGGCACCAACGAGCCAGTGCTCTGTTGGTATTTTAACCTGGTGCCAGTTACCTGAATGTCCGTGCCGTCGGTCTGTAGGCTCTGAAGTCTGACACGCTGTGCTTCTTTAACGGTGCCGCCAGCGGACGTCTTGATTTCGTAGATTCGAGTCTTATTTGTATCCAGGATGTCTCCCACCTTGGGCCGGTAGTTGCCCTTGAAGTAGATGACGTCAACTTGCGTGGCGCCGTTCCTCCCGCTCGGTGCGTTCAATGACAGAATCTGCTTTGTATTGTCATCAACCAGTACGTCGGTTTTCCAACGATTGGCCTTGCCCCACCGCTGTGCGTTTATCCTCTCCGACGCGCGGCGATGAACCTCCTTGCCGAACTCGCCGCTGTCAGCAGGGTTCGTTGGCCGCCAGCCTTCGGCGTCCATTTCGTCGACGACCTTTTTGATTATCTCCGCGAAGGTCTGATTCGCCTGCATCAACTTCTTAGCCGCGCCGGATGGCTTCTTGCCACTCGGGTTGTACTCAATGACAACCTCATCACCGGACAGCGGCACCACGATCGCCGAACCAATTACGTCGCTGGGCAGCGCGGTAAAAATGTGCTCGCGCTCCGTGGCCAGGCTGGCGTGCTGCCAGTCGACGTAGTCGAGCAGGACATTTCCGCCGACGTCCGCGCCCGTGTCTCCCCATTCGATGCCGAAGCGGGCGCCAGCGGCGCTGGCAACGACCGCCACGATCACGCCATCCACGCGGATGGTGGCTTGCGCGCCGCCTACGTCCCAAGATACGCGGAGCGTGTGGAAATTGCCGTCGTCAAGATTGCCCGCGCTGCCCACACTTGTCGGTAGTGGGACTACCGTCCGCACGCCGCCTGGGTATAGCACCAGGGAGTCTGGCCGTATGCCGATCTCCCAATGCTGAGCGGAGTCGCCCAGCAGCAGCTTGAATGCGCCATCGCTGCTTTGCGGATCGTACCCCAGAAGCTTGAAGCGCGCCTCGACGTCGGTTGCCTTCTGAGGTTCCCAGTAACGAGCGTCCGACAGTTTCGCGCTATAGGTCGTGTTGCCGGCCAGAGTGTTGATTTGCAGAGAATTGGCATCGACGGACACGACCGGCGAGCCGCTCTGCTGCACGAGCCAAGTGATCGGGCTTGCCAGAATGTCGTCGGGCAGAAAGATGCCGGGATAGCGATAGCTGGACTCGAACTCGAGTTCGCCAGTTACGGGCTGGTTGGCCGCGATGATGGGCAAATCGTCCGCGTCGACGACAGCAAATGGATTGGGCGTCGTGTAATAGCTGGCTGTACGCACGATCGGAATCGCGGTGCCATCGACCGTGATCTGACTGAATCCGGCGCGCGGATCGTAAACGTTGACAACGTAAGTTTGCCAAGCCCCGTATGCCTGGGCTTCGTCGGAGCCGCTCGCGGGCTTTGGCGGCCCCGTCTGGCTGAAACCGAACGTTTCGTAGGCGGGCAGGCCATCGTGGTTGTCGGCCAGGATTTCGATTCTTGTCGACGTGATGCGAACGCGATCCTCTACCCAAACCGTCGGGCTGGCAAGGTCGCCCGTCGGATAGACCCGCACGGTCACAGCCTGGTCGGCCGTGATGGCACTTGGGTTGAGCGCCTCGACGTAGAGAGTCTTGACGCGCGTGGTGAATCCAAGCTGTTGCGCGGTGTAGACGCCTGCCGGCACAAAGTCGCCGCCGGAGAGAATCGAATAGGCTGACCGAGCAACATCGGCGTCCTTGCTCCAAATTCGCAAGTGCCCGTCGCTGGGACGAGTGAAATAGCTAAGGTCCGTCGAGGGTGGGAACGGACTTGGGTCGGAATCGTCGTAGGTCAAGACAATCTTGGCAACATTGAGATCTACGCCTTCCGGCAGTTCAACGACCAGGGACACAAACCGGCTGCCGGCCGACGTGTCGTCGATGGTGTTGCTGGACGCCCAATTAAACCCATCCGCCCAATCGATGATGCCATCGTTGGCGTATCTGCTCTGGCCTCTCGCCTGTTCCGACGTTTTGTCTCCTGGCGGTGCGCTGCCTGGCTTGCACAGGACGCTCTCGATCAAGACTCCACAATTCGTCCGCTGAGCCAGAACGTGCCAGCCACGACGCCTCCCACCACCGGAGCGGTGCCCGTCACCAGCTTCGGCGCGACCACGACATCGAACGTGCCGCTGAGTGATTGGATGTGCAGGTGATAGAATTCAATCTGGGTTACGGGGTTCTTCAGCAAGCTCGCGGCCAACACATGGCCCGTCAGCATCGCTTCCGAACGAGGTGGATTGACGGGCTGACCATCGGGGCGGAACAAGCCCGAGGGAATGAACGCCTCGGTCGCCAACTTGGAGAGCGGATTACTCGGCTGTGCAAATTCATCGTCGCTTGCGAACGTCAAAAGCTGATGCGCGAAGGCTGCAATTTGCATCGTGACAACCGACGGCATCGGCAACGCCGCAGCGGTGACGCTGAAATCGGGCAGGTTCACTTGCAGCGGATACATGCCAGGCGATTGGCCCGCTTCGGACAACGGTTTCGGCTCGGCCCAACCGTAAATCGCGCCGTCGAGTGGTGCGTGCGGATCAAGCACTTTGCGGCCGACACCCACGCGCAACCGTCCCTGACCTGAAAAATGGGGGTTGCAGCCGATCAATTGGCGCTGTGGGTTCGCCTGCACCCACGCCTCCACGCCCTCACCTGGCGCCCAATGGATATAAAAGCCACTAACTGTTTCGATTGGTGTACCCGAGTTGGCGGCCAACTCCATGAACTTCTCGAATCCCTCGTGGGTTTCAAGTGGAAATCCAATGCAATTGAAGTGGCCCGCCATCACTTGTACAGCTACCATTGTGGCTTCGATGCGTCGTCGGTTGATTGTTTCGTTGAGTGTTTCGCTGGATCAAGCGGCGACTCGTCACGGCGCGGCAGCGGTTTCCAATGTGGATCCCGTTGAAACCGGGCCGTCCTTATTTCGATCGGATCGGCGATTCGCGCGAAGCCAGGATCGGCAGCGCTATATTCTTGAAAATTGATCTGAGCTTGTCGCAAAGTCACGTCGCCGTTCGGGCCCAAAGAGTCTGGGTCGTCTTCTTGCCAACAACTATGTTCCCATCCACACACCGTACAGCCTTCCCACTCTCCACAAATCGTCAGATATCCACAAACTGGGCACGGACGTAGCTGGTCCATGGTGATAACCTTGCTTTACGGTCGATTCCAATACGCTATCCATTCCGCCGCCGTATTACCTGGCGCTCTAAAAAACGTCCTCAGTTTACCAACGTCGGGAGGGTCTAAAGCCTGAACGACGAAGTCTCCTGTGACTTGGTCAATAAATAACATGTCGGTTCTGCCATTTCTAACTTGCACTCGCGATAAAATGTTTGGGTTATTTGAATTCGTGATGTTGAGTGCCTGCTTGACATACGTCACTATATCATCGATAGCGGCTGGCTTACTCTGGCCGTCAATAACGTGTTTCCAGACATGATATCCGATGTTCTTTGCCTCTGTCGGATACTTCTTCGAAGTCGTCCAAATTGTCGGGAGCACGACGTCGCTCTTTAACGCTTCCTTTACAATCGAGCCAAGAATCTCGAAGTAGTCGCCTTTGCTAAGCTTTCCAGCCAATCGTACCTGTGTTACTGCATCTTGAACAATCTTTGCCGCGGAAGCGATCGTAGCGCCCGGCTTATCAAGCTCGCGGGAGAGAACTCCTTTGAACATCTCGCAGAGTCTATCAGCGGCGTTATGCACCCACAGGCCGGCGTCGCCCACAAAGTACGTGTGGAAGCGCGCGACCTCCATATTATACGTGGTGAGCGTCTCGCCGCGCGGCGCATCCTCGTTGACAACCGCCGTCACGATCGCTTCGCTGCCGCCAGCCAGTGGGATTGAGTCACCTGCGGCCAGTTCGCTGGCTGCCACGAACTCGCGCCGCGCTGCCACATAGAACGGGTGCTCGCCCGTGCACACCAGCCGCTCCTCGCGCGACGAGCCAGCCACGCGATAAACCACGCTATACAGCCGCGCGGGGTGCGTGACGATGGTTTCCAGGATCGGCTGATACGCCTGCTCGCCAGTCTCTTCGTCGCGCGACAGCACGCGGTCGCCGACGCGCAGCTCTTCGATGTTCCGCAGCCCGCGGTCGGTGTGCACTTGGGTGCCGGCGACGAAGCACATTTTATTCGTCGCGTCCTCGAGCAATCCCACGAGACGGCGAAGGGTTCCTCCTTCCCCGAACGCGGCCTGAATCATTGAGTTAGCTATCCCATCGGAGGCGATCCGCGCCGAGTTCTTGATCTTGTTCAGCAATTGCAGCTTGGTGACCTTGGCCACACCGGCGGTCGCGAAGAACTCGACGACCTCGTAGGTCACCATGCCGACGACTCGTCCCCTGGCTTCGGCCGACAGGCCGGCCATTCTTTCGGCCAAGTCCAAAAGGAGATCAAGTACAAGCTGGGCACCCTCCACATATACTTCACCGAGGCGCTTCAACTCTTCCACGTCACCCATCATGATTGCGGTAATGACTTGCTGGTCGAGCTGCAGCACCTTGCTGGCAATGGTCCCAAAACTCTTGACGGTGTCGACCGTCACGTCGTAGGCCTTGGCGATGAACTGCCGCTCTGTCTCGAAGGTGTCGCCGGTTATCATTCGCAATTGAAGCGCGGTCGCGTTGTATTTCAGTACCGCGTTGCCGACGAACTTGAGAATGCCCCAAGCCCCCTCGACCGAACCCCACAGTCCATCGACGAAGAAGCCCTTGACCACGCCGAGCAGGTAGTCGTTGACCTCGTCGGGGCGAATCAAACCATCTTTGAGAATATTGCTGATTCGATTCTCAAGCACGGTCGGCCGCAGCGGCTGCCCTTGGTCCTTCATGGCCACGAAGTACTTCCCGGCCGCTTCCACAATCTTTCGCGGTCCGTCGGCGGTCGTCAGGTAGTCGATGCCGGTAAGCAACGGCGCGGGGCCCAGGACTTGCAGCAAGAACGGGTGCGCTTCCCCCGCGTCGGTTTGAGTGACGAGCGCCCCGACGCCGGCGGACAGCGAGTACGCGCGATAGTCGAAATCGTTGGCTGGATCGATCTCGAAGGTATCGGCGCCCGTGAAGCTCAACGACGCCGCGCCCGATTCGTTGAGCGTGAGCACTATCCCGACGAGCGTTGAGGCGTCGTGGCGAACGTAGACCAGGATCGCATCGGCGGCACCTGGATTGAAGGTCTGACCGGGCGATAAGTGTAACTCGGTCGTGCCGGTCGCGTTCAAGAAAATGAGCGTGTCGGGACCGGTCTCCGTCAGGGTCTCGTTGTACGTCTGACCGTCCTTCGTAATTGTGACTTGCACCTGATCGACGATCGAGGGAGAGGGCACGGCCGTGAGCGTGAGGCCGACGACGACCGTGGTCGGGGCCGGCTCCGTGGCGATGACTTCGGCCGCCCATTCGGTCGACCCGGTCATCTGGAACACTTTGTCGGTGGCGCGGACTTCAACTTGATTGAAGCCGGGGCTGAGCTCCACGCCCGTAAACGTGTGCGAGAACGTGGCCGAGAAATCGAACGGCTTGAGCAGCGAGGTCGTGCCGTTGGCCTTGGTGATTGCCGTCGCGATCGTGCCCAGCGGTTCCTGAGCCCCATTGAGATAGACGTATACGGTGTTGATTTCCCCGAGACTGCCGGGCGTGAAATCGGCCGTGTCGGAATCAACGGTGCCCGCAACTTGCACGTCGCCAAAAATCGCCGAGCCGTCGGCGTTGGCCTGCAAATTACTGATCGTGTAACTCGTGAGCCGCACGATCGGCGCGCTGTACGACATCGCCACGGTGTCAACCGGCCCGGTCGGCTGTACGTTTCCTGATTCGTCGACGACCACGGGGCGCCAGTCAATCACCGTGGCCCGGGCGGCATCACCAACGGTGGACGACGTTGCCGCGGCACCGGTTGGATTTACAGTGACGCTAATGCGCTGGTCAGCAATGGCCTGGCTCGGTGAAATGGCCTCCACGAAGAATCGCCAACTGCGTTCCCCAATGCGCGCGGACTCTGGCAACGACGACACCGCATAGGAGGTGTTGGCGGCAATGAAGTCGCCGCCTGACGCGATGCTTGCTTTGAGCCGGCTTGCGGTGCTGTCTTTCGTCCATAGCCGAAGAATCCCGGGTACCGGCGCGTAGTAATAGCCATCCGTCGCGTTACCCTGGCGAATCAACTGGGCGGGATCGGAGGCCGAATAGTCGAATGTCACGCGCGCCGTCGCGAGGTTGATATCAGGCGACAGTTCAAGAATGACAGGCGTGAACGCGGCGCTCGCGTTCGGGCCGTCATTACCATACATGTCGAAACCGTCGGCAAAGTTCGGAACAGCATCGCCATCGATATTTGCGGTGTTGCCGTGAAGCACCTTGCCCAGGCGGGTCAGGCTGCCCGCGCTGTCTTCGATCTTGTCTTCGTCGGCGGTGCGCGCGGGATCGCTCGTGCCATTGTTGTTGTCGCTGTCGATATCGAGATCGACCTGGATCACGGTGACGCGAACTTTGTCGCGGCTGCGCTCCACTCCCTGCGGGTCCTTGAAGTAGAAGTCGATCGTCGCCGGGCCGTTGGCGATCCCTTCGACGTAGACCTGCTGCGGGAAGGTGTTGTACGACCAACTCGTGCCGCTCGCGATCGTTTGCGATTTTTGCGCGTCGCCCCAGAGCTTGATGAACTGCGTGCCAGCAGTGATTTCGAGGGTGACGGTGGACGCGGCCAACTCGGCGGCGGTGTAGTTCATCTGACTGGCGCTCAGCGTCACCAGCGCGAGGTCGTTTTCTCCGGTGATTACGCTCGCCTCATCGCGATCAATCTGCTCATTCTGGTTATCATCGTCATCGTTGTTGCGGACGTACCGCCCGGGCGAATTCTCTTCGATGGGGTCGTCGGCCTCGTTAATTGGTCCGTCGTTATTCGAGTCGGTGTCGATGTCGAC
>JAIESQ010000074.1 GCA_019745975.1 Pirellulales bacterium
GGATGCGGTAGCTCCGCACGTCCGGTTTGAGGAGGGGAGAGGCGGCAGCAACGTGCTGCCCCTCTCCTACTCGACTGAACTTGCTGGCGACAAGTTGGCCAGCGTTAGTAGGGACTGGTCTCCGTATCGTCGACTGCTCCGACCATGTGCAAGTGGTTGTGGTCGATGTAGACAACTTCCGCGGCGTCTTCGTCGACCACGGTGTGTGGGATCGGCCAGCCCATCGTTTGCGTTTCGGTGAAGTAGATCGTGCACTTGTAGTGCGCGTGATGCTGTTGAACCGGGCCGACCAAAGGCAAGAACCGCACGTCGTCGACGTAGTCGGCGATGGGCTCCATGACGATGCGAATGTTGTCGCGGCGAATCTCATGGAACATCGGAATTCCGCCCTGTACCGAGCGGGCACGCTCCAACGCCCGCATTACTTCGTCGGGCGACGGAGGATCGAGGGCCACGGGAGGGCCACCCGACGTGATTGGACCCAGGACCGGTACGCGGTCATAGCGTTCCTTCTCCCAAGCCTTGTCTTCGAGGCGCTTCTGGTAGAACGGCGAGACCGGAACCGGGTACATCAACAGACCGATGTTGAGACCCTGAACCACGTGACAGCCGGTCGCGGAACACAGCACCGCCAACAAGAGTGCGAAGCTGGCGAGCGAGCGGGCGCTAAGCATGGGACGTCCTTCCGTGGCGACCTCGAATAGCCGCTGCCAGGCAGAGGGCGCGCGCCCTCGCGCCGGCGGTTCGGCCAACAGCACCATTTATCGTGTCAAGCTATGCCGAACTTGCGGGTTTTTCCGAGTATTCGGGCGTCCGAGACTAGCGTGGCGAAGTGCATTTCCAGGCAGAAACTGCCTAGACCGCCAGGGTCGTGCAATCAACCAGCCGATTTGCTAGCAGCTCGCACTGACGGCGCGCTATAGCCATCGCGGTACCGAATCAACGGCGCCAACCACCTCGCCCCACAGCCAGGCGGTAGATCAATTCGACGCGCGGCGCTTACCAGCCCGATCGTGCCACTTGTGGCGGCTATAGCGCTTGCAGCGGACTGCAACCGCCGGGCGGAATCCAGGCAGGTGCGGCGTCGATACATGACCGTAGCCCCAAGGCCGATCCCCTCTTGGACGCGCCTGACGTTCACGGAGCGGGCTGACTCTTCGCGCGACAAGGATGCGAACCGATGCGGCGCACGAGCTGGACGTTGCTGGCTTTGCTCGTTTCTCTTGCCTGGGTCCCCAGTGCTCCAGGATTCGAGTGGCTCGACCGCGTCTGCTGCGCGATCAAGAGCGAATACCTCAGGATCAAGCTCTGGCCCGAGCCGTGGATCGAACCCGACCGCACTTCCACCCGCGCGCCCTTCGTGATGCAAATCGCTAACGGCTGGCGGGCCCACAACACGCTTGGGCCGCAGCACTTTGATCCCGAAACAGGCGATTTAACGCATGCCGGCCAATTGAAGGTGGCCGACATCATGCAAATCTCGCCGGCACCGCATCGCAAGATCTACATCGAACGGGCCGACACGCCAGAACGCACCGCGGAGCGTGTCGCCAGCACGCAGGAGTACTCGGCCTCGATCGCGTATGACACGCCTGCCCCGCCCGTGTTCGTCACCGACACGAAGCAGGACACGATGCCGGCCGACTATGTCGACACGATTCAGCGCCGCTTCCAGGAATCGACGCCGGAGCCGCGCTTGCCCGAGGGGGAAGTCGGCGAAGACTCGTCAACGACTTCGTCAGGCACCTAGTTCCGGCACGACGCTGGCTGCGTAGCACGAGCTTTGCTTGATTGCGAAGCGCCGCCCCGCTTAGCCCAAAGCTCGATTCAGACAGGTGCGGAGTTGTTCGGCCAGATCGCCGACGTGCGGCTCGCGCACCATGTGCACGTGGTCGCCTGGCACCGTGTGCACTTCGACGCCGCGGGCCGCGTAGTCGCCCCAGCCGAGCCGGAGATCATCGGCCAACTTGCTGGTTTGTTCGGCTGCGCGGAACAGGGTCACTGCGACATCGGTTGGTACGGGCCGGTAGTCGAGCATCGCCTTCAAGTTCGCCTGGAACACATCGAAAACGTGCTGTGCCTGGGCGCTGCCTGGCACATCCTCGACCAGCCGCGCCTCGGCCGCCCGCTTGAGGAAGTAGTCGAGCTGCTCGCGCGGAGGGAGTTGTCGAAGCGTTTCCAATGGCAAGTTCTCCTCGGCGGGGAACATGCCCATGATGATCGGCAGGAAGTCGTCGATCGCGGCCTTTTCGTCAGGTGGCAGGGCGCCTGCGTCGAACAGCGCTAGGAGCGCGACCTCTTCGCCTTGCTCGCGCAATTGCCGCGCCATCTCGAACGCCAAATTGCCACCCAAGGACCAGCCTGCCAATCGATATGGCCCGACGGGCTGCACATTGCGCATGGCCGCGATGTAATGGGCCGCCATTTCCTCGACGCGCGAATGCGGCGCCGCCTCGCCGGCGAGCCCCTGTGCCTGCAAGCCGAAGAAAGGCTGGTTCGGTCCGAGATGCTTCGCGAGCTCGCGATAGCAGAAAACCGTGCCGCCAGCCGGATGCACGCAATACAAAGGTGGCAGCGTGCCGCGCGGCTGCATTTCGACGAGCGACGAAACTGCCGCGGCGCCCGGCTCGCTCCGCAACCGTTCCGCCAGGTGCTCGATCGTTGGTTCCTGGAACAACACAGCCAAGGGCAGTTTGCGGCCGAACTTCGCTTCGATCTGGGCCATCAGTCGTACGGCCAATAACGAATGCCCCCCCAGCTCGAAGAAGTCGTCGGCGATGCCAATGCCGCGGATCTGCAGAAGCTCTTCCCAGATTTGGACGAGCTGGGCCTCGATCTCGTCGCGCGCGGCGAGGTAGCCGCTGCCGCCGATCGGCCGCGAAAGCTCCGTCGTCGCCAGCGCACGGCGGTCCAGTTTGCCGTTCCGCGTCAACGGCAGCGCTTCGAGCACGTGGATGCTCGAAGGCACCATGTACGCCGGCAATCGCTGCTCGAGTCGAGCCCGAATGCTCGGAACCAAACGCCGCATGGCGATCGCCAACAGCGGGTGGTTCGTGTACTGACTCCAAGGGCGGCGCGGAGCCGCCGACTTGGCGGGCGACGGCGAGCAGGTGGGCAAGGGCGTTTCGATCAGAGTCGATGCTGTACGTCGTCCGCTCACGTGGTGGCCGCTCAAGCGATCTTGCCGGGTTACGGCCGTAAGAACGTCTGCGGTTGGCATCGACGGCCCACGCTGCGAGTGGCCGTTGCCGCTGGCGACGCCGTTGGACTTTCCAGCGCTCGAGTTGGCGTTGCCGTTGCCATTCACGCTATTTCCGTGATGGTGGCCGTTGCCATTCGAGTGTGCGTTCGCGCGCAGGCCTTCGGTAGCGTGTCCGTTGGTTGATTTAGCGACGTGCCGCTGCGTTCCTAGGTTATGAGCAGCGACGGCAACGTTGGCCGTGGCACTCTTGGCTTGCAAACCGTTCGCGACCCTAGCGCCAGCCGTCCAATGACGCCGACAGATGACATCGTAGTGCCCACTCGTCTGACCCCAGGTGATCTGGATGTCGTACGGTAACTCGCGCTCGAGTTCCCAGAATCGCTCTGGATCGATGGCAGGCGGTTGCGAGTTGCCTGGCGACCGCAGTTGCGCAACGCTCCCTTCCGGCTGCGTGGCGAGCACGGTGGCCGCCGCGGCCTCGCGCCAGACGCGGGCATTAGCAACGCCGCGCAACCCAAGTGCCGCCGGCTGCGTGCTTGCGAGCACGTCGCGGAACGCAGCGACGGTCCACTGGCCATGCTGCCAATCGAGCCATTGCGGCTCGACGACCGGCTCTGGCAATCCGACGTGCAGCATCACATCATAGCGGAACTTGTTCAGCTCGTTCTGATAGTCGCCACGCTTGAGCCTGATCTCGACACGGCTGATTTGCGGCACTGCGCCTGGCACTTCGTGGAACAGCCGCGGTTCGACAGCCAATTCTTGCTCGTGTTCTCGACGGTGTCGCACGCGACGCAGGAGTTCATCGCGACTGATATCGCCATCGGCCTGTTCCAGTTCGATGGCGACATGTAACGCTTCGAGCAGCGGCAGGCTGCGCACGTCTCCCAGAAAGATCACGCCACCTGGTCGAACGAGCCGCGCCGCTCCCTCGATCACGCGCAGCAGATATTCGGCGCTAGGGAAGTACTGGACGACGGAGTTCAGGATCACCGTGTCGAAGTGCCCGATCGGGAGACCCGCCAATTCATCGGCCGCGCGCCGTTCGAGCCGTACGTGGTCGAGCTTTCGTTGTGGCTGCGCCACCAGGCGGCGCACGTAGTCGAGAGACGGCTCGCTGAAGTCGGTGCCGACGTACTCCTCGCAATGCGGCGCCAACTGGAACAGCACCAGCCCGGTGCCGCAGCCAATCTCCAACACACGCCGCGGCCGCGCCCGCCGGATGGCCGAAACCGTGGCATCGAGCCATTTGCGCATGTCGTCGTGCGGCAGCGGGCGACCGGTGATGGCCGAGTTCCAACCTTCAAAGTTCCGTGTTGGATCGGCGCTCGGCAGAATCCGTTTGTACGATTCGTCGAACAGTGTCTGCCAATGTTGAACTTGTTCGCCCTCGACCTCGCCTTCAGCGACGCGCTTTGCCTCCAGCTCCGCCGAATCGGCGACGATAAATGCCATCAGGCGCTGGTCGCCCGGCGTGTCCTCCCGCACGATAGACACCGCCTCGCCGACACCAGCGCATGCCCGTAGTTGGGCTTCAATCTCGCCCAGCTCGATGCGGTAGCCGCGCAGTTTCACTTGCTCGTCGGCACGCCCCACGAATTCAAGCTGACCGTCGCCACGCCAGCGAGCGAGGTCGCCGGTGCGATAGAGCCGCTTGTTTGGTCGCTTGCTGAAAGGACTGGCAATGAAGCGCTGGGTGGTGAGGTCCGGCCGGTTCAAATAACCGCGCGCCAGGCCGGTTCCACCCAAATACAACTCGCCCGCGACGCCGACTGGAACCGGTTCGAGCCGTGAATCGAGCAAGTAGACTTCGACACCATCAAACGGGCGCCCAATCGCTGGCCGACCCGATCCGGCATGGCACTCGGCCCACGTCGCGCCGATCGTGCATTCGGTCGGACCGTAGCCATTAAGAAATCGCCGGCCAGGAGCCCAGCGATCGACGATCTCGCTCGTGCATGCTTCCGCGACGGAAATGAGCGTGTGCAGGTGGGGCAGATCGTTGCTCGGCGTCATCGCTAGCACTGCCGGCGGCAGTGTGGCGGTCGTGATGCTTCGATCACGCAGGAAAGCCGCCAGCGATTCACCGGGCAAATGGCTTTCGCCTGACGCAATCACGGTAGCCGCACCCGCCACCAGCGGTGTCAGCAACTCGCAAATCGAGGCATCAAAGCACATCGACGCGAATTGCAGCATCCGGCTCGCCGGTTCGATCTCGAATACGCGAGCCAAGGTCCGCAGCCGCACTGACAATCCACGATGTCCGAGCAGCACCCCCTTGGGGGTGCCAGTGGAGCCGGAGGTGTAGATCACGTAGGCCAGTTGTTCGGGGTGCGTCGTCTGAGCTGGCGCGGTCGACGGTTGGGCCGCAAGCCGGGCGCCAAGCTGGTCGAGGCAGACTACTTGCCCATTGGCTAGTTCTGGCAACTGCCCTAGCAGCGACGACTGGCTCACCAGCACCTGCAGGCCGCTGTCGGCCACCAGCAGCTCCAGCCGCGAACGGGGATACGCCGGATCCAGCGGCACATACGCCCCGCCCGCCTTCCAGATCGCCAGCAACGTCACCACCAAGCGCGGCGAACGCTCCAGCGCCACTCCCACCAGCGTCTCGGGGCCCACGCCCAGCGATTGCAAGTGCCACGCCAATTGATTGGCTTGCCGCTCCAATTGCTCGTACGTCAAGGCCGTGCCGTCGGCCCCTTCCACGGCGATTCGCTCGGGGTACACCGCGGCTCGCGCCGCGATCAGCTCGTGCACCCCTTCGGCCGGCAACACGTCGTCGCTGGGGCCGCTGGCTTGTTCCAGCAATCGCGCACGCTCCGCCGCGCTGGTCAGCGGCAACCGGCTCACCGTCTGGCTCGGGTCGTCGACCACACCCTCCAGCAAGTTGACCAACGACTCCCAGAACCGTTCGATCGTCCCCCCCTCGAACAGCTCCGTGCTGTATTCCACCTGGCCGACCAGCCGCCCTTCGGCTTCCCACACGAACCACGTCAGGTCGTACTTGCTCGTCCCCATGTCCAGCGGCTGGGGCGCGACCGTCAACGGGCCACCCGCCGGCCAATCCAACGGCGCGTTCTGCAGCACCAACGCCACCTGGAACAGCGGTGCATGGCTCCGCGACCGCTGCGGCGCCAGCACTTCCACCAGCTTCTCGAACGGCAGGTCCTGATGCGCGTACGCGCCCAGCGTTGTCTCGCGCACCCGCGACAACAGCTCGCGGAACGACGGGTCGCCGCTCACGTCGGTCCGCATCACCAGCGTGTTCACGAAGAACCCGATCAGCCCTTCCAGCTCGCTCTGCGTGCGATTGGCGATCGGCGAACCCACCGCGATGTCGGTCTCGCCGGTGACCCGCGACAGCCAGGCCTGGAACGCCGCCAGCAGGGTCATGAACAGCGTCACCCCTTCCTGCCGGCTCACCGCTTGCAACCGCCCACTCAGCTCCGCCGACAAGGCAATCGCCTGCGTCGCTCCGCAGAACCGCGGCGCCGCCGGACGCGGCCGATCAGCCGGCAACTCCAGCACCGCCGGACCATCGCCCAACCGCGATTGCCAGTAGGCAAGCTGTTCCTCATACACGGCGCCGGCCAGCCATTGCCGCTGCCAGGCCGCGAAGTCGCTGTAGTGCACCGCCAACGGCGGCAACCCGGCGCCCGTTTGCTCCGCCGCCGCCGTATAGACCAATCCCAGCTCGCGGACCAGCACGCCCATCGACCAGCCGTCGGCTACCACGTGGTGCAGCACCAACAGCAGCACATGCTCTTCGGTCGCCAACTGGTACAGCACCCCCCGCACCAGCGGGCCGCGCGCCAGATCAAACGGTTCCCGCGCCGCGGCCACCAGCGCCGCGTCCAGCGCGGCCGGTTGATCGGGCGTTGATCGCAGATCGACTTGCGCTAGCGGCCAGCAAGCCGCCTCCGACACCACCGGTAACGGACGCCCCTGGTGATTGGCGAACACGGTGCGCAGCGCCTCGTGACGCGCGACCAAAGCGTCGAGCGCTTGGCCCAGCGCCGTTACGTTCAGCGGCCCCGTCAGCCGCGCCGCCGCCGGCAGATTGTAGAACGGGTTGCCCGGCTCCAACTGATCCAAGAACCACAGCCGCTGCTGCGCGAACGAGGCCACTGGTTCTTCGTCCGCGCCACGCCGCACCAACGGCAGTGCGGGACTGCTTCCCGTCCCTTGCAGCGCCGCCACGCGCACGGCCAGTTCCGCCACCGTCGGCGCCTCGAACAACGCCCGCAGCGGCAGTTCCACCGCCAGCGCACTGCGAATCCGCGACACCAACTGGGTGGCCAACAGCGAGTGGCCACCCAGCCGGAAAAAGCTCTCGTGAATCCCCACCCGCGACAAACCCAACACTTCCCCGAACAACTCCGACAGCAGAACTTCCAGGCCGTTACGCGGGGCGTCGGTGATCACCAAGTCGTCGTCGCGGTCGGTCGTCGCCTCGGGCAACGCGCGGCGGTCGATTTTTCCATTGGGGGTGCGCGGCATGGCTTCGAGCCGTACGAACACTGCCGGCACCATGTATTCAGGCAAATGCTCGCAGAGATAAGCCGCCAGCGCGCGACTTGTGGGCGCCTCTTCCGAAGTCGGAACGAAGTAGGCGACTAGTCGTTTGTCGCCGGTCGCGTCCTGGCCAACGATCACGGCGCATTCGCGCACCTGGAAATGACGACCCAGCGCGGCTTCGATCTCACCTAGTTCAATGCGATAGCCGCGCAGCTTGATCTGCTGGTCGGCACGGCCCACGAATTCCAGCGTGTCGTCGGCGCGCCAGCGCACCTGGTCGCCCGTGCGATACATGCGCGCCTGGGGAACCTCGCTAAACGGATCGCGGACGAATCGCTCGGCGTTCAGTTCCGGCCGGTTAAAGTAGCCGCGCGCCACCCCAGTGCCGCCGATGTAAAGTTCTCCGACCACGCCGGACGGTACCAGATTGCCTCGCGCGTCGAGGACGTGGCATTGCGTGTTGGCGATCGGTCGGCCGATCGGGATTGGCAGCTCGGCCGACGTCAGCCGGTGGATCGTCGACCAGATCGTGGTCTCGGTCGGCCCATATACGTTCCAGAGCTCCAAGTCGAGCGCTAGCAGTCGCGCGGCCAAATCGGGATCAAGCGCCTCGCCACCGCAGAGTGCCTTAAACGAGCTGCTCGGACTCCAATCAGTCGCCAGGAGCAGCCGCCAGGTGACCGGCGTTGCCTGCATCACACTGATCTGGTGACCCTCAATCAGCGAAGCCAGTTGTTCGCCATCGGCAGCCGCCTCGCGCGAGGCAACCACTACGCGGGCACCGACGTAAAGCGGCAGGAACAACTCCAGCCCAGCGATATCAAACGAAATTGTCGTCACGGCCAGCAACGCGTCGCACGCGGTGAGTCCAGGCTGGCGCGAAAATGACTCCAGAAAGTTGACAAGCTGTCGGTGCTCGATCTGCACCCCCTTGGGGGTGCCAGTGGAGCCGGAGGTGTAGATCACGTAGGCCAGTTGTTCGGGGTGCGTCGTCTGAGCTGGCGCGGTCGACGGTTGGGCCGCAAGCCGGGCGCCAAGCTGGTCGAGGCAGACTACTTGCCCATTGGCTAGTTCTGGCAACTGCCCTAGCAGCGACGACTGGCTCACCAGCACCTGCAGGCCGCTGTCGGCCACCAGCAGCTCCAGCCGCGAACGGGGATACGCCGGATCCAGCGGCACATACGCCCCGCCCGCCTTCCAGATCGCCAGCAACGTCACCACCAAGCGCGGCGAACGCTCCAGCGCCACTCCCACCAGCGTCTCGGGGCCCACGCCCAGCGATTGCAAGTGCCACGCCAATTGATTGGCTTGCCGCTCCAATTGCTCGTACGTCAAGGCCGTGCCGTCGGCCCCTTCCACGGCGATTCGCTCGGGGTACACCGCGGCTCGCGCCGCGATCAGCTCGTGCACCCCTTCGGCCGGCAACACGTCGTCGCTGGGGCCGCTGGCTTGTTCCAGCAATCGCGCACGCTCCGCCGCGCTGGTCAGCGGCAACCGGCTCACCGTCTGGCTCGGGTCGTCGACCACACCCTCCAGCAAGTTGACCAACGACTCCCAGAACCGTTCGATCGTCCCCCCCTCGAACAGCTCCGTGCTGTATTCCACCTGGCCGACCAGCCGCCCTTCGGCTTCCCACACGAACCACGTCAGGTCGTACTTGCTCGTCCCCATGTCCAGCGGCTGGGGCGCGACCGTCAACGGGCCACCCGCCGGCCAATCCAACGGCGCGTTCTGCAGCACCAACGCCACCTGGAACAGCGGTGCATGGCTCCGCGACCGCTGCGGCGCCAGCACTTCCACCAGCTTCTCGAACGGCAGGTCCTGATGCGCGTACGCGCCCAGCGTTGTCTCGCGCACCCGCGACAACAGCTCGCGGAACGACGGGTCGCCGCTCACGTCGGTCCGCATCACCAGCGTGTTCACGAAGAACCCGATCAGCCCTTCCAGCTCGCTCTGCGTGCGATTGGCGATCGGCGAACCCACCGCGATGTCGGTCTCGCCGGTGACCCGCGACAGCCAGGCCTGGAACGCCGCCAGCAGGGTCATGAACAGCGTCACCCCTTCCTGCCGGCTCACCGCTTGCAACCGCCCACTCAGCTCCGCCGACAAGGCAATCGCCTGCGTCGCTCCGCAGAACCGCGGCGCCGCCGGACGCGGCCGATCAGCCGGCAACTCCAGCACCGCCGGACCATCGCCCAACCGCGATTGCCAGTAGGCAAGCTGTTCCTCATACACGGCGCCGGCCAGCCATTGCCGCTGCCAGGCCGCGAAGTCGCTGTAGTGCACCGCCAACGGCGGCAACCCGGCGCCCGTTTGCTCCGCCGCCGCCGTATAGACCAATCCCAGCTCGCGGACCAGCACGCCCATCGACCAGCCGTCGGCTACCACGTGGTGCAGCACCAACAGCAGCACATGCTCTTCGGTCGCCAACTGGTACAGCACCCCCCGCACCAGCGGGCCGCGCGCCAGATCAAACGGTTCCCGCGCCGCGGCCACCAGCGCCGCGTCCAGCGCGGCCGGTTGATCGGGCGTTGATCGCAGATCGACTTGCGCTAGCGGCCAGCAAGCCGCCTCCGACACCACCGGTAACGGACGCCCCTGGTGATTGGCGAACACGGTGCGCAGCGCCTCGTGACGCGCGACCAAAGCGTCGAGCGCTTGGCCCAGCGCCGTTACGTTCAGCGGCCCCGTCAGCCGCGCCGCCGCCGGCAGATTGTAGAACGGGTTGCCCGGCTCCAACTGATCCAAGAACCACAGCCGCTGCTGCGCGAACGAGGCCACTGGTTCTTCGTCCGCGCCACGCCGCACCAACGGCAGTGCGGGACTGCTTCCCGTCCCTTGCAGCGCCGCCACGCGCACGGCCAGTTCCGCCACCGTCGGCGCCTCGAACAACGCCCGCAGCGGCAGTTCCACCGCCAGCGCACTGCGAATCCGCGACACCAACTGGGTGGCCAACAGCGAGTGGCCACCCAGCCGGAAAAAGCTCTCGTGAATCCCCACCCGCGACAAACCCAACACTTCCCCGAACAACTCCGACAGCAGAACTTCCAGGCCGTTACGCGGGGATTGGTCGGCTGCGGTCAGCGCCTCATCGGACACAGCGTCGCTTTGAGCTTGCCAGGCAGCGAGCACGGCAAGCTCGCCGCGCAGGTACCGCTCACGGCACGCCTGTCGCTGTGTCTTGCCGCTTGAAGTTTTGGGAATGGCAGCCGTTTGCACGAGGACCACAGTGTGTGCCATGACGCCATGAGCATCCGCCACGGCGGCGCGCACGCGATGCAACAGCGACTGCAAGTCGACCTTCTTGGGGCGCAGCACTTCGTGCACGACGACGAGCTGTTCGGCGCCGTCGACCTCAATCGAGAAAGCCGCCCCGCCATCACGCTTCAGGGCGGGATGCACGCTTTCGACCGTTGCTTCGATGTCGTGTGGGTAGTGATTGCGGCCCTGAACGATAATCAAGTCCTTGAGGCGACCCGTGACAAACAGCTCGCCTTCATGAACGAAACCGGTGTCGCCCGTGCGCATGAAGGGGCCGCGCCCGGAGTCGGCCAGGCAGGCCTCGAATGTGTAGGCAGTTTCGTCGGGGCGATGCCAATATCCCTGCGCGACACTGGGGCCGCTGATCCAGATTTCACCCACGTAGCCGTCGGCGCATGGCAAAGTCGTCTGCGGATCGACGATGGCGATCTGCTGGTCGGCAATTGCCTGTCCACATCCGACGAGCGCACGGGCATCGCTCGCATGAGCATCGCAAGGCAGCGCGAGATTGCTCTCGAGGGCCTCCGCGAAGAATGTACGGACTACGGCGCCAGTGCCGCGTCGCCCGCCCGCTGCCATCAACGAGCCTTCCGCCAGGCCATAACAGGGATAAAAGGCCTGTCGCGAGAAACCACACAGAGCGAAGAACTCGGCGAAGCGCTCCAGGGTGCCGGGACGCACGGGCTCGGCGCCGTTCATGGCGACGCGCCAACTCGAAAGGTCGAGCGTGTCGCGCTCATCAGGCGAGATCTTTCGCACGCAGAGCTCGTAGGCGAAGTTCGGCGCGGCGCTGATTTGCGCACGATTTCGCGAGATCGCTTGCAACCAGCGGAGCGGGCGCGTGGCGAACGACACGGGCGACATGAGCACCATGTGGCCGCCGCTGAAGATCGGCCAGAGGATGCCGCCGATCAGCCCCATGTCGTGATACGGGGGAGCCCACAGCACGCCACGCGCTTCCGGTTCGTCGAGGCGGTGCAACTGCTCGATCTGATGCAACAAGTTGCCGTGCGAGAGCATCACCCCCTTGGGTGCACCGGTCGAGCCCGAGGTGTATTGCAGGAAGGCCAGGTCATCGATCTCAGCGCCAGGGTCGCTCCACTGCGATGCCTGCTGCGCGATCGGAGACTCGTCGACCGCGATCAACGTTTCCAAGTGAGGAATCTTGGACAAAGCGGATTCGGACCACCCCAGCACATCGTTTGTCGAGAGGGCGCAGCGGGCCTGTGAATTCGCCACCACCGACATGAGCCGCGGCAAATGATGATGCACCAAGAGGGGGTCGATGGGGTATGCCGGCACGGCCACGGTGCGCGCATACAGACAACCGAAAAAGGCGGCGATGAAATCGAGCCCCGGCTCGCACATTAATAGGGCGCGCTCGCCGGCCAAACCGCGTTCTACCAGGCGCACGGCGATGGCGCGGGCGCGCCGATCCAATTCGCCGAACGTGATCGGCCTGGCATCGGTCTCGCCATCGGCAAGAAACGTGAAAACCGTGTGCTCAGGCGCGCGCGCCGCCTGCTGGCGAAGCAAGTCAACCAGGCTCGAATATCGCGGCCGCCAGCGGGCTGTTCGTCGTGGTAGCGAATCAGTGGCCATTCGTGGTCTGCATCCTCAGCATCCGTGTTCCGCGCGCTAGCTCAGACCAACCTAAGTACGCGTAATCAGGGCACACCCTGACGAAGGTGGCAGGAAAACTCCCAACTTCTGGTTGCGGTTGGCCTTGGGGGGCCTCGGCGCAGTCAACCTTCACATGGGATTAGCGCGGGATGCTCGAGCGTTGCAACGGGCAGGCGGGTGTTGAATAAAGGCAACGCGGAAAACGCTTCTATTTGTTCAGATACCCCATTTGAAGCAAGTGTCAAGGACGCCGTAATTTGCATTGTGGCAATGCAAAACTATGGCAAAAGCGATGCCGAAAACTGCCTGTCTCGCGAATTACACATGGCATAACTTGAATCCGGTAATAGGTTTGAAGCCTCTCAACGGGTCAAAACTCGGTTTGTCTCCCCGTTCTTAGTGCGCCGCGACCTTGCGGCGCAACCGCTACAGGTGGACTGGCGACGAAGGATTTTAGGTCGAATGCAATAATTGGTAAACATGCGACGACTAGGAAGAATCCGAGAATCGGTCAGCCGCCGATGCCATTTTGCGACAACACCTTGCAGCCAAGTAGCCGTTCGAAGCAGTTCCTTAGAGGCCGTGGCCCAGCGGAACGCCGAGGGTTGTCGGGCGCTCGATGAGACCTCTACACTGTCAGCGGCACACTCTTTCTGGCTGTCGACCGTTTGCCTGAATCGATGGACCCGGAGCTGGAGTTAGGCGGATGCATCTGAGCCAAATTGGCCGCGCCCCGATCGTCGTATTGATCTTTGCAATCTGGGGTGTCCGCGTATCAGCCGAGGAACCAAATCCTCTCTATGATGAGTTGATGAAAGGCGTCGACGTCGGCGCCAGCAAGGCGGCCTTGCTCCCGAAGCCGGTAATGCCGGACGGGCTCGACGCCTCGGCGCAACGCGCCGCCTTGGAGAAGATCCCCGGACGCGCCGCCGCTCAACCGGTGCCACGGATGCTGCAAAAATCGATCGAGGCGCCGTTCGTCCTGAACATGAAGACCCAAGGAGAAACGGCCGACGCCCGCATCCAGCAAGTCGATTTGTATTTCGTCGTCTACAGCGATTTGGATCACATCAGCGACGAGGAGTTTCTCAAAGAGAAGGCCGAGGAAGAGCGCCAGGAACGCGCCACAGAACGAAAAAAGAAGGGTGAGCCTGAGCCCGAGGGCGAACAGCAAGCGAAGAGCCTGACGGTCGAGGAACTGGCGGCCCGCGGTATCAAGCTGCTGACTGGAGACGCGGAGCGAGAAGGCTATTCGCACGGTAGCGCCGAGATCTTCGACCGCGTGCTATCGACCGGTACGTCGCATTCGCTTCGCACGCGCAACAGCGAAAGTCTGATTGTCGCCTCGCGGCTCGATCCTCGCTTTGCGGAAGATCCCGAGTATCCGAATTTCTGGCAATCGATCGAACGTGACGAGCTGGGACGCGCGAAATACGGCAAGAAGCAACCGTACTTCGGCAGCGGCACCTACACCAAGGCGACAACACTGCGCGAACCCAAGGGAGCGATGTTCATCGAGATTCACACCATCTTCCGCGAGCCAAACGGTTGGTTCAACAAGACGAATCTGCTGAGCTCGAAACTGCCGATTGCCGCCCGCGACAACATCCGCAAGTTCCGCCGCAAATTGGAAGACCCGGCCAAGAAGAACCCGGTGGCTGCCGCGCGACCGGCGGCGTCATCATGAAACTCGATCGGCGGCGGTTTCTCCGCGATACAACAGCCAGCTTGGCCATGGCGGGCGCCATGGCATCGGCAGGCAACGCAGCGCTGCAATCGGGTTGCCGAGCGAGCGCCGCCGAACCTGAAGCGGACGGCAAGAAGTCTCTTTCCGTCTGCCTTGTCTCCGGCTCGCTCGAATACAAGTCGGACGAATCCCTGGTTGCGCTCGAACCTTGGCTTGCCGATCGTTTCGGGATCCGTTGCACACGGGCGTTTCGCCGCGCCGACGACGATCTCCCCGGCCTGCAGAATCTCGACACTTGCGACGTGATGCTGTTGTTTACGCGGCGGCTGGCCATCGATGGCGATCAATTGGATCGCGTCAAGCGATACTGCAACGCGGGCCGTCCGATTGTCGGTGTGCGCACGGCCAGCCATGCCTTTCAGAACTGGCTGGCGCTGGACCGCGAGGTCTTCGGCGGCAACTACAAGGGGCACTATCCCGAAGGCCCCGAGACCGAAATTCGCTTGACCGGCGAGGGGAAAACCCACCCATTGCTCAAGGGCTTCGAGCCGTTCCGGTCAGCCGGCAGCTTGTATCGAAATACTGGTCTGGCCGACGACTGCCGCGTACTGTTGACGGGCACCATTCCTGAACATGCCGAGCCCATCGCCTGGGTGCGCGAGCACCAGGGCGGACGCGTCTTCTACACGTCGCTCGGTCATCCGCAAGATTTCGCAGTCGAGCCCTTCCGCCAACTCTTGGCCAAGGCCCTACTCTGGACTGCCCGGCAGCTTGGCTAGCAGTTCGTTTGCTAGCAATGCCGCGGCCACCCGCTGGTTGACTCTATCGATGACCCAAGCGAGGGCGGCGTTTGGAATTCGCGCGGGGCAATGCCGGCGCGGTAATTTGTAACGGCTGTGTCGGTGCTGCCGATAGTGGCTCGGCGAGTGTGTCGAAGATACGGGATATGACGACTAAGGCGGTTGTAGTTTGTATGCCGGTCGTCGCACTAGCACCCTGAGTCCACGCCCGATGGCAATACGACGAACGATTAAGAGCAAATCGCGAAGCAAACAGCGCATTCGGCGCTACGTGTTGGGTGGGCAACTTACTTTGGCGGTGCTGGTTGGAGGACCGGTGGCGCTCGCCCAAGCGCCGGCTGCGATTGGTCCCGCAGCTCCGCCTTCAATTGGCGCCGTACCAGCGACGGCCGCTGTGCATTTGGTATCGCCGCAACCGGCGGCAACTCAGCCCGCCAACGTTTCGCCCGTTGGATTCATCGCAGCGGGGCTACCCGTCGGCAGCAACATTCCCACAACCAACACACGTCGCGGCGATCTCATGCCGGCGCTGGCCAGCAACGTTGCGCGGCTGCAGATCCAGGCGCCAAAGCCTGCCGAGGTACCAGTACCGCTGCCTCCTCCCGAGCACATCGACGCCAGCGAGCCTGGAGCGCCAACTGGTCCGCGCCCCGCGGCGCCAGCTCCGCCGGTGGTCGGTGAGCCCGTTCCTGTGCGCGAAGTGCCGACCGCGACGCTCGACGAACTCGAACGGATGTCGATGTCGATCAGCCCGAACATCCGCGAGGCCGCAGCCCGCATCACCGCGGCGCGGGGCCGCGCCCTGCAGGTGGGTCTCTATCCCAATCCGACGGCTAGTATGGCTTCACCGCAATTGGCCGGCAGTTACTCGCAATACATGGGCTACTTCCAACAAGAACTCGTGACGATGGGCAAACTGCAGTTGAATCGCGCCGCGGCCATGCGTGAAGTTCAACAGGCTGAACTGAACTTTACGCGAGTGCGGTACGACTTGCTGACCGCCGTCCGCGGCAGCTTTTACTCGACACTCGTCGGCCAGCAGCGCGTGCAAGTGCTGACCGAACTGGTCGACATCGCCAACACGTCGCTGGTCACGGCCGAGCGGTTGAAGCGCGGCGGCGAAGCCAGCGATCTGGACGTGCTTTTCTTTCGCATCGAACGCGACCGCGCGGCGATGGGGCTGGTGAACGCCCAGGCGTTGTTGGCGGCCGCCCGCCGCCGCCTCGCCGCCAGTATGGGCATCCCCGAGATGGACGTGCCGCGCGTCGTGGCGCAAGTCGACGCGCGGCTCCCTGACTTTCAGTACGTGGCGCTGCGGCAAGGCGTTGTTAGCGTTAACGCGCTGGCCCAGATCGCACAAGTCGAAGTCGCCAAGAACCGCATCCTGTTGCAGCGCGCGGTGGTCGAACCATGGCCCAATATTTCGGCGATGGGAGGCTTTCAGTACCAGGTTGGCATCCCACCCTTGAGCCAGGGATTATTCAACGTCACCATGATTGTGCCGCTGTTCAATCGCAATCAAGGGAATATTCGCGCGGTGCGTGCCGACATCGGCGCCGCCTCGCAGCAGGTCGCCCGCGTGCAGAACGAGCTCTCGGCGCGGGTGGCGCTGGCGCTGGGGAACTTTCAAGTGGCGCAGCAGCAAGTCACCTACTACGAACGCGACATCTTGCCGCGAGCCGCCGAGATCCTGCGAATCTCGAAGCAGGCTTACGCTCTGGGGCACTTCGATTTCTTGCGGCTCTTGCAATCGCAGCGCACGTTACTGGAGTCACGCGTCAGTTACGTCAACGCGCAGGAGAATCGCTGGCTGTCGGCGGCTGAGTTGGCCGGCCTGTTGCAGATCGAGCAGTTTCCATGACCGGTGCCGTTGGGCATAGGCAAGTTGGGCGGGCTGGCCGAAGGGCGCTCGACCGAATGGCTTGCGCACAATGAACGACCCGCGTCGCTAGCAAATCACGCCGAGTCGCACGCAGTCCGAATAACAGTCACGGGCAGCAAGCTCGCGAGCGTGCCGCTCCCGCAGGCTCTTCGCGAAGTGATCGCAGGCGCCTGTCCGATCGCAGGTCGGTTGTGCGATCGAACGCCCGTCGCACATCGGAGACTCACCCATGAAGGCCAACGGCACTCGGCGATTGCTCGCCCTGACGATCGCCGGCGCGGCTTGCTTCGCAACGCTTAGCCCGGCAAGCGCTTTTGATTGCTGCGGGTGCCCGCCCTGCGGCAATCGCACAGGGTTGTACGGCTGCCATTGCTTCAGCAACTGCTGCGGCACCTGCGCCTACGACACCTGCTGCAGCGGCTGCGGCGACTGCAACCCCTGCGGCGGCCCCATGTGCGCTTCGTGGCGACCGAGCCCCACCACGGATTGTTGGCCCGGCTTGACCAATAGCTATGCCTGCAACACCAGCCGCGGCTTCATCGACGGTTGCGCTTGCGGTTCGTACGGCGACTATTCGTCCGACGACATCGCGCCGGTCGAGTACTCGTCGCCGGCGCCCTGCAATTGCCATTCGCACGCTGTGATGCCACGGTCGGCCGGTGGCTATCGCGTTGCGCGCCGGATGCCCGTGCAACGGCGAAGCGTCGTCCGACCAGAACCGATGGTTCAACACGCGGCGGCCGTGCAGCCAACCCCGCGTGGCGGCCGCATGGCCGGCCAACATCGAACGGTGTCGGGCTACACGCGACGCACCACGCGTTAGCAAGCGACGCACCAGTGGTACGCTTGCTAGCCTCACGATCGCGCCGGACTGCTGTGTGCCGTGGGACCGGCTTCGGCGAGCCACCGCCGAGTCGACCGCGTGTCGGCGGAAACCCGCGGCCGCGGCTCGGCGACCTATCAGTGGCGATTCGCCGCACCCGCGTCGCTTCGACGCCAAACCGCCGCGACGAGGGCTGAGGCAGCGGGCAGCGATCCGTCGTCAACCGCCCGTCGTGCGATCCGCAGGATTCCGCGGGCAAATTCCAGCGCAAATATTATATTGACATGTCGTAACTTGTCGATATATTTACAAATAAGGGGAAGGACCACGCGTGACCGCCACTAAGCTGCGACTGACCGATCTGACCGCTATGGGCGAAGCGGCTGAGTGCCTGCGGATACTGGCCCACCCGCACCGACTGCGGATGGTCCAAATGCTGTTGCAGGGTGAATTCACGGTCGGCGAGCTGGCCGAAGCGTGCGATCTGCCCAGTGCCATGGCCTCGGAGCATCTGCGGCTCATGCAGCGGTGCGGCTTTCTGACGAGTGAAAAAGAAGGACGCAAAGTGTTTTATCGCGTCGCCGAACCGCACTTGAAGAACATCCTCAAGTGCGTCGAGGAACGATTTGGCGCGGGGACGGCGAGGCGATAATTCTTTTTTCGCCAAATATCTCGAACTATTTCGACATATCGACGTATTGAAAGGCAACTCAATTCAGGAGGTCGCCATGAGTATCCACACGGTCACGCCACGACAGTTGTACGACAAGGTGCAGGCGGGTGAAGCGATCGAACTTGTCGACGTGCGCACGCCGGTCGAGTTTCGCGAAGTACACGTCGACTTCGCCCGCAATGTACCGCTCGATCGTCTCGATGCGGCGCAGCTTGCGGCGGCTCGCAACGGCGCGTCGCAACCACTGTACGTGATCTGCCGCTCGGGCGGGCGCGGCAAACAGGCCTGCGAGAAGCTCGTGTCGGCCGGCGGCCGCCAGGTCGTCAATGTCGAGGGAGGGACGCAGGCCTGGGTCGACGCGGGGCTGCCCGTCGTCCGCGGTCAGCAGGCCATATCGCTCGAGCGCCAGGTGCGCATCGCCGCGGGTTCGTTGGTGCTAGTCGGCTCGCTGCTGGGCGCCTTTGTCAGTCCCTACTGGATCGGCCTGGCGGCGTTCGTCGGCGCGGGTCTGGTGTTCGCCGGGATCACCGACACCTGCGGCATGGGAATGCTATTGGCGCGGATGCCTTGGAACCAGGTTCCGCATGCGACCAGCGACGCGGCAAGGGGTCAACAGGACTCCAATGCGGCATCCTGCTGCAGCTAGTTGTTGACCGCGCGACGCTTGGTTAGACGTCCAGCGAACTTTCTGCTCGGAGTTAGGCACATGATCCTCAAACAGTACTATCTCGGCTGCCTGGCTCACGCCTCCTATCTGGTTGCCGACGAGCGCACTAAGTCCGCCGCCGTGGTCGATCCGCAGCGCGATATCGAGCAGTACCTGCGCGACGCCGCGGCGGGGGGCTACACGATTCGGTACGTGTTTCTCACGCATTTTCATGCTGACTTTCTGGCCGGCCATATCGAATTGCGCAACCGCGTCGGCGCGGAGATCGTCATGGGAGCGCGGGCCCAGGCGGAGTTTGCGTTCCGGGCGATGAAGGAGGGCAACGTCGTCGATCTAGGCGACGTACGGATCCAGGTGCTGGAAACGCCTGGCCACACGCCTGAGGGAATCTCGCTGCTGGTCTTCGACCGCACGCAGAGCGACACCATTCCACATGCCGTGCTGACGGGGGACACGCTTTTCATCGGCGACGTGGGGCGCCCCGATCTGTTGGCGTCGATTGGCGTGACGGCCGACGAGCTGGCCGAAATGCTCTACGACTCGCTGCAGGAACTACGCAGCCTGCCCGATGGCACGCTCGTCTATCCCGCCCACGGGGCGGGTTCGATGTGCGGCAAGAGCTTGAGTCAGGAGACGGTCTCGACGATCGGCGAACAGAAGCGTTTCAACTACGCCTTGCAGCCGATGAGCCGAGAGGACTTCAAGCGGCTGGTTACCAGCGATCAGCCCGAAGCGCCGGATTACTTCGTCTACGACGCCATCAAGAACCGGCAGGAACGCACCGACCTCGAAGCGTCGCTGCGAACCTCGCTGCGCGCGCTGGGCGTCGACGACGTCTTGCGGCTCAAGAACCAGGGCGCTCAACTCGTCGATGTGCGTGAAGCCACGGATTTCGCAGGAGCTCATCTGGCGGGAGCAATCAACATCGGCCTCCGCGGTAAGTACGCCACCTGGTGCGGATCGATCCTTAGCCACGACCAGCCGATCGTCGTGATTGCCGAGCCCGGCAGCGAAGAGGAGGCAGTCATGCGGCTAGGTCGCATTGGCTTCGACAACGTTGCCGGATATTTGCGCGACGGCATGGCCGCCTTGGAAGCACGACCCGAGCTAGTGCGCACGATCGCGCGGGTCACGGCTGGCGCCTTGGCCGAACAGCTAGCTGGACCGGCCAAACCGTTTGTCCTGGATGTTCGCGCCGAGAAGGAATGGCAGGCCGGACACATCGCCGGCAGTCAGAACATCCCGCTCACCCACGTGCGCGAACGCTTGGCCGATGTCCCGCTCGACCGGCCTGTCGTGGTGCACTGCGAGGGTGGGTATCGTTCGGCGATCGCAGTCAGCCTGCTGGCCGCGGCCGGGCGGACGAACGTCACTGACCTCGTCGGTGGGATCAAGGCCTGGATCGCGTCGCAATTGCCTATGCAAGTCGAAGCGACCTCGGGTGCGGCGGTTTGAGCAGCTTCACGCTTGAAGATTTACGATCAGAAGGATCGCCGGTGTTGTTGCTCCTCACGGTGATGTTCGGTGCGCTGGTGGGGTTCTCCCTCGGGCTGACGGGGGGTGGCGGAGCCATCTTCGCGGTCCCCCTCTTGGTGTATGGACTGGGCGTGGACGCGCGTGAAGCAGTCGGTGTCTCGCTGCTAACGGTGGGGGCTACCGCGCTGGTGGGTTTTGGCCAACGAGCGCGCGCCGGTTTGGTGGAGTTTCCCACCGGATTGTTGTTTGCCGTGGCCGGGATGATCGGAGCGCCCGTGGGAGCCCTGCTGGCCGATCGAATTCCCGACGCTGTGCTGCTGGGGGCGTTTGCCTTGCTGATGCTTGTCATCGCGGCGCGCATGTGGCTCAAGGCGGCCGACTCCACCGCAGCGCTGCCCATTCTCACGCGCGAAGCCACGCTCGAGGCCGATGCGGGGCCGACCTGTCGCCGCGATCCGGCGGGCAAGCTCCACTTGACCTCGCGGTGCGCGATGCTGCTCGGCGCCACGGGCCTAGGGGCGGGAGTGCTATCCGGAATGTTCGGCGTGGGAGGTGGTTTCATCATCGTGCCGGCGCTCGTCGTGTTTAGCGGCATGGGTATCCAACGAGCCATTGGAACTTCGCTGTTGGTGATCACCTTGATCAGCGCGTCGGGCAGCGCAAGTCACTTGCTGGCGGGCAAGGACTTGACCTTGTCGACTGCAGGCTTGTTCACTGTGGGGAGCCTGGCGGGGTTGTTCGCCGGAACGGGACTCGCGCAACGGCTGGCCGGGCCAACGCTGCAACAAGTCTTCGCCGTGGCCATTGTTGTGGTGGCGGTGTTCGTTCTGCTTCGCACGCTCTGGCAGTGAGGAACCTCATGCGCACGTGGATTTGGCTGACGACTGGACTGTTGACTGCGCTCGTCGGCGGGATCGGCGGAGAAGAAGCCCGCTTCCATTTCCCGCAGGTCGCCGCTTACGGCCTCGTGGCTGAGGTTCCTGGCGCCGCGGAGCCACCGCGGCGCGGGGCCAAAATCGTGTTCGACGTTGTTTCGGACGGCAAGCCCGAGGAACTGAATAAAGGGCTCGAGAGCGTGGCCCGCTACTTGAATCTCAACGCCACGTCGGGCTTCGAGCCGACGGACGTGAAACTGGCTGTTGTCTTGCATGGCCCCGCCACGCGGGCGGCGCTTAATGATACCGCTTACACGCGCGCGACGGGCGCCGCGAAGAACCCCAACTTGGCGTTAGTCTGGGCGCTCAAGGAGTGCGGTGTGGAGGTATTTGTCTGCGGTCAGTCGCTGGCCCGCAACAGGTTTGCTCGGTCCGAGGTGGCTAGTGACGTCGTGGTCGCGGTCTCAGCAATGACCGTCAATGTGAACAAACAACAGGATCGCTATGCCTACCTGGCAATCCACTGACCGTAGCTGCCCGAGGTACAGGTCGTGCGCACGTGATCGCCGTGGTAGCGCTCGACGTTGATCGAGGTATTCGCCCAGTTTGCGTCGTCGGTTCCTGAAGCATGACCCGGCGTCGGCCGGTCGGAAGCACGACTTGCCCTTGCAATGTGAAAGACCGATTCATGACGACGTCCACGCCCAAGGATCACTATCAAATCTTGATTGTGGGGGGCGGCACGGCCGGCATCACGGTGGCCGCCCAGTTGCGGCGCCGACTCAAGACCTACGATCTGGCGATCGTGGAGCCCTCCACAAAGCACTACTACCAGCCGCTCTGGACGCTCGTGGGTGCAGGCGTCTTCCCCAAGGAGCTCAGTGAACGCGACGAGGCCGCGTTCATTCCCGAGGGCGCCGCCTGGATTCGCGAGCGGGTCGCCGAGTTTCATCCCGAGTCGAACTTCATCGTCACGCACCAGGGGCGACGTATCGGTTACGACTTTCTGGTGGTGGCGCTCGGCATTCAGATCGACTGGGGCAAGATTCCCGGTTTGCAGGAAGGGATCGGGCGCCAGCAAATCTGCAGCAACTACGCGTACCACCAGGTCGACTACACCTGGGAATGCGTCCGCAAGTTCCGCGGCGGCACGGCACTGTTCACGATGCCCAACACGGCCGTCAAGTGCGGTGGTGCTCCACAAAAGATCATGTATCTGGCCGATGATGCGTTTCGCCGCCAGGGCGTGCGCGGGCAATCGCAGGTGATCTTCGCGTCGGCCCAAGGAACGCTCTTTGCTGTCGAACGCTATCGTAAGACCCTGGAGAAAGTTGCCCAGCGGAAGGGAATCGATGTACGGCTTAAACACAACCTCGTCGAACTGCGCCTCGAGCAGAAGGAGGCGGTGTTCGAGCACGTCGAATCGCGCGAGCGGACGACGATCCCCTTTGACATGATCCACGTGACGCCGCCGATGAGCGCGCCGGACGTCATCAAGGCCAGCCCTCTGGCCAACGAGGCGGGCTGGGTGGCCGTCGACAAGTACACGCTGCAACATCCCAAGTTTCCCAACGTGTTTCCGATCGGCGACTGCAGCGGCTTGCCAACTTCCAAGACCGGCGCGGCGATTCGCAAGCAAGCGCCGGTGCTGGTCGCGAACTTGTTGGCGGCGATCGACGGCCAGCCGCTGACCGCCAGATACGACGGCTACACGTCTTGCCCGATCGTTACGGGGTACGGGAAACTCGTATTGGCCGAATTCGATTACGAGGGAACGCCACACGAGACGTTCCCCTTCAATCAGTCGAAGGAGCGCCTGTCGATGTACCTGCTCAAGGCCTACGCGCTGCCGCGCCTGTATTGGCACGGCATGCTAAGGGGCAGGGCTTGAACGATCGGCCAGTGTCTCGGCGCGAAGTGATCGGATTGCAACCGCTCTCGCAATTCAACTTCCACTGCGCGCTGGCGACGCAGAATAGCCCGCATTTCTCACCAGCCATCTGCTACGCGGAGCCCAAGTCCTTGGATGGCGGCGTCGCCGGGTGCGTCTCGGTCCTCAACGTATGAGCCAATACGCTTCCGGTCGATCCACACCCTGCTTCTTGCCATCCAAGCACTTAACTCCGCTCGCGACGAAGTTGGTGAGAAATGCGCCCTAGCTAGCGGCGCTGGGTGGCGCGGGCACGGCCGAACGTGTCTCCACGTCGGCATCCGCTGGCTCGGCCACACGTTCGTTGTCCGGCGAGAATTGCCGGTTGAAGATGTCCGGATCGAACGCGTCGACCGGCGTGAAATCACCCGATTCTTCTACCGGACCAAGCAACTCGTCCGCATTGGACGGCGGGTCGATGAGATAGGGGTCGTTTTCGAGATCTGCTTCGATTTCCGCGACAAGGTCGTCCTCGACGCTCGTTTCGTCCTTCGCGCGACTGCCCTGGGCCGACTCCTGGTCGATCAGCTCCCGTACCCATGGCAGTGAAGGCGCCGCGCGAGTGCCGTGGGTGGGTCGTGACGAATCGCTTGCCGAACGCGAAATCGAGTCGGGTGATCGGACGGGTTTTCGCCCCAATGGCAGATTAACCGATGTTGTCGTTACCTCGTCGGGCTTCGCACTGTGTGTCGCGACGGTCGCAGGGCGCTGCTCCGGCGCGCCACTGGCGCGCCGCACCCAATGCGAAAGCTGACGAAAGGCTGTTTCGTTGCGGTCAAGGGGGGCCGCTTTGAGACCACCGTGCGGCTCCGTCGCCTTTTTTAATAACAGGCTCTCGCTTGACTTGGCGCGATCGACGTACGCCAGGGTCTCCTCTAAGTTGCGGAGCGTGATTCTTCGTGGCACTTGCCCATGACGATCGAGTCGAACCAGTCGCGGGCGATTGTCCGCCATGGCCCCATGGCAAGCAGCCGTGGCGCAGCGATTCACGAGCATCGGTTGAATGTACGTCTTGAAATCGAGCGTCACGCCAGCCGAGAGCCCGCGCACGAGTAACTCCAAATCGGTGTTGCTCGGCGATGGGCTGGTACGATTCGAAGTGGCAGGCGAGTGCTCGTGGGCCTTCACGGCAATTGGCGCGGTTACATCGGATTGCACTTGGGTGGGCGAGGAAGGGGTCGGACGCTTCATGGCCCACTCAAGGCGGCGCCGTACGACCGGCAATTCTGGCAGTTGCGGTTCGAGCCGCGTGGCTGCGGCGAGTTCGAGTTCAGCCTGCTGGTATAGTCGGTGCTGCAAGCACCACTTTGCCAGGTCGAGATGACTCGAGCCCTGGTTCGGCGGTAATCGCTTGCGCCGCAACCCGTACGCATCGTTGAGGTCGTTGCAAATGGCGTCGACATCGGCGGCCGGAATCCGCACATGTCCCCCCGTCACATGCACTCGATAGAATTCCTTGCCCGGCGTGACCTCGCCAGTGAATACTCGACCGTCGCGCAGCAACAGCGCGCGATCACGCTCGTCAGAATCGGCCGCGGCCGCCAGCGCCGGCCAGGCGTCAATAGCCGACGGTCGGTCTGGCGGCTCGGTAGCGTGCAACGTCGCTACGCAAAGCGCCAAGGCACTGCCGGCGGCCGTCACTATGGTAAAGCGAAGTAACATTCGGGCGGGAGAGTATCGACGAGTAGCCTAGGGGGTCAAGTACAGCTCGCGATGCGGCAAGCCAGGTAAACTGCGCGGGAAGGACATTGATTTCCAATGGCTTAGCTTGCCGATCGGCTCCATTCGCGGGAGACGGTGGCAGGTTGCGGCACAGCCTAACGGCTCCTACCATCCAGCCCATGCATGCGAGGCTCAATCCGGCCCAGCTTGAGGCCGTCACGACGATTTCTGGCCCCCTCCTGGTGCTGGCGGGGGCAGGCACCGGCAAGACTAGCGTCGTCACGCATCGCATTGCCGAGTTGGCACGACGCGGCGTTCGGCCCGATCATATCCTCGCGGTCACGTTCACCAACAAAGCGGCGGCCGAGATGCAGCAGCGCGCGGCGACCCTCTTAGGCCGCCAATTGCCCGAGCGCCCACACATTTCGACGTTTCACTCGCTCTGTGTCCGCGTGCTGCGGCGGAATGCTCGCGTGCTGGGGCTGCCGGTTCAATTCGCCATCTACGATCGTGCCGATCAGGAGACGATCGCTCGGCGGGTGCTCCGCGAACTGCGCGTGCCAGGCGAGCACTTGCGGCCCAGCGACCTTCTCAGTCAGATCGGCCGTTGGAAGACGCTCGGTTTGCTGCCTGATCGCGCCGCCGAAGTCGCCGGGACCGACAAAGACCACCTCGCGGCGAGCGGGTATCGTCGCTACCAGGGTGCGCTGCGAGCCGCCGGGGCCGTCGATTTTGACGACTTGCTTTTGCTTACCCAGGGTCTTTTGACGCAGCAGGCCGACGTTCGCCGCCGCGAAGCAGCTCTCTACACCCACGTATTGATCGACGAGTATCAGGACACGAACCAGCCGCAATATCAAATCGTCAAAGCGCTCGTCGCCGGACATCGCAACCTCTGTGTCGTCGGAGACGACGACCAGTCGATCTACGGCTGGCGCGGCGCGGAAGTGAGCCACATCCTTGGATTTCGCCGTGACTGGCCCGACGCGAAGGTCGTGCGGCTCGAACAGAACTACCGCTCCACCGCCCCGATCCTCGAGCTGGCGAACCGCCTGATCCGCTTCAATCGCCAGCGGCACGACAAGGTGCTGCGTAGCGATCAGCCGGGCGAGCCGCCGCGGATCGTCAAGGCCCCGGACGAAGTCGCCGAGGCGGAGAGCGTGGTGGCCGAGATTCGCGAGCGCTTGCAGGCTCCTGGTTCCGAGCCGCGCGACTTCGCCATCTTGTTTCGCACGAACGAGCAGCCGCGGCCCTTCGAAACCGAGCTGCGCCGACAACAAGTCCCGTACATTGTTGTTGGCGGCATGAGCTTCTTTGATCGCAAGGAAGTGCGCGATGTGTTCGCGTATCTGCGGTTGCTCGTCGAGCCACGCGACGATCAAGCGCTACTGCGGATCGTCAACACGCCGCCGCGCGGCCTGGGGCCGACGCTGACCGCCAAGTTGATGAGCCGCGCCGTCGAGGCCGGCAAGCCACTCTGGGAGATTCTGCGCGATCCAAGTCAACGCGGGCCCGTCCCTGCCGCGGCCGCGGCTGGCATCCGGGACTTCGTCGCCAACGTCACGACGGCGACGCAGCAGCTCAAGACGGACCGGCTCCACGACGTCGCTCGTAATCTGATCCAGCACATTCGTTACCGCGACGAGCTTGTGCGAGTTTATCCCGACCCGAACGAGCTCCTGGCGCGCAGCAATGCGGTCGACGAAGTGCTCAATGCGCTGGCCAACTACGAGCGCCGAGCGAAGCGCCCCACACTCACGGGCTTTCTCGATGACATGCTCCTTTCCGAGCGCGACGAAGACCCCGCCGAGGCGGCGCGTCGCCGCAACGCGGTGACTCTCCTCACCCTGCATAGCGCCAAGGGCCTCGAGTTTCGCGAAGTGTATCTGGTAGGCCTTGAAGACGGATTGTTGCCGCATCACCGCGCGATCGAAGCTGACGGCTCCGCGATCGACGAAGAGCGGCGCCTCTGTTATGTAGGAGTTACCAGGGCTCGTGAGCGGCTCACCGTTTCGTTCGCCGCTGCTCGCATGAAATGGGGTAAAAGCCGCCCCACGAAACCCAGCCGCTTTCTGCACGAGCTGAGCGGCCAGGCCGTCAATCCGCGCGCGACAAAGTCGCTCGCTAGCGAGCCAAGGCCGGTTCGCCAGGGTATTCGCGCGGCACGTCCTGCAAGCGCGATCGGCCGCCCGCGCACGGTTGGCCCGACGGGGACGCATCCCAGGCCGAAAGGGCGTCGCCGCCCCAACGCACGGTAGCACGGTCGCCGTTGCTTCGAGCAGCCGGAGCTTGCGGCTGTCGGCATACGCGGTGTCGAGCCCAAGAGAACCTCAAACCTCCGTGGCCAAAATCGGCCAAAGCCAGTAAACTTCGGCCACATCGGTAGTTGCTGGCCCGACCGAGCAAGGGTCGCCTCTTCGAGCGCGGTTCGCGCCCGGCAGGTTGCCGAACTTGCCGACGCTTGATCAGGTTTCATACGCCTGCCTAAATCAGGAAGCTGACCGTGTCGGATCGAGCCTTTCGCTTCCTCGTCGCCAGCGATTTGCACCTCGAACAGCCTGTCGTCGGCCTGGCCGATCCGCCCAGTCATTTACGCGAATTGATGATCGAGGCTCCCTATCTGGCTGCCGAACGCGTCTTCGAAACGGCCTTGAGCGAAGACGTCGACTTTCTGCTATTGGCTGGCGACGTCGTCAACCCCTGGGCGTCGGGGCCACGTGGCCCGGCCTTTCTTGTCGAGCAGTTTCGTCGCCTGGCAGCCCGCGACGTGCAGGTGTTTTGGGCTGCGAGCGCCTTGGATCGTACTCAAGAGTGGCCGGTGAGAATCGAACTACCGGGCAATGTAACCTTGTTCCCTCCTGAGGCGCCGCTCACTCGCTGGGCACAACGCGGCGAAGCTCGGTTGGCTCGCGTCGTTGGAGTTTGCACCAATGGGTCGTCGCGGCCGCGAGCTGACGACTTCGCAGTTGACGAAAATGTCTTTTCGATCGCCGTCGTGCACGGGCACTTCGAGGCCCACCAATTAGCTCAAAGCTCGATCAATTTCTGGGCGCTGGGCGGGTCGCATCTGCGAAAGGTCCTGCTGGAAGGCATTCCGGTGGTGCTCTATCCCGGTTCGGTTCAGGGCCGTATTCCCTGCGAAGTCGGCGCGCACGGTTGCACCCTGGTCGAGGTCGCGCCACGACCTGTCGCCGATGATGAGCGCCGCCCACCACGCTACGACATCCGCCTGCGCACAATCCAAACCGATGTCTTGCAGTGGCGAGACATCGAGCTGCGGGCAGAGCACTTGACGTCGCACGCTCAATTACAAGACGCCTTGGTGACACAGCTCGCCGCACTGCACGATACGGCGCGAGACACCGATCTCATTGTGCACGTGAACGTGCTTGCCGACTTGCAGCTTATCGCTGAATGGCGACCATTTGCACCGACTCTTTTGGAACACGCTCGGCACGTGCTCGGGCATCGCTCGCCCACATGTTGGACGGCTTCGATCAGCTTTCGTGCGGCGCCGGACGACTTCCGATGGGACGAAGACACGCTGCTCGGCGACGTGCTGCGCGAACTGCAACAGTACAAGGACGATGCGTCGTTGGCGGTTGAGTTGTCGGCGTACGCCACCCAGCGGCAGTTGGCCGGAACTCTCGGCGCACAGCTCGCGTTTCTTGATAACGACGCCCGCTCAGCCGTGCTGGCAGATGCCGCGGCTTTGGCCATCGACTTGCTCGGGCCGGGTGAGGCCGATCGCCAGACCGCCGCTACGGCGCCGGCGTCCATGCAAGCGAGTGGAAGGGGGACGTCGTGAGATTTCGCCGCATTACGGTCGATCGCTTCGGCGTCTGGAAAGCGCTCGAACTGGGGCCGCTCGACGACGGGTTGAACGCTTTCTACGGTGCCAATGAAACGGGCAAAAGCACGCTGCTGGAGTTCATTCGTGGCCTGCTGTTTGGCTTTGGCGCTTCGAAGCGACGCCGCTTTGCTCCGATTGATACCGACGCAAGCTGGGGCGGATCGGCACAGCTCGCAACCGTTGGCGGCATGACGTTGCTGCGAAGATCCGTTGTCGATGGCGTCGAGCGCGACCTCGAGTTGCGTAATGCTGAAGGGCAACCCATTCCTGCGGACTATCTCAGTCGCGTGTTGGGCAGCGTTGACGAGGTAGTATTCGAGCGCATTTTCGCCATTGGGCTGCGTGAACTGCAGGAACTGGCGACACTCGACCAAACTGAGGCCGCGGCGGCTCTGTACCGGCTAACAACCGGCGTCGATCGGGTCTCGCTCGCCGAAGTCGCGCAAGAGCTGGCCGCCTCGCGCGAACGACTGCTGCCGTCGGATGATCGTCTGGGGATCATTAGCGACCTGCTTGCACAGCGCGAACGGTTACACGTGGAATTACGAGCGCTTGGGCAATTGACCGACCAATATGCCCAAGGGCTTGCCGAGCAAGCGCAACTCGATCGTGAACTGGCTGGCGCGGATGCCGAGCTTGCCACACGTGCCGCCCAACGGCACCTCGTCGAAACGGCGCTGCGGCTGAGCTCGGCATGGCAAGAACGACATAGCATGCAGCAGGAATTGAATGCCATCGGCCCGCAGTCGGCTATCCCTGACGAACTGCTGCGCGGCCTGGACGTTGCGCGGCGAAGGGCCGAAATCTGCCGCCGCAACCTTCGTAAGCTTCGCGCGCGGCGTGGCCGGCTGCTGATCGCTGCGCGGAAGTTACCCGCGCGTAGCGTGCTCGCGCGGGAACTGGCCGAAATTGAGGCGCTCTGCGACCAGCTTCCCTGGGTCGCACAAGTTGAAGAGCAAGTTGCAGTCCTGGAGCGGGCCCTGGCCACCGATGAAGCGCAATTGGGAGACGCGTCGGGCCAGACGCCGAAATCGTTGTCGATTGCCGGGCCCATCGCGGGTCAATTCGCGCGCCGCCAAATAGCGCCGCTCGCGGTCGCCGGATCGATCGGCCCCTCCGCGGCGCTAGTCCGTATAGCAGAAGTCGATGTCGCGGCGGTAAAGCGCTTGCGCCAAGCCGCCAGGCAACGCCGCGCGGCCCGAGTCTCATGGAGCGAGGCGCGCAAGTCGCTCGACGCCCTCGGTCCCGAGAGTTTGCCGGACGCTCGCACGAAATCGTCGTCTGGCGGCTTGGGAAACGCTGTTCCGACACACGAAGAGCTCACGCCGGCGCTCGAGCAGGCCGGACAACTCGTGGCCAAGCTGCGCCGCCGCGTGCAGATCGATGAGCGAATGCACCAGTTATCCGACCGCCGACACGTGCTCGACGAACAACATCGGCATTTTCTCGATCGGCAGGTGCTGCCGACCTGGGTGCTCAGCAGTCTCGGTGTGTTCTTCGCGTTTGGCATCGCGCTGTTTGTCGGCGGAGTGATTCTACCCGAGGCAGTTACTGCCCCTTTCAGCGAGACGCTGATCGGCCTAGGGGTCATCGGCAGCATCGCGGCCGTGGGGCTCAAGGTCTGGATCGAACGACGCAACAAGCGCGGCCTGGAGATCTGCCGGCAGCAACTGGCTACGCTGCGCTTGCAACAGCACGAAGCCGAGCAGCAACGCGACGAGCTCGACCGCGAGCTGCCAACAGGCGGCGGGCCGCTGCATGCGCGATTGCAGGCTGCGCAGAAGCAACTTGCGGACTTAGAGGGCCAGGTTCCGGCTGCGGCCAAACGACAATCCAATCTGGCGGCACGCGAGCGCGCGGACGAGGCCGTGCAACGAGCACGCGATGAGCTGCGCGCGGCGCACAAGCGCTGGAATGCCGAGTTGCGGGCGTGCGATTTGCCGACGGCCATTTCGCCCAGCCACGCCTGGCGGCTGTTGCGCGAGCGAAAGCGTCACGGGACTCTAGCAAGTGAACTTGCCGCACGGCGCGACGAGATTGGCCAGCGGCGCCGCGCGATCGACTCGCTAGCCACCAGAGTCGCAACGGCGGCCAGCCGCGCACACGCCCCCTTAGTCGCCGGCACCTTGAGCGAACAGCTCGAGCAGTTGCGCGAATTCGCAGGCGGCGAGCGCCGCAAAGCCGACGAGCGATTCGAAATCACCGAGCGTATCCGACAAGTCACACGGCGTGCCCGCCCCTGGCGACGCCGCCTGCGGCAGTGCCGCATCCGCCGCCGCAGGCTATTGGATCGAGCCGACGCGTCGTCCGAAAAAGTGCTGCGCGAGCGCCACGCCATGGGGCTCCGGGCGAGATCGCTCGCTGAAAAGTTGGCGAACCTCGATGCACAATTTGCCGCCGCCGTGGCACCACCCCAACAAGAGCCGCTGCAGCAATTGCTCGCGCAAAGCGATGCTTCGATGCTGGCCGCGCAACAAGCCGATCTCACACAGCATGTTGCCGAACTTGAACAATCGCGACGTGCCCGTGCCGAGCGACGTGGCGCCGTCGCGGCCGAAGTCGCCCGCCTGGCGGGCGAGCAGCGCACCGGGCAAGCCCGCTTCGAGCTGGGAATCGTTGAGGCCAAGTTGCGCGACTCCCTAAAGCGCTGGCAAACGCTCGCGGTGTTGCAACAGCTCGTCGAAACGGTCGGGCGCGCTTACGAGCGCGACCATCAGCCAGCCACGCTTCGCGAAGCATCGTTGTATCTCGATCGACTGACGCAGGGCCGCTACGTCCGCGTCTGGACTCCTTGGGGCGAGCACCAGTTGCTGCTCGAAGAGCGTAGCGGCGCCACGACATCAATCGAACAGCTCAGCGACGGCGCGCGCGAGCAGTTATTCCTGGCACTGCGTCTGGCGCTGGTCGCCGAATTCGCGCGGCGCGGGGTCTCTTTGCCCGTCGTGCTCGACGACGTGTTAGTGAACTTCGACGCACAGCGTGCCCAGGCCGCCGCCGCCTTGCTGCGCGATTTCGCGGCCGCCGGGCACCAGGTGCTGGTCTTCACCTGCCATGAACACTTGGCCGAGCTGTTTCATGCTCAGGGCACTCCCGTGCGCGATCTCGGACAGCGCGGACAACTGCTTACTCGGCCGCAAGTCGTGCCCGAGGCCACAGTCCCCGACAACCCGGTCGCCGAACTGCGCGTCGATCCGGCCGAGTCACCGCCACCGCGCCGGCGTTCGCGGCGGGCGAAGTCCTTTGCGCCGAGCGAGGATGGTCAACCCGTGATCGAGGTTGTGGACGACCGCCCTGCCCGCGAGGCCGTATCGTTCGTGATGCTCGCTGGCGACGGCGCCGAGGAATTCGCTGGCGAATTTGCCGAGCGTCACGCGAAAGCAGCCGCGGCAGCGACCGATTCAGCGACCAGCGAACGATCACGCCCAGCCGAGCCGAATCCCGCAGTGCCTTCGAGTGCCGATCAGTAAGTCGATCGTTGCCTCCAGGCACTTGCTAGGTTGGCTGCAGCGCTGAATTGCGCAGTCCATGCTCGTGCAGTGCCAGGCGATACCGGCGCCTGGCGTCGACGAATCCCCACAGGAAGAACACGTTGGCGGCCAGCGAAGCGCCCAGGGCCGCCATCGTCGCCAGCCAGTTAAGCAATCCTGGTGACGGAGCGGCCGGTCCATCCGTTGCCGCTGTGTCTTTTGCCGCGTTTTCATCGGCTCCTGTCGCCGGCGCCGTGGCGGGTGGTGTTTCCGGACGCGCGCGATGCTGTTCTTCGGCAGGCGTTGCCGTCGATGCCGTAGTTACGGTCCCCTTGTCGAGCGCTGGCTTGGTGGCTGCCGCCGCATCGACCAACGCGGTAGTATCCGTCGGGCCGTTGTGCACCGCTTCAGCCGGCGTCGACGCGACTTCAATTCCATCCGACAGGTCGACGTTGGTTTCGCTGGGGTCGACCGGTCCCACGTTGGCAAGCGATGCGTCCACGGATCCGTCTGGCGCCGGCTCGGTCTCGCTCGTCGTAGCCGGCTCCTTCGCGTCCGCTGTTGTCGCGGTGTGCCAACCATCACTTGTCGATGCCGCCGCAGTGGGCACGTCGGCCGGCTTGGCCGTTCGACCGTCGGTTAACGCCAAATCGCTGGTTGCCGCGCCGTCGATGGGGCGATTCGCGGTCATAGCAGTTGCCGACGAATCACCCGGTGTCGTTGCTGGCCGCGTCGTTTGCGGAAGTTGATCCGTGCCGACCATCCAATGCACGCGAACGACGCGCTCCGCGAAGGCGGGTAGATCGCTCGTCAATGGCTCGCCCGCGCGCAGCAACTCCAACTGCTCGGGCTCGATCTGCAAGAACAACTCGTAGCCACCTTCGTCGACCGGCTGCCAGCCCACGTCGATTCCCAAGCTGGCAACCGCGACCAACCAGACGGCAGGACTCATGGCCGACACCTTCCCCGAAGACTGATAACCGGGATTGTTCGCGCACGCGACCGCGTCCCTGCATCGTATCCCCTTGGCTGGCGAAGTGCCAAGCACGCGGACCGGGCCCGCCGGGCGTGCGGCGAAGTGGCGTTGCCACTACGCATGAGCGCACCGGGACACTTAGCGGTTCATCAAGTCATGCCGCGCTGTTTCAGCGCCGGCAAAGTCGACGGAACTTACCGCGTCAAACGGCGCGGCGCAGTTCGGCGATCGGTCGGCCCCCTTCGGTCACAACAGGCGTCGGCCGCCCCTGCGGGCTGAGCCATTGCGACTCGAGATCGACGCCCAAATAATCATATACCGTGGCAGCCAGATCCGACGGCGTGATCGGTCTTTCCTTGATGGCGTGCCCGGTGCGATCGGTGCTGCCGATCACCTGGCCGTGGGCGAAGCCGCCGCCGGCCACGAGCATCGACATCACGTTGGTCCAATGGCCCCGGCCGGCGGTGCGCGTCATGACCGGGTCGCGCCCGAACTCACCGAGCATCAACACCAACGTGTCGTCTAGCAAGCCGCGCTGCTCCAGGTCGGTAATCAAGGTGTGCGTCGTCTGGTCAAGGACCGGCAAGATCGGCTTGAGCCCCTTCTCGATCCCACCCCAGCGCACCTCGTCGCCATGGTGATCGAAGTAGCCCCAGTGCGCGCTGACAACGATGAACGTCACGCCAGCTTCCACCAACCTCCGCGCTAAGAGCGCCTTCTCCCCCAGGCTGTGGCGGCCATAGGCCTCGCGCAGCTCGGCTGGCTCGTCGTCGACCCGGAAGGCCCGCTCGACCTTGCCCGACGACACCATTTCGAACGCCTGTTGGTGGTAGCGATCGGTGCGGGCGAGCGTGACGGTCTGGTCGAAGCCGCGTCGCAGCGTTTCGAACTCGCGCCGCAAGCGATCGCGATCCGCCAGCCGCGGCACGGCGACTCCCTTGGGCATCGCGAACCGGCCGGCCAGTTCGGCGCCATTGACGGGCGCGTACTGACTGCCGAGATGTCCCGCTTCCCAAACGTCGGCCCGCCAGCTTTCAGCCAGGCCGACAAAGGCCGGCATGGCCGGATCGTTCGGGCCGCGGAACCGCGCCACGATCGAACCCATCGAGGGATAGCCACCACCATCGCGGCCGTCGTCGGTGCGCCGGGCGAGCGGGTTGCCCGCTTGCATCGTGATCGGGGTGTGGTTGCTGGCGCTACAATCGACCGAGCGCAGGACGGTGAGCTTGTCCATGATCGAGGCGGTCTTGGGCAGATGCTCGCAAACCTCGATCCCAGGGACGCGAGTGCTGATCGCGCCGAACGGACCGCGGATCTCGCTGGGGGCCGTCGGCTTGGGGTCCCACATATCGAGATGGCTCGGTCCGCCAGAAAGCCAGAACAGCAGCACCGCTCGCTTGGAAGCCCCAGTTGCCGCCGTCGTGGCTTGCGCTTGCGCCTGCAAGAGGCTCGCGGTCGACAGACCGGCCACGCCAGCCAGGCCAGTTTGCAGGAACCAGCGTCGCGAGCCGACGCGCAACAAGTCGGCTGCCGGCGGACGGAACGGCGAACGGCCGACGCTGGCATCGTGCTGGGCGCCGTGCTGGGGGTCGTGCAATCCCGGGTTGTGCAGGTCACCGGCAGATGGCATTGCGACCGTCCCTTCGCGAGGGGTAGTAACCGCGGATACGCCCTCGGCTTGCGCGTTCGCTGTCCGATAGCGTAGGCATCCTGGTCATCCGGTCAAGGTTTTTAGTGGTTTGCACGATGTGCCGAATGCCGCGCTCGGCGGCCTCGACCTACGTGCTGCGAAAGGTTTTGTCACGACGGGGTGCGGCCGTGGGGGGCCAGAATAAGATTGTCCGGTAATTTGCGTCCTAACCGTCCTAAGCGGCTGTCAAAAGTAGTTAAGCCTTTTGTTAGCAACGAGTTATTTTAGGACGCAAAACTCAAAACCGTTGCGTCCTAGATCGTCCTAAGCGTGGTTTTGCGTCCTAAGCAGGCTCCAGGCCTCAGGCTTTAGGGAACGCGATCGACGCGCGCACGGCGGACGCAGCTCTCGGCTCCGACTTTGACAAACGATTCGTTGAATCGCGAAGTCCCCGGGCGAGAGGCGTGTGCTGGTTGTTGTCTCATGCGCGCACGCTGGCGCGCCAGGTTTTCTCCTGTAAGGGGTTAGTTTTCCGTGTTCAGTTTTCAGGGGACCGATCGCAAGCATGCCCACGACGAGCGTGGGCATGGCACCCCCGCGTATGCGTTCTCAAGTCTCGCCCCTATTAATGTACACATTTTGGTACAGTTATCAAGGGGTCAAAAATAGCCACCGGCAAAAATGGTCACTCCGCGGCGTGGCTGTCTTGGCCGTGATTGAGATGGGTATCATGAAGCAAGAAGCGGCGATTCGGTTCCGGGCGTCCGGACACCTTTTCTGATCCGCTTATCTGAGCCTCGCGTCAACGCGATCCGAACTGCAGGACGCCAACCCACTATGGCCTTTCGACTCGAGCCGCCTCCCGGGAACTACCACGACCCGTTTGTCGTGGTTGAGCGATTGCGAGACGAGTTCGCCGGGTGTGAAGCCGACGCGGCGGCGGGCGCGGACGCCGTGGGCGACATGATCGCCAAATTCATCGAGCTCAAGGCGCCGCAGGCGATCATCGAGGAAGCCGCCAACGGGCGGGAACGCGCATATCTGGTTACCGTTGCGGATGACATGGCGTCGGACAACTGTCTAACGTTTCTTGTCCGCCCCGGCGCTTTCATCCTGATTGGATTTCATTCCGCACAGCACGAGGCGGCCACGAAGCCGCTGGCCGAGCGCTGCGCCAGGGCATTGGGATACCAAATCCGTATCGTTTAGCTTGCGATGTAATCGCCCATCGACAGAGCTGCCCAGCGAACAACGTCATCACTGGCGGCTCAAGCCGTGACGTCGTCGTGGGACCCGTCGAACAGCACGGCATCGAGTGACAAGCGTCCCGGTCCGGCCAGCAGGAATAACAGCGCCGCCGCCAGGTAGACGAGCGCCAGCTCGTACGATGGCCCACCCTGGGCAACAAACGGATGCCCTGCCGCGTAGTGCACCTTGTAAAAGGCGACTGCCATCGTGCAGACGAGTCCCAAGGAGAAGAGCCGCGTGAACAATCCCAGGGCGAGCGCGATGCCACCGCCGAATTCGGAGATGGCCGCCAGCAATTGGAGCCAGCCGGGCATCGTCGCTTCGGGCCCCATCCAGGTCAGCGGCGCGTGAATCTTCGGCCAGCCGTGCAGCACGAAGGCCGCTCCCACCGCCAGGCGCAGCGCCAAGAGGCCGATCGAGGCCAGCCAATCGGACGATACGTGGTAGAGGATTCGCTTCATACGAGGTGCTCGACGTGTGTCACGAACTTCGAGGCAGTTTCAAAACTGGCGATGAACCAGCGTCGGATGCCACGGCAAGAACCATCAAGCTGAGCTGTGTCAAATGTTGCACTGCTGGGCAAGCCAGCAGTGGCACCCAAACCAAGTTTTGAAACTGCTTCTAGCAAGATAACTCAGATCAACTCTCGAATCGGTTCGCCGTGCGGCAAAATGGGAATCGGCCGACCGCTGAAATCGGTGAACTCGCTGCGCCAGTCGATCCCCAAGTGGCGGTAGATCGTGGCCAAGAGGTCTTGCGGCGTCAGGGGCCGCTCCTGCGGAAACTCGCCCTTGGAGTTCGTGGCGCCGACGACTTGCCCCATACGCAAGTCACCCCCCGCGACCAACGCCGACATGGCTGCTGGCCAGTGGTCGCGACCGATCAACCCCGCCGAGTTGACGAGCCGCGGCGTGCGGCCGAACTCGCCCATCGCCACGACCATGATCCGTTGGTCGAGCCCGCGCTGGTGGATGTCGTCGATCAGCGCGGAGAGTCCCTGATCCATGAAGGGTGCGCGATAGCGCATGGCGTCGGCCAGGTCCCAGCGCGTCTGGGGATTGATGTGGTCGTCCCAACTGAAGTAGCGATCGGAGAGGGTTGGCGCCAGGGCGTCGATCGTCACGACGGCGGTGCCCGCTTCGGCCAGTCGCCGCGCCAAGAGCATGCTCTGGCCCCATAAATGCCGGCCATAGCGGTCGCGTAGCCGCGGCTCTTCCTGGCCAAGGTCGAAGGCCGTGGCGACTTGCCGGCTAGTGAGCACGCGGAGCGCTCCCGCGCGAAAGTCGTCGGTCCCTTCGAGCGAACCGTGCAGATCGAGACCGCGCCGCAAGTGATCAAACTGCGCCACGAGCCCCGATCGGTCGTCGAGGCGCGTGGCGTCGAGGCCGGCCGCGAGCTCGAGGTTGGGGGCACGGAACTTTTCGGCGGCGGGGTCCCCCGTGGCGAAAGCCGCCTGGCTGACCCCCAGATAGTTCGGCTGGGTCATGAAGGGTTGCCGGGGGATGCCGACGTAGTTGGGCAATCCGTCGGCCCGGGCGCCGCGGCAGCGGGCGGCGATCATGCCGAAATCGGGGTGCTCGCTGCGGGCTTGCGAAGTGGGGTCGGGCTGGCGCGGCGTCTTGCCAGTGAGCACCTCGATCGAGCCGTCGTTATGGGCCGACATCTCGTGGTGCAGCGACCGCACCAGCGAGAACTTGTCGGCCAGCCGGGCCTGCCGCGGGAACAGCTCGCAAACCTCCAGCCCTGGCACCGTGGTCGGGATCGGCCGAAATGGACCGCGGTACTCGCTGGGGGCCTCGGGCTTGAGGTCGTAGGTTTCCAACTGGCTGGGACCACCCCACATCCAGAAGAGGATAACCGAGGTGTCGCGATGCTCAGCCGTGCCGGACGCCTGCGCTTGCATCAAGTCGGCCAGGCCGAGCCCGCCCAGGCCGAGCACGCCGGCGCGGAGGAACTCGCGGCGTCGCACCGGTCCCAAGCAGGGGGTTCGCATAATCGACCTCGTCGGGATCGTGGGCACGAGCAGGTCGACGGAAGTTGAACGGCAGCCAAGTGTTCCAAGATGGTACCCCTTGGTTGGCGGTTACTGCAAGCATTGGCGGTCGGCCGCGGCGCCGAGCGGCGCATTTCACCAGCTTTGCGCCGCGACTTCATCGCTCGTTCATGCAGGTTCCCTAGGATGCTGGCACTGCTAGCAATTACTGGGGTGGCAACCCGCAGTCGAGGGGCCGTCGACCTGTCCGCGAACCTGATGCCCGGCGGCGGCCTCCCTGGCAGGTGAACCGACCCGAGTTTCTTCGCGAGGAACCCCGCTCATGCTCGTGCTATCGAGAAAACAAGGCGAGACGATTGTCGTCGGCACGGCGATCCGAGTGACCGTGCTGGAGATGCGCGGCGGCCGCGTGCGCTTGGGAATCGAAGCGCCATCGCGCGTGAATGTGCGCCGGCAGGAGCTCGACGAGAGCGACGCCAAGTACCCGCCACTGCGGGTGGGGCCGGTCAAGGCGCTGGGCGGCGCACCGGCGGCGACATGACGGCGATAATCGCTAAAAGCAGTTTCACAATTCGCGATGAACCGGCGTTGAGTGCCACGTTTAGGAATTGCGTGTTGAACTCTGCACTGCTGGGCTAGCCAGCAGTGGCACCCAAACGAGGTTCTACCCGAAGCGCCCCGTCACGTAGTCCTCGGTCTCTTTGCAGTGCGGGTTGGTAAAGACGGTCGGCGTCAGGCCGTACTCGATCACGCGGCCCAGGTACATGAAGGCGGTGTAGTCGCTCACCCGCGCGGCTTGCTGCATGTTGTGCGTGACGATCAGCACGCTGTAGCTGCCGCGCAGTTCGCTGATCAAGTCTTCGACCTTGCTAGTGGCGATCGGGTCGAGTGCCGAACAGGGTTCGTCGAGCAATAGCACCTCGGGTTCGGCCGCAATGGCGCGGGCGATGCACAAACGTTGCTGTTGGCCGCCGGAAAGACTCAGGGCCGATTCGTGCAGGCGATCGCGGACTTCGTCCCAGAGGGCGGCGCCGCGCAGGCTGTTTTCCATCACATCGTCGAGCGTGGCGCGGTCGCGAACGCCGTCGATGCGGAGCGGATAGACGACGTTCTCATAGATGCTCATCGGGAACGGATTCGGCTTCTGGAAAACCATGCCCATCCGTTTGCGCAGCTCGATGACGTCGACTCCTTTGTGGTAGATGGAGTCGCCGTTGAGCCGCATCGTCCCGTCGATGCGGACGGTGTCGATCAGGTCGTTCATGCGATTGACGCTGCGCAAGAGCGTGCTCTTGCCGCAGCCGGACGGACCGATCAGCGAGGTGACCTTGCCGCGGGGGATCTTCAAGGTGACATCGAACAAAGCCTGCTTGCTGCCATACCACAAGCGGAAGTGCTCGATCTCGAGCACGGTCTCGTCTAGGGCGACGCCGGCGTGGTCTTCGGTAGTGACGGTTTCGCCACGCGCAATGGCCTCGAGCCGGCCTCCACTGGTGCGTAGCGTGCCAAGGCGCGGCAGGTTGCGCGTTTCGGCGGCCGAGTCGGGCGACGCGGCGGTATCGCCGTCGGCTGGGCGGGGTGCCTGCGGCTCGGGTTCGGCGCTCAAGACGCTGGTTGAATTCATGGGAAACGTCACGGGTTTGTTTCTCCAGTCGAGCTGGTTGCTCGAGCTAGCTGGTGATTTCAGAATTTGCTCAGGGCATAGCGCTTCCGCAGGCGCGAACGCAGCCAGACGGCCGACAGGTTCAACACGCCCACGAGTGCGATCAGCAGAAAGGTTGTCGTGTAAACCAGCGACCGGGTCGCCTCGCTGTTGGGGCTTTGATAGCCGAGCCCATAAATGTGAAAGCCCAGGTGCATGAACTTGCGATCGAGATGCACCAGCGGCCAGGTGCCATCGATCGGCAGTTCGAAGGCCAGATTCGTCACGCCCACCAGCATGAGCGGGGCCACCTCGCCGGCGCCGCGCGCCAGCGCCAGGATCAAACCGGTCATCACACCAGGCAAAGCGCGGGGCAGCACGATGCGACGGATGGTTTGCCACTTGCTCGCGCCGCAGGCATACGAACCTTCGCGCATCGAGCCGGGTACCGCCGCGAGCGCTTCTTCGGTGGCCACGATCACGACCGGCAGCGTAAGCAGCGCCAAGGTGAGCGCCGACCAGAGCAGCCCCCCTTTGCCGAACGTGGGCTGGCTGGGGAGTCGATCGGCGAAGAACAACTGATCGAGGGACGCTCCCATGGCGTAGCAAAAGAATCCCAGGCCAAACACTCCGAACACAATGCTGGGCACGCCCGCCAGGTTGTTCACGGCAATTCGCACCAGGCTGACCAGCAGGCCGGGCTTGGCATATTCGCGCAAATAGAGCGCCGCCAGGACGCCCAGCGGCACGACCGCCAGCGACATGAAGAACGTCATGACGACGGTGCCGACGATCGCGGGAAAAACTCCCCCCTCGGTGTTGGCGTCGCGCGGCGCAGTCGAGAGGAATTCCCACCACCGCGAAGCGTACACGCCGAGCTGGCCAGCGAGGTTCAGTTGATTGGCCGGGTAGGCGCGGACGACGTTGGCAAGAGGAACTTCGAGGGTGTTGTCGTCTGGCGTCTTAAGGACCAGGCCGCGGTAAGCGATGTCGGTCGTTCCCCGTCGCCAGGCCGTGAACGTGCGCCAAACTGCCCCCGGTTCTGAGCTACTGGGCTTCGTGGAATCGTCGGCCGGCAGGAGCGTGGCGGGCACACCGTAGCAACGGCCCCCTTCGCGACGTTCGACGACGAGCCCCCACTCGGGCTTTTCGACTTTCGTGACGGTTCGATCATCGATCCACACGAAGCCATCGGCGGTACGCATCTGCGTGCGTCGTGTCGAACCTCCGGCGGCGACCAGCCGGGCGTGCAGCGCGGGCCGCTGACGCAGACTCTCCAGTTCGTCGGCACTGAGTTGAAAGACCTCGGCCCTGGTCAGTTCGCCAAGGCGCACTTCACCGTCGAGGGTATGAATCGCATACAGCGGTTGCGGCCAGAACGTGCTGATCCCTTGCCCGAAAATCAGCGACAACATGCCGACAATCATCGCCAGCGCCAGGGCCAGCGCGCCGCCATTGAGCCAGACCAGCGGTTCGCCGTGCGCCAGTAGCGAGGTCCGCGCGCGTGCGCGGCGGGAACGGCCTGGTTTGGGCCGCGGCGGCGCTGTCGATTCCACCAGAAAGGTAACGCTCATAGCTGCAAGGTCCGGCGGCGAAACCGCTGCCGCACCGCTTCGGCCAGGGTGTTGATCAAAAATGTCAAAGCGAACAACACGAGCGCCGTCAGAAAGAGCACGCGAAAGTGCGTGCTCCCCTGATGCGCCTCGGGCAGTTCCTCGGCCAAGTTCGCCGACAGCGTGCGAAAACCCTCGAACGCGTTCCACGACATCAAGGGGGTGTTGCCGGCCGCCATGAGCACGATCATTGTTTCGCCGACGGCGCGACCTAGTCCGACCATGACCGCCGAGAACAAGCCGCTCATCGCACTGGGAATGACAATCCGCGTCGTGGTCTGCCAAGGCGTGGCGCCGGCCCCTAGCGAGGCGCTGCGCAAATGGTCGGGGACGGAGCTCAAGGCATCTTCGGCCAAGGTGTAGATCAGCGGGACGATCGCAAATCCCATGACGAATCCGACGACCATGGCATTGCGCTGCACGAACGAGCCGACATACAACCCGCGGGCATCGAGGCCCGCCATTTCGAGCGCCCCGGCGGCCAGCCAGGCAAGCGTCACGACGGCCGCGGCGCCGAGCAAGAAGCGGACGAGCTCGAGCATCGCACAAGCGCTGTAGTCCCAATCAGCCGTTAGTCGGCGTAGCCAGGGTCGCACGTTGCGCCGCATGACCAGGGCCACGGCCAGCGCCGCGAGCGGGATGGTCAATAGCATCCAGCCGCCTGCCGCACCGCCGGTTCCCCCGTCGAGCCAGCGCATCAAATCGCCGGCGAACAGCCAGCGCTCGAGCGCCGGCGCGGCCGCCCAGGCCAACCCCAGGCCGAGCGGCAAGGTGGCAACGACCAGCCAGAATCGCAGGTGCTGCCAACGCACCGACACGCGCTGCGGCAACAATTGCCAGAAGTAAGCGCCCAGCAGGCACGTGAAGGGCAACGCGAAAAAGGAAGTCAAGATCTCTGGCAGCCAGCGCGCCGCCACCGGCGCGAGCACGAACGCCGCCAGGTACCCCAGCACCACGCTCGGCAAGCTGGCCATGAGTTCGATCGTCGGTTTGATGCGATTGCGCGTCTGGCGCGAGAGAAACTCGCTCGAGTACACCGCGGCCAATAGCGCGACCGGCACACCGAACAGCAGCGAGTAAAACGTTGCCTTGAGCGTGCCGAACACAAGCGGCATCAATCCCAGTTTCGGCTCATTGGCCTCGCTGCCGCCCGAAGACTGCCAGACATGTTCGGGGCCGTTGTAGTCTTGATACCACACGGGAAAGAACAGACTCGCCAAGGTCGCCTCGGGATACCCCAGGTCGAGCGTGCTGGTGGCTAGGCTGCCGTCGGTGGCAGCCAGCAGAGCATCTTCCTTGGGGGCGATGGCGACTGCCCGAACTGCTGCCGCCTCGCCCGGCGGAATGGTGACGAGCAACTTATCGGTCGTGGCGTGATACAGCTCGACATAGCCGTCGGCGCGACCGACCGCCACGATGCGCGTACGGTCCGACGCGGCCAGCGCCGTCACCGCGGCGCCGCCGTGGGAAAGCTCGTGCGTCGCCCGCAGCGCGAACTGGTCGACATTGTCGAGCCCGTCGGGCCGGACGAGAAACCAGCCCCGGGCGCGTCCTAAACTGTCACCGACCACCAGCGTGCCGCGTCCGGCAAGCGGAATGACTTGCGTCAACCTGGCAGCCGGGTCATCGATCAGTCTGACCTGTTCCGCTAGTTTGGGCCGGCCGGCGCGGCGGATATCGAACCGCACGGCCTGGCCGTCGCTCGATGCGACCAACACGCTCGACGCGAACAACACGATGTGCTCGGGCCTACCCGCCACATCCGTGCCAAGGGGCAAGTCGGCCGTGAGGAGTTCAGGCTTGGCGTCGCCTCCCGGGGTCGCCGATTTGAGCCAGTGCACGCCGGCTCGACCGTCGTCGGCAACCGTGGCCAGGGTGATGCCGCCTTGCGCGGGATAGCAATCGAGTCGTCGAATGGCGGACGTCGTGCCAGTCGCTAGCGGTGACCCAAGCTCGAGTCGCACGCGATGTCGGCGAAAGATTCGCTGGGGCGAACGGACCAGTACACCATCCGGTAGCGAGACTCGTGCCGGCGATTCGTCGCTCACGACGGCAGGTTCGAGTTTCGCGGCCTCGTTCTGGGAAAGCGTCGTGGTTTCAAAGGCGAGCGTGCCCACGCGAACCGTGCCGTTGACGTAGCCAACCGCGAAGGCGTCGCTTCCAGGAGTCTTCAGTGACCAGGCCGTGGCCGCAACGTCGTCGAGGGCCAGGCTGATCTGCTGGACGAGATGACCATCGTCGAGCCGAAAGACCCCCAGCTCGCCGAGCGCACCAAAGGCGATGCCGAGCACGCGGTGCTCGTCGACATCGAGCCGTTGCGGTGCACCGGTCTGCCACGTGGCTTGGGCCGATTGCGTGTTATCAATTCGCGCCGATCGCACCAGCGGCGCGGCGACCCACACCAGATAAACGCACACTCCCAATACCGCGGCAATCGTGCTAATGCCGCCGACCGTAATGATCGAACGCGCCAACGAATCGGCCAACTTGACGCAGGGGCGCGTGTTTCGTGCCCGAGTCTGGCCGGTTGGAGGAGTGGGTTTGAGCGGCATGTCGCACGCACGGCTGGCGAACTATCGGTAACTAGTTGGCGTCGAGGCGGACAAGCGATTGAACCTGGGCCGCGGCCTGGGCGCCGAGCGGGAGGTACCCGTCGCGAACGACCTCCGCCTGACCTTCGCGGCTCAGTACGTACCGAACGAACTCGGCCGACAGCGGCGGCAGTTGACTGCCCGGGGCGTGGTTCACCGTCAGCCACAGGTATCGCCAGAGTGGGTATTCGCCTGAATAGGCGAACTTCGGCTCCGCCGGGATCGCGGGATCTCCGGCATTAGCCGATAGCGCCACGGTCCGTACGTCGGCGGTGCGATAGCCGATCCCGCTGTAGCCGATCGCTGTCGGATCGCTGCCGACCCCCTGCACCACGGAAGAGCTGCCTGGTTGGGCTTTGACAGAGTCTTTGAAATCGCCGCCGCCGAGGACTTTATCCTTGAAGAAGCCGTAGGTGCCGCTCGACGCGTTGCGGCCATAAAGGCTGATGCTTCGTGCGCGCCACGGTCCGCCGCCAATGACTTGTCCCCACTGCGAGATGTCCTGGGGTTCTCCCAGCTTGCGCGTTTTCGAAAACATGGCGTCGAGCTCGCCCAGCGACAACTCGCGCAAGGGATTGTCGCGATGAACGTACACGGCGACCATGTCGATGGCGGTTGCCAACTGCATCGGCTTGTACCCGAAGCGCGCTTCGAACTCGTCGATCTCTTTCGGCTTCAAGTCGCGGCTCATCGGACCAAACGTGGCGGCGCCGGCGACCAGCGCCGGAATCGCCGTCGATGAGCCCTTGGCTTCGACTTCGATCTCCACGCGCGGGTGAAACCGTTTGAAGCCTTCGGCCCAGAGCGCCAACAGGTTGTTCATCGAGTCGGAGCCGACAAACGTCAGCCGACCGGTAAGCTCGGTCGTGGCTTGATAGGTCGGCAGGGCGGCATCAATCTGCACCGCGGGAGCCGATTGCCCCGCGCGGGATTCCGCGGCGCTGGCCCCGAGGTCGGTCGCGGCAAGTGGAATGGGCGGACTGACACCACAACTTGCGGTCGACACCAAGAGCAACAGCGAACCAAGCAGCAGCCGCACTCGCGTATCGACGGCCATCTTGGCACCTGGTGTTCGCGATCGTCGCGGCCGGTCAGAAGACCGCGACCGGATTCCCACGCCGGAAGTTTAGAGATCGCGGCGGGTCATTCTGTGAAGCATCCGTAAAGAATCAGCCAGCATTCGGTTAAGATTCGATGAAGCGAGATTCTGGCGCAGTTTTAGCGCAATCGAAAACCTGCGCCGCTTCACGACTTAGCGGCGATCCCCCAACCTATTCGGACTGCAACACCGAATCGAGGGGGCCAACTGATGCTGCCGCGGGTGGATCGACTGCCAGCACGCGCGCGAGCGTCGTACCCAGGCAGCCGGGACTAGCAAGTTCCAGGTAGCGGCCAGGCTTGATGCCGGCTCCCCAGAACAGCAAGGGAACGTGGCGATCGTACTCCCAGGGGGTGCCATGCGAAGCCGTGTTTTTCGAGCCCTGCAAGACGTAGGGCACCATCGCGAACAATACGTCGCCGCTCCGCTTGGGGTGCATCGTGCGACGAAACAACTCGGGCAAGCCTTCGCCGCCGACAGGCATGGCGATCAACTCGTCCTGCGTGTACGCAATCGCGACGCTAGGCTCTTCCAGAAGTGCTTGTCGCACGATCTTCCGTGCCGCGAACAGCTTCTCTCCAATCAACTCCGGCTGCGTGTGATCGAGAAAGATCTCCACCCCTTCGGCCCGCGCGACGAGGGGCTTGCCGCTGGCTGCAATTCCCAAGTCGTTGCGCAGGCGCTTCTCGAGCCTGGCGGCCAATTGCGTGGCGTCGCCCAGCGGATTGCGCGCGCCGCGCAGTCGCAGGGCCATCGCTAATTCGGGCACGGGCCCGACCCCGTGATCGGAGCTCAAACCGAACGTCCAATTCCCGGCGCCGATCCGCTCGTCGAGCCAGCGCATGAACTCGCCGAGATCACGGTCCATTCGAAAGGTAACGTCCTGAACTTCCAAGCTATGCGGCCCAAAGGCGTGCCCCACGTAGTCGTTCGACGAAAGGCCGATGCAAAGCAGGTCGGGCACGTTGTCGCCGCCGAGTTGTTCGTGCTCGACCAGCAACCGCGCGACAGCCAGCGTCAGCTCGTTGCCGAAGGGCGTTGCCTCCAGCAGTTTGAAGTAGTTGGCGTCCGCCTGCGCCGGCATGCGATGCGGAAAGGCGCGCCCTAGCGGCGGGAAGTTCGTCTCGTACGGATTATCGTCGGGCAGGTCGCGGCGATAGCATTCGGTCGGCGCGATCAGCTCCCACGATTGACCGGCATACGCTTCGGCCGCGCTGGATTCGTTCAGGTTACGCAGGTAGCCCGGCAAGTCGTCGCGATAGTACTTGCTCGTGACCCAATTGCCGGAGTTTTCGTCGAACCAGTAGGCCGCATCGGCCGCGTGGCCGGCGGGCAAGACCGCCGAGCGGTCCTTTTGAGCGACTCCAAACACCTTGGCCTTGCCATAGGTGGCTAGCTTGAGCGCATCGCCAAGCGTGGGTACGAGCAAGTTGCGCGGAGAAACGCCTTTGTCGAGGCTGGGCGCACCGACGAGCGGCGCTAGGGCGTCCTCGACGCAGCCCATCGTTCCTCCAGGGCCGCGGTGATACCAGCCGTTGCTGACAATTCCATGCACTGCCGGATCGGTGCCGGTCAGCAAGCTCGCGTGCCCCGGACCAGTGATGGTGAAGGCGTGCCGATGATAGCAGTTCGTAAACCACGCTCCACTGGCAAACACTTGCTCGAACAGCCCGTCCTTCGCGAAACCTGAGCGGAACTGCTCGAGGTACCGCTGCGGCAATTGGTCGACACTGACGACGACGATCAATCGCGGCCGCTCGGCGGATTCGGCCGCAGAGCCACAGACGGCGAGCGACGCCGCGAACAAAAACAGGGCGGGCACGGCGCGCTTTGCCGGCGCGCCGCGCAACAAGCGACGGTGAATTCTCATAGCGGGCCACTATAGGCCGCCGGCCAGCGAGGCTCAAATGAAGGACCTGTAAATCCGTCCGCAGATCCCGAGCCGAACGACTAGATGATCCCATGCAAGGGTCCGCCGGGCGCGCCGAGCTTGTCGACGCGGCGACTGACTTGCGGATCCTCGACTAGCGGCGGGGCATGATGCGGCTTGGCGCGCGCGTCGATCACCAGCGGTCCACGACAGCCCCAGTGTTTTTGCTCGACAAACGACTCGATTCCATCGATATCCGCGGCTGGATCGCTGCGCGTGAACGCCGTCCAGAGGAAGTTCCCAAGCGTCTCGGCCACGAAGCGACTGTCATCGACAACGACCACCAATGGGAACGCGGCGATTTCATGGCGCGAGTCGAGCTGCTGGCAAAAGCGCGCGACCGCCTGGTCGCCGCGACCAAGGACCGACCAGCGCGGGCCGCGAATCGCCAGCACGCCCGGCAAGCACACCCGCGGATCGTCGAATCCCTCCGGCAGCGCCGCGGTCGCTGTCAGCTCCTGGGGTAACTCCGTCGGCAATTCGCGCACGGGTGGTCCAGCGGCGGCGATCACCACTTTCGAGCCCTCGTTCAGGCCGGTCCCTGAGTAGTCGAGGGTGTCGATCGTCGTGCGCGTCTGAAAGTGCAAATCGCGGCGCCAATCAACGCGCGCCAACAAATGCCGGATGAAGGCGGCGATATCGTGTGCGTCGAGGGCCGGATCATCGTCGCGGGCCACGATCAGCAAATACTTCGCCAGTGACATCTGGCCTTGCCCGAGGATCGCATTTGCGATCGTCAGCAATTCTTGCGGCTGGCGCCGCTCGGCAAAGGGCACATACCGCTCGCTGCCGATGGCCAACAACAGCGGATGCACTCCCGCCGCGTCGACGGCGTGCACGGCGTGCAAGCCAGGCACGACCATCGGGATCGCCGGCCCCGTCAGTTCGTGGATCAACTGACCGAATGTCGTGTCTTCTTGCGGCGGACGCCCGACGACGGTGAACGGCCAAATGGCGCCTTCGCGGTGGTAGACGTGTTCGACGCGCAGCACCGGAAACTCGTGCGCCAGGCTGTAGTAGCCGAGATGATCTCCAAAGGGCCCTTCCGGCAGCAAGCGATCGGGATCGACCGTGCCGGTAATGCAGAAGTCTGCCTCGGCGACGATCGGCAGTTGCTTGTCAGAGTAGTTCAGTGCAAGTCGGCGCCCTCCTAGCGCGCCGGCAAAGCTCAACTCCGGCATTCCCTCGGGGAGCGGCATCACCGCCGACAAGATCAACGCCGGCGGTCCGCCGACAAAGATGTTCACGCGCAGTGGTACACCGCGGCGCACGGCAGCCGCGTGATGGACACCGATGCCGCGGTGAATTTGATAGTGCAGGCCGATCTCGTGGTTGCGAGCGTATTGCCCACCGTCGAGCTGCACGCGATACATGCCCAGGTTCGATCGCTGCCAGCCGGGGCGCTCGACATCTTCGGTATAGACCGCGGGTAGTGTGATGAAGGCGCCGCCATCATTGGGCCACGATTTGACGGCCGGCAAACGATCGACGGAAATTTCATTGGCCAGCACGGCGGCGCGTCGCACGCGCTTGGGAAGCGCATGCAGGGTAGCCAGCGCGACGCGGCGGTAGCGCCAGGGGCGGCGCAGGGCGGCCGCCGGATCGCCCTTTAGCTCGATGAGCTGTCGGACCGCGGCCAGGGTGTCGCGAAACAAGAATCGCGCCCGCTCGATCGTTCCGAACAGATTGCTCGCCAGCGGAAACTGGCAGCCGCGCACCCGTTCGTAGAGTAACGCCGGACCGCCCGCCGCATAGACGCGGCGCTGGATGGCGGCCGCTTCGAGGTGAGGATCTATTTCCTCTTTGATGCGTACCAACTGCCCTGTGCGATCCAGATCGTCGATGCACTCACGCAGCGATCGGTAGCCCATCAAAACTCAACTTGAAATCGCGCGGCAAAGATATCAAACGGTGCGTAACCGAAGCCGCGGTAGGTCGGCATGCTGTGAATCCAGTTGAATTGTACGCGGGTGAACTTGTTCCACCACCAGTTCAAGGCCAAGGTGGTTTGGTTGACCACGCCCGGGTTTGGTGCGGGGGGTGGACCAGCGGCATTCGAGATTTGATTGGCTGGATTGAGGTTGACGCCTGAAAGGTCTTGCCACGACCAACGGAAGGCTGCCTCCCAGGCGCCCCAGCCGCCGAAACCGCGTTTGCGGCCCAGGCCAAAGAAGTCGCTGTAGGGCACGACGTTGTAGTCGAGCACGCCCGCTTGCTTGAGATACAAGCAGCTTTCGCCAGTCAGGAAGTAGCCGCACTGGAAGTAGGCTCCGGGATAGAAGATCGCGGGCCCGCCCAGTTGATTGAGCGAGGTCGCGAGGAATTCTGTCTGGAAGTGTGCCGAGCCGAAGTTGCCGGCGAGCTCCGTGTGCCAGAAGTTGAAGCTATTGGCCGCGATCCGACCGGTGTCGACAACCGCCGGCGTGCCATTGGCGGTCAGGAATCCGCCCGATGGATCGCCCACGAAGAACTCGGGGACGGGGCGGGAGTTGAACGCCTTGGCGTCGGCTCCCGCTCGGCCTTTGCCCCCGAGTTCGCTGAAGTTGTAACCGCCGCCGACATGCAACAGATAACGGCCGTCGGAGGGTTCATCGTAGTAGACAAGCCGCGAAGCCCGCAACGAGAAGGAAACACCGCCTGAGTCGCCGATCTGCGTGCCGTAGCGATTGTCGCCGATCGTCGTATAAGTGGTGTCGACGCCATTGAAGAATGTTAACCCGGTTCCGTAGATGCTGTAGGCCCACTGCATCATCTCGTCTTCGCTCATGGCATAGGCCATGATGCCGACGCGGCGGAACGGGTCTTGAGACTGGAAGGGAAGCGAGCGCTCCAGGAATTCCAAGTGGCGAATACTGGTCCAGTTGTCCATCGTCTCCGGCACGCGGAATTGCCCGATACGGACCGTGCCGAGGAATGGGATCTCCGACTGTTCACCCCACACGTCGGCGAAGCTGGGGTGCCCGGCGATGGCGAAGTCCATTTCGATCGACAAGCCCGTGTGCTCGGTCAATTTGCCGATGGCTTGCAGACGGGTGCGTCGAAAGCCCACGCCATTCTGGATGTCGCCCAGCCGAGCAAACGACGCCTGGCTTTGGGTGAACATGCCGTCGTCGAGTTGCGCGAAGCCACTAAGCCGGATGAGCGGCAGTGTTGGCTTGCCGGCAGCTTCGAGCTTCTGCTCCACCGCCCCGAGTCGCGAGCCCAGATTGCCGATCTGATTGGGATCGAGCACGGGGGAGCCGCCGCTGTCACCCGACACGCTGGAGGAGTTGGGATCGATCCGATTGCGGAGGTTGCCGATCTGGTTCGGGTCGAGCACGGGGCTGCCCGGCTGCATCGCCGTGACGAATGAGCCACCCTCTTGATACGCGACTGGCGCAACCTCAGATTCCACGGGCGGCAAGGGCTCGCAACCGCCAGTGGTTGGTGGTGGCTCCATGAACGCGGGTGCAGATGCATGCGCAACCAGGCTTGGCGCGCCGGTGCGAGGCGCCGCTGCGTACGCGACCAAATTGGGGGTCGCAGAAGCGGCCTGATAATGTGATACGAGTTGCACCGCGCCCGATGATTCTCGCGGCGGATATGCAGGGGGCACCGGCACGAACTGCGACTGCGCAAGCAAATGTTCTGGGTAGCGCCGCGCGGCTGGCGACATGCTCGCCGCGGTATTCGCCGGCGTTGGTGCCGTCAGTGATTTCTGCGGCGCTGCTCTCGCGACGAGGTAGGGAGCCTGTGCGTAAGTCGGCGCGCCGACGATCGCCGACACGATCGCCGTCAGGACGAGTAGTTTTCGTATCTGCGTCGCGCGCATCGAACCGACTCGGAACACGAAACCCGTTGCGGACCAATGTGACAAGCGAGGCAGCGAAATCGCCGCCTGCGGGTATGAGTAAATCGTCCCTACAATCGAGAATCTTGCTACAATCGCCTTAGATTAACGCGAAGTTACGTTACGAGGCTCGCTTTGGGCCCCTTTTGGTGAAGCGCGGTTGAGTAGTACGTATTTGGCAATCCCAGCAAGCAAGCGCCAGCATGCTCCGGGCGGCGGCTCTCAGATCGGCGCGTCGAGCAGCGACGACTCCTGGCAGCGTCCTTGCTGGCCGGGCGCTCGCGAGCGCGTTGCTCCCGACTGGAGCTAGACGGCAGACTTTTCCAATCGTTCCGGTTTCGCAGTCGCTTGCCGAGATCGCATGACGACTACGCGGCGCGCCCGTGCGAATCAGCCGTCAAGAAGCTGGCGCGCAACTCTTGAACGGCTGGCGATTGTTGTTAGAGTCGAAGTCTGGGGATCGATGCTCGGGAGAAAGCCCGCGCGGCTCCGACATCGCGCGACGTACCGTCGTTCGTTCGATCGTTGCTGTGTTCCCTTCACACGATCGAAGGCCGCACGTCGCAGGCCTGGTCGTCCTTGGTGGAAAGCTGTTGTCATGCCGCAGTCCCGCGGGTATCCGTCGGACGATGTCGAGCAGTTGTTGCTCAACGCGCGCTTGCGCGATGAGTTGGAGCCATTTCTCGACGACTCGATCGCGTACTTCAACGAAGCGGGCATGCCCACGGCCATCGAGAACGAGTTTCTGGCGAGCATGCTGGCGTGGGAGCGCGCTCCGGCGCTGCCGATTTCGAGATGGTTCGAGCCCGAGCTGCGGTTGCCGGCCCCCGAGGCGCTCCACGACGACGTGCTGCACGACAAGCTTTGGGCTGTGGTGCAGCAGTTGTTCGACAAGCGGATCGTGCTCGACTTCACCGATCATCTTTCCGATCGCCAGCTCTACACGGTGATCTACCGGGACATTCTCCCCTGCTACGAGAAGTATCTGCCCACCGGCGATCACTACCTGCATTGGGATTGCGCCGACCAGGGTGGCGACCCGGAAATCTGGCTCCGCTATTACGCCGACGAAGAGGAGCGAGCAGATTGGTTTAGCCAATTCGGCGACGAGCTGCCGCCGCGCGAGAATCTGCCGTTTCCGCGCAACTTGCCGCGGCGACCACTGTAGCGATGGCCGACCTCGACGCCACGATCCGCCAGCGCCGCAGTGTCCGCGGCTTTCTTCCCGATCAAATGGTGCCGCGCGCGGTCCTCGTCGAGGCACTTGAGCTTGCCCAGCGCGCGCCCTCGAACTGCAATATTCAGCCGTGGCGCACCTTTGTTGCGTCGGGGGATCGCTGCCGAGCGTTGCGCGAGGCGCTTGTCGCGGCGGCCACGTCAGGGCGCGCCCCACAACCCGAGGACCCGGTCGACGAGTTCCCCGGCGAGTATCGACGCCTGCAGGTCGATTGCGCCGTGGCCTTGTACCGCGAAATGGGGATCGACCGCGGCGATCATGCCGGACGCCTGCGCGCCCTGTTGCGCAATTTCGAGCTCTTCGACGCTCCGCACGTGGCCATCATTTGCATGGAGAAGCACTTCGGCGTTGGCGTGGCGCTCGACGTCGGTATGTACGTGCAGACGCTCCTGTTAGCGCTCTGGGCGCGTGGGATCGCCTCTTGCGCGCAGGCGAGCCTGCGCATGTACCCCGACATCATTCGCCGCGAACTGGGTATCGCGGATAACCTGCGCATCCTGTGCGGAATCTCGTTTGGCTACGAGGATCCGCAAGTGCCGGCCAACCGCACGCGGCAGACGCGCGAGGAGCTGGCCACGAACGTTACGTTCCTCGGAGACGACGCACGATGACGCCGCCGTCGGCCGATCCTGTGACCACCGCGTCCAACGAACTAGGCTCAACGCAGCCAGCGATTTCGCTGGTGTTCATCGGCCAAAAAAACTTCTACACCGAATTCTTGATCGATTGGCTCTCGACGATCGTCGATGTACGCGGCGTGATTTGGACTTCCAGCGATCGCCACACCTGGCAGTTCCGTTGGCGGCGCTGGCGGCAGCGACTGAAGCGCGGCGGCCTGCGACGCGCCGCCAGCGAAGTGCTGTTTCACCTCTACTCGCGCTTGCGCTACTCGCACGACACTCGCGAAATCCGCCACCTCGTTCAGCAAGGCCGCGACAAGTGGCAGGTGCCGCAACGCGAGGTGCCAGCGCTGGAGGTCGTCAATCTCAAAGATCGGCGGGTGGCGGCGTATCTGGCCGAGCATCGGCCGGACATGCTGTTCACGCAATGCATCAACGAGCTGATTCCGCCCGCGGTGTTCGAGTTCCCGCCGTTGGGTTGCTATGTGTTCCACGAAGGGGTCGTACCGAAGTATCGGGGCAAGTTCTGCACACATTGGGCGATTCACAACGGCGACTTCGATTGCATCGGCGCGACCGTGCTCCGAGTCGATCGAGGATTCGATTCCGGATCAGTCGCTTTTGTCGAGCCCGTCTTTGTGCACGCGAGCGGCCGCGGGCACGGCTGGCTCGAACATGAAACGCTGTTTCTGGCCTTGCCGCGATTGAAAAGCTGGCTGGAAGACGTGGGGAGTGGCAAGCTGCAGCTCAGCGACCAGGGAGGACAGTTCCCGATTTATAGTTACCCCACGGTCGATCACGTTTTTGGCGCCGAGGCGCACAAAGCAGCGTATGATCGCTGGCGCCAAGAACGCCAGAAGTCGTGACCTCGTCGATCGCGCCGCAATGATGCTGACGACGGCGCGGTTCGCGGGCGCCTTCCTAAGGGCGTCGCGGATTGAGTGCGGTTCCGATTACGACTAGGTGAACCCTCGCCAGTGAATGCACTGCGGTACTACTACACGCTGCGCGACTTGAAACCGGTCCAGATCTACGGCCGCGTTTGGCAGCGCCTGATTCAACCGCGCCCCGACGATCGTCCCGCCCCACCGCTCCGTCCGCGAACCGGCCGCTGGTTGCCACCGGCACGGCACGCACCGGCCATGACCGGCCCGCGGCGCTTTCGCTTCCTCGGCGAAGAGCGCGAGCTCGACTGGCCAAGCAGTTGGAACGATCCGGCTATCCACAAGCTTTGGCTCTTCAACCTGCAGTACTTTGCCGACCTGGCCAGCGACGACGCGCACCATCGAGCTGATTGGCATCGCGCTCTGATCGCTCGCTGGATCGCCGACACGCGGCCGTTCGTCGGCCACGCCTGGGTTCCCTATTGCACGTCACAACGGATTATCAATTGGATCAAGTGGCTGCTCGCAGGCAACGAGCCTGTTCCTGGGATGCTCGACTCGCTGGCGCTACAGATTCGCTATCTCGAGCAGCGTTTAGAGCATCATGTGCAGGGCAATCATCTGCTGGCGAATGCGGTCGCCTTGGCATTTGCCGGAGTGTTTTTCAACGCCCGCGAAGGCGATCGCTGGCTGGCGACCGCGCTAACCCTGCTGCGTGCTCAAGTCGTCGAGCAGGTGCTCGCCGACGGCGGGCACTATGAGCTCAGTCCGATGTACCACGCGCTGGTGCTCGAGCACCTGCTCGATGTCGCCAATCTTGCCCAGGCGTACTCCGCTGCGATTCCTGAGGCCACGACACCTGTCGCTGGTTGGAGCGAGCGGATTGCCGCCATGGTGCGCTGGCTGCAAACCATGACATTTCCCGATGGGCAGATTGCGCTATTGAGCGACAGCGCCTGGGAAATCGCCGCGACGACGGCGGAGCTTGGCGACTATGCCAGTCGACTTGGATTTCGCTTGCCGCCACTCGCCGAAGGGCCAGTAACGCCCTTGGCCGACAGTGGCTACGTGCGCTTGCAACAAGGGCCGGCAGTGTTGATCGCCGATGTCGGCCCGCTGGGTGCCCGCTATCAAGCAGGGCACGGACATGCCGATGTGCTCTCATTCGAACTGGCGCTGGCCGGGCAGCGCGTGATCGTCGACACCGGCACGTCGGTCTATTATGGCAACTCGCTGGCGCGTCTCCAAGAGCGCGGCACCGCGGCGCACAACACCGTGACGGTCGACGGCGCCAATTCGTCGGAAGTGTGGGACAACTTTCGTGTCGCCAGGCGTGCCCGGCCCCGAGATCTCTTCATCGGGCAGCCGCGCACGCAAGGGGAGGACGACGCGCTAGTCGTCAGTTGCGCGCACGACGGTTACCTGCGACTTCCCGGACGTGTGCTGCATCGGCGTACCTGGCGCCTCACGAGCGAAGCCTTGGAAATCGAAGACCGGCTCGACGGCCGCTTCGAGACCGCGGTCGCGCGATTTCACTTTGATCCGGCGATTCAATTGGTGTCGCAAGCAGCCGATGGTTGCAAATTTCGGGTGCCCGGGTGGTCGATCGAGCTCGTGACGCGCGGCTGTCGACTGAAGCTCGAGCGCTCGGCGTATCATCCGCGCTTCGGCACGTCGCACGACAATCTTTGCATCGCGGCGGAGTTGCTTGGCCCGCTGGCGAGATTTCGCTACTCGTGGACGGCTGGTTAGGAAATCCGAAGAACTGCAGAGTCAAAAATGCGAGGGGGACAGGTACATGTTTTCGGCCGACGCGAGTTGGTGAGGAATGACCTTGGCGTGCCGAAAAATGTACCAGTCCCCGACTTTGCAGGTCGCTTGGTTAGGCAACGGAAGCGAGTGGTCGGTGTGGCGCCAGGTTGATAGAGTGTAAGCTGCGAATCGGCGATCGCGACGAAGTGAGCAAAAGTACCGTGGCTGAGCGCAGTGCCAGCGGTATCGCCGAACGCCTTGAGGATTCGCGATGACGAGCGAGGAACCGTTCCTGCCTTTCTTCGTTCCCGATATCGGCGAGGCCGAAATTGCCGCCGTTGTCGACGTGTTGCGTTCGGGTTGGCTGACGACCGGCGCCAAGACAAAGGAATTTGAGCGGCTGTTCGCCGAGCGGATCGGGGTCAAGCACGCCGTAGCCGTGAATTCGGCGACCGCGGCGCTGCATCTAGCGCTGGAAGCAATCGATATCCGACCGGGTGACGAAGTCATTGTTCCCACGATGACTTTTGCGTCGACGGCTGAGGTCGTGGCTTATCTTGGCGCCAAGCCAGTGCTTGTCGACTGCGTCGCGGACACACTGTGCGTCGATCCCGCGGCCGTTGTCGCGGCCATCACGCCGCGCACCAAAGCGATTATGCCGGTGCACTATGCCGGCCAAGCCTGCGATATGGAGCCGCTACTGGCGACCGTTCGCAAGCACGGCATCAGAGTCGTCGAAGACGCCGCGCATGCACTGCCGGCGGCCTATCGCGGCCAGACGATCGGCACGCTGGGCGACGTGACGTGCTTTTCGTTCTACGCCAATAAGACGATCACCACGGGCGAAGGGGGAATGCTCGTCACGGCCGACGACGCTCTGGCCGACCGCGCTCGCATCATGAGCCTGCACGGCATCAGCCGCGATGCCTGGAAGCGTTTTACCGCCGAAGGCTCCTGGTACTACGAGATCCTGCGTCCCGGCTTCAAGTACAACCTGACCGATATTGCCGCCGCGCTGGGGGTCGTGCAGTTGAGCCGCTGCGACGAATTCTGGAAGCAGCGTTCCGCGTTGGCGTTGCGCTACAACGAGCTGTTAGCCGACGTGCCGGAATTGACGCGACCGACGACGCGCGACGACGTCACGCATGCCTGGCACTTGTACGTCGTCAAGTTGAACCTCGATCGGCTGCGAATCAACCGCAATCAGTTCATCGACGAACTGAAAAAACGCCGCATCGGCCATAGCGTGCATTACACGCCGCTGCACATGCATCCGTACTATCGCGAGGCATACGGGTATCAGCCTGGCGATCTGCCCGTGGCGCGCGCGGTGTACGAGCGGATCGTGTCGTTGCCGCTCTTCTCGAAAATGACGCATGCCGAGCAGGACCGCGTGGTGCGCGCCATCAAGGACATCGCCGCGGAGCACCGCCGGTGAGCAAGCGGTTGTTCGATGTCGTCATCTCGGCCCTCGGGCTCGTAGCACTCGCGCCACTATTCGCCCTGCTTGCCTTGGCAATTAAGGCGACCTCGCGCGGGCCAGTGTTCTTTCGGCAAGAGCGCGTGGGACGCGACTTTCGGCCGTTTCGCATCTATAAATTTCGCACGATGGTCGTCGACGCCCCCCAGCTCGGCCGCCAGATCACGGCCGGCCGCGATCCGCGCATCACCTCGATCGGGCACGTGCTCCGCAAAACGAAGCTCGACGAGCTGCCGCAATTGATCAACGTGCTCACGGGCGACATGAGCCTGGTCGGCCCGCGCCCCGAGGTGCCCAAGTACGTCGAGATGTTCCGCCCACAGTTTGCCGAGGTGCTCCGCGTGCGGCCTGGCATCACCGATCTGGCGAGCGTCAAGTATCGCGACGAAAGCGAGATCCTTGGCGCGGCGTCCGACCCCGAAGCGGTGTACGTCGAGCGCGTGTTGCCCGACAAGTTGGCGCTGGCGAGCCAATACGTACGCGAAGCGTCATTCTGGTTCGACGTGCGGCTATTGTTCGCCACACTGTGGAAGATCGTGCGCTAGCTTGTGCACGTCCGCGCTGGTCACACGCTGAATTTGACGTGCAGCACGTCGGCCTCTTGCACGACGTAGTCTTTCGGCTCCTGTCGTACCAGGTTCTTGGCCTTTACTTCGCGCTCGCTCCCCAAACGGATCAGGTCGTCGGCTTTCATGGTCTCGGCGCGGATGAAGCCCCGGGCGAGATCGCTGTGAATATTGTCCGCGGCCTCGAGCGCTGTACCCCCTTTGTGCAGCATCCAGGTGCGGACTTCCTTCTCGCCGGCCGTGAAGTAGAGGAACTGTCCCGATACGTCGAGCAGGGTCCGCAGCAGGTCGTCCTTGCGCGATCCGGCGAGCCCCATCTCCGCTTCGAACTCGGCGCGCTCGGCCGGTTCCATCCGCGACAGCTCGTACTCGAGCCCGACACGCGCCGGCACGACCATCTCGGTTGCTCCAAGCTGGGCGCGATACGTCGCGGGATCGAGATCGCCATCGTCGGCCAAATTCACGACGATCAACCGCGGCTTTTGCGTGAGCAACCGAAACGAGCTGATGGCCTTGCGCTGCTCGTCGTTCAAGGGCAAGTCGCGGAGCGCCTTGGCTGATTCGAGCGACGTCAACAGCGGTTCAAGCAGGGCCAGCTCGGCCTGGTCCTGCTCGCGCGTGGGCCGCGGTTTCTTGACAAGCTCGCGCAGCTTTTCCACGCGGCCGGTGACGATTTCCAGGTCAGCCAGCAGCAAGTCTTCTTCAAACGTCCTCAGGTCGACGAGGGGATCGGAGCCGGCAAACGCCGCGACGACCAACACCAGGCAGCCCGCTTCACGAATCAGTGCCAAGCGCGCAGCGTTACCTTCGTGTGATCGGGTCAATCCCGGCGTGTCCATCAATTCAAGTGAGGCCAGCGTTACCTTCTTGGGATGATAAATCTGGCAGAGCGGTTCCACGCGCGGTTCGGGAACCGCGGCCATCGCGGTTTGGCCGAGATGCGCCAGTGCGGGATCGGCTGCGACATCCGTGAGCCAGCTAAACAGCGTGCTCTTGCCCGAACCTTGATACCCAACCAGGCCAATCTTCATGAACCACTCGATGCAAGTCCCACCATCGGAAGCGCGTTGCGGCGGCAGAACGCTATCAGCGCCGCAGAAGAACCACCGAGCCGAGCCGCGCGACTCAAGGCGGCGCGAATGGCTAGCGCTGCGCCGCCAGCGCCGTGCGCAGCGTGGCGAGCGACTGTTCTACTTGGTTACGCTCGACGCTGTCCAGGGGGGCGTTGCCATAGCGCACGCGGTAGAATGCCTGGGCGATATCGACTGGCAAACAGGCCACGGCAGACGGCTGGCCTTGTGACGCCAGCCAATCGCGCGCGGCCACGGCAAACTCAAGCTGCGTCGCGCTCGCTGGGCGGAATTGTTGATGGCCTGCCAAGAGCTCTTCGAATTGCCGGTAGAAATCGACCAGGATGCGCTGGTGCCGCGCTTGGCGTAGGCGGCGCCAAAAGGTGATCGATGGTCGACGGAGTCGGCGGCGCCAGCTCCACAAGGCCCAACTGCCGGCCAGCGTGGCGAGGATCAGCAACGTTCCCAATCGCCAGCCGACGCGGCGCGTGCGCTGCCACTGCCGCAGCCCGATCCACTCGCTGACACCAGTAGCGATCTGCGACCAGGATTCCGGGGAGGCGATCGCGCGCCCCGCATTGCGGGCCAGATCGTATAGCGGTTCGTAAATCGATCGCAGTTGCTTGTCGGCGTTCATCCCCATCACGTAGCTCGACCACAAATACCGCGCGAACTCGATCGTCTGTTTCAAGCTGGGCCGGCCAGCAGGAGTGCCCAGGCGGGCCGACGAGCCCTCGGCCCCGGGGGTGGGATCAAGGGTAACCCAACCGCCGTATTGCCATTGCGCGGGGTCGCCCTGGCGCACGGCGGCCGGTAGCTTGTCCGGTGGCAGGTAGGCCTCGACCCAGGCGTGCGCGTGGAGTTCGCGAACCAGGTAGAACTTGCCCCACGGGTTCCATTCACCGCCGTTGAAGCCAATCACGACGCGCGACGGTATCCCCACGCTGCGCAGCATCAGCGCCAGCGCGCTGGCGAAGTACTCGCAGTGTCCGCGCGGTTGCTCGAACAAGAAGTCTTCAATCGCGTCGACATCTGGCGGCCGCGGCGGGGGCGAGAGCGTGTACGAATACTGACCCGAGTTGTGCAAGTGGCTCGTCAGCTCGCGAGCCCGCGCCAACGGATCTGCCGGATCGATCTGCTCGACAAGCTGTGCCGCTAGCGCCGAGAGCCGCTTGAGCCCTTCATACTCGTAATCGACGCGCGGGGCCTCGCGCACTTCATGAGGGAGGAACAACGACTGCCGCCGGTCCACGAAGCCCGAGGTGTCAAGCTGAAAGGTGTCGAGCTGGGGGTCGAAGCGTTCGATGCGCCAAGAATCGGAGTCGCGTTCAATGGCCAATCCGCGACTGGCGGCCAGCACGGGTCCGACGCAGTAAACGATGCTGTTCTCCGACGGCGCCATGTGAATCGACTGACGCACCAGTCCGCGTACCGTGCTGCGGCGAGGCAGCGAGCTCGGGTCGGTGTCGCGCGCGCCGCCCTGGTGCCAGGCGTTGTGTTCGTAACGCGTCAGGCAGACACCGCGAAACAGCGGCGCCTCGCCCAATAGGTAGGGCCGACCACTGTCGACGTCCAGGAACTCGACCTTCATCACTTCGAGCGGGCTCTCCGAGATGGTGCCTAGCTCGCCCAGTACGATCCGCTCGCTCGCGCCCAGCATCGGCTGCGCGACTACCAGCGACTGTCGCCAATTGCGTTGACCCAAGCGGGGTACGACGAGGAAGAACACCATGGCGAACGCCAAGGCAGCCACGGAGACCGTCCCCATTTGCCTGACAAACGACCACGACAGCGGATCGCTGGCGAATCGTCCGCGGACGCCCGCGTTGGCCTCGCGAGGCCGTGGCGCGCGAGCCGGTTCCCAGGGATTCGACGCGAGCGACGCTTCGGCGTCGTACCGCGCGGTTTCGCGATAGATGAAGAACAGCCCCAGCGTCAGCAAGCCGCAAACGAAGTACACCAGCAGCAGGAAACCGAACACGAGCTCGAAATTGAGCACGGTCGCGACAGCCGTTTGCAGAAAGCTCAACAGCGCCAGCAGCCAGTAAATCGTGATCGTCTTGTGCCGGTACAGCAGGATGAACTGGAGATAAATCAGCAGGTTCGCCACGGCCAGCAGTTGCGTATCGCCGGAGAAACGCTGCAGCAGGTCCCATAAGAACACCACGACCGCCGTGCTGCCGGCGATATTGGCCACCGCGGCATTGAGCCGCAAATAGCCATACACGTCGGTGACCAGCACGCTCGACGCCGAGACGATGATCGCCAATACGGGCAGCGTCATGTCGCGCTCGCCCATGCCCAGCATGATCGTTCCTAGGGCCGTCAGCGTGGCCATGGCGATCTGCAGCACGAGTTCGAGTTGTTCGCGAGGCGATCGTTTGGCGATCATGGCAGGGCGCGCTCGGGAGAATCCGAAAACAGCGAAGTGCCCCCCAGTGGGTTGCTCGCCAAGTCGTGCGCGATGGACGACGTCCGCGATGGCGGGCTGCCCGCGAGGTCCGCTCCAGCGTCCAAGCCAGACACGCTGAAATACTCGGGGCATAGTGGCGAGCGTACCGAGACGATTTCGACGCGACGGAGCCAGGCTGTGAGGCGGCCCTGCACGGACGGTGATCGATCGGTTCGCGCCCGGGTGTTCTCCGGATCGCGCGTGGAAATGAACAACGTCGGAATGTCCGGCCGCAAGGCGGCGCTACCAGCCAACAAGACTTCGTCGAGGGGATCGGTTTGCGGAGCGGCCAGCGCCAACGCATCGAGCAAAGGGCCTAAGATCGTGGGCGTGGCCACGCGATGCAGGCACAAGGGAGGGGCGGGGGGGAGCAATACGCTGATCCGCGCGCCGCGCCGGCGGCATAGTTCAGCCAGCAACGTGGCCGCAAAGCTCACCGCGGATTCGACCGCGGCGTCATCCTCGCCCTTGGATTCGCGCGGCTTCCACAAATCGAGCAGCACGGCTAACTCCGGGTCGCGGTGCTGCTCGAACTGCCGCACCATGAGCTCACCGACCCGCGCCGTCGTTCTCCAGTGTACCCAGCGCGGGGTATCGCCTGGTCGCCAATCGCGCAGGCTATGGAATTCTCCCGTGCGCCCCGCGCGCGCGGCGTTCGACTGAGCAATACTGCGGTCGACCTGTCCCAACCAGCGACGCGACCGGGCGTGCAGTCGGCCCAAGGCTGGCCAGACCAAGGCCTCCTGGGCGCCGGCGAGTACCCGGCTGCCGCGCACGAGCCCGAACGGAAAGCGGGTCACTGCCGTCAGCGGGCCAAATCGATACTTCCCCCGCGACGGCGGGCGAAACTGATACGCCAGCCGTTGCGAATGCCGTGGCGGCAGTCGCCAGAACAGCAACCCCGCGCTAGCTTCGACGTCCTTGGCTGGCGTACTCGCGGGAGCAATGCGATCTTCGATTGCCACGCTCCAGAGCGTCAGCCAACGCCGCGGATTGATAGACGTCACCTGCACATCGCAGGGAACTCCACAGACGAGTTGTTCGGGCAACCGGCGCTCGGCCCTGACGCGACCAAGCGCCCAGCGCACATACAACAAGCTATAGGCGAGCACTCCCGCCAGCAGCCCAAACAACACCATCAACAGATTGATGTCGCGAATCAGCGCGCCCAAGAACACGAATCCGAGCACCAGCACATAGCACCAGCCTTCGACGGTCAGCGCGACCCAACGCCAACCGAGGCGGCTACCGCTGCCCCTGGTGCCACGGTCGGCCGCCGCGCTACGAGCGCGATGGCGCTTGAAGCGGCGCCGCTCTAACGTGCCCGGTCGCTTTAGAAGTCTCATGACGAGCGAGAACCAACAGAAATCGAGGGGTGTTCGGCGCCCAGTGTTTGCGGTTATCAGCCGATGTTGTGTTAGCCCCACTACGTGGCGTCGACATCAGCGTCGCGGCCAGGCCGCGGCGTCACGATGGTGCAGGGACGATCGCAATCAGCCGTTCGATGATCGCTTCGACCACATCGCGCTGGGTGCCGTAGAGCCCTCCTTTGGCGATCACGCGATGGGCCAGCACCGGCACGGTGAGCCGCTTGACATCGTCGGGCACGACGTATTCGCGCCCCTCGACCAGGGCGAGCGCCTGACTCGCGCGGTACAGCCCTAGCGCCGCGCGCGTGCTGGCGCCAACCTGAATGTCGGCCGAATCGCGCGTGGCTGCGACGATATCCAGGATGTAGTCGTCGATCGCGCGATCGACGGCCACCTGACGCACGGCCGCCGCCACCGCTTGCACCTGGTCGCTCCCCAGCACGGGCGCGAGCTGATCGACCGGCTCTCCTTGGCGATGGCTGTCGAGCACGCGACGTTCGTCGTCGCGGCCCGGATAACCGATGCGCGTTCGCAGCAGGAAGCGGTCCATCTGGCTTTCGGGGAGGGCGTACGTCCCTTCGTATTCGTATGGGTTTTGCGTAGCGATCACCAGGAACGGTCGCGGCAGCGAGTACGTTTGCCCGTCGACCGAGACCTGCCGGTCGCTCATGGCCTCCAGCAGCGCACTTTGCGTGCGGGGCGGCGTGCGGTTGATTTCGTCGGCCAACACGACGTTCGCGAAGATCGGTCCGGGGCGAAATACGAACTCGCCCGTCTTGGCCTGATAGAGATTGCTCCCGACAATGTCGCTGGGAAGCAGATCGGGCGTGAACTGGATGCGGCAGAAGACGCCGTCAACGCTGCGCGCCAGCGCCTTTCCCAGCAGCGTCTTGCCTACCCCAGGCACGTCTTCCAGAAGCACGTGCTCGCCAGCCAGCAAAGCGACGACGCACAACCTTACGACATCGGGTTTGCCCAGGACTACCTGGTTAACGTTTCGCTCGAGGGCTTCGACGACCTCGCGCAACTCCAATGTCAAAAGACCGGTAGCCACGTAGGATGAAACCCCAGGGGGGTGAGATCTGTTCCGTACGACCACCCGACGCAACCCGGCGATCGCCGAGTCGCTGGCCTCTGACGCGTGACGGGTCGAGGCACTGGGCGAGGACCGGCGGCAGGAGGGGTGCGGGCGGCGAGTTGATTCAGCGGTCTTATGGTACGCTCGACCCCCGGCCGAGGTCCAGCAAATGGCCGACTTTTTACGGGAGCGCCCGCTCCCGGCTTGGTGAACACTCCGTACGTCGGCAGCAGTCTACGGTAGCTCTTTGATCTCGATGTCCTTGAACATCACCTGCATCGGATCGCCGACATGCAACTGCAGGGCGATCACACCCTCCTTGGCTCCCTGGTCGCTGGTTTCGGTGTAGTCGACCGTCTTGAAACCGTTCAACTGCTGCGTGATGTGCGGGCCATCGGCCGTAATGACATATTCGTTCCAGTCGCCGGCTTTGACATGTGGGCGGACTTCATCGGCGTTCACGTTCTTCAAGAATCCGCGCCCACCTTCTTCGTACAGGATTCCCATGAACTGATTCTCGGCGATGTCGGCCTGATAGCCTCGCACCACGTGCTCGTCGAACCGTTTGCTGCGGAACTGCACGCCGGAGTTGCCGTTGCGCAGCTTGAATTTCAGCCGCAGCACGAAATTCTTGTACGGTTTGTCGGTCGCGAGGAATGTGTTCTTCTTGAGCGTTCTGGCTTCGGTCGAACCGATGATCGCGCCGTCGGCGACTTTCCACAGTTCGAGGTCGCCCGTCCAGCCGGCGAGCGATTTGCCGTCGAAGAGCGACCGGAACTCAGCGTCAGCGCCGTGCGCCACCGACGTCGCCAGGGCGGCCGCGATCGATACCAGGAACACCCGTTGAGTCGCCGTCATAAGCATCTTGTCGATCCCCCCAGTTAGCGAGCCCAGATACGTGGCGAACAAGTCGCCATCCTAGCGCACCCTTAGGCCGAAGCCAGCGGGCGCGATCCCGTCAAATCGCGGGCCCTGCGCGAATCGTCGGCCGGCGGTTCGCCATTGAGGCCCGGCTTATAAAACCTGCCAGCCAACTGCGGCTGGAAATTCTCGACGCCGGCCAAGCGCGCCATTTCGATCAGGAACTTCTTCGTCAGCTCCTCGAGCACTTCCTTTTCGTTCTCGCGGCCGTAGTACTCTGAAATGTCGATTAATTCGCCGACGACCACGCGCGTCTTGCCGGTCATGAAGAAGAAGCCCCAGGCGGTGCCATCGTACGGCGAATCGAGGATATAGCAAGGAATTACCGGCACGCGGGCACGCAGCGCAATCATCGCGGCGCCGGGCCGACCAGGCAGCAGTACGGCGCTGGTGGTGTTAATGCGACCCTCGGGAAACAGTCCTACAAGGTCCCCCTCCTGGGCAAAGCGAATGGCTGCCTTCGTGGCAGCGGTGTCGACCCCAGCGCGCGAAACCGGGATCGCGCGCAGCAACCGGAACATCCCCGCCAGCCACTTCGCTTTGCTGTATTCACTGGCCACCATCCAGTGCGGCAGTCGTTTCAATCCCAACTGGACGAACGCGGGATCGTTGCCGCTATGGTGGTTGCAAATGATGATCGCGCCGGTTCCGGGGTCGGGGAGCAGACCGCTAACCTGCGCGCGCCACACCACGCGCGTCCAAATCGTGGCAATCAAAAAGAACGGGAGCCTTGCCAATCCATAGTCGAATTGCCGATAGTACCGCAGAAACGCCCACGCGCTTGCCACGCCAAGTGCGATCAGGATCGCGACCGAAAGCTGCGCAGTGGCGTGATCGGACAGCATGGAACCTGATTTCCGATTCTGTAGGCTGCGGTAAGCGTTGCAGTCCTTGCAAGCTTATCACACCCGTCTCTGGCCCGGCAGATCAATCGGTTTCGCCCTGCTGACCAAGTGAAATACCGCGGGATTTCGCCGCGCCTACCAAGTTCAGGAGCTGGCCATCGATGTTGTTGGGAGTCGTCAGCGATACCCATGGGCACGCGTCACTAGCCCGTGAAGCCGCCCGCATGCTCCAGGCGCTCGAAGCGGAAGTGGTCATCCACTGTGGCGATATCGGCACTGCCGAGGTGATGTCGCTCTTCTCCGACTGGCCGAGCCATTTTGTCTACGGCAACTGCGACGAGCGTCGGCACGAGCTGGCTGCCGCGGTAGCCGACGGCCAGCATTGGCACGGCGCCGTTGGCCGGATCGAGCTGGCAGGCCGGCGTATCGCGTTTCTACACGGCGCTGACTCCCTACCTGGAGCAGACTTCCACGCTGCGACTCTACAACCCGAATCTCAGTTGGGAGAAGCAGAACGCGTCGATTATGGCGGCGGTAGTTCCGACGTTCATCTGCCCTTCCAGTTCCAAGGAGAATCCGACTTCCGAACAGTTCATCTCCGATGTCGTCGCCGGGCTCGGAGCGGCGACCGGCGATCGATTCGGGCTCACCGATTACGTACTTTGCAAAGGAGTCAACGACGCCTGGTGCGTGTTCCCCGGCGTCATCGCACCTTGGGAAGAAGTGGCTCTGTTCGCGTTTCCGAATTCTGGATACGCCTTTCAAGAACGGGGCATGTTCGACTTGTCGCTGCCCAAAGAGTCGAACTTCGTCGGCGCGAGTTTCACCTGTACACCGAACATGATCGGCGATGGGTTGAGCAACACCTTCGCTGTCGGCGAAGGAGCCGTCGGCCCGAATTGGCCCATCAAGAAAGATGTCACGTCGACGACCGCGCAGTTCTATCCGGGCGACCCGACAAGGCCGCTCCCGGCCTACCAATTCTGGACCATGCCCGTTAGCATCACGACCTTGGCAGACGCTGGCCTGTATGTAGGAAGCATCTTCGCCTGCACGCTCGAGCGAATGAATACCACGCCGGTTACGCAAAGCGTTATCGACCAGACCGTGGCCGTGTTGCTATGTCGGCCGAGCATCGACTGGGCCGGCAACGGCACCTCGCGACCGACGCGACATCGCACTAGCGGGTTTCGCAGCGATCACCGCGGTGGGGGCAACTTCATGATGGCCGACTCGTCGGTGCACTTCATTACCGAAGGGATCGACATGCCCATCTATCGCGGTCTGTCCACCATTCAAGGTTCCTCGGAGCCGCTCTTGTTGCCGGTCACCAACGAGGTTTCGAGCATTCCGAAGTAAACTTGGCGGCAAAGCGGGGCCTTGGTCGGGAGCTTCGCTCAGTAGAACCTGGTCGGATTCAGGAGACGTGCTGTGCTCAATGTGCGACGAGGCGCTTGGTGGGCGCCACGGTACTTGCCGGTAGTTGCACTCGCTGGCCTGATTGGCTTGGCCGCGATCGGCTGCGGTCGTGGATCGCCGCCACTCTCGACCGAAACGGATCCCTCGGCGGACGTACCACAGCTCATGAAGCTCCTGAAGCACAAAGAGCCAGGGATGCGCAATCTGGCGGCGCGACGTTTGGCCAGGTTAGGCGCCAAGGCCGAGCCGGCTCTCCCCGAGCTGCGCAAGCTTGCCCAAAAGGACGCTAGCGAGGCCGTGCGGCAGAGTGCCAGCGACGCGGTCACCAAGATCACCGGCACTCCCGCCAATTAGGCGAGATCATCTGGCGTAGCTCGCCGCCTGCTAGCCTGCATTTCTCACCAACTTCGTGGCGAGCGGAGTTAAGTGCTTGGATGGCAAGGAGCAGGGGGTGGCTCGACCGGAAGCGTATTGGCTCATACGCTCTGGATCGAGACGCACGCTGCGACGAGGCCAGTCAAGCACTTGGGCTCCGCGCAGCAGATGGCTGGTGAGAAATGCAGGCTAGCTGCGAAAATCTCCGTGGCAGCGATCGCACGATTGCGAGACGCCCGTCAGGGCAGTGCGCGCTTTTGCGTAGTCGCCTGCGTGCGTGGCTTCGAGCAACTCCCGGCAGCGCGCGTCGAAGTCGTCGGCATGCTCGCGAAACGCTTCGTCGTCGGCGTACTCAAAGCCCTCGGACCGCGCGATGTTGGCCAAGAGTCGCAACATCGCGGCCTCGTGAACGACCTGGTCGCGATGCTCGTTGAACTCACTCTGGCTGGCCAGCCAGGGGCGCAGCCGGTCGCGCTCGGCGATCTCCAGCCGCGACATCAGTCCACGACGGTCGACAACCTCATTGAATAGCACTTCGACTTCGGCCTCGGGTACCGTTACGCCTTGCCCGCGCACGAGCGAAGCCAGATCGTCGCCGCGCGAGCGGGCTTCGCGCAACGTGGCATCGGAGGCAGCCTTGAGATTGCGCGCCGCGCGCGCACATAAGTCGCGCATGCCGGGTGCTTCGGACTGCCAGCGTATGTTGCCGTCGAACTGACCGATGACACCAAACGTGACCGCCAGCACGCTGAAGGTCGAGCGCAATCGCTTTTGGCCCGTCGCCTTGAACGTACTGGCCGAGCGCGCCAGGTCGGCGACGTCGGCGGCCAGCAACTTGACTTCGTCCTCTAAGTCTTCCGCCGAGACGATTTGCGACCAATTGTGCTTGGCAGCGCTGGGCGCCGCGTTGCCCGCGGGTGTCTGAGTCGGCGAAGCGAGCGTGGGCGCTGGCTGCGGCCTCGGCCCCAGCGCTTGGCGGGCGTCGGTGAAGAAGACGTCGAGCACCTGCGGTGAGAACACTGGCGGTGGCGCTGCGGCGGGTTGTTCGCGATCGGTAGTGCTTCGCTCTCCGCCGTGCGACAGGGACGCGGCAACGCCAGCGGTGATCGCGAGCGCTGCGAGAATCGAAAGCCGCTTCATGGGTCGTGCATCGGGTTCGGTGACTGCGGATCGACTACTTCGATCATAGCACCGAGGGCCGCGCACGGGCCATGGACTTTAGTAAGGCCGGTTGCTAACCGAACAGTTCGCTCACCGGCTGCCCACCGTCGACAATCTTGATGGGCCGCCCGATCGGCGTCATATTCTCCTTGGCGGGATCGATCTCCAGACTGCGGCAAAGCGTCTGGAAAAAGTCGGTGACCAAGATGGGTCGCTCGGCGACTTCGTCGCCTCCTGCGGTGGTGCTGCCGACCACCTGTCCGCCACGCACGCCACCGCCGGCCAATAGCGCGCTGAAGGCGCGCGGATAGTGATCGCGGCCGTTGCGCGGATTGATCTTGGGCGTGCGGCCGAATTCGCCCATCCAAATGACCAGCGTGCGCTCGAGTATGCCGCGCGCGTCGAGATCGGCCAGCAGATTGGCCACCGGTTGATCGACCTGGCCGGAAAGTTGCTTCACGCGATCGAAATTGTTGTCGTGCGTGTCCCAGCCGTTGAGCTGGACTTCGACGAAGGGAACCCCAGATTCCACCAGGCGCCGGGCCAATAAGCAGCCGCTGGCGAATGGCGTGGAGCCGTAAGCCTCGCGCACGGCCGCCGGCTCGCGCTCCAGATCAAACGCGCGCATATCCTTCGAAAGGATCATCCGCGAGGTCTTTTCATACAGCTTGCGGTGATCGACGACCCGTTGTGACCCGTCCCCCTTCGCATAGTCGGCCTCGAGTTTTTCCAGCAAATCCAACCGTCGACGATAGCGGGTCACTTCGGTTGTCGGCGCGGCGTTCTCAGGCAATTTGCCTGCTTCACGGATCGCGAACGGGTCGTACTCAACGCCGAGGAAGCCCCCGTTGCCGCTGTTGCGTTGACGAATGTCGCCGCCGATCCGCACAAACGCCGGCAGTTCGCACTCCGGCCGACCCAGTTCCCGCGCCACGATCGATCCCAGGGCCGGATGCTTCACGCTGGCCGTGGGCGCGTAGCCCGTGTGCATCAGGAAGGTGGCCCGCTGATGATTCCCCTCCTTGCTCGTCAGCGAGCGCAGGATGGCGGCATGCTTCATCTGCTTGGCGAGGTTGGGGAAATTCGCGGCGATGCGGATGCCGGAGACCGTCGTGTCGATCGCTTCGGTCGCGCCGCCGTTGGCGTGCCCTGGTTTAGGATCGAGCGTTTCGAATTGGCTCGGGCCACCTTGCATCCACAGCAGGATGCAAGCGCGACCGCGGCGGCGCAAGTCGTCGGCGCTGGCAGCCACCAAGTCGGTCCAAGTGACCGTGCCGGCGGCCAGGGCGCTCGCCGAAACGCACTTCAGAAAGTCGCGACGCCCGACGACTCCCTGCCGATTCACGGTGACGCGCGTTTGTCGATGGAACGAGAACATGTCCTTCTTCCTGCTTGTTTGTTTCAAGGCTTTGTCGCGTGACACCGTCGCCTGGCCCAGCAACGGCGCCGCGCCGCTCAGTCGCGATACAAGAACTCGGTCGAATTCACCAAGGCCCAGAGAATGTCTTCGTACGCTTCGCGTCGGTCCTTCACGCGCACGACATGCCGCCGGCAGACCGCCAACTCGTCGGCGTGCGGCTCGCGCCCCAGGCATCGCAGGTACAACTCGACGAAGACCTCCTCGTCGCCGCCGGCATCGGCCAGTAGTTTAGCCAGCGGGCTGGCGCTACGCCCTGCCGCATCGAGCGACATTCCCCGGGCCAGCGCCGGTGAATTCATCAACAACAGCGCTTGCGAAACGCCTCCGGAGATTTCGTCGCGCGGCTCACTCGGGTCGAAACCAAACACTTGCTGAAACTGCGCGCGCGGAGTTCGCATGGCCCGTCGCGGATCGCCTGGTGGCCCTCCTGGCCCGCCGCGCTCCTCGCGCAGCGGCTCAATTCCGTCGAGGCCGAGCGCCTGGGTCAGGGAATTGAACAATTGATCGGCACGCAAGGGCTGCGGGCAACCGCAGGCGGGGACTTCGTCGGCAGTCGGCCGCGGTTTGCTCTCGCGGCCATAGATACTCGTGCTAGCGATCGTTCGCACCAGCCACTTGATGTCGTAGTTGTGCGCGATGAATTGCGACCCGAGATAGTCGAGTGTCTCGGGAGCCGTGCACTGGCGATCGGGGCCGAGATCGTCGATCGGTTCATACATGCCCATGCCGACTAGCTCGGCCCAATAACGATTCACTACGGCCCGGGCGAACCAGGGATTCTCGGGCGCGGTGATCCACGCGGCGACCGTTTCGCGGCGACGCGAATCGGGTTCGCCCACTGGCAGTTGCTGGCCGGTAACGAAGAACACCGGCTGCATCAATGTTCCTTCGGCGGCAGGATCATTCAGATCGGGCATGTAATGCTCGAACCGTTTAGCCGCCTTACCGAGCTTGGCCGGCCTGATCTTGGCAATTGGCGGGGCCTCTTCGCGGGCGGTGAGTTCGAACCCGCGCCGTTGGCCATCGGCTCGCACCGGACGCACGCCAATGCGCGGAAAAAAAGCCGCCAGCTCGTGGAATTGTTCGCGCTTCCAGCGATCGGTCGGGTGATCGTGGCATTGGGCGCACTGAATCTGCACGCCCATCAAGATGCGCGCAACCTCGGCGGCGGTCTCGGGAATCTCACCCCACTGCGAGGCCAATAGCGCGGTCCGGCCGTCCTCGCCGAGATTGCCCTTGGCGGTGATGAAGTCGGTGGCGACCTGGTTCCAGGGAGTGCTGTTGTTGAACGCGTCGGCCAGGTAGGTCGTGAGGCTCTCGGCGGCGAACAGCGCGCGCTCGTCGCTGCGCCGCGCCAGGATGACGTCGCGCCAGTAGCGGCCCCAGTTCAAGCCGTAGCGCGAATTACCCAATAATCGCTCGACGAGCTTGGCCCGCTTATCCGGCGACTTATCGAGCAAGAACAGCGTGATCTCGTCAGGAGTGGGGAGCTCGCCGATCAAATCGAAGCTCGCCCGACGGACGAATACCGCATCGCTGGCCGAAGCGACGGCCGGCGCTCCAGCAGCGGCCTTCCATTCGTTGGCCAACAGCTCGTCGAGTCGCCGGGCTGCCGCCATGGCGTCAACTGGCGTCGCGGGCGCACGGGGCGATTCGGAGGTGAGCGTCGCCACGGCCACGCCGTCGGATGCATCGCCACTCGCGGCCTCGGCCGCGATCGCCCGTTGCGGCAGCCAACACGGCGCTAAGCCAACGGCGATCAGCAGAATCAGCCCGCAGCGGTACATACATCGAGACATGGTTCGCCGTCTCCGCCCTTTGGTTCCTGCGGCCCCTCGCTACGGAAATTCAACCCGGTAGTCGTCGCGGGGTGCCGCGCCGACCCTGAAAATACCAAGTCGGGCCGGACGCTTGCGTCCCCAGTTTCCGCCGGGCCTGAGCAACTTTGCGACACCGCTGCCGAAACGCGACGCGACGTTGCCCGAAGGCGACCCTTCCCGCCGCGAGGGCGTTGCTTCAGCGCGTGAACCGCCGGGCGAAACTTCCTTTCTCACCGGCCTTTGCGTCACATCCGACCGCGCTTACCTCGCATCGCTACCAAGCCGGCACAGGGCCTGCAATTGATTCGGTTGCAGTCGCATGCCTCTCGGAATTGGCTCCCACACGCCGTCGATTCTCGTCCAATTTTACGCATGTTGCGGAATCACCACCGTGTTCACCGTCAACGAAATCAACGATTTCAGCCGCCTTGAAGGGCTACGTGGCCCGTGGGGGAATCTCGTCTCCAGGACGCGGGGAGCCACCTTCTTTCAGCATTTTGACTGGCTGGAAACCTACTGGCGGCACTACGGCGATGGGCAGCAGCTCCGCGTGCTGGTCGTCAACGACGCCGACGGACCTGCTGGCATCTTGCCGCTCGTCGTGCGACGCCGCAGCCTCGGCTGGGGCACCGCCCGCGTGCTCGCGTATCCCCTCGACGATTGGGGGACCTTCTACGGGCCGATCGGGCCCAAGCCGCTCGAAACCCTGCAGGCCGGGCTGCGCCACGTTGCACGAACCACCCGCGATTGGGACTTCCTCGAACTGGGTTGGGTCGCGAGTGAGTCGGGCGACGACGGCTGCACCGCGGCGGCGCTCGGGGCTGCAGCGCTGCCCGCTGTCCGAAGCCACTACGACTCGGTGGCGCTTGTCGATCTGGTTGGCGATTGGCACGACTACCTGGCCGCGCGCCCCAATCGCTTGCGTTCGAAGCTCGCCGCGGCCGAGCGCAAGTTGGCCTCGCGCGGCGATGTGACCTATGAACGCCATCGCCCCGAGCCTGAGGGCGATTCGCCAGCCGACTATCGTTGGGACCTCTACGACGCTTGTGTCGAGATCAGCCGGCGAAGCTGGCAAGCAGGCGCCGCCGATGGAACGACCCTCTGCCATCCAGAAGTTTGCGACTTCTTGCGCGATGCCCACGCCACGGCCGTGCGCACCGGCTGCTGCGACCTCAATCTGCTTTATGTCGAGGGGAGGCCGGCCGCGTTCATGTATTGCTACACGTATCGTGGGCGGATCTTCGGCCTGCGACGAGGCTTCGATGCAACCATTGCCCGCGACGGGTTGGGAACCGTGCTGTGCGCTCGCATGCTGGCCGACAGTTTCGCCCGAGGCGATCGCCAGCTCGACATGGGAGCCAGCTATCTCGAGTCGAAGCGCGTTTGGATGACCCGCTTGGTGCCCTGTGATCGCTACACGCACTACCCGTCGCTGGTCCCCAAGGCGCAAGTGGCCAGAATGGGGCGCGTCGCGCGTGGCTGGCGGCAGTCGTGGCAAAGAGAGCCCAGCGGCGTCGGAGGCAAGCAACGCGTCACCGCCAATTGAACGGCGGTGGCAATCAACATGCCGAGAAATCGCCGAGTCGCTCGGCCAGCGCGTCCTACTCGTCGTAAATCGTCTCGCGCGGCGGATTGCTACGGCGTCGACGTGCCAGGCCACGCGTGAAATACGGCTGCCGCCGATAACCAGGTGTCCCCTCGACGAAGAAGAAACCACCCAGCAGGCGGTAGAAGAACAGAATTAAGAACGAGCCGGCCGTGCCGACCAGGAACCCCACGGGACTGATCGGCGACACGCGGTTGCCGTTGCTGACGTACATCAACACAGCGCATCCGATCAGAGTGCCTCCCACGCCCATCATCAGCGTGGCCACGGCGCCGCCGGGATCGCGCCCGGGCATGATGGCTTTGGCCAACAAGCCGACGAGCGTGCCGAAGCCAATCCAGGTCAGCACGTGGTGCGAAAGCTCCGCGGCGAGTTGCGAGACATCGGGCTGGCCCATGAGCGCTGCTCCGCGCGGTCGATTCCAAGTAGCCTGACAGGTCAGCCGCGGCCGGGACTCGTGCCCCGCAATTGAAAAACCGCCTTCGCGCGCTGACGCCACGGTGCCCGCAGGAACCGCGTCGTCAGCGGCGAAGGCCGTCGTCCCCCCTCATGCCGCAGCAAGCTCGAACTGTGGGTGACAGGCATGGCTGCCGTCAACCTTTGTTCAAACCAGGCGACATCGACGTAAATTGTGTCCTAAGTGCGCGGCGGTTGCTCCTACGTGTCGATTGAGGTGGCGTGTATCCGATCGTGGGGCGAACGTGTTCATTTGAGTCTTCAGAGCAGCGGGCCAGCCAATCTCGTGGCACCGCGGTCGACGAATCTAGCGCTGCCGGTTGCGCTCCAGTTCCTCGCGCTCGGCGAGTCGAGCTGCTTTCAGGGCGGCGGCTTCACGGCTGAGCTTGAACTCGGAACCCGGCGCGAAATACTGGACGTCGTCCATTTGGTAGTAAGCGCTAGGCAGAGTCTGGCCGCCGACCTCAATCTGGCAGCCCGTGCACGTCACGACAGCCAGTAGCCCCAGGCTGCCGAGCAACCCGCGCCATTGCCTTGCACCGCTGGTCCGCTTGCTCATCATCGCACTCCACAGGCGGCTGGCGGTGTGCCTTGCCAAGTCGGCACGACCAGCACAATCGTTATCGTCCAAACCGGGGACGAACTTTCGCGCGACTGCTCCAACTCGAAGCGCCAGCATTGCCAGCAGCGCTCGAGAAATGCCGCGCTGGCCACGACGGCGCATCTCGACTCCTACCCCTCGCTAGCATGTCCGAGGGAAGCTAAAACACGTACCGCGGCCATCGCAGCAGAACTTTCCCCCAGTCTTGCAACGAGATTCCCATGCAGCTAGCAGGCAAAACAGCCGTCATCACCGGCGGTGGAACCGGAATCGGCCAGGCCATCGCTCTGGCTTTCGCGCGCGAGGGATGCCGCGTGGCGATCGGCGGCCGCCGCCTCGACAAGCTCGAGGAAGTCGTCGCGGCATGGAACGCGGAGCAGTCGAGCGCGCCGGCACAGGCCGCTACGCGTGAGCCGCAGCCCATCCTCGCCCGCGAGCTCGACGTGGCCGATCGGACCAGCGTCGACGCTTTCTTTTCCTGGGTGCGCGACAAGCTCGGCCCGGTTGCCATCCTGGTGAACAACGCCGGCGCCAATCTTGCCCGCCGCTCGATGCGCGAGCTCGACCCGGCCGATTGGGATCGCCTCGTCGCGGTCAATGCCACGGGCAGCTACAACTGCCTCCACGCGGCGCTGCCCGACATGCGCGAGCGCAAGGACGGGGTGGTGATCAACATTTCGTCGATCGCCGGCAAGCGTGCCGGGCTCTTGGGGGGCGTGGCCTACAACGCCTCAAAGTTCGCGCAAACGGCCCTGGCCACCAGCGTCGCCCTGGAAGAGGGGAAGAACTACATCCGCGTAAGCACGATTTTTCCCGGCGAGGTCGAAACGCCGATCCTCGAACATCGGCCGACGCCGGTCAGCGCCGAGCGGCGCGCGGTCATTTTGCAGCCCGACGATGTCGCCGCCGCGGCGTTGTTCATTGCCAAATTGCCGAAGCGCGCGCACGTCCCCGAGCTGATCATCAAACCGACGGTGCACGACTACGCATAGCAGTGGCAGCCAGCCACACTCAACCGTCCGAGTACCTCTTGACGCTGACCTTGGTTGATGACGCAGCGCTCGAACGATCGCACGTTGTCGCCAACGCGCGGATGAACCGGGCTCGGCGGCTGTCGGGCATCAACAGCTACGAGCGCGAGCTCGGGTTCGATCCGTTAGCCTGGCTGCGAGCGCGCCCCGCGCAGCACGGTTCGGCGGCGTGGCTCGATTTGTGTTGTGGTTCAGGGCAGGCACTCATCGAGGCCGCCAGCACATGTGCCGCGACTGGCGAACAAATCACGTTCCGCGGCGTGGACCTGATCGACTCGTTCGTGGAAATTCCGGCGGCACTACGGTCGCTTCGGCTCGAGGCTGCTTCGCTTCATCGCTGGGATTCGCCCGACCGCTTCGACTTAATCACGTGCGTTCACGGACTGCACTACGTCGGGGACAAGCTCGGGCTCGTCGAGCGTGCCGTGAGTTGGCTTGTCCCAGGCGGCCAGTTTCTGGCGCATCTTGATCTGGCGAATCTGCGACGCGCCAGCGGGGAGCCGCTTGGCAGGCTGGCTCTGGCCAGGTTCCGCGCAGCAGGAATGGTTTTCGATCGCCGATCCAGCCTGCTTACCTGCAGCGGACCGCGATCAATCGCGTTCGGACTGAAATGCCTGGGAGCCGACGACAGCGCCGGTCCGAATCGCACGAGGCAAGAGGCGGTCGACTCGTATTACGTTGCGAGCGGTGCCAGGCGTGCCGTGAAAAACCGTTGGGCATAATACGCATCCCGCGCGGCCCACGAGTACTCCCATACCTGGCCCCGTCTGTTCGGCTTATACTTCCGCAGGCCGTCCCCTCGGGTTACTACTTGGACAATATCTCGACGGCTGCCCGGCTGGCCCGGCGCCGGCGGGAAAGCCGCTAGAAACTCGCGGAGCCAATTGGGGTTAAAAAGGGGTCGCCCGGCGTACGAGCCAAGGGCTTGCGAGGTTCCGCTATCGCCCCGCAGACCGGCCCGGGCCTTCGCTTGTGAATACTTGCTTGCCAGTGGTCCACAACAGTAGGTCTTTGGAAGGAACTCGTGCCATGACGATCCGTCGACGATCCGCGCTACGGCTGGCGCTTTCGGTAGCAATGCTCAGCATGCTGGCGTGCCTGCCCGCCGGCGGTCGCTCGGTCGCCGCGGCAGAAACGGCCCGGCGCGTCGACGCCTTCACTCTGCCCGACATGCACGGTCGCGACCGCGGTCTCGACGAGCTGGCCGACGAGCAGATCGTCGTCGTGGCGTTCTTGGGCGTTGAGTGCCCCTTGGCCCGCCTTTATGCCCCGCGCTTGCAAGAATTGAGCGAAGAGTATGCCGGCAAACGCGTGGCCTTCGTCGGTATCGACTCGAACCAGCAAGACTCGCTCACCGATCTCGTGGCCTTCGCCAACAAGTACGGCCTGAAGTTCCCGCTCCTAAAGGACCGCGACCAGACCGTGGCCGACCAGTTTGGCGCCACGCGCACACCCGAGGTCTTTGTGCTCGACGCCCAGCGGACGATCCGCTACCGCGGCCGCATCGACGATCAGTACGGTCAGGGCTCGAGCTCGGGCTACGCCAAGACCAAGATCACGCGACGCGATCTGGCCTCCGCGCTCGACGAACTGCTCGCCGGCGGCGAGGTCGCGCAGCCCAGCACCCAAGTCGCCGGTTGCCTGATTGGCCGCAAGCCGAAGGTTTCCGCCCGCGGCGAGGTCACGTACACGAAGCACATTGCCGCGATTTTGGAAAAGCACTGTGTCGCGTGCCATCGTCCCGGCGAGGTCGGCCCGTTCGCCTTGACCGAGTACGACGAAGTCGTTGGTTGGGCCGAGATGATTCGCGAAGTCGTCGGCGATGGGCGGATGCCGCCTTGGACAGCCAACCCGGCCTACGGGCATTTCGCCAACGACGCGCGGCTCTCCGACGACGAAAAACAGTTGCTCGACTCCTGGATCGACAACGGCTGCCCGCAAGGGAACCTGGCCGATCTGCCGACGCCGCGCGCGTGGACCGATGGCTGGCAGATTTCGACCCCCGACCACGTCGTCAAAATGCCACGGCCTTTCAAGGTGCCGGCCGAAGGGGTCGTTCCTTATCAGCACATCATCATCGACCCGGGTTGGACCGAGGATAAATGGATCCAACAGGTGGAAGCTCGGGCGGGCAATCGGGCCGTGGTGCATCACATCATTGCCTTTGTGCTGCCTCCGGACATGGCGCAGCAAATTGCGTCTCGATTGCTCAGTGGCGGCCGCGGGCGCGGTGGGTTCCGCCCTGGCGACGCGCGTCGCGATGATGGTGAAGGTGGCGAGCGCGGACGCCGGCTCGCGGGTCGCGAAGGACTTGGAGGGCGCGGCGGGTTCCGCGGGCGCGGCGGCCCTGGAGGTCCTGGCGGCGAACGGGGCGGCTTCCTGGCTAGCCTGGAAGCGGGGGGCGGCATGCTTACCGCGTACGTGCCCGGCAGCGTCGGCACGGTGCACGAACCGGGCGTGGCCACGTTTGTTCCCAAGGGTTCGAAAATCGTGCTGCAGATGCACTACACCCCCAACGGCACCGCTCAGGAAGATCAGAGCTATGTGGGCATGGTGTACGCCGATCCAGCCACCGTGAAGAAGCGCGCCCGCGGCAGCGCGGCGATCAACGGCTCGTTCGCCATTCCCGCGGGGGATAACAACTATCAAGTCGTCTCGCAGAGCGTTATCCAGAAAGACCAATTGCTCGAGTGGATGTCGCCACACATGCACCTCCGCGGTAAGTCATTCCGCTTCGAGGCCAAGTACCCGGACGGCAGCAGTGAAATCCTCCTCGACGTGCCGCGGTACGACTTCAACTGGCAATTGCGCTACGTGCTCGCCGAGCCGAAGAAGTTGCCCGCTGGCACGGTGATCGAGTGCACGGCGCACTTCGACAATTCGGCCGAGAACGTGGCCAATCCCAACCCGGATGAAGTGGTGCATTGGGGTCCGCAGACGTGGGAAGAGATGATGATCGGCTTCTTTGGCGGTGTGTCGGTCGAAGACGACGCGCACCAGGCGGGGGCCAAGCCCGACGACGCCACGCCCGAGGCGCCGCAACCTGCCACCGAGAATGGCGGCGAGTAACGCCGGCCGATCAAACTGCTAGAATGCCGGCAAACCTGGCCGCGCGAGATGACGAACGGCGCGGCCTTAAAACTCCGCGCTTCCCGGCGTGCGCGGGAACGGCACGACGTCGCGGATGTTCTGCATGCCGGTGATGAACAAGAGTGCCCGTTCCAACCCCAGCCCAAAGCCGGCGTGCGGCACCGTACCGTAGCGGCGCAGATCGGCGTACCACCAGTAATCGTCGGGGTTCATCCCGAGCGTCTTGATGCGCTCAGTCAACACGTCGAGCCGCTCCTCGCGCTGGCTGCCGCCGATGATCTCGCCGACGCGGGGCACCAGAATGTCCATCGCCCGCACGGTGCGGCCGTCGTCGTTGACGCGCATGTAGAACGGCTTGATCGAGGCCGGATAGTCGAAAAGGATGACCGGTCGCTGAAAGTGCTTTTCAGTCAAGAACCGTTCGTGTTCGCTTTGCAAGTCGGTTCCCCAGCGAACAGGAAACTCGAACTTCTCGCCCGATTTTTCCAGCACCTCGATCGCTTCCGTGTACGAGAGCCGTAAAAACTCCTGTTCGACCACGTGGGTGAGCGTGTCGATCACCGTCTTATCGATCCGCTCGGCGAAAAACCGCATATCCTCGCCGCACCGCTCGAGCACGTCGCGAAAGATCCGTTTGAGAAACTCCTCGGCCAACTGCATGTTGTCGGCCAACTCGTAAAACGCCATCTCGGGCTCGACCATCCAGAACTCGGCCAGATGCCGTGACGTGTTCGAGTTTTCAGCCCGGAACGTCGGCCCGAAGGTGTACACCTTGCCCAGCGCGCAGGCGAAGATTTCGGCGTTTAACTGGCCGCTGACCGTGAGGTACGCCGGCTTGCCGAAAAAATCCTTTGTGTAGTCGATCTTGCCGTCGCTACGAGGGATGTTCGCCAGATCGAGCGTGCTCACCTTGAACATCTCGCCGGCCCCCTCGCAGTCGCTGGCGGTGATGATCGGCGAATGGATGTAGAGGAAGCCGCGCTCCTGAAAGAACTCGTGGATCGACCGCGAGACGCAATTGCGCACGCGGGCGATCGCCCCGAACGTGTTGGTGCGCGGGCGTAAATGAGCGATCGTGCGCAAGAACTCGAACGAGTGCTGCTTCTTTTGCAGCGGATAAGTCTCGGCGTCGGCCGTGCCGATGACCGTGACGCGCGACGCTTCGACTTCGGTCGCCTGCCCCGCGGCGGGGCTCTGGCGCACGGTACCCTCGATGGCCACGCTGGCCCCGGCCGTGAGATGTTTGACTTCCGAGTCGTAGTTTTCCAGTGCCGCCGGCGCGATCACCTGCACGCTGGCGAGCGAAGTGCCGTCGTTGAGCTCCAGAAAACTGAAGCCGGCCTTCGAATCGCGGCGCGTGCGAATCCAGCCGCGCAACAGCACCTGCCGGCCGATCGCCGTCGGTTGCCGAGCCTCGGCTACGCAGATCGAGTCCATTCGTGCGATTCTCCGTCACTCAATCCCTTGCGCCGCCAGCCAGCGCTCGGCGTCGAGCGCCGCCATGCAGCCCGAGCCGGCCGCCGTGATGGCCTGGCGATAGTAGTCGTCGGCCACGTCGCCGGCGGCGAACACGCCTTCGACGCTCGTAAAGGTGCGCTGCGGCGTCGTCCACTTAATGTACTGTTTGTCGGTTAGTTCGAGCTGACCTTCGAGAAACGCGGTATTGGGCGTGTGGCCGATCGCCAAAAACACGCCAGAGGCATCTTTTATAGTCGCCGATTTGCCCGCGGTGCTGGCCAGCCGGGCGCCGGTCACCCCTTCGCGGTCGTTGCCGAGCACTTCGTCGAGCCGCGTGTTCCAGAGGATTTCGATCTTGGGGTTCGACTGGGCGCGTTGGGCCATGATCTTCGAGGCCCGCAACTGATCGCGGCGGTGAACCATGTACACGCGGCTGGCGAACTTGGTCAGGTACGAAGCCTCTTCGACGGCAGAGTCGCCGCCGCCGACCACCACCAGCGGTTTGTTGCGGAATCGCGGCAACGCCGCGTCGCAAACGGCGCACGCGCTAACGCCGCGGTTTTTGTAAGCTTCTTCCGAGGGGAGCCCCAAATAATTCGCTCGCGCGCCCGTGGCGACAATCACGGCCTGCGCCTCGGTCACGGTTCCCGAGAGCGAGATGAGCTTAGACGGCCGCTTCGAGAAATCGACCTTCACAATGTCGTCGGTGATGATCCGCGTGCCGAAATTGACGGCCTGCTGCCGCATCAGCTCCATCAGCTCGGGCCCGCTGACGCCGTGCCCGGTGTGCGGGGCCATGATCTGGCGGCGGTCCTTGGCGACCGCGTGGTCGAGGTAGTTCTCGAGGTCACCAGCCGGGAAGCCCGGGTAATTCTCCACTTCGGTCGTGAGCGCCAATTGCCCCAGCGGCAGGGTGCCAGCCAGGCGGTTTTCCTCGGTGATGGCCCCTTCGAGCACCAGCGGCTCGAGGTTCGCCCGGGCGGCGTAAATGGCGGCGGCCCAACCAGCCGGACCGCTTCCAATGATGACAACTCGTTCGACCAACGTACGACTCCACTAGCGAAACAATGCACTTGCCATGTAAAGCGGCGCATTATAGGAGCCAGGCATCTGGCGTCTATCGCCAGCGATTGCCGCAAATCCTAAGCTCCGTTATCGTTTCGAGTAGCGACGCCCCGACGGCACGCAAAGCATGCGAGTGCTTCGCGGACAGTTCGCCGCGACTGTGCGGCTTTTCGAGGGAAGCGGCCCATGAGTTTGCTCTCCGTGGTGCTCTTGTCGGCCCTGGTGCTTATGGCCGCCTACTGGACGTATGGGCCGGTGCTGTCGCGGCTGTTGCAGCTCGATCCCAAGGCGGAAACCCCCGCCGTGCGGCTGCGCGACGATGTCGACTATGTGCCGATCGAGCCCAAATTCCTGCTGACGCAGCATTTCTCGGCGATCGCGGCAGCCGGGCCGATCGTGGGGCCGATCCTGGCCGGCGCGATGTTTGGCTGGGCCCCTGCGCTGCTCTGGATTCTCATCGGCTCGGTGCTCATCGGCGGCGTGCACGACATGACTTCGCTCGTGGCTTCGATCCGCCATCAGGCCCGCAGTATCGCCGACGTCGTTCGCGAGCACATGACGCCGCGCTCGTACCTGTTGTTTCTGGCGTTCATTTGGCTGGCGCTGGTTTACATCGTCGTGGCCTTTACCGATATCACGGCCGCTTCGTTCGTCGGCGCGCTCCAACTGGAGAACGGCGATACCGTGACTGGCGCCGGCATCGCCACGTCGTCGCTCTTGTACCTGGCCTTGCCGATCGTGATGGGGCTAGTGCTGCGCTACACGCGGATGCCATTGAGCCTGGCCACGGTGATCTTTCTGCCGCTGGTGGCAGTGTCGATCTGGGCCGGTCAGTATGCCCCCTTGGATCTCGAGAAACTGCTCGGCGTCGACGTCGCCGTGGCGCAGCGCGTCTGGTGCGTTGTGCTGTTGATCTACTGCTTCATCGCTTCGGTGATCCCGATGTGGCTACTGCTACAGCCGCGTGGGCACCTGGGCGGCTTCTTCTTGTTCTTCGCCCTGGGGGGCGGAGCGCTCGGCTTGATCTTCGGCGGCAAGCCGGTCGCGTATCCCGCGTTCATCGGCTGGGAGAGTCTGCAAGGGCAACCGCTGTTTCCCCTGCTGTTCGTGACGATTGCCTGCGGCGCGTGCTCAGGCTTTCACTCGATGATCGCCTCGGGCACGACGAGCAAACAGTTGCGCCGCGAAACCGATGCCCGGCTCGTCGGCTACGGCACGATGCTCATGGAAGGGATGGTGGCCGTCGTGTCGCTGGCCTGCGTCATGATGCTCTCGGCCGATCACGAACTGATTACCGGTCCGGGCAACCCCAAGCCGAATCTGCTCTACGCCCAGGGGATCGGCAGCTTTCTGGCGGTGCTGGGCATTCCCGCGTCGTTTGGTGTGTCGTTCGGCCTGATGGCTTTCACGACGTTTGTGTACGACACGCTCGATGTTTGCACCCGGCTGGGGCGCTACATCCTGCAGGAGCTGACCGGTTGGAATGGCCGGCTGGGCCGGCTCGTCTGCACGGCCGCGACGGCCGCGGTGCCCCTCATCTTCTTGATGCGGCAACCGATTCAAGGTGGGAAAGTCACGCCCACCTGGCGTGTCTTCTGGGATCTGTTCGGCGCCAGCAACCAACTACTCGCCGCGCTCACGTTGATCGGCGTGACGGTCTGGCTCTGGCAGACGCGCCGCGCCCGCTGGGTGTGGCTCGTCACCGGCCTGCCCGCCGTGCTCATGTACACGATGAGCACGTGGGCGCTGGGACGAATCATTTACCTGACGTATGCCAAGACCGGGATAGGGCTCGACCTCGTGGCCTGGGTGGCCGTGGTGCTCTTGGCGCTGGCGGCTCTCATGCTGGTGGAAGCAGTGCTGGTCGTGCTGGGGAGCGCGGGACCGCCGGCTCGACGCGGCGCGCCGGCACTGGCAAGCGCGTGAGGCGGTCGCGCCAACGACTCATGGTCATGCCACGCGGATGCAAGTCGCCGGCGACGGGCAATCGAGAAGCCATGAAACACAGTATGAGGTGACGGGGCGATGTCAGTGGTATTCGCTTGTTCGAGTTGTGGCGGGCAACTGCAAACCTCGGAAGCCGCGGTTGGCCGTCGGACGACTTGCCCTCATTGTCGAGCGAACATCGCGGTGCCGGCGAGTGCGCTGAGAACTACGCACGGCAGCCCGTTTCAAGTGCTCGCTGGCGACCCCGGCGACCCCTACGCTCCACCACAACCGCTGGCAGGAGATGTATCAATCGCCGATCCTGAATCGGGCACGGTCATCGTCACCGAGCCGATGCGGCGCGAGTTGGCAGCCACGCGGCCCTGGGTGCTGTTTATGGCCGTGGTGATGTGGCTTGCCTGCGGGCTAATCGCCATGGCATCGTTCTTCGTGTTCATGGCCGCGCTCATGTCGTTGTCGCGCAACCAAGCGCCCGGCGCGGAGATACTGGTAATCGTTTTCTACCCCGTGATGGCGGCTCTCTACGGCGTTTTTGCGTGGCTGCTGCAGCAATATGCCGGGAACTTGGGAGCGTTCGGGCGGAGCAACCGCGGAGAAGAGCTGCTCGCGGCATTGCGATCGCAAAAATCTTTCTGGCGATTGGCCGGGATCATTGTGATCGCGTATTTGTGCCTGATAGTTGTCGTTTTTATTGGCGCAATCTTGTGGGCCGTGCTGTCGATGTAGGCGGTTCGCCTGCTCGATTTCAGGTGTTGCCGCGAGGTGCCACGAAAAAAAACAGCCACGTCGACCCATCTCGGCTTGCTGCGAGGTGGCGACTACGTCGCACGCGCCAGCACCTCCGCTGGCGTCACCACGGTGATGTCGCGATAGCGAAGAAAGTCTGCCGAGTTAAGCGTCAGCAGATGCGAGATGCCGTGCCGCTGCATGGCCGCCACGATCCGCGCGTCGTGAACGCTCTTGCCGCGCACGTCATGTTGTATGACGAGTTGGTGCCAGCGTTCGAAGACAGTCCGCTCATCGCGCAATAGGGCGAATGCAAGCAAGTATTGCGACACGTCGCGCGCAGTTTCCTCGGGAGAGAGACCTAGCCCGTTCTGCGCCGCCGAACGCGTTGCGACCGACCAATACTCGTAGACAATCTGCGGAATGATGCAACACTCGAATCCTAGCTCTGGCAGTGTCGCGGTTGCCAGCTTTGCGCGCTGATTTTCCAGAGCATCGCGCTCGGATAAGCGCACAACGATGCTGGTATCAAGGAGAATTTTCACCTACCGCGATCCGCATAAATTGTCTCGCGGCTATAGTCCGCGGGCCCTGGCAATTCAGGGTGCCTGGCGGCAATCGCTTCAAAGAAGGCCAGGCGATCGGCGGTGGTGCGAAGCCCTGGCGGAAGTTGGCCGGTCGCTGGCTCCTCCAAGTGTTCAACAAGCAATCGGACTACAAAGGACTCCAAATCCTGGCCAACTGCGGCCGCCTCATCGCGCAGCCGCTGTTCGATGCCTTCGCTGATCGGAACTTGAAGAATCATTGCCTGAGTTCCTCGCGGATACGGAGCACCGGCCATGGTTCGCGCGCCATGTGCCACGAACTGCCGCCTCGGCTCGCGCTTATCGAATTATAGAAAGGATCGTGCGAGGAGAGAACTTTACTTCTTCTTCGAGATCACCATGAAGCCCAGGCCGGCTGCCGTGCCGCCGACCATTATCGCCGCCGGGATCGCCAGGAACCAACTCATCGGCGGACTCTTGATCGCTTCGAGATAGAGAATTGTCATTGCCGCGCCGAAGTTGAAGGCCACCAGTGCCACCTTGCGCGCCTGCGACATTCGCTCTTCGCGCGTCATGGTCGACTCGGCGGCCTCAGCCTTGGCAGCCGCTTTCGCTGGTGCCGCACCCTTGGTCGCCGGCGCCCCTTTGCCTGCCGCCGGCGCGGCCGCTGCCACCTTCTTTGGTCCCGCGGCCAGCTCGGCAGCGGCGGCTTCCTTGGTGAAGAAGCGCTCGATGGCCGCGTTCACGCCTGTCGCCGTACACAGCACCGAGCGCACCGGCACCCCCAGCCGCAACCGCAGGTCGTCCTCGACGTCGGGCTTCAAGGGATGTGGCGAAGCCATCAACAGTTGACCGTCATCCAACATCACCGGCACGCACGAATGTTGACGAGCGAGCACTGCGGGCACTTGGGCCACCCACTCCGGATCGACGCCGGTTTCGGCCAGGTCGACGTAGGGGAGACCGCGGCTCTCGGCATACACTTGCCAGATGATCTCCGGTTTGGCGAGCTTCTGCTGCACCAGCGCGTCTTCGAGCCCCACCCCGACGGCGTCGGCGAAACTCTTGGCCTTGTCGAGCCCAGCCTGATCGACCACTTTGCGGGCGATAACAAGTTGCTCGATCGTGCGCTGGCCGGCCTTGCCTGTTTGTACACGGCCCAAGGTAGCGTCATAGTCGCCTTTGCGGCCTGCGTCGGTCAGGCAGAGCATCGCGCGGGCCAATTCGTTGAGCAATTCCTGCGATTGTCTGGCGAACTCGCCCGCCTGGTACTTGCGGACGTGGGCATTGAGCTGCTTGTAGTGGTGCCGGATGCGGACCGGATCGTCCTCGAACTTCTTCAGCTTCAAAAGCTGGTAGTGGTTCAGTGGGCGTTTGGCTTCCTCGATCTTGAGCCAATCGCGGTAAACGTCGAGCTGTGTCGGCATAGTGCGTGTGCGGCCTGGGGGTACAAGAGTCAACACCGCGCTCGGCGCGCCCGAGCAATGCTGCGGTGTGGCGGCGGGAAACTCGGCTAGACTATCTTAGCTTCACGCCCGGTGGAATATAGCGGGGCCGGCGGCCGAAAACGTAGCTAAATCTAGGCACGGCCGGGGTGTTCGCACTGGGCAAATCGTGGCGCCGTCATGGCCAAAGCGAACTGGGCGCTACTCAACCTTGTACTCGTTGGCCAGCCGCGTGTAGGCATCGATCTGCTGGTCGTCGAGTCCGCCGCGGCGCTCGATTTCAATCGCCGCCTCGCGCCCGCCGGTTTTGTCGAACGCGCGGACTCGTACCCGCCCTGCCGCATCGAACGAGTAGGTGACCTCGATCGGCGCATTCACCGGCAGATCGGCTGGCAGATCCTTGATTCCGCAAGTGCCAATCAAGGTGACGGCCGCGGGATCGGGGGCATCTCCCTCGGTCACTTTGATGCTCACCCGAGTTTGCCCGGGTTGATTCGTGTGGAATGTCCGCGTCACTTGCGCTGGCAACCGCGTGTTGTGCGGAATCATCACGTGGTTCACATACTTGCCCGAGCGCGGATTGCGGGCGACGACGCCTAGCCCGTGCGAATTGACTTCTTCCTGCTTGATGGCGGCCAAGTGCTGGCGAACCGTTTCGGCGATTTCACTGCGGTCGCCGCGGTACTTGGCCTCGAGCACGGCGGCATGAATCGCGGCCCCCTGCGCCACGGCCGTGTGCGGTGACAGACCGCGATAGGGTTCCTTCCCCAGGCTCTCGCGGATGCGCCGCGCCACGCAGGGCATCAAGGTCGATCCACCCACCAGCACCACGGCGTCGAGATCCTGAGCCGCTACTTTAGCTTCGCCCAACACCAGCTCAATCGTGTCCATCGTGCGCTGCATCAGTTCGGCAGTCAGCTCCTCGAACTTCTCGCGCGTCAGCACCACCGAGTTGCTCTTGCCCCCGTATCGGCATGAGATCGTGGTTTGCGGCTGGCTCGACAGGGCGATCTTGGCCAAATCGCAGTCGTTGCGCAACACCTGGAGTTGCTGGGCCGATTCGCGCGGGTCGGTGCCGTGCTTTTTCTTGAATTCCTCGGCGATGAAATCGACGATCCGATCGTTCCAATCGACTCCGCCAAGGTGCACGTCGCCGTCGGTGGCCAGCACCTGAAAATGAGTCGGCGTGTAGCGCACGAGCGTGACATCAAACGTGCCGCCGCCAAGGTCGTAGACCAGCGCGACCTTGGGTCGAGCGCCCGACTTGGCGCCGGCCCCCAATTCGCCGCGATCCCAAGCATAGGTGAGCGTCGCGGCCGTCGGTTCGTTGATGATATCAATGACGTTTAAGCCCGCGATTTGGCCGGCATCCTGTGTGGCCTTGCGCCGGGCGTCATTGAAGTAGTACGGCACCGTGATCACCGCATTGGCGATCGGTCCGATGCGCTCTTCCGCGTCTTGCTTGAGTTTCTTGAGAATCAGGGCGGAGAGAAACTCGGGCGTGATCTCATGCCCATCGAAGGTCCGCTTGTATTCGGCGTTCCCCATTTCGCGCTTGATGCGTTCCACCACGCGTTGCGGATCCTCGAGAGCGGCGCGGGTGCGGTTGGCCCCCACGATCACATGACCCGTTTCGGCCAACAGCACCAGGCTGGGCAGCTCGACTTCACCCTCGTCGTTAACGATGGCCTCGGGCTTGCCGGCGCGATCGAGGCGCGCGATACAGGAGAAGGTGGTCCCCAGGTCGATCCCGACCGTGTGGCCTGGCTTGAATTCCATGTAAGTGCGGAAACCGGCGCGAGATGAGTTGCCATCGCGACCGACGTTCGGACGCGCGAGGCTGGCGTTTGCCCGCTATCGAATCTACTTGGCGCCAACTGGCATTTCCAGGGGGCGCCGCAATCGGCCGAGCAGCATTCAGCTTATTTGCCCGACCACAGCTACCACCATTCCGCCAATGCGCGCCACCACGTTTCGAGTCGGCGCTGGGCCTGATCGCGCAGCCGCGCGAGGCCGGCCAGCCAACCATGCTCCGCGCCGCCGTCGGCTTCGCGCACCCGCGTCGGCAAGATGACCATCGGCACGCCGTCCCACTGCAAGCGGCGCTGCAAAGCGTAGGCAGTCTGGTTGTGAAAGAACCGCTGATACCAGGCGTCTTTGCGAAACACGAGTTGCCCTGCGAAGAACATCGTCCGAGGAAAATCGCGCTTCACCGCCAGACAAACCTGTTCCAGCTCGTCCACCGCATCGGTCCCCAGACCCATGTACGAGGCCGCCGGCATGCCCAGCTTGCGGGAGAGCATCACGTAGTCGGTCAGCGCCTCTTCGGTATGCTCGCGCAATTCGTCGACCGCGTCGGCCCCCTTGAAGTTGCCCGAATCGACGACCCCCACCGAGAGAAACACGAAGTTCTTGAAATACCCCGGTGCAAAGCGGCTAGCGTTCAAGAGCGTGTGCACACCCAGTCCGCCATACCCGCCCACCAGGATCGCGGCGGTGGGCTGGGTGGGGTCGGGCTCCGCGGTGTTGGCGGGTCGATTGGGAGTGACCAGCGTCCCCAGCGTTTCGTTGAGATGCTTGAGCCGGGCGACCACACCGCGGTAGTAGCGATGCGTGATGAAGCAAACGAGAACCAGCGCGCCGGTGACAAACAGCGTTCGCCAGCCCCCCTCGAAAAACTTCTCGTAAATCGTCACACACAAGATGGCCACGCAGAACACCGCCCCCAAGACAAACAGAGCCAGTCGGCGGCGCCACAGCGGATGTCGTCGACGGCGCATGCGCCACCAGTGCCGGCACATGCCGATCATCGACAGCGAAAAGGTCAGGAAGACGTTGATCGAGTACATGATCACCAACGTCGAGACTTTGCCGCCGGTGTACCACAAGGCGGCCAGCGCCGCGGCTCCCATGATCAGAATGCCATTGTGCGTGGCCAGTCGTTCCGACAGATTGGCAAACCAGTGGGGCGCCCACGAATCTTGAGCCAGATTGCCCAGCACGCGCGGTCCGTCGATAAAGCCCGCCTGCGCGGCGACCCACAACAGCGCGCCTTCGGAGATGATCGTGGCCCAGAGAAACGCCCGACCGGCCCAACTTTCACCTCCTGGAAGCTCGGACAAGAAGCGCTCGACGAGCAGAAAATTCATCGTCTTGCCCGAATCTTCCTGAGCGGCTTCCACGACGGTATCCAAACCCAGCAACAGGTAGCTGAGCATCAGCCCCCCGGCCGTGATGGCCAGCGATAGGGCCATATAGAGCATCGTCCGCTTGGCCGTGGCGACACGGGGCTCGCGCATCACTGGCATGCTATTGGAGACGGCCTCGATCCCGGTATACGTGCCGGCACCCAACGAATAGGCCCGCAACAGCAACCCCAACATGGCCCACAGCCCGATCGAGTTTAGCCCTCCTTCGACTCCATCGCGCACGTGTTGGTACGTTGCCTGAGCCTGCGGAGCGTGCAGCAACATCGCGCCGCCGATCACGATGGCGTGCGTCACTAGAAAGAGCAGAAAGATCGGCAACAGCAACTTCACCGTCTCGCGCACGCCGCGCAGGTTCAGCACGATCAAGGCCACGATTGCGGCGTACTCCGCTGTGAGCTTGTACTGCGGGCCGATGTCCCGAGCGAACAATCCGAACAACGCGTCGCCAGCCGCGGCGATCGATACCGTGATCGTCAGCACGTAGTCAACCAACAACGCGCAACCCGAGACGACACCGACCCGCGGGCCCAGCAGCTTGGACGACACCAAGTAGCCGCCGCCGCCGGTCGGAAACTCTTCGATGATGTGGCTGTAGCAGGCCGAGATCACAAAAATCGTGACGATGGTCGCCAACGACAAGAAAACGGCCAGATAGTGATGCGCGTGTCCCGTCGCCGGATCGACGAGATTCAGAAACGCTTCGGCCGGGCCGTAGCAGGAGCTCGATAGGCCGTCGGCCCCCAGTCCGACCCAGGCCAGAAACGCCACCAGCGAGACGTGGTGAAATACCGACTTGTCGGCCAGGTCGCGCGGCTTGCCGATCACCAGCGTCTTGATCCGCTCGCGCAGCAGATCCTCGCTTTCGGGGATCAGCCCCTCCTCGATGACGAACTCTTCGCGCGGATCGTCCGTGTCACGAGAAGTGTGATCTTTGGCCGAGGGGGAAGCCCCGCGCTTGTCGTGCGCGGTGGAATCCGCGGCCTGGGCCTTCGAGTGGCCCTGCGAAGGGAGCGACGCATCGCCCCCCGTTTCTGGAGAGCTCGCCGATGGCGGCTCGGACGATTCCGAGCCCAGGCGTGGATCGAAGTGCATGGGGGGTTAATCTACCCAGCCGCCGTGGCAAACTCCAGAGTCGCCCGCCGATCACCCGCCCCGATTCTGGGCTGGCGCAGAGCGCCTAACTCCCAGCCGGCGCTAGCCCTAGCGTATCGGCGACCGGTTGCATCGCGGCGATCACGAATTCGATATGTTCGGCCAGCGGTACGCCCAAGTCCGCCGCTCCGCGCTCGATGTCCTCGCGATTGATCGCGGCCGCGAACCCCTTCTGCTTCAGCTTCTTCTGCACGCTGCGGGCCTCCAGCCCGACGAGCCGCTCGGGGCGCACCAAAGCCACCGCGGTGATGAAACCCGCCAGCTCGTCGCAGGCATAGAGCGACTTGTCTAGCCGCGAAACCCTCGGGCAATCGGTCAGGTAATCGGCATGCGACTTGATCGCGTAGATCACATCACCGGGATAACCCAGCTCGGCCAAGATCGCCGCCCCCTGCAGCGGATGCTCAGGCGGATTCGGCCAGCGTTCGTAGTCGAAGTCGTGCAGCAGGCCGACGATCCCCCATTTCTCGACGTCTTCGCCGAAGCGCCCCGCGTACGCGCGCATCGCAGCTTCCACCGCCAACATGTGTTTGCGCAAACTGTCGCTCGCCGTGTACTGGCAGACGAGATCGTAGGCGGCTTGTCGATCGAGCATGTTCAACAAGCTAACGTCGAGCAGCGGCTTGGAAAAGCGACCCAGCGTCACTCGCGGCGCGATTCGCGCACGATGGCATCAATAAAAACGCCGGCGAAACCGGTCGCCGGCGTTTACGATTCATGTCGAGAGCCCCGCTTCCGCGCAAGCTACCTGTGGCGCGATGCGGGCACGTGGAGCGCGAGCCGCCGAGCTACTCTTTGCCGGCCAGCGGTTCTTTCTTTTCGGTGATCACCGGGCACTGTGGCGCCATTTCGGCGTTCAGCGCGGTGAAATCCTTCCACTGCTCGGGCAGATTGTCCTCGAGGAAGATCGCCTCAACCGGGCACTCCGGAACGCACGCTTCGCAGTCGATGCACTCGTCGGGGTGAATGTAGAGCATCTTCTCACCCTCGTAGAAGCACTCGACCGGGCAAACCACCACGCAGTCGGTGTACTTGCAAGCGAAGCACGGCTCGGCAACAACGTGAGTCATCGCGAAAATTTCTCCCTAGCACCCTTGGCGATCAGATCGTGCCCGGCGGTGCCGTGTCGCGAGCTTTCACTCGCATTTCTCAGGACACGAACTTGGCGCCGCACGAGTCGGCCGCAAGCGAACGTTACTACAGTTTCGGCAACACACCAGGTCGATCATGAGCCGCCAAGTGCTTGCCTGAATGTGACTTGACGGGACCGGTCGGCTGCCTTTCGAGAGAATCTTAGGTCCGCCCGCCGGAAGCTGTCAACCGACACAATTGTCGCGGTCGCTACAAAGTCCGACGGAGGGTGGCCGGCCCAGCACCGACCCTTGCATCTGGCGCCGCATTGGCACCGAAGTCGCGACGGGCGCTGTGGCCGCAAGACTCACAAGGGCGCGATCCTAACGCTCGCTTAAGGACGGACAAGCAGGAGCAAAACAGGCATTTCAATGCCCGCTCCCAGCCGATGATGCCACATGTCAGCGGGTTATTGCACCGTGTTTGGACATGGCCGCAGTGCCAAGCGATAAGCCGACTTGCCGCCGGCGCGACCTGCTTCTAGAATCGACTTGAGAGTCTGGCCGGCCCGTCGTCTCGCCGCGGTCCATTTTCTTGCCAGGGATTCGGCCCAGGGGCGATTGCTCGCCAGCGACCCTCAGAGGGTACCCGGTCGTGGCGTTATCCGACATCGATCGATCGCTCCTGGAGCGTTGCGTCACTCGCCAACCGCGAGCATGGGAGGATTTCGTCGATCGTTACATGGGCCTGGTGGTTCACGTAGTTAACCACTCGGCACAAGCCCGCTCGATCCGGCTCTCCTCGCAAGACCGCGACGACTTGTGCGCCGAAGTGCTTTTGGCGATCGTCCGCGACGACTTTGCGCTGCTGCGGCGGTTCCGGGGCCAGAGCAGCCTGGCAACCTATCTGACCGTGGTCTCGCGGCGCATTGTGGTGCGGCACCTGATCGACCATAGGGCGCCCGCGCGATTGCAGGATATGGCCGACGTGGCAGGCAACGGCTCGGGCGACAGCATTCAGGCGCTGCTAACCGACCGCGAGGAAGTCGAGCGCCTGCTCGAACGACTCGAGCCCCAGGACGCCGAAGCAATCCGCATGTTCCATCTCGAAGGCAAGAGCTACGCCGAAATCGCAGCGGCCCTGGGCCTGGCCGAAAACAGCGTGGGCCCGACGCTGAGCCGCGCCCGCGAAAAACTGCGCCGCGAAGAGCTGGGCGCGAACCCTGCGAAGTAGGGCCGGCGCAACTCGCCACGCGCGTCGAGAGCACCGCGTCACGATTCCTTCAATCGTCGTGGCAGATCGCGCACTGCGTCGATCACCCGCATGATCTCGATTCCGTCCGCAGCAGGTGTGTAGAAAACCAGCCAGCGTTTGTATTTCAGATAGAGCCAGTCCGGCGCGTCGGGATGGTGAAGTCCAGGTAGCGCATCCGATATTTGCCGAGCGATTCGATCACGAATCTCGAAATAGATCCGCTCAGCCGTCTCCGCGTTGCCCGCGACGAAGGCGATAAAGAACAGGATGTCATCGAGGTCCGACGCGGCGACTGGGGTCCAGCGGACCTGCGACATCTAACCAAGAATTCCCTCTTGCGCGAGCCGCGCTCGCAGGCGTGCGAGCACTCGCTGGTCATCAAGCGGCTTCGATAGTCCTTGCGCGCTTTGCTCGCTGGCGAGCCGATTCCGCTCGTGCCAGCGGGTGAGTTTATCCTGCTCGATCTGGTCGAGCGCATCCATCGCTTTGCGAATTACGTCCTCTTCGCTCTGGTAAATTCCCAGGTCGAGCCAGGCGTTGACGCGATCGCGGATGTCACTCGGAAACTCGTAGGCCATGTCGGAATTGTACCGCGCGGCTGTGCACGGCAAAGCGCTTCGCGGCCGCTCGCGACGCCTACCGCCGGAACCAGTTCTTCCACGCCGGCTCTGCCACGCGCGTCGAGAGCACCGGCATGCCCGAGGTCATCGTGGCGCCGGCCACGGGTAGCGGCACATTCGGGTCGGCCAGGTCGACTTCCGGCGAGCCTTGATACGACGGCTTGGCGAACAACTGCACAGGGTCGCCTTGAATCTGGTTTACGACCACATCGTCGAGCGCCAGGGTGAACTCCAGCCGGCTGGCCGGCCAGCGAATCTCGATCTGCCGCGGCAGCACGGCGCCGCTCGTTTCGTCGCGCTCGTGGCCACTCAACAGGGCGCTGGCCAGCAAGCGGCCCGCTTCGTCGTAGAGATGAGTCGCGACCACCGTCGACGTGGCTTCATCGACTTCGACGACCCGGCGGCGCAGCCCCTCGGGGCGAGACAAGGTCGATTCGATCCGCAACCGGCCGCGTCCCACGCGCTGCGGCTCGCGATGCTCGTCGGTCGAAACGAAAGTTACCAGGCCCAGCGCCTCGACCAGCCATTGCGGCTCGACCGGAAACATCTGCCGGGCGGCGCTGCCGCCAAATTGCTCGTGCCGACAGAAGTACAGCACGCGCGGATCGCTCCGCTGCACCCAGCACCAGAACAGCTCCTCGTTGCTCCCCAGATCGAGTTCGGCGCCGGTTAGGGCGGTCTTTTCGGCGATCAAGCGAAAGTTCAGCGGCCGCTCGACAGCCAGGCTCGCCCGCAACGTGGGAAACTGCGGACTCGACAACGTTGCCGACGAGCTTGAAAGCTTGGCCACGCGGGCGCTGTTGTCGTTCACCACCGCCGCGATCTGCTCAAGCGTCGCCGCCTGCGGCAAGGGCTGCGCGGCTGCGGGCAGCCGATACTGCCGCACCATGTTGGGGCAGCTCGAGCCCATCAGCCCGAAGAGCGAAACGCACAGCACCAGCACCGCGTAGCGCTCGTGGCGCAGCCGCGCGGTGTTCACGGTCGCCTGGCTCGATTTCGTCTCGGCACGCATCATGCGCTATCCAGACTGACACCGGCTCCGCCGGCGCCACTTCTTTTCGTCGTTCTTCGACGAGCCGCGCGGTCAAACCGCGTCGGCATACAATAGCTCGCTTAGTCGTTTCTGAATCTCGGCTACGCGGGCTTCGTCGGGCGAAGCGTCGCGCACCCGGTAGGTCGCATCCTCACGCGGACAGTACAACACCAATTCGTGCTGGCCGCCGGGCGTCGGATCGGTCTCCTCTAATCGCAACACGCGTCGCCGCACCAACAGCAACGCCAGCACGTAGCGGGTGTCTGCTTCATCCGGCTGATGCTCGAGCTCGTGGAAGTAACCCAAGAGCACGTCGTTGGGCGCTAGCCGGCCTTTCTTTTGTTCGCGCGTCGGCATCTGCGAGCGCCACCAGCCGAGTGTGTCGCCAGGGGGCGGGCCGTGCCACGCTTCGCTCGCGTAGTCGACGCGCCGCACCGCGCTGCCATCGGCTAGCAACACCGAGTAAAAAGTCTCACCATCGGCCAGCTCACGCCCGGTGGCGGCACAGCGCCTGGTGCAGCGTTGAACGTCGTAGTCCATCCCGAGTTGCGCCCTGCCGAGCGGCGAAAAACGATAAGGGGCCGAAAGGTACTCGAAACCTGCTTAGCGCTCAAGATAATCGGTCGTCGCCGCCGCTGAGGCCGACAAACGCTTGCTAGCAATGCTTGCGCGGCCCCGTCGCCGCATGCCCACATTGCGCCCACTTCGTGAAATGCGGCTATTCCGTCTCGCCCCCGTCGACGTGTTTGAGCACTGGGCAGTCATCGAGCCATTGCCGCCCGGCCGCTTGCATCCAATCGCTCGAACCGATTGGCCCCCACATTCCCGGCTCGTATTGCCAAAGGGGCGGCCGCCCCGTCGCCTGCCAGGCCGCTACGATTGGGTCGATGATCCCCCAGGCCAGTTCCACTTCGTCGCTGCGGGCAAACAGGCTCTGGTCGCCCGAGAGCACGTCCAGCAGCAGCCGTTCATAGGCGTCGGGCAACGCGTCGGCAAAAAAGCTGTCGAAGCGAAAATCGAGCGTCGTCTCGCGTGTATCGACTTCGCGATTGGGCACCTTCGTGTGAAAGTGAAGCTGAATCCCCTCGGCCGGCTGAATGTGAATCACCAGCCGGTTTGCCTTCTGCTGACCCGCGGTGCCGTCACCGAACAACCTTAGCGGCGGATCGCGAAACTGAATGACAATCTGCGTGGTGCGGCAGCCCATCGCTTTGCCGCTGCGCAGAAAGAACGGCACCCCCTGCCAGCGCCAATTGTTGACGTCGAGCCGCACCGCCGCGAACGTGGCCGTCTGACTGTCGGGCGCGACGTCCTTCTCCCGTCGGTAGCCCAGGTATTGCCCGCGCACCGTGTTCGTGGCGACTTCAACCGTGGTCATGGGGCGAATGGCTTCGAGCACTTTGACTTTCTCATTGCGCACGGCGTCGGCGTTGAACTTTGCCGGAGCCTCCATCGCGGTGACCGTCAAGAGTTGCAACAAGTGATTCTGGAACATGTCGCGCAGCACCCCGGCCGTGTCGTAGTAGCCGCCGCGGCGACCGACTTTGACCTCTTCGGCTGCCGTGATCTGCACGTGATCGACGTAGTTGCGGTTCCAGATCGGCTCGAAGATGGCGTTCGCCAGCCGAAAGACCAGGATGTTCTGCACCGTCTCCTTGCCGAGATAGTGATCGATGCGATAGACCTGCCGCTCGGCGAAGAACTGATGGACCACGTCGTTCAAGCGGCGCGCGCTGGCCAGATCGGTGCCGAACGGCTTTTCGATAACGATCCGCCGGCAGGGGGAGTTGGGCCTCCCCTCTTCGGCGGCCAATCCACTGGCGCCGAGCGACTCGATCGCCGGTTCAAAAAACTGCGGCACCGTCGCCAAATAGTAGACACGCGCAGTTGGCTTGCCCTGCTCGAGTTCATCGAGTTGTTTCGACAGCGACGCGAAATCGGCAGCGTGGCCGATATCGCCCGGGTGGTAGTACAGTCCGGCGGCGAATTGGTTCCAGGCGTCGCGCTGGAAGCGGCCGCCGACGAACTTGGCCGTGCTCTCGGCCAGCGCCGCGCGCCAGGCTTCGTGCGACATGGGCGTCCGTGAGAAACCGATCATGCGCAGCGTGCCGGGCAATCGACCGCGCTCGGCGAGCTTGTAAAGCGCGGGAATCAGCTTGCGAGTCGTGAGATCGCCCGAAGCGCCGAAGATGACCAGCGAATGACTCATAGAATCGGGCTTTCCAAGGCGATCCAGCGGTGGCGCGGATGCGCCTGCTGGGGTGACCTATCCTTGATTTGCTCGGCTCACCGCGTCTGTGAACGTGGGTTGAAAACCTTCTGGTCCGTGAATCGCAGCCATGCCGAAGAATCGTTCGGGATGCAACGGGATCACAAGTATTTGTGCTGGCCTGTTCATCGTCTGGCAGCTCGTGTTCGTGCTTGCGGCCAATCTTGTCGGCATCCTCCGCGGCGTGCCCCCCGAAGTGGTTCGTTACGAAATGGCCGACGGTGCCTGGCGCGAGTCCCTGGATCGTACCGCCGCCCGGCCAAACGCCACAAGCGATTCGGGCGCGGCCTCCAGCGGCATTGTCTGGCTCACCGATCGCTGGAGCGAAGCAACCGGCCAATGGCAAGGCTGGGCGATGTTTGCGCCAAACGTGCCCATGTCGTCCTACTTCCTGGCAACGACGTTGCGCTGGAACGATGCGGAGCTCAGTCGCGCGCCGCGAAAGGTCGTGTTGCCATCGCCATTTGAGCCCGCGAATCCACATGCCTTCTTCATCCCGGCGCTCCCGACCTCGCGGCGCTTCAACTTTGAATGGCGTTTGGCGCTGGGAATCGAAATTTGCAAGTCGCGCGACGAGGCCGGACGTGTTGGCGGCGACACGATGCAGCATGACACTCAACTACGCGAATGGATGGCCCGTCAGGCCGAGCCGCTGCGAGCCTACGCGCGTGTGCGGCTCCAGGAGTGGTCGGCCGATCACCCTGCCGTGCCTCCCGCTGACGAAGTGATCCTTTCCGTCGGCGAGTATCGCCGCGTCGATGTGACCACGGTCTGGAAGTGGCAAGCTTTGCCGCGACGGTTGCTGCTGCGGTGGCGACCCTCCTCCGCATCCGAAGCGCACCCAACGGGGCCGGCGGTGGTCGAACTCGAATGGTACGACGCCTCGACAGCCAGCTTTATCCCCTTGATCACTGCGAGCAGTTTCAAGACCAGCATTGAACCGACGTCGGGTGCCACTGCTAGCTCGTCTAGCAGTGCCGTGTCGAACTTGGCACCTCTGGGCAAGCCAGCAGTGGCGCCCAGACCAGGTCTTGAAACTACTGGTAATCAGGCCGCGCTTCGGGCGCGCCTGCGGAGTTGAGATCGTGTCGACCGGCATCGTAACTCCCGAGCACGAACTCGAAGAAATCGGCGCGGCGCCGACTACAGCATCGCCGTCTGCTTCGAACGCGCGGCACGTCGTCGGCGTTGCGCCCCGGTTGCCCGAGCCGCTGGCGAAATGGAAGTGGTTCACGGCTCCGGTCCGCGCTGAGCGTCTGGCGGCCTTGCGCATGGGGATGGGATTGGCGCTCTTGTTCGACGTCCTGGTCACCTACTGGCCCGAGCGCCACGCCTTGTTCGGCAGCGGATCGCTCGGAAGCGCCGAAGTCTTCGCAGGGCGTCTTCGCGCTCCCTATTGGAACTGGTCGGTCCTGGCTTGGGCCGATCAGCCGGCGCTCGTGTCCGGAGTGTTGGTTTGCTGGGCGCTGGCGGCCGCGTGCTTGGCGCTGGGGGTTCGCCCCCGCGTGGCGGCGCTTGTGGCCTGGGCAATTGGCATTTCGGTGCTGAACACGAACTACTACGTCCACAACGCCGGCGACCGCATCCGCCAGATTGCGCTGCTCTATTTGATGCTTAGTCCCTGCGGGTCCGCGTGGTCGCTCGACGCGGCGTTCTCGCGGCGGCGATCCACATCTGTCGGGCCAACCTTCGTGTATCCCTGGGCGCTACGCTTACTCGTCGTGCAGTTGGCCGTGATGTACTGTGCCAGTGGTATCTCGAAGCTCGAGGGTAGCACCTGGCAGTCGGGCCTGGCCATTGAGCACATCCTTACGAATCTCGCCTGGACGCGCTGGTCGTTTGCAGACTTGCCGGTGCCGACGCTCGTGTTGGCCATCCTCACCTGGCTGGCCCTGATCTGGGAAACAGGCTTTCCGCTCTGGATCGCCTGGCGCCCGACGCGCCGCGCGGCCTGGCTTGCCGGCGTGGCGTTTCACCTCGGGACTGGGATCGCCCTGAAGCTGGGGATGTTCCCGGTGTACGTACTCTGCTGCTATCTGCCATTATTGCCTTGGGAGCAGCTCTCCAATCGCTTCCCTGGCGATGTCGATGCCGTGCCGCGCGCTGCGCCATAAGTCGCTTCGTAATCAAACCACAGTCAGGCTTCATGCGGCCGGCCTTGGCTCGAAAGCGTTTGCCAATTGCGGCCCGGTCACTCATCATGGCCCGCGCGGCGCGCAACCCGTTGTCGCCAGCACCCTGCAACGTGTCCGGGAACTTCGACGCATGTCGCTCCGCTTCTTGTCGCTCTGTTCCTCGTCGCTTGTGGCGCTGACCGTGCTCAGTGGCGCGATGATTTGTCGCGCTCAGTTGCCCGCCGAGGAAGAGCTCAAGCATCTGCGAGCAGCCAACGGTCTCGAACTGTCGCTCTTCGCGGCCGAGCCGCTGTTGACCAACCCGGCCGCCATCGACGTCGATACGCACGGCCGCGTTTGGGTGGCCGAAATCCAGTTCTACCGTCGCTTCGCCGACAAACCGCCGGCCGACAAGATCAAGGTGCTTGAAGACACTGACGGCGACGGCCGCGCCGACCGCGCGACTGTCTTCGCCGAAGGGGTCTATTGCCCCATGAGCATCTGCGTCGCCGGGCCCAAAGTCTATGTCGCCACGAGCCCTGACCTCTGGGTCTTCGAGGACCAAAACGGCGACTTGCGGGCCGACGGTCCGCCGAAAAAACTGCTCACCGGCTTCGGCGGCTATAACCACGACCACGGCGCGCACAGCCTGGTGTTGGGGCCCGACCACAAGTGGTGGATGTCGCACGGCGACGGCGGCTTCGAAGTCACGGGCGTCGATGGCTCCCGTGCGCAATCCCGCTGGGGAGGCGTGCTCCGCGGCGAGCTCGACGGCTCCAAGCTCGAAGTCGTCGCTACCAACTTTCGCAATCCCTACGAAGTGTGTGTCAGCAGCTTCGGCGAGGCGTTCCTCAGCGACAACGACAACGACGGTAATCAGAGCGCCCGCATCTGCTGGATCCTGGAAGGGGGCGACTACGGCTGGTTCGGCCAACCAGGAGCCAAGGTTCCGCCGGGCACACCATTCGGCGAAGGCTGGCACTTTCGCGCGTACACCCTCGGCTACGTGCCGGCGACGTTGGTGACTGGTTTCGGCTCTCCCGCCGGAATCTGCTTTTACGAAGGAGACGCCTTTGGCGCGGCGCTCAAAAATGTCCCCTGGCACTGTGACCCTGGTCCGCGCGAAGTGCGCGCCTATCCCCACCAGTCGCACGGCTTTGGCATGCAGGCCGACAGCCGCGTGCTGGTGACCAGCCAGGGGGACGACTACTTTCGCCCCGACGATGTCTGTGCGGCCCCCGACGGCACGTTGTATCTGGCCGACTGGTATGACGGGGGAGTCGGCGGGCACGCTTACAACAATCCCGATCAGGGTCGCATCTTTCGCATCGCACCTGCCGGCGGGGTAAAACCGCGCCGCGAGCAGCCGGGCCCCTACGACAACATCGACGACGCGATCCTCGGCCTGCAAAGCCCGAACCTGGCAACGCAGTTCTTGGCTCGCGAATATCTGCTTTCCGCCGGAGAAAAGTCCCTCGCGGCGCTAGACAAGTTGGCCAGCGATTCCGACGCCAACAACCGCGCCCGGGCGCTGTGGGTGCTCGATCGTCTGGGTGGCGCCGCGCGCGATCGGGTCGTCGATTCCCTGAAGCACGACGACGTAGCACTGCGCGCGCTGGCCGCGCGCATCTTGCGCCGCCATGGCGACAAGTTCGCAATGCAGCTTGCCCCGCTGGCCGACGACCCTGCGGCCGAAGTACGCCGCGAAGTGCTGCTGGCCACGCGCTTTTGGCACGATCCACTTGGCCTGGAAACTTTAGCGCGCTTGGCCGCGTCCTACGATGGCAGCGACCGCTACCAGCTCGAAGCAATCCACATCGCCGCCGCCAACCGCCGCTCGCAGCTATACGCGGCACTCGACCAGCGCGGCGCCTGGCCGTTGGCGACGCTCCCCTTGATGCAATTGCTCGATGCAGCGCGCGCCAGCAAGTTGGTACTCGCGCGCCTCGCCGATCGCAGCCTCGCGCCGGCAGACCGACTCGAAGTGCTGCGGGCCGTGGCCACGCTCCCCACCAGTGACGCGGCACTCACCGTGCTGGCCACTGCCGCGGACATCCAAGCTCCCATTGAGTTACGCACTGAGGCGATTGTGTTTCTCGAGCGCAATCTACCGGAAAGTTGGAAAATACTCGATGACGCGTTGGCGGGCACGTCAGTGGCAAGCAGCAGAAACATCGCGGCGGTCGATATCGAGCGGGCAATCGCAGCGTTCAATCGTCTGTTGTCCGACGAGTCATTCGGCCCGCACGCGCTCTCGCTCGTCGCCCAGCGCGGTTGGCTGCATTTCCGGCCGAGTATTGAAAAGCTCGCGGGCGCCACTGCGGAGCCCATTGCGCTGCGAGTCAAGGCGATCCAAACGCTGGCACGTCTTGGCGGTGAGCAGGCCAATGCCGCGGTGACCGAACATCTGCACGATACCAATGGCGAGTTGCGCCGCGCCGCGCTGGCCGCTGCCATCCACCTACAAGCCTGGCCGGCACTTAAGCAGTTATTGCGTGATAGTTCGGTCGCCGACGAGGTGAAGCGCGATGTCGCCGAGCAAATGCTCGCCACGCCCGGCGGCGCGCTCGTGTTGTTGCGAATGATCGATGCCGAGCAGCTTCCCACGAAACTCACCGACGAAGTCGTTACCCGCGCCGTCGAGCATGCGGATATCAACGTCCGCGTGCTCTTCGAGCGCTTCGTCCCCGAGGAGCGGCGGCCCAAGCGATTGGGCGAAGCGATCAAGGCGGCCGACATTCTAAAACTTGCCGCCGACAAGGAGCGCGGCCAGAACATCTTCTTTGAGAGCTCAGCCACGCAGTGCAAGAACTGCCACACGGTGCACGGCCGTGGCGGCACGCTCGGACCTGATCTTAGCCAGATCGGCCGCAAGTACGAACGCGCCGCGCTGTTGGAGACCATTCTCGATCCGTCCAAGGCCATCGCCCCCGAATACGTCCCGCACGTGCTCGAAACCACCACGGGACAGGTCTACGTCGGGCTAATGCTCGAGAACAGTTCGGAGAGCGTGCTGTTGGTCGACGCCCAGAATCAGACGATCCGCGTCCCCAAGAGCGAAATCGTAGCGCTCGAGCCACAAGCCAAATCGCTGATGCCCGAGCTGGCGCTGCGCGACGTTTCGGCTCAGGACGCCGCCGATCTCTTGGCGTTTCTGGCCTCGTTGACCGACGCCGTGCAACCCGTCACAAGGTTTCGCATCCTGGGGCCGTTTGACGCCGGAGATGGACGCGGCCATACGAAAGCCTACGCGCCCGAAAAGCAACTTGCTTCGATCGATCCGCCAGCCGAGTACGATGGGCTCGACGGCCGCCGACTGCGCTGGGAAACCGTGACGGCCGACAACGGCTCGGGTTTCTGGTCGCACGATCTCGTGGAGTACGGCAAGCGGCACGGCCTGCGTGGCGACCGCGTCGTCTACTACTACCTGGTGACGATCGACAGCCCCGCCGCGCAGCCGGCCCAACTGTCAGTCGACAGCGACGACAATTGCCGGGTTTGGCTGAACGGCCAGGCGATCCACGAGTATGTCGGCCGCCGCGCCCTCGGGTCTCCCGACCGCATCGACGTGCAACTCAGCGAGGGACGCAACACGCTCATCGTCAAAGTCGAGAACCTCGGCGGCCCGGGTGGCGTGGCGATTTCGGTCTCCAGCCGCAGCACGCTGCGCGTGAACTGATCTTCCTCGACGTTTTGCACCAACACCTGCTGGGCGAGCACGACCCGCGCGCAGCGCTGGCGCGACGTCCTGCTGCAGGTCCACGCGGCGATCGCGGCCCAGAGCTCAACCAAGGCCGCCACCGACTGACGCTGGCAGCGCCCCGCGCGGCAGTCTAGAATCCGCAGCCGAAGCCGCCACCGCGGTTCGTCGACAACTCCACCCGCAACTACCCGCAAGCGGAGTCTCACGCCGGATGAGCGTCTTTTTGGGCATCGATATCGGCACCTCGGGCACCAAGACGTTGGCCATCGATCCGTCCGGAAAAATTCTGGCCGAAGCCACGTCCGACTATCCCTCGTATCACCCGAAACCGCTTTGGAGCGAGCAGAACCCCGACGACTGGTGGAACGCCACGGTCAAAACCGTGCGCACCGTGGTGCGCAAGATCAAGGCCCGTCCGGCCGATGTCAAAGCCATCGGCCTGTCGGGGCAGATGCACGGCTCGGTGTTCCTCGACAAGCACGACCGCGTACTCCGCAAGGCGCTGTTGTGGAACGACCAGCGCACCGCCGCCGAATGCGACGAGATCGAACGCCGCGCCGGCGGACGCCGCAAGCTCATCAAGCTCGTGGCCAACCCGGCGCTGACCGGATTCACCGCGCCCAAGATCCTCTGGCTGCGAAATCACGAGCCAAAGCATTTTGCCCAACTGCGCAAGGTACTGCTGCCCAAGGACGACGTCCGCCGTCGGATGACCGGAACCTACGCCACCGACGTGAGCGACGCCAGCGGCATGCTGCTGTTGGACGTCGCCAAGCGCCGCTGGTCGAAGCCGCTGTTGTCGTCGCTTGAGCTCGACGCCGACTTGCTCCCCGAGTGTTTCGAATCGGAGGATGTCACCGGAAAGCTCAAGCGCGAGGCCGCGCGCGAACTTGGCTTGTCGACCGAATGTCTGGTGGTCGGCGGCGCGGGAGATTGCGCGGCCGGCGCATTGGGCAACGGCGTCGTCAGTCGCGGCACACTCTCCACCTCGATCGGCACGTCAGGCATTATGTTCGTCCATAGCGACGACATGGCGCTCGATCCCCAGGGGCGATTGCACACCTTCTGCCACGCCGTCCGCGGTAAATGGCACATGATGGGCGTGAGCCTGTCGGGCGGCGGCTGCCTGCAGTGGTTTCGCAATCGGCTCTGCCAGGCCGAGATCGCGCAGGCCAAAAAGAAGGGTGTCGACCCGTACACCACGCTGACTGCCGAAGCCGAACAGGTGCCGTCGGGGAGCCAGGGCTTGATCTTTTTGCCGTACCTCTCCGGCGAGCGCACGCCCCACGCCGACCCCGACGCCCGCGCCTGCTTCGTCGGCCTGACGCTGGCCCACACGCGCGGCCACCTCGTGCGCGCCATCATGGAAGGCGTCGCGTACGCCATGCGCGACAGCCTCACGATCATCCGCGACTTGGGAGTGCCCGTGCGGCAGATTCGCGCCTCGGGCGGCGGCTCCAAGAGCCAGCTCTGGCGGCAGATTCAGGCCGACGTGTTCGCCCAGCCCGTGGCGACGCTCAACGCCGAGGAGGGGCCCGCCTACGGCGTCGCGCTCTTGGCGGCGGTCGGCGCGGGGGCGTTCAAAGACGTCGCCGAAGCCTGCGCCGCCACGATCCGCGTCGTCAAGGAAACGCCCAATCAGAAGCGCGCGAGCCGTTACCACGACGCCGCGTTTCCGCTCTATCAGAACTTGTATCGCTCGCTAAAGGCAGACTTCAAGACGATTGCCGCGATTGAGCACGCGCACGCGGCCGGGTGACTTTGTTCGAGCTCAGGTGGATTTCGGAGAAATCTTGCCGCTCAACAGGTCAGCGAGTTTTTCTTCAACTCCTAACCGCGCTGCCCAGATTTGCAGGTACGCGACATCCAGTGCTCCGGCTTGCACATGGCAAACCCCCGCTGCGTCGGTTAATTGCCGCTCCGAAGGGGTCAGCCGATTCCAATAGAGCTTGTGGAGTACCACGTCCTCGGCGGTCGTGATCCATGCTTGCTCGCCAAACAAATCGACTTGCAGCCGGCGCGCGAATGCCGCGCGCTCGAACGGAACATCACGCAACAGCCAGAAGTCGATCTTGAGTGCCGATAGCTCGTCGATCGCGTTGAACTGATAGGGGGGCGCGAACGCTCGCTCGATCGAGCTCTTTTGTACGAAGAAATCTCGTGCGAACGCCTTGGCCAGCTCCTCCGTTTGCGTGGGCTCAATCCAGAGCACGATGTCGAGATCGTGCGTCGAGCGAGGAATTCCCCAATAGTTGCTCGCCATCGAGCCCACGAGCATATAAGGCACACGCAGTCCGTTGAGTCGCCGGAGGCAGTCGACTAACAACTCCCGTTCGCTTCTCATGATCGCGCCGCCGCGATTCTCTGTCGCAGCAATTCTTCCACGGCGGCCTCATCCGCCTGCGGATGCTGACGACGTATGCCGGCTCGCGCAAGATCGCAGGACAACTCGTGCAGATCCAGTGCGATGCGCAACCGCTCTTCACCGGTCATGCCGCGGTACCTGGCAACTTGCCGCCGTAGCGCTTCGTCGGGTGTCATCGAGTCTCGGCTTGCGAAAAGCACCGTGCGGATGATGTCATCATAGCGATTTGTCCGGACTCAGAACGCAGCGGTGTGGTTTCCGTGGTCGCCGTTCGCCATGTTGGCCGTCGCGATGCGCAAGGGTCTGTCGCTGCGGCGGTTACTGTACAGCCCGGTGGCAGCTTCAGGCGAGCGTCGGCGCTGGACGCGCAAACGATGCTGCTGGCGTGCCAACAATGTTACAATGCGGCGGCTATGAGCGTACTTTATCTGACTGAAGCCGACGTCGATCGCCTCGTCGAGATGCCGGCCGCCATCGACGCGGTTACCGAGGCCTTTCGCCGTCTCGCCGCCGCCGAAGCCGACAACGTGCCCCGCGCCCGGGCGCAAGCTCCCGGCATCGTGCTGCACTCGATGAGCGCCGCCGCCGGCTACCTGGGGCTGGTCGGCTGGAAGTGCTACACCACCACCAAACAATCCGCGCAGTTTCACCTCGGGTTGTATTCGCAAGACTCAGGCCGGCTGGTCGCGCTGGTCGAAGCCAATCGACTCGGCCAGATTCGCACGGCTGCCACCACGGCGGTCGCCGCCAGTTGGATGGCAGCCGCCGACGCGCACGAGATCGGCTTGTTCGGCACCGGCTATCAGGCCGCCGGCCAGTTGGCGGCGCTGGCCCACGTGCGCAAGCTCAAGCAAGTCTTCGTCTACAGCCGCGACGCCGCGCGACGCACCGCCTTCGCGCGGCGCATGAGCGACGAGCTGCGTCTCGAAGTGATCGCGGTCGATCGCCCCGAGGAGGCCGCCGCCGACTTGCCCATTGTCGTAACGGCCACCACCAGCCGCTCTCCGGTCTTCGACGGCGCCCGGCTCTCCGAAGGCACGCTGGTGTGCGCGGTCGGCTCGAACTGGCCCAACCGCGCCGAGATCGACGCCACGGTCGTCCGCCGCGCCGACAACATCGTTTGCGACAGTGTCGAGTGCTGCCGCCGTGAGGCGGGCGATTTCGCCGACGCTCTCGAACGCGGCTTGTTCGACTGGTCGCGGGCTGTCAATCTGGCCGACGTCGTCGCCGGCCGCGCCGTGGGGCGCAAGTCGGCCGATAGCATCGCGCTGTTCAAGTCGGTCGGCATGGCCATCGAGGACGTGGCCCTCGGCGCTTTGCTGCTCGAGCGGGCCGCGGCCGCGGGGGCCGGCAGCAAGCTTCCTATCACCTAGCTGCACGCGCGGCGGAATCTTGTCGAGAGGCTTCGCATGACCCCCTTGTGGAAAATTCGCTCGGGCCGCTTCGCCGGCTGGCATTCCGACGATGCCCTGTACAACGCCGATGGCCAGCACGTGGGCTATCTGGCGGGGCACCTCGCCTACGATCTGCGTGGGCACTGCCTGGGTGAGCTCATCGATGCCGACTGGATTGGCCGCAATTTGCAGACTGTCTATCCAGCAGGCGACGCGCAATCGCGGCGCGAAAGCGTAGCGCATGCCAAACTCCCCGATCGCATCGGCCGCGATGACCCTGCTTGGAATGATCCAGAGCTCTGATGGGGCGCACGATTGCCATCGGCGACATTCACGGTTGCGACGCGGCCTTGGCGGCGCTCCTTGAGGCCGTCGCCCCGACGGCCGACGACACGCTGGTGGTCTTAGGCGACTTCGTCGATCGTGGCCCCAACACCTGCGGGGTAATCGATCGGCTGATCACGCTGGACGGCCGCTGCCGCCTGGTGACGCTCTTGGGCAATCACGAGGAAATGCTGCTCTTGGCGCGCGACGACGACCTGGAATTTCAAGCCTGGCTGCAGTATGGCGGGCGCGAAACGCTCGCCTCGTACGAAGTGGCCGAGCCCAGGCAATTGCCCGACGAGCATCTCCAATTCATCGCCGGCTGTCGCCCCTATTTCGAAAACGATACCCATCTGTTCGTGCACGCCAGCTTTCTGCCCGACAAGGATCCCAGCGAGTTTTCGCCGCACGTGTTGCGCTGGGAGTCGCTGTGGGAGAGAATTCCGCCGCCGCACCACTCGGGCAAGAGCGTGATCGTCGGCCATACCGCGCTGCACGAAGGCGAGGTCTTTCACCTCGGTTACCTGACTTGCATCGACACCTACTGCCACGGAGGTGGCTGGCTCACGGCCCTTGAGCCCTCGACGGGCACGCTCTGGCAAGCCAACCGGGAGGGGAACCTTCGCGAGAATCCGCCGCGACTGTGACCACAGCGGCTTTTTGAGCAACTGCATCAGGGTGCCACTGCTGGCTTGTCCAGCAGTGCCCGTTGCGACCTGGAACCAAATTCGTGCCGTGGGATAACGACGAGGACGATTTCGACGATCACGACGCCGGTGACATCGACGACTACGGCGACGACGACGATCTCGCCGAGCCGACCGTTCCGTGCCCTTACTGTCGCCGCGAGATTCACGAGGATGCCGTGCGCTGTCCCTACTGCGAGCAATTCATCTCACAAGAAGATGCGCCCCCGGCCCGCAAACCGTGGTGGATCATCGCCGGCGCGATCATTTGCCTGTACATCGCTTGGCGCTGGATCATAGGTTGAGCCGCTGGCGCAAAGCCGTTACAAAGCCTGCATCGAACCGATTTCGGGTGCCACTGCTAGCTCGTCTAGCAGTGCCGTGTTGAGCTCATCACTGCTGGGCAAGCCAGCCGTGGCACCCAGACCGGGTTTTGAAACTGCCGCTAATCTACAGCGCGCTTGGCTCCGGCGCGGCGGGGCGCGGAAGGTGCCCGTTCGTTTCCGCCAGCCGTGTGGCCGGGCCGATCAGCTCTTCGACTTCGCGCTCGGTCAGAAGTTCGCGCTCGATTAGATTCGTCGCCACCAGCTCGAGCTTGGCGCGATCGCGCGCCAGCACATCGTGCGCTCGCTGGGCCGCTTCTTGCAGAATCCGCGCGACCTCTTCGTCGATCACCTGCGCCGTGTGTTCGCTGAATTCTCGCGGCTCGGCCATTTCCTTCCCCAAAAAAGGATGCTCCTCACCCGTGCGGAAGGCGATCGGCCCCAGCCGCTCGCTCATCCCCCAATGCGTGACCATCCGCCGGGCCAGTTGCGTCGCCCGCTTGAGGTCGTCTTCGGCCCCCGCGCTATACTCGCCGAACACCAGCTTCTCGGCCGCTCGGCCTCCCAGCATGATTGCCAGCCGCGAATGCAGTTCGCCTTCGCTGACGTTGAGCCGCTCTTCCTCCGGCACGAGCTGCGTGACCCCCAGACCGCGGCCGCGGGGAATGATGGTCACCTTGTGCAGCTTGCCACCCCCCGGCACGAGCCAGGCCAGCAGGGCGTGCCCGGCCTCGTGATAAGCGGTCATGTGCTTCTCCTTGCCGGAGAGCACTTCTTCGCGTTTGGGGCCCATCAACACCTTGTCGCGGGCGTGCTCGAAGTCTTCGTTGTCGACCATGTTCTTGTCGGCGCGCGTGGCGCCCAGCGCTGCTTCGTTCACCAGGTTGCGGATATCCGCGCCGGTCAAGCCGATCGTCCCCTGCGCGAAGCGCTCGAGATCGACGTCGGGCGCCAGCGGCACGTCGCGCGTGTGGACCTTGAAGATCGCCAGCCGGCCCGCGAGGTTCGGCCGATCGACGGTCACGTGTCGATCGAATCGGCCCGGGCGCAGCAGCGCGGGGTCGAGCACGTCGGGGCGATTCGTCGCCGCCAGCACAATGACCGACTCGCTGGGACTGAAGCCGTCCATTTCGCTGAGAATCTGGTTGAGCGTTTGTTCGCGTTCGTCGTGTCCGCCGCCGAGCCCCGCGCCACGAATGCGCCCCACGGCGTCAATTTCGTCGATGAACAGAATGCAAGGGGACGCGTCCTTGGCGGTTTTGAACATGTCGCGCACGCGGCTGGCGCCGACGCCCACGAACATCTGGATGAACTCGGAGCCGTTGATCGAAAAGAACGGCACCCCCGCCTCGCCGGCCACGGCCTTGGCCAGCAGCGTCTTGCCGGTGCCGGGCGGACCCATCAGGAGCGTTCCCTTGGGAATGCGGCCGCCGAGCCGCTGGAACTTCTCCGGGTTCTTGAGAAACTCGACTACTTCCTGCAAGTCGTTCTTGACCCCTTCCAGCCCGGCCACGTCGGCGAACGCGATCCGCTGGGCCGAGGCTTCATAGCGCTTGGCCGGGCTCTTGCTGAAGCCCCCCAAAATCCCCCCCGAGCCCATCACCTGGTCGCGCGTGCGGCGAAAAACGAACCACATCCCCAGCATCAAGAGCACGGTCACGCCGAGGTAGCTCAGCACGAGCATCGCCGTGCCGTCGGAGGTCTTGCGAATGTCGTACTTCACCCCCTGGTCGATCAACAGCTTGTTCAGTTCCTCGCCCACCATGGGGGCCAGCACGACGAGAAAGTTCTCCTTGAGCCGCGGAGCGCTCGTCGCGCCGCCGGTCCAGGCGGGGTCGGCCGGCGGCTTCTTGAACTTGCCGTACAGGTCCTGGCCGTAGATGGTCACCTCGCTGACGTTGCCGTCGGCCAGTTGCTGGTGGAAGAACCCGTACGTCACCAGCGAACGGTTCACCGGGCCCGTCGTGAAGTACAAGCCCAGCAGGGCGACCAGAATCAAAAGCAACAGCCAGACCGCGGGAGAACTGAAGCGCGCGGCCACGACCAACGGCGGGCGCGGTTTGGAACGGTTGGCTGGTTTCTCCATGATCGCCGGGTTTCCTCGAAAGTATTGCGCCTATCCGCCGCCGACTTCTCTATTCCTCAAGCGGTCGGGTATGCACAATTGTATCGCAATGTCCCCTGGGTTTCGATTCTCAGGTGGCCCACGACAGGAGAACTGCAAAGTCGGGGACTGGTACATTTTTCGGCTCGTCAAAGTAATTCCGCGCAAACACGCGTTGACCGCAAACATGTACCTGTCCCCCTCGCATTTTGACTTTGCAGTTATCTTGCGGCTAACGAACTGCGTAAATTCGTAGAAAATGCCAGAAGACCGCAAAACGCCGCTGCCACCGATCCCCATCAAACGTCGTGGGGCGGTCGCCGTCATCCGCCGTGACGATCGCCTGCTGGTGATCCGTCGCTCGGAATTAGTCGCCGCGCCGGGTGCTTTTTGCTTTCCAGGCGGGGCCATCGAACGGGGCGAGTCCGAACAGGCCGCGCTCGTGCGCGAACTGCGCGAAGAGCTGAATCTCTCGGTCGTTCCCCAGCGGCGGTTGTGGGAGAACACGACTAATTGGGGCGTCTGGCTCGCCTGGTGGCTGGCCGAGGCGCAGGACGACGCCGAACCAATTCCCGACCCGGCCGAAGTCGCCGCCGTGCATTGGCTCACGATCGCTGAAATGCGCGCAATGCCTGGGCTCTTGTCGAGCAATCACGCCTTTCTCGACGCCATCGAGCGCCGCGAGATCGAGCTCTGACTTGTTAGAAAGCTACCGCTGCTGGCGCGGCAGTGCCACCATTGCTCGTGGTCTACGGAGGTTCACTCCCCATCATCTTGGGGGTATAGTGGCAAGTGTAACAATGCCGCGGCCGTGTACCGCTTCGGTCGTGGCGCGGGCTTTCCATCATGCCGGGGCGGCCGACTGCGGAAACGCGCCATGAAATGTCCCTATTGTCATGAGGACAACGACAAGGTGATTGACTCGCGCGCCAGCCAGGATGCGTACGCCATCCGCCGCCGCCGCGAGTGCCTGTCGTGTGGGCGGCGATACACCACTTACGAACGCCTTGAAGAACCGGTCCTCAAAATCATCAAGAAGGATGGCACCCGCGAGCCGTTCGACGCGGAGAAGATCCGCCGCGGCCTCGAGAAGGCTTGCTGGAAGCGCCCCGTATCGGCCGACCAGATCAGCGCCGTGGTCGCCAAGATTGAGAGCGACGTCTACAACAACTTCGAGTCCGAAGTCGACAGCCGCTATGTCGGCGAGCTCTTGATGCAGCACTTGCGGCAACTCGACCAGGTGGCCTTCGTGCGCTTCGCCAGTGTTTACCGCCAGTTCAAAGACGTGCGCGACTTCGTTGAAGAACTCGAACCGATGCTCGAAGAATCGAAACGCGCAGGGCACTGATGCCGCCGGCAAACGTGGCATGGGCTTCCAGCCCGTGGGGTACAAATCACACGGCCAAGATGGCCGTGCCACGCTACGTCCCCATTCACGCGATCGGCAGTGCCGCCGCACGCTCGGCTGATTCCGACCGCGGCGCGAGCAAGTCTGCTCGCGCGTGCCACTCGTGTGCGACCTGGCGCATCAAAAACGCCGAATCGATCTCGACCGCGTCGCGCGGGAAGATTGACTCGTCGGCGAAGAAGCTCGATCGCATTGACACGATCTCCAGCGACGTCATCTGCCAAACAGGGCAGCACAGCTCGAGGCCCTGGAAACAGCCCTCTTTCTCCGTGACCGAATACCCAATCGAGCCGGCCTGAAAGAACGCCGACGCCTCGTCGAGCGAAGCGAACACCGAAGCGACCGGCAAGCGGTCGCTCACCCGCGCGTCGACCTCCATCGAAACGGCGCCGTCGTCGCTGTCATACGCCACGCGCAACTGCTCCGCGCTTTCGGCCACGTCGAAGCGGCCGTGGTGGTGCACGCCCGGGAAGACGCGCCCGCCGGCCAGTGCGTTCAAGCGGGAGTCGGTGTCGCGGCGGCGCACGAACACTCCCTCGCGGGTGTGGCCGTCGACCTCCCACTCGACTGCCGTGCGGTGGGCCGCGTTTTCCGATGCGATGCCCAGCCAGGCGGGCAAGCCGCGCGGTCGCACGCCGCGCAGACGAATCAAGCAAATGCCTGCCAGCCCGACGCCGCGTACTAGCTTCGGCCGAAAGGGCGCCGGCAGCGTGCGTGCGAGCATGTCGGGATCGACCCGATAATTCACCAGGATGCGACGATCGATCACGCCAGCGATCACAGGGAGTTTCATAGGGCACCTCCCCAAAAGAACCGCAAGCGGTCGTTGGAAGTTAACGGGCGCCCGTATCCATCGTGGCATGGGCTTCCAGCCCATGGGTTACAGATCACACGGCCAAGATGGCCGTGCCACGGCCTGAGCTAGTCCACTTTCGGTAGCTTACAGTCGCCTGCTGACCACGAATTCGGCCACGGCCTCCAAGGCCGACGTCGCGTCGTTGCGCGCGAGACTGGCCAGCTCCTCGACTCCCCGCCGCGCCAGTGACTGGGCCACCTCGCGCGCATAGCTCAAGGCATCGGTGCGGGCAAACCACTCCGATAACACTTCCCGCGCGCGCGCCGCCGGGCCGGCCAGAACTTCGACGAGCTCGGCGCGCTCGGCCGGCGAAACCTGGTCGAGCAGACGGATCAGCGGCAACGTCATCTTCTGCTTTTCGAGATCGGTCCCCAGCGACTTGCCGGTGGTCGGCTCGTCGCCGAGCACGTCGAGCAAGTCGTCGGCGATCTGAAACGCCACGCCCAAGTCGCGCCCGAAACGCGCCATCGCGGCGACCAGCGCCGCATCGGCGCCGGCGTAGTGCGCGCCCAACTGGCAACAGCAGGCGCACAATTCGCCCGTCTTGGCCTCGATAATGCTCAGATACGCTTCTTCCGACAAATCGAAGTTGCCGCGGCTGCTCACTTGCCGCAGCTCACCTTCGCAAACGATGTTCGTGGCCCGCCCAATCACGCGGCAGCCGTACGTCGTATCGAGCGTGCTCGCCAGGTAAAAGGCGTGCGAAAACAGATAATCTCCCAACAGCACGCTCGACTCGTTGCTCCAGCGGGCGTTGACGGTTTGCCGGTAGCGGCGCAGGGTCGCTTCGTCGAGCACGTCGTCGTGCACGAGCGTCGCCGTGTGGATCATCTCCACGACCGCGGCCAGCACCTGGTGCTCGCGCGACACGCTGCCCACGGCTTTGCCCGAGAGCAGCAGCAGCGCAGGCCGCAAGCGCTTGCCGCCCAGGCTGAAGCCATGCTTCAACAGCTCGTCGATGGCCGGATAATCGCTGCCGATCTCCTCGGTTAGCGTCCGTTCGACGTCGGCGAGCTGGGCCTCGATCGGAGCGTAAAAGAAATGCAGCTTGCGACGGAGCGTCTGCCGATCGCCAAGCACCTGGCTCATGGTGTCCCTTCCTGGGTCGCGCGACGGAACGGGCCTCGCTGGCCCCCCGTCTTTTCTTCCAGGCAAACTGCGTCGAGCATCATCGCTCGGTCCACCGCTTTGCACATATCGTAGATGGTTAAGCCCGTCACCGCGACCGCCACCAGCGCCTCCATCTCGACTCCGGTGCGGGCGGTCGCCTCGGCGATCGCTTCGATCCGCACGCTGGCGTCATCCGGAAAACTGAAGTCGATCCGCACGCTCGATAGCGGCACTTGGTGGCACAAAGGAACCAGCTCCCAAGTGCGCTTGGCCGCTTGAATGCCGGCCAGACGGGCCACTTCCAAGACGTCCCCCTTGGCCAGCCGGCGATCGCGAATCAGGCGCAGCGTTTCCGGCTGCATGCCGACACGGCCGCTGGCCCGGGCCGTGCGGTGCGTCTCTGGCTTTCGCCCCACGTCGACCATACGGCTCGCGCCGCCTTCGTCGAAATGGCTCAAACTGTTCATCGACAACGCCTTAGCAGCCAGCGGCTCGCAAGCTTGCGTATTGTAAGCCAGAGCCAAATGTCGTCCAGGGGCCACGTCTGCGACCTCTCACGATCAAACAACCGCAACTCCGCGGGCATCGATAACGGCACCGGGCTACTAGATGCTCGCCGCTATTCGGGTGCCACTTCCCTGAAAGAGATGCTCCTGTCAAGGGCTTGGCGGCGCGCAGACTCTTCCTTGGCCCTTCGGC
>JAIESQ010000028.1 GCA_019745975.1 Pirellulales bacterium
GGTCCGGATGGCTGGCTGGGCCTTTCCGGTAAGACTCTTTCATTCTCAACTCCTCGCCGGTTTTGACCGGCGCACTGCCCGTTCAGCATATCGCTGGCCAGCGGCGGGGGGCAAATTTATTCGCGAAAGGGGGTGGGGCAAGCGCCGTTTGCGCACGAATCCCGTTGCCGCGTCGCGCACGCTAGCGCGCCGAACAAGCTCCGCGGCTAACAGAACACCGCGTACTCCGCGGCTCCGCGTGAGAAGGGGTCGCGAAATTTAGCTGGCATGCCGTGCGAGCTACGGAGGGGGACAGGTACATGTTTTCGGCCGGTGCGAGCTGGTTCAGGCAACGTCGCGCACCGAAAAATGTACCAGTCCCCGGCGCGAGCGCCGCTAGCGCCCCGCCGCGACCTTGGCCGCGACTTGCGACAAGAGCTCGACTGCCTGCGGGCCGAAAGCGTTGGCCTCGGTGCTCCAGAAATTCAAGGTCGCAGGTTTGCCACCAATCCGCACCGGAATGTGCACGCTCGAGGCCAGTCCCCGGCCAAACATCCGTTGCGCGAGCGCACCAGGTTCTTTCGACAGATCGGGCACGACCACGGGCTTGTCGCTCGACAAGTAGTTGGTCAGCGCCTGACCTTCGGCTGGCAGCGTGGTCGATGTGCTGCGGAAGGTGATGCGCAAGCCATCGAGCTCTTCGACGCGCAAGAGCCGCAGTTTGTCGCCGTCGACATACGAGATGCAGACGCGGTCGAGCTGCGGCACGCGGTCTTTCAAGAAATACGAGAAGAACTTGAAGGTCTCGTCCTGCCCCTCATCCATGGCCTTGCCCGAGACCTGGCTGAGCTGTTCATCGACAGTGGCCCCGCCAGCGGCGGCGAGCTCTTGGAACTGCTTGGCGCGCGAGGGGCGCGGCGACTGCGGCTTGGTGAGGTCCTGATCGACCAGGGCCATTTCGAACCAGCCGAACATCATCTCTTCCCAGGTCTGTTCGCCCCAGCGCACTTCTTGCGAGGGATCGGGGTTGTTGAGATTTTCGTCCGAGTTGTCGAAGTGGGCCGTGCAGTGGAGCTTGCTCCCCTTGGGCAACACCTTGGGCTCGGTGAAGACGTACGTCGTCTGCCAGCCGAAATCGTAGCGCGGCACCCAGAGCACTTTCTCGCGCTTCCCATCGGGGTAGATCACCTCATACAAAAAGTCCTTGCCGCGGACGTGCATGTGGGGCGAGACCGACCACAAGAGCGTGTCCTCGCGGAAGGCGAACTCCGATTGCACTTCGAAGTTCCCCTCGTTGGCGGGAATCTTGAAGTTGAAGTTGCCGGCGTTCTTCACGGCGACTTCTTTGCTCACCGTTTTGGGATCGGCGAACACGATTCCCAAATAGCTGCGGTCGCTCTGCGCGACACCGTTGGGCGTGTAGTGCAACTCGAAGATCAGCTTCGAGCCGGCCGGGGCATAGCGGGCGTAGCCTTCGGGCAAGACCTGCGGGCGCAAGCCGGGTGCGTAAGCGGCGAGCCAGTCGTTGCGCAGCCGGCCGGCGGCCCCTTTCTTCGGTCCGCCTGGCGGCTGCAAGTACATGACAACGTGATGGACGACCGCGGGGTTGCCCGCCTTGGGCTCGATCGCCTTGATCCATTTGTCTTCTTTCCAGCCGGGATCGACGACGAAGCGCTCGTAAGGGACGGTGCCGGTGGCCGGCACGTCGTACGCGTTGTCGTCCATGTAGATCACCTGGTCGGGCGTGGGGATCATCCAGCCTTCGGTGAATTGTGGTGTTTCAGGGAGATCGCTGGAGTTGCCCTCAGGCGCGCCGGCGGCGACCCAAGCGTTGACCATGGCGATCTCTTCGTCGCTGAGTCGGGCATCGTTGGTGAAGTGGCCGATCGAGGGATCGGCATGCCAGGGCGGCATGCGACGCTCGTTGACCACTTCGCGAATCATTTCGGCCCAGCCAGCCGCATCGTCGTACGACAAAAGCGCGAAGGGGCCGATCTGGCCGGGTCGATGGCACGACACACAGTGCTGATTGAACAAGCGCGCCATTTGATTCGAGTAAGTCACGGCGGCGGTGGTGTCGGGCGTGCGCGCGCGGCCGATCAAGCAGCCTTGCGCAGTGACTTCGGGGACGCTAACCGGCTTGCCGTCGAGGAGTTCGTCGAGGGCGAAAGCGAGGTCTTGGCGGCGCGGTTCACGTAGTTGATAGGCGACGCCGCCATCTTGAAAGCCATACTGATCGTCGATGCGGCCGGCGTATTGCACGCGGCCGGCGCGATCGAGGACGAACACCTCGGGAGTGCGCTGGGCACCGACGGCGTCGGCCAGGCGATTGGCGGGATCCTTGACGAACGCAATCGCCAGACTTTGCTGACGGGCGTAGGCTTGCATCTCGGCGATCGAGTCCTGCTGATTGGCGTCGACGGCCAGGAAGGCGACCCCGCGCGCGGCGAATTGCTCGGCCAGCTTGTTCAAGCGCGGCGCGTAGAACTTAGCCAGCGGGCATTCGACGCCCAAAAAGGCGAGCACGACCAGATGCTTGTCGGCGTAGTCGGCTAGCTTGTGCTCGCGGCCGTCGGCGTCGCGGAGCAAAAACTCAGCAACCTGCCGGCCGACACGCGCCGCGTTTTCGGCGCCACGAGTGCCTGGGGAATTGACAATCGAGAGGACAACAACCGCGACCGCCGTAAACCAGGCACCAGCGCGCATGGCGAAATCCCTTTAAAAATCGCTCGAACGAGCGTGAAACCGACGCGAGAGCCGGAAATTGATTAGCCTGCTACCGACCTGAATTCTGACGCCCCGCGGCGACCGGGTCAACCGAACTTTCTGGGGGGGCGACCAGCGCGGATTTCCCGACAAAACCAGGCTTGCACCCGCGACAATTTGTCATCTGACGAGCGACGAACTCCGCCCCAAGCTGCTCGTAGAACAAGTGGCCGAGGGGGCCTCGCCTTCTCGGGGCTCTGGTGGTCGGCGCCTGCGATTCTCTCGGCGGGCGTCCGGCCGGTGCCAGGGACGAGGCAGCGTCGGGCGAACCGACGCGCGCAGGCAGGCGAGGCCCCGGAGGCCAACCATTTTCAACCCACGTCCTGGGCGCGAAAACGCCCGAGAATACTCTTGAGGAAGGGAGGGACAAACCATGTTTGGCACCTTGATTCCTCGCCGCGAGAGTGCCGCTTTTGATCGACTCGAACGTGAAATGCACGGACTGGTGGATCGGTTCTTCGGCGGTGACGGCGGTTGGCTGGTTCCGACGACTCAGTTTATGCCGAACATGAATATCGCGGAAAGCGAGACCGCCTTTGAAGTGACCACCGAATTGCCGGGTCTGAAGCCTGAGGAGTTTCAGGTCGAGTTCAAGAACGGCGAGCTCTGGATTGTCGGCGAAAGCAAAGAGGAGAAGGAAGAACGGGGAAAGACTTGGCATCGTGTGGAACGGCGCCACGGCGAGTTCCGGCGAGTTGTGCCACTGCCTGAAACCGTGAATCCTGACAAGGCCGAAGCTACCTATCGCGACGGCGTGCTGAAGGTGACCGTGCCGAAGAGCGAAAAGGCGCAACCGAAGCATGTGCCGATCAAGATCGAAGCCACCCCGCCCAAGGGATAATTGGTTCCCAGCGGTGGCGAATCGGTCGTTTGAAATCCAGCGGGAGTTATGACTCCTCGGCGGCTGGGCGGCTCACTGGTGGGCCGCCCGGCCGTTTGTTTTGCGCGAGCATGCTCCGGTTTTGTCACCGCGTGCGGCGGCGCGATGTCTTGCGCTGGGGGCGATAGCCCGTGGCGGGGTGTGGCTTTTTCTTGCGGGCGGATCCCTTCGCTGGAGCGCCCGAACGCTGCAGTTCGCGGTTCGCGCTTTCGCGTCGGGCGTGCAGCGCTTCCTTCGGTGGCTGCGAGGGAATCAGGCAATCGCAATCCTCGCCGATCAGGTCTTGCCGGCCGGCGGCCTCGAGTGCGCGGCGCACCTCGACGTAGTTCTCCGGCTTGAAGAACTGCAGCAAGGCTCGCTGCAACTTGCGGTCGCGCAAATTGCGGGCGACGTAGACGGGCTTCAACGTGAAGGGATCGAGTCCGGTGTGGTACATCGTCGCCGCGATGTCCAACGGGCTAGGAATGAAGTCTTGCACCTGGTCGGGTCGGTAGCCATTCTGCTTGAGAAACACCGCCAGGTCGATCATCGCTGCGAGCGTGCTGGCCGGATGGCTGGCGATGTAATACGGCACCAGGAACTGCTCTTTGCCCGCTGCGCGGCTCTCGCGCGTGAAGGACTGGTCGAATTGGACGAAGTCGTCGCCGCCGGGCTTCTTCATCGCGGCGAGCACGTCTTCGTCGGTGTGTTCGGGGGCGACCTTCAAATGCCCGCCGACGTGATGCCGGGCCAGCTCGCGGATGTACTCGGGGCTGCGATGGGCCAGGTCCATGCGAATGCCCGAGGCGACGAAGACCTTTTTGATACCGGGTTGCGAGCGGGCTTTGCGCATCAGTTTGATGAGCGGTCCGTGATCGGTCCCCAGCAGCTTGCAGATTTTTGGATGGACGCAGCTCAGCCGGCGGCAGATCTTCTCGACATCCGGCTGCGAGCAGCGCATCTGGTACATGTTGGCGGTCGGTCCGCCGATGTCGCTCACCACGCCGGTGAACTTGGGGTCTTCGCCCAGGCGGTTGATTTCGGCCAGTACCGATTGCCGCGAGCGGCTCTGGATGATCCGCCCTTCGTGCGTGGTGATCGAGCAGAACGTGCAGCCGCCGAAGCAGCCGCGCATGATCTGCACCGAATGCTTCACGACGTCGTAGGCCGGAATCCGCTGCTTGCCATACATGGGGTGCGGGCGCCGGGTGAACGGCAGCCCATAGACGTAGTCCATTTCGGGCTGCGTAAGCGGCAGTGCCGGCGGATTGGCGACCACCGCCTCGCGGTCGTGATACTGCGCCAGCCGGCGGGCGTTGTGCGGGTTGGTCTCGAGGTGGATCGCGCGGGTGGCGCGGCAGAAGGCCAACTTGTCGGCAACAACCTCCTCGTAACTGGGGAGCTTGAGCGCGTCGGCGGGAGGCGTTTCCTTCGCGCCCATCCGATAGACCACGCCGCGCAGGTCGCGCAAATCGCGCACGGTAGCGCCGGCCGCCAGGCGATCGGCGATTTCGACGATGCCGCGCTCGCCCATGCCAAAGGCCACGAGATCAGCCTTGGCGTCGAGGATGATCGCGCGGCGGATCTTGTCGCTCCAATAGTCGTAGTGAGCCAGGCGCCGCAAGCTGGCTTCGACACCGCCGGCGATCACCGGCACGCCGGGGTAGGCCTCGCGAGCGCGCTGGCAGTAGGCCAGGGTGGCGCGGTCGGGGCGCAGACCAATGCGGCCGCCGGGGCTGTAGGCGTCGTCGTTGCGCACTTTGCGATTGGCCGTGTAGTGATTGATCATCGAGTCCATGTTGCCGGCGCTGATGCCGAACATCAGTCGCGGCCGGCCGAACGTGCGCCAGGCCTGGCAGGTGTGCCAGTCAGGCTGGCTCAGAATGGCCACGCGGTAACCGCGGGCTTCAAGCAACCGGCCCAACAGCGCCATCGCGAAGCTGGGATGATCGATGTAAGCGTCGCCCGTGACGAACACCACGTCGACATCGTCCCAGCCGCGGGCGTCCATCTCCGCGCGTGTGGCGGGCAGTGGCGACGCGGCGCCGCGCGGGATGCGGTCGAGTTGGCCCACGTCGCGCGGGACAAGCGACGATTGGGCGGCGGGCTTCGCGGCGACTTCGGCTGCTGTGCCCGAGGGCGCGCACGGGTCCGCGGGCCGCTCGACAATCGGCAGCGAAGAGCCCCGCGAATTGATGTCACGCGTCGACATTTTGGCAATTGGGCAAGAAACCAGAACTCTGCGAACGACCATTCCGGCGGTCAGAGGCTGCCGCGACGATGATCCATCATTCTATCGCCGCAGGCCACACCGGCTGGTCCCGGCGGCGCGATTTGGCGGAAGAAATCGCCGGCGGAGTGCGGGTTTGGCGGGAATTCCGGACACTGAGAGCGCCTTGGGCCAAACGGTCGCAGGGGATGTCGCGGCCGTCTATACTCGAGGGCTCAGCAGGCCACGACCTTGGGGGGCCGACTGGCGACAGCCCTCCGGGAAGCGGGCCGACTCATCGCGGGGAAGAGGGAACGCTAATGCCGGAACGGGGAAACCGCATCTGGAGCTTTTGCTGGCGCCACTGCGCGCGGCCATTGCGCCGGGCGATCTGGCCCGCGCTGTTCTTGGGCCTGGCGCCGCTCCCTGTGGCCGGTCAGATGAAGATCCCAACCGCCGGCGTGCTCCCGGCGTCGATGCCCACCCAGTCGCTCTTGCTGGGAAATCAATTGGCCCAGTTGCGAGCCGATTGGTCCAGCCCGGTCAACGCCACGCAGCAACTCTACATCAACAGCGTCAATAGCTTCGCGAACCACACGACGAGCGGGGCGGCGCCGACGACGCTGGCCATTGCGGCGGCCGACGGCGCCACGGCCGAGAACGCCGGACTGCGCTACGCGATGACGGGCAGCGCCGCCGATCTGAACAAGGCGATCGCGGCGCTGACGGTCGCGGCCATCCCCAATCCCGGTTTCTTGAGCGACCAGAATGCGTTTATCACGCGACCCGAGCGGTTGATGAACTATCTGATGGCCTACGATTTCATCCGCGGCGCGCCACTGACCGATCTGCCGCAGGCCACGCGCACGCAGATCGAAGGCAGGCTGGCGAGTCTGGCCACCAGTCTCGACTACGGCAACGGCACCGACAGCAACGCGCGGGCCAAGATCGGCGGGACGGTCGCACTGGCCGGCGTGCTGCTGCGCGATCAAGCGCTGCTCGACCGCGGCCTTGTCGACCTGCAGCGCAACCTCGATTACAGCACCACCGACGACGGCTGGTACGCCGACGGCCCATCGCACTACCTCAACTACACGCTGCGCCACTTCGCGGCCTTCGCGCGGGCGTACGAACAAGGTTCGGGCGTCAATCTCTATGGCGCACTGCAACCGTTCGTGGAGCTGGCCAATGCCATGCGGTTGCCTGGCGGCGAAGTGCCCAACCTGGCCGACGGCCTGAACCTGCCGGTCGCCACGGGATTGTTCACCAACAATCCCGATCCCCAGCAGGCTGGCGAAGCGCTGTGGTACTTGAATAACATCGCCGCGCCGAATCCGTATCCGTGGAACAACGGCACCAACGTTGTGAACAACGACGGTTCGCTGGCCACCTTCTTCGCGCTGACGAACTTTCACGTGGCACCGACGGCGCCGGGATCGCCCACCTACCTGGCCGATGGACAAAGCCATGTGTCGGTGCTGCGCGACAACTTCAGCCCGACCAGCGACTACTTGTTGCTCTCGGCCGGCGTCGATCCCCCGCCCCTGGAGATTACGATTCCGGGCGATCCGTCGAGCATCGTCGTGTTGCCGGCCTTTCACTCGCATGCCGACACCGGGGAGATCCTACTGGCTTCGGGCGGGCAGTATCTGCTGGTCGCGCCGGGCTACAATCGCACCGACTTGTCGCAATCGCCAGCGGGCTTCGCGCCGCAACGGGCCGACTGGCATAACGTGATCCTGGTCGACGGCGGCGTCGGGGTCGATCCGCGGAACCTCGCGGCCATGAGCGAGGGAATGTACATGCGTCCCGACGATTTCGTAAGCACGCATCGGCTCGACAGTGGCGAGTTCGGCGGCCATCACGGCGTGTCGGATTTCTCGACGCTGCGGATGACGTACGCCGAGACCGACGTCTCGCGGAGCATCGCCTATCCGCACGAAAGCTACTTTGTCGTCGCCGACCAGATGCAGGGCGCCGCTAGTCACGACTACGGGTTCAATCTCGTCGGCGTCGGCACGCAAACGGTGCTTACCAACACGCCCGGACTGGTCGAAGTGCAGTGGGAACAAGGGGGCCAGCGCGTGATCCAACACCTGGTGGCCACAGGAGGCATGTCGCTCTCGACCGATTCGCTCTGGATGCACGACGAGTTCAACCAGTTCGTGCCGACGCAGCGGATGACCGCCACGATGCACGCGACCGATGGGCTGTTCTTGAGCATTCTCGAAACCGGCACGGCGGGAGGGCCTGGCCAACTCGCGATCAACAATCTTTCGACCAGCATGCTGGCCGCCGCCGAGGTGCTCAATGCGGGCGCAGGCTGGACCGACATCATTCTCTCGCAGCACCACACGCAACTGGCGCTGGCCGGCGATTTGCTCAGCGACGGACAGTATGCCTACGTGCGGCAAACCGGCGGCCTGGTCGATAGCGCCATGCTGGCCGCCGGCACACGGATCGACTTCGCCGGGCACACGCTGTTGAGCACGACCGCAGCATTGACCATGTCGGCGGCTTTCACTGCCGACAGCGTGCTGGGAACCATCTCGGCCGATGAATTCACCGCCGGCACCGAGCTGCACTTGTTCGGCCGCACGATCAGTTCGGCGACACTCAACGGCGCTCCCTTGGCATTCTTGAACGGGCCGGAATTCGACGTGGTCTATCTGATCGGCGCGGGCGATCTGGTGGTCACATACTCGCCGGTGCCGGAGCCGAGCACGCTGGCGCTGGCCGTTCTCGGTGCGCTGAGTGTGGCTGGCATGCGGGAGCGGGGGCGACGGCGGCGCGTACTTCTCAACCGAGACGCGCGGCGGTGGTCGAACGAAGGCGCGCCCGATCCGCCTAAAAACTAGATTCAAACGGTATCACTACCGAAGCGGGCTCTGTGTTAGCGCCCCAGGCGGCGATCTGCTACCATGGTAGCGCCAACCGGCCAGCGACGACCTCGGGCTCGCCAGCCCCCGCCTTTCCACGGAGCCTTGCCAGTCATGACGAAACACGCGACGTCCCCTGCTGCGACTTCGGCTGCCAAAACCACGCGCCGCGGATTCTTGCGAAACTCCTCGGGCGCGCTGGCCGCCGGCTCGATGGCCGCGACGCTGGCCGGCACGTTGTCGGTGGCGCGGCACGCGCACGCCGCCGGGGCCGACGACACCCTCAAGGTCGGCTTGATCGGTTGCGGCGGGCGCGGCACCGGTGCGGCCGCCCAGGCGCTGCAGGCCGATCCCGGTTCACGGTTGTGGGCGCTGGGAGATGCGTTTGGCGATCGCCTGCAATCGAGCCTCGAAAACTTGAAGAAGATGCCTGAGGTGTCGTCGAAGATCGACGTGGCCGAGGATCGCTGTTTCGTCGGCTTCAATGCCTTTCAGCAAGTGATCGACAGTGGCGTCGATGTGGTGGTGCTGGCCACGCCGCCGCATTTCCGACCGCAGCACTTGGCCGCGGCGGTGGCGGCCGGCAAGCACATCTTTTGCGAGAAGCCGGTGGCGGTCGACGCGCCGGGCGTGCGCAGCGTGCTTGAAACGAGCGAGCTGGCCAAGCAGAAGGGGCTGTCGATCGTTTCCGGGCTGTGCTGGCGCTACGACTACGGCGTGCGCGAGACGGTCAAACGCATTCAAGATGGCGCGATCGGCGACATTGTCGCCATTCAAGAGAACTACCTGGCGGGCAGCTTGTGGATGCACCCGCGGCAGCCGAGCTGGAGCGACATGGAGTGGCAACTGCGCAACTGGCTGTACTTCTCGTGGCTCTCGGGGGATCACAACGTCGAGCAGCACGTACACAGCTTGGACAAAGCGATGTGGCTCTTGGGCGACGTGCCGCCGCTGAAGGCCACGGGGCTGGGGGGCCGGCAGGTGCGCACGGGGCCGGAGTATGGCCACATCTTCGATCATCACGCCGTGGTGTATGAGTTCCCGAACGACGTGAAGGTGTTCGCCTATACGCGGCAGATGGATGGCTGCGCGAGCGACGTCGAAGACTACGTGATGGGGACCAAGGGGCGCGCCGAAATCCTGCGGCACGTCATCAACGGCGACGAGCGGTGGCGCTACCGCGGCGCGAAGAACAATATGTACCAGACCGAGCACGACGAACTGTTCGCCGCCATCCGCAGCGGGCAGCCGATCAACAACGGCCAGTACATGGCCAACAGCACGCTGATGGCCATCATGGGGCGGATGGCGACCTACACCGGCAAGACGATCACAGGCGACGAAGCCTTGGCTTCGAGCGAGCGGCTGGGGCCGACGACTTACGAATTCGGCCCGCTGGAAGTGCCACCGGTGGCGATGCCGGGCCGCACGGCGTTCGCGTAGTGCGGCAATCGCGGCATGTGCTTCCAGCCCGTGAAGAGAGTACGGCCAGGATGGCCGTGCCAGGTTCTAGCCCGGATTATTCATGGCCGTGTGCCACTGCTTGCCCGTATGGCAAGCAGTGTTTGTTTTCCAGGAATGCACTGCTTCTGCGAAGCAGTGGCACACCGACAAACTTTCTAACCGGAACATGAACAAGCCAGGCTACCGCAGATCGGATTTGGCCCGCAGGTGCCGGTAGAGGCGCAGCGGGGTGCGCAGCCAGGGGCTGAAGCGTGGATCGTGCACGATGTTGCGCATGGCGCGGACGCCGCGACGGACAAGTGGGCGAACCAGCCGCAGATCGACCGAGCCTTCGACCAGCGCGACCGCGCTGTTGGTGACGCGCGCCTTGTATTGTTCCGGGCCTTTCCCCAAGTCGATGCACTGGATGCCCAAGGCTGGCGACGCCTCGACCAACTTGACCAGCAGCACCATGCCCGGCGAGTGCTTCGATAGCTCGCGGTCGAAGGCAAAGATCCAATTGTGCAGCACCGGACCGGAGCGCAGGCCGAAGATGATCGCGGCCAGGCGGTCGCCCGCATAGAGCGTGGTCACCATCCCGGAGAAGCCTGATGTTTGCATCACGGCAATTTGCCGCAGCAGCCGCTCGATCCAAGGAACGGCGAACGTGTTGACCAAATCGGTGCGGGCAAATTGCTCGGCCTTCCAGCGGAAGAGCGCGTCGAGCACCGCGGGATTGGTGTCGCGCAGCTCCAAGCGCAGCGGGCCAAGATCGCGCTCGAGGACGCGGGCAGCGCGTCGGGCTTTGGGGATGACGTCGGTACCGGCGGCGGCGCGCTGGGCGACGTAAGCCTCGAACCCGTCCGCGAGGTCGATACATGGCGAAACGGCCGCACCCCAGCAGAACGATGCAAACGCCTGCTCCTCGGCGAGCAAGTGGTCGAAATCCCAACTCGTCAGCCGGCAAGCGCGGACGAGACGGGGGGCATTCCCACGCCAAGGACTGGCGGCGATGACGGCTTGATAGTCGGACAGCGGTCCGCCGACCGGTCGGCCGGCTCCCGATCGCGTGCGCTGGTAGGGAAAGAAGCCGACGGGCTCGCCCGAGAGCTCGAGCACCGCTACCAGGACGTCGTCGCGGTGTTCGGCCACCAGTCGCGTGAATTCGGGCTGAAAGAAGGGTCCGGCCAGCGTTGGACGAGCGGCAGTTATCTCACGCCAGATCGCCAGGAGATCGTCGTCGAGTTCGCGCGCCGGCAGAACCACGACGCGATCGAAGCACGTACTGGCTTCGTCGCGCGCTGGGGGCGCCGGCTCGATCACCACGGACATGCGATCCTCCTAAGGCATCGGCACGCCACGAATTGGACGGTCCGCGCGCGATACCAGACAGGTGGCGCAACGCGAAGCCCGCGCTGGCCACGGGAAAATCTAGCTTGATGCGAGGCGACGGCTGGCGTGCTCGAGCGATCGCTTGCGCGTGGATGCACGGCGGTAGCGATACGCAGGCACAATCCTTGCCGGCAGAAAAATCGGCGCAATCGTGCCGGCCAGTGGAGCGTCAACCCGATTCACTCGGGTGACGCGCAACACCGCCCGACACGCAAGTGGTTGGGCAGCAATAAACACCTCGTGCTCTGCCTCTGGCTCGACCGGAACTAGAGGCGTTGACAGAGCACTAGTTCCACCACCACGAGCTGTCGGGGGCGGCACGCGACTTTTCGCGGACTTCGGCGACATGGCCGTCGGCGTCGGGCGAGAGCTTGTCGAGCGCGCCCCAAGAGTTAATCACCACGCCCCCCGAGGCACTCACCACCCAACTGTTGCCTTTGCGGAAGAAGCTCGCGCGGCTATCAACTTGCCGGGCCGCGGGGAGTTCGAGGGGCGGCAGCCCGTCGGCGCCGGTGAGGGCCAGTAGCGGGCAGTTAGCTTTGGCGGTGAAATCCTCCTTGGTCAAGAGCGCGGCGACGACCGCCAGATCCATCAAGTTCGACAGTTCGGCGAAGACGGGAATGTGGCGGGACACGTCGTCGTAGCGGCGCGTGAACTGATCGGCCCAGCGCTGGGCGTCGGGGCTGGCGCGGCCGGAGGACGTGCGTTGGCCGGAGTCGTCGACGCTCGAATCCTCAGTTACCGTCTTCACCCGCGCGCCGCGGATTTCCCAGGCCAGATTGTCAGCGGTGCGCAAGATCGCGTCGTAGTCGGGCTCGAGCCACCAGCGAGGCATCATGCTGCCGCGTCCGCTGGCCAGGTGCAAATAGCTACCCAGCCCTTTGACTGGCGACGGCTCGAAGTTCATCGCCAGGCACTTCATGCGGAAGTCGGCGGCCACCATCACGCGGGCGAAATGACTCGTCGCCGGCACGCCCGCCACGGTGACGCGCTGCGGCCCCAGGCTCTCTTCGATTTCGATGATCGCGGCATTCGGATCGCTGGCCAAAAGCTCGCCCGACGAGGCCAGAAACTGTTGCAAGCGGGTCATGCCCGCCGCGCTGGGGTCGATCGAGCAACTGATACCGTCGGCCTGCACGTCGCGGGCGGTGCGCAGCGCGACGACGAGGTCGTCGAGCCAGAGCACCGGGCGACCGGTCGAGACGCCGACGAAGGTGCCACGATCGTCGAGGCGCCACGCTTCGCCGTAACCGACGAGCACGATGTCCTGTTGGTCGGGATATATTAAAACGTAGCGCACGTCTTGCAGGCCGGCGAGAAACTGCACTTCTTCGGGCAGGTCTGCGCCTGCGGCGCGCGAGCGCGCGACCTCGGCATCAAGCCGCTTGAGCGAAACCTTGCGCAGCGGAGTGTGCTTGTTGAGGTCGGCAGGCAAGCGGGCCAGCGCCGCGGCGTAGTGTTCGCGCAGCTCGCCCGATAATTCGACGTCGGCGCGGGAAAGAATGCCGCGGGCGTTGATGGCCACGCCACCAACGCCACCGCTCGCCACGCGCGGGAACTGCTGCGCGCGTGCGGGTTCGCGGAGTGCCCCAACCAGGACCAGTGGCGCCAAAACCAGTGCCCGCCAGAGCCCCAGTGCCCGCGCGGAGAATGATCGCTGTTGCATGTCGGTAGCCACCAGTCGCCGAGCTCGAGAGACTGTTCCTAGAGGGTGATCGTGGCCGTGCGTGCACCGTCACCGCGCGCCCAACTTCTCAATACAGAGCCTAATCTGCGCTGGTCGCAGGGGCAATTCGCGGCGATTCAGGTGGCAGTGCCATTGGGCACCGGAGATCGAATGGCGAAGAAACTGCCGGCATTTGACGAGCCTGGGTGGCGCGAGGCCCTGCGGACCCTTGAAATGGGCCCCAGGTCAGGACTAAGGTGTAGATGAGGCGTCGAGGGGCCGCACGGTCGGCCCCGGGCGGCGCCCGCCACGTTCGCCCAGGCACGGGCACCACTCTCATCCGCACACAAATTGCCCTGTGGGCCGTCAGCCATAGCCGCGAGCACCGCGATAAGTTGACCGACTTCGGGCGGCCAATCTCGGCTAAACTGGCGGCTCCGACCAGCCGCGTACTTCGCCTCCAAAGGTCTGGAGGTGGTGACACCGCTCACGACGGCCACCTCGTTGCCAATTGGCGAGGGCCATGCTCGCATATTTAGTCATCCGCGAAGGGACGAAATGGACCGACGTGTTCCGGCTGATCCCGGGCCAGTCGGTTACTATTGGGCGCGCGCCGACCAATCCCATCGTGCTCAAAGACGAGCGCTGCAGCCGCTGCCATGCCGAGGTTTTGTTGCGCGACGGCCAGTGGATGCTCCGCGATCTCGAAAGCCGTAACGGCACGGCGCTCAACGATCAACTGGTGCGCGAAGAGACTCCGCTGCACGCCGGCGACATCGTCCGCATCGGCCGCTCGCAACTGGCTTTCGTACACGACCTGTCGAAAGCCTTCAACGATTCGGGCACGCTGGTCGCGCCGCGTCCCGACGACATGCTCGAGGCCACTCACTTCTCGGGGGCCGAAGCCGACAGCGTGCTCGACCCGCACGAGCCAACGACGATCACGCATCGCCGCGGGCAAACCAAGTTCCTGGCGCCGGCCGAAGAGGAGGCCTTCGACGCTCCCAATCAATCGCACATCAGCCGGGCCAGCACCAAACTCTGCCGGTTGGCGTTCGAACTGGCCAAGGCGGCCGACGTTCGCGGGCTGGCGCAAATGGCGCTGGCTGGCTTGTTCGAAGGAACGCAGGCTGACACCGGCGCTGTGCTGTTGGGGCCACGTGCGGCCGGCAAGAAGCCGTTCAACGAAGGGGCGCTCGAAGCGGTCGCGGCCCGCAGCCAAAGCGACGAGCCGTACCATCGCGTGTCAAGTTTTCTGGCGACGACCGTGCTCCGCGAGGGCGAGGCGGTGCTAGCGCGCAACGTCATGGGCGACAGCCAACTGAGCCGCCGCGACAGCAAGGGAGAGATTCACGCGACGAGCGTAATTTGCGCGCCGATTCGCCGCGGCCAGCAGATTTACGGGTTGCTGCATTTGTACTCGACCGACGCGGCGCGCGTGCTCGATCCCGACGATCTCGAGTTCACGCTGGCCGTGGCCGAAACGCTCGGCGTGGCGCTGGAGAACCTCAGCCGCCGTGAAGAGCTGGCGGTCAACCTCAACTCGGTCCGGGACGAGAACCTGCAACTGCGGGAAAAGCTCGGGGTGTTCAGCGAGATTGTCGGCCGCAGTCCGGTCGTGCAGCGCATCCAGCAGCAGGTCGCCCGCGCGGCGCCGAGCCGGGCCACCGTGTTGATTCGGGGCGAAAGCGGTGTCGGCAAGGAACTGGTGGCGCGCGCCGTCCATTATTCGAGCCCGCGGGCCAAGGGGGTGTTCGTTTGCCTGAATTGCGCCGCGCTTACCGAGACCTTGCTGGAAAGCGAACTGTTCGGGCATGAGCGCGGCGCGTTTACCGGGGCCACGGAGCGCAAGATCGGCAAGTTCGAAGCCGCGGACGGCGGCACCCTGATGCTCGACGAAATCGGCGAGATGAGCCCGACGATTCAGGCCAAGTTTTTGCGGGTGCTCGAGGGGCATCCGTTCGAGCGCGTCGGCGGGAGCCAGCCGGTCAAGGCCGATGTGCGGGTGATCGCGGCCACGAACCGCGACCTGGAAAAGGAAGTCGCCGAGCAGCGGTTCCGCCGCGATCTTTATTTCCGGCTCAACGTGCTGGAGATCGTGGTGCCGCCGTTGCGCAAACGGCCGGCCGACATTCCGGAGCTGGCCCGGTTTTTCCTGCAGCGCTACAACGTCGAAACCGGCCGTAAAATCCGCGGCTTCACCCAGCGCGCGATGGAGCAGATGATGCGCTATCGCTGGCCAGGGAACGTACGCGAGCTGAAGAACGTTATCGAGCGGGCGATCCTCTTGACGCAGGCCGACGAGATCGACCTCGAAGACCTGATGCTCTCCCGCTTGCCGACGGCGGGGGACACCAACGAGATGCCAGCCGGCGCCGGCAACGAATACACGCAGATGACACTCGAGGAGATGGAGCGGCGCCACATTCTGGCCACGTTGCGCGCGACCGCCTGGAACAAGAGCCAGACGGCGATGATCCTGGGAATCGAGCGCTCGACGCTCGACCGCAAGATCCGCCGCTACGATCTGCACGAGCTTGTCTTGCGCCGCGGCCCGTGAGGGGCGCGCCGCGTTAGTCTCTGGCGATGGCCCGCGTTCAAGATCTCGCGCAAAGGCGCGAAGACGCAAAGAGGGCAGTTTGATGCGCGAAAATGAGCTTGCGGCGATCGTCGTCGACGTTGCTTATCAGATTCATCGTCGACTCGGTCCAGGCCTGCTGGAGTCGGCCTATCAAGCGATCATGTCGTACGAGCTTCGACTGCGCGGTCTGCACGTGGAGACAGAAGTTCCGATCCCAGTACTTTGGTGCGATGTGCGCCTCGAAGTCGGTTTTCGTGTCGATCTCTGGATCGAGCGGTTGCTGCTCGTTGAATTGAAGTCTATCGAAGCGCTCGCGCCCGTGCACAAGAAGCAGATGCTCACGTACTTGCGAATTACGAACTCGCGCCTTGGCCTGTTGATTAACTTCGGCGAGGAGCTCATCAAGAACGGAATTGTACGGCTTGTGAATGGACTACCAGACGAAATGCAGCGAACTTGATTCCCAATTGCATTTTCTTTGCGCCTTAGCGCCTTTGCGCGAGAAGTCTTCAGTTAGCCCTCTGCGAGAGATCGCTACCACTGGGGCGGGCGTTTTTCGCGGAAGGCCGCGAGCCCTTCCGCGGCGGCCTCGGTCGTGCGCGCGGTGGCGCTGACCGCCGCGCCGGTCGAGAGCATCGAGGAGAGTTGTTCGCCGATTGTTTCGTTGAGCATTCGCTTGGTGAGCTGCAGCGACGAGGGTGCGCAGCGGGCGCACTCTTCGACCAGTTCCACCGCCCGCGGCCAAAGCTGCGCCGACGCCGTGCGCTCGTGAACCAGGCCCATCCGCTCGGCGCGCGTGACATCGACGATCGCGCCGGTCATTAAGAGATAGGCGGCCTGGCCAGCTCCGATGCGAAAGACCACCAACGGAGCCACGATCGCCGCCGTGATGCCGCGGCGCGGCTCGGGGAGTCCAAACCTCGCGTCGTCGGCAGCCAGCACAAGATCGCAGGCAGCCACCAGACCCAATCCGCCCGCCACGGCCGCGCCATTGACCGCGGCCACGATCGGCTTGGGAAACTGCAGCATCTTCTCGACCAGGTCGCGGTAGGCGAGCACATCGTCGGACCAGCGCGCATGAGCATCGGGCTCTTGGCTCGTGGCCAGCATCTCATCCAGGTCCATGCCGGCGCAGAACGACGGGCCGGCGCCGGTCAGCACCACGCCGCGGACGCGACGCTCCTGATGCAGATCGTCGAACGCCTGGGAGATCTCGGCCAAGAGCGCGCGCGAAAGCGCGTTGCGCTTGTCGGGCCGGTTAAGAATGATGGAGCCGGTGGCGCCGTGAACATGGACTCGCACGAGCGGTTGCGACATTGGCGCTAGCCTCGCGGCACGAAGCGATTATCCGTAACTCTCGCGGTGAATCTGATCCTTGCGGATCCCCAAGGCCGCCAGCGAAGCCAGCGAAGATTCGAGAAATCGTGGCGCCGGCTCCTCGCCCCGTTCGCGGGCGGCGGCGCGATCGAACGAGGTCACACCCGGCCCGCAACAGAAGACCTGGATTGCCGAGGGATCGGGGATGAACTCGCGCAGGACCGCTTCGTTCACGCGGCCAACGCGGTAGTTCGGCCCGAGCGAGGCAGCCGAGGGATCGCGCGTCAGGCAGTGGATCACTTTGAGCTTGCGGGGGAACATGCGCTCGAGCTCTTCGAGCTGCGCGCGAAAAATGATGTCGTCGTAAGTCTTATTGCTGTAAATCAAGGTGTGCCGCAGGTTCATGTTCGCGTGCAGCGCATGCTTGATGATGCTGAAGTTGGGCACGCTCCCCGACCCAGCACACAGGTGCACCAGGTGATCGGTCTGGCTTTCGATGTCTTTGGGGAGCACGTACGGACCAGTGAAGCCGGTGATCACCATGCGTTGTCCCGGCTGCACGCGCCGCACCAATAGCGGCGAGAGCAGCGGCGGATACTTGGTCTGGCCGGTCACGTAGTTCTCTTCCTTGACGGTGACGGCGAGGTATTTTTCGTGCGGCGCGCTGCACATCGAGTAGGCGCGGGGCGGTTCTTTCTTCCCTTTCATGTCCTCGAGGTAGCGCGTGAAACGATCGAGCGATTTGAACTGGTGCGGGTCGATCGTGAGAAAGTGACCCGGTTCGTATTCCAGGTGATCGTTGCCGGTGAAGAAGACGAGCGTCGTGGTATCGCTTGTCTCCTGCACCGCCTCGGCGACCATGACTTCGAGCTCGCGAATGCGCCGGCGGCGCGGGGCGGACGTTTCGGCGACGGGCTGATCCAAGACTGACTCTCCAGACACGGCGGTCAAGAAATCCAATGCTAGGCCATCATGCCGCGAGGCCAAATCGAATGCAACCGCCCTGTTGACGGGCGTCGGCAGAGTAGACAGATGTCAGGGCTGGTTGTATTGCGAGACGCACCGACAGCCGAGGGCTGAACGGTCGGGCCAAACGTGCCGTGAACTCGATTTCATGCTCCGCACGGCGAGCCTGCATTTCTCATCAACCATCTGCTGCTAGGGTCGCCAGCCTTCCGCCACAAACAGCGTCACTTCTTCGACCATGATGGGGCGCTCGTTCAGCAAGGTCACCTCGCGGCGTTGTTGCTCGTGCTGCTGGAGAAAGTATCCCACCTCCATGCTCCACAGCGCGGCGCGCGCGCCGGTGCTCAATTGCTGGCCGCGGACTTTCTCAAACTCGGCCTCGTCGCCGATTACGCGCGGCAAGTCGCCCACGATCCAGACGCGTCCGCCCGCGCGAAGCGTCTGCGCGATCGCCTGCTTAACGGCGGCGGTAGCGTCGTCCGCTTGCAACTGGAGCCGTAGCAGGTCGTAGCGATGGAGATTGGTTACTTCGAGTGGTGGAATCGTCAACCAGGGTACCCGACCATGGTAGTAACGATGGAACGATACGCTCCAGTACCAAGGTTCGACGATAATCAAGTCGCCGGGTCGTGCTGCTTCCGTGACGTGGGCCGCGGCCAGATCGATATTGGTCAGGTATCGGCTGAGCAGCCTCTGGTTGGACGTCGCGCTGGCGAGCAACGCGAGCACGAGTAGTCCGCTACGGACTACGGAAATCGCTCGCCAGCCACCTCCGACCTGTTCGGCGGCCGCGGCGCCCAACGCCAGCACAGGGAGCCAGTGCCAGGCTTGTGGAAAAAAGCTGCCGCGGTCCACCAGCACGAAATAACCGCCACAACCGAATAGACCAGCCAGCAGAGCGAACAGCGAGCGAAATCGACGGGCCCGCGCGGCCGGAGTTGGTGACCACCAGGTGAGCACCGTCGCTCCCACAAGCGCGATGGGAAGAAAGAACCAGACCAGGGAGAAAAACGCTACTGGGAGCGTCAGCACGACCTGCAGCGAGCTGAATACCTGGGCGACTCCCACGTTCATGTCGAAAACTTCGCTCCACTCGCTGGCCGTGCGAATAGCGGGAAGATAGGGGAGCAGGCTCGCCGCCGCGGCAGCACCGACGGCCACGAGCCCGAGCGCGCGACGCCAGTGGTGAGCGCCTAGTGCGGCCACGACTCCAGCGGCAAGCAATCCGCCCAAGATCACGGCATTGGGGAATAGCGTCTGCACAGCGGCGATCGACAACGTGCCGGCCACGAGCCAATTCATCCAGCCCACCGGCAGGGAATTCGTACTACTCGTGGAGTTGGCTTCAACGTCGCGCGCTTTCGAAGCCGGCACGACTCTAGCAATAGACGACCAGACCAAGACCATCCATAGAATCCCTAGCCCGTGGGGTCGCACGGAGTCGCCGAAGCGGACGGCGACTGGATTCATGCCCCACAGCAACAGGGCGAGGGAAGGCGGACCACCGTGGGCACGATACGCCAACCACCACAGTCCGGCCAGAATACCGACGCCAACCAGTAGTCCAATCCACCGTAATCCTTCGTCAGTGGTGCCACCGGGGAGGTATCCCCAGATGCGCAGTAGCGCGGTCGAGAGGATGGGGAAGCTATCCCATTGCAAATTCTCGATGATGTCGCGCCAGGAGGGCAACTTGGCGAACTCGGCGGTGTTGGCTTCATCCCGCCAGAGCGCGCCGGCATATTTCAAGTTCAGCCAATGGCGATGAACGACAATCAGCGTGGCGCCGGCAGCCACCAGCCATTCGCAATACACGGCCAAAGTGTACCAATCGAACGAGATGACACCGGGTCGCTTCGTGATAGCAGGTGCGTTTGCGGCGAGCGACACGTGTGGAACTCCGAGTTTGCCGACTGCCCCGAGACCCCGCTACGCGGCGGCGACGCGCTTGCGCGCCAGCACGGCGATCGCCGGGCAAGCGCGTCGTAGCAGGCGCGTGGTCGCGTAGACGTAGGGGCCAACAGGAAGCAAGTAGCGGAACTGGCCCCACCAATCTTCGATCGTGAAGTGGTTGGCCGCCCACTCGAGCCAGAAATCGCGTGATCGCTTGTGTACGTGCGTCGGGTCGCGATCGAGCCAGCGCACCAGCGGACCGGTTGGCCCGTCGTAAACGGGGACAACAAAGACCCACGCGCCGCCATCGGCCAGATGCGCGTCGACCGACGCAGCTACGGCTTCCAAGTCGGGAATGTGCTCGATCACATCGAACGCCAGGATGGCATCAAACTGCCGCGCGAAAGGGATCTCGCTGCCGCTGGCGACCTCGAGCGTGACAGCAGGCAAGCGCTGGCGCGCCTGCTCGATAGCGTACTGACTGACATCAAGCCCGTAGCGATCCCAGGTGCCGTCGAGTGTTTCCAGGAACCGGCCAAACGCGCAACCCAGTTCCAGCACGGCGGGGCGATCGTACTCTGCCACGGCGCGCTCGACGAGCTGGCGATAAAAGCGCAACTTGCGGGGCGGGTTCTGCCGCGCGTAGTTGCGGTAATTGCGCTCGAAGTACTCCTGCTCAAAGCTGGGCGCGGGTGCCGAAGTCATCGGCGAAACTTGCCTTGCACGAGCACTACGAGCGTTTGCCGCACCGTGCGCCAGACGCGCATCTTGGTGGCACCTTCCTTGTAGTCGTATCGCAGGATAAAGGGAACCTCGCCGAACACCAGGTGGAGCGGCCGCAGCTTCAACAGGATGTCGACCATGCACTGAAAGCCATCCTGATTCAAAAAATCGCTGCCGTAGTGCGCGATTGCCTGCTGCAACACGTCGGCGCGATACGCACGGTAGCCGCAGGTGTAGTCCCTGACGCCTGAGATCGGATAACAGACGCGAAATAACCACGAGGCGCCGTAGCTGAGCAAGCGGCGCGACCAAGGCACCCCGATGGTGCGGCTCCCCGGTTGATAGCGCGAGGCGATCACCACGTCGTGCCCTTCGCGGATCAGCCGCACCATGCGCAAGATCAAACCTGGCGTGTGCGTATCGTCGGCATCCATGGTGACAATCACGTCGTGGGCATCGGCCGACTCGGCGGCGGCCAGCAAGCCGTCGCGGATCGTCGCGCCCAGGCCCTGGTTGTGCACGTGCCGCCGCAGGTCGATCGGCATCGAGGCGGCGCACTGGCCGACGATTTCGGCGGTGCCGTCCGTGCTGCCGTCGTCGACGATCAGGATCTGATAATCAAGCGACTCCTCGCCCAAGGCTTCGTCGATATTGGTCAGCAGGCGGCCGATGCGGGCGGCTTCATTGAAGGCCGGCAGCACGACATAGACTTTGCGCTTGCGACGCGGGAGACGGATCGGCAAGGTATCGGCATTGCTCATGCAAACCGAAGAATAGCCATCCGCGCCCCCTTGGGCCAGCGGCGGGCCGACGCGAAAGTCGCGTTGTCCAGCGCCGTGAGCAATCGAGGTAATTGGTCTCGGCGCTCATGGCCGGCGTTCTTCGGCAGCGCTGGGGCGAAAGTAATTCGGCGTCAAGTTCCAGAAATCGTGCCGCACGCCGGCCAAGTATTGAGACCAGGCCAGCTGGCCTACGGCGCCGGCCGTCGGCCACGAGGCGGCGGACTCGACGACGTGCACTCCGGTCGGAAGCCGCGGAGCACAGCGCTCCAGCGCCGGACCCGCGAGCCAGTCGCCCGCGCGCAGCGCGGCGAGCCAGGAGCCGGCATCGACTAGTCGCGTGGCGCGGTCGGGCTGCGGAAGGTTCTCGGCGGCGGCGACATAATGCGCGACAAAGAGTTGTTCGCGCCCGGCGTCGAGGACGGTCCATAATGGACGCGCCGCGCGCGGCGCCTGCCAGGCGATGACGTCGAGCGTGTCGACTCCGACGACCTCGGCCCCCAGCGCATAGGCGAGCGTTTTGGCGGTCATGACACCGATGCGCAAGCCTGTGAACGATCCGGGGCCGGTGGCCACGGCCACGACTTGCGCGTCGGCCGGCCGCCAGTTCACGGCAGTCAGCAGGTCTTGAATCGCCGGCGCCAAGGTCGCGGCACTGCCGCGCGCCGGGTCTAGCGCGCGCTCGGCAAGAAGCTTGTCACCCTCGAGCGCTGCCACGCTCCCCGCGCGCCCCGAGGTTTCGAGCGCCAAGAGCCGCGTCACGATGAACCGCAGCCCGACGTCGTCGATGGCAGCGCGCCGCGCATGATGGCCTCGCGATTAGCTGGGAGGAGTTTCATTGTCGCCCAGCACGTCGTCGAGCACTTCCTCGGCGACGTAAATTGGCAGCGGCGGATCGCAAGTGACCGCTACGGCGATGGCGTCGCTGGGGCGGGCGTCGACTTCGACGAGCTCCCCTTCGTGCCGCAACCGCAGCCGCGCGAAATAGGTGTGATCGCGCAGCTCGCTGATGACGACATCCTGGAACTCGGCCCCGAGTTGATCGGCCAGGCTCACCAGTAGATCGTGCGTCAGCGGGCGCTGCGAGGCATAGCCCTTCACACGGCGATCGATGCTGGTCGCCTCGAAAATGCCGATCAAGATCGGAAACGTGCGCTGCCCGTCGACCTCTTTGAGATAAATCACTTGCTGGTCGTTAATCTCGCTGATGATGATCCGCGACAACTGCATCGGGACGGGCATACGGGCACCTTCACAAAGCCGGCGCTGGGGGCCAAGCGTGACAATCGCAGGGTACGGGGCGACGGTCGCCCGCTGCCCCTCGATCTCGATTATAGAATCCCGCTTGGCGCGTCGACTAGCACGGGGGCGTGAAATCGCGCGCGGTAGAGGCCGCGCAGTTTACCGACCCGCGTCGGTCGATTCACCGCGATCGAACGCCGCCAGCATCGCGGGATCGACCGTGGTCTGCGGGCCGCTGACGGCTGCCGGCACGCGGCGCCGGCGATCGGCGCGGTTCATTCCCCAAACGACCAGTACGACGGCGACGAGTAATGCCACCAGCAGCAGGCTGAACACCCAGGTGTACGATTTGGCCGGCGGCTGTTCGATCCACTGGGCACCGCGGGCCATGAACAGTGGCGCGAATTGCAGGTGGTGATAACCGGCCTGTTCGGCCAGCTCACTTTGAAACGCCCACAGCTTGAAGAAAAACGCCGGCACCCGCACCAATTCCGAGATGCGGTCCCCGGTGGGCATGCCTGGCGGCAACTCCAACAGGTTGCAGGTGATGACTAGCGGGCCAGTGTCTTCCTCGCTCGATGGCGACTCTGCGCCCTCCTGATTCGCCTGGGCTGGCTCATAGCGGACGCGAATGTCGCGAAAGATCAGATCGACTTCAAAGTAGTGATCGATCGCATAGCGGCGACGGATATCGGGGTCGGTCACTTCGACGCGAATCGCGCGGCGGGCCACGCCTTCCAGCAAGACGAGCTTGCCGCTTTCGCTGGCTGGGTCTTGCAGCAATCGCTTGGCAATCTCCCCCCCAGTGGTGGGCGTAAGTCGCGCGGTCGCGGCGCTAGCGAGTTGGCTGTTATCGGCGGCTCGCAGGCGCGCGAGCATTTCGTAAAAGCAAAACCGCTCGTCGCTGGCCAGAGGGTGCTTCTGCCGGAGCGTATCGAACAGTCCAAAGTCCATCCCCAATTCACCCAGCGGTGAATCGGGATACCAGGCCAAGCGCGGCGCTACGATGACAGGAGTCGGCGTGTCGGCAGCCTCGCTGGCCAGCTTAGCGAGGAAACCTGTCGCGCCGACTCGCGGATCGCCCAGCGAATTGTCTTGCCAGGCTTGGGGAATCACGTCGACGTAGACGATTGCCGGCTGGCTGTCGGCGAGCTCGACTTCGCAGCGATAATATCGCGGCAGCTCGAACCGCTCGGCCAGTTCGGGGGGCGGTTGCTCGCTGGCAATCGCGCGCAGGCGCCCCGCGATCGTCACGCGGCTCCCCTTGGGTGGCAAATGTTTCAAATCGAGCGGCAGCGCGGCGGGCACGGTGCCGCGCAACTCCAACTGCGGCAAGCGCCGCACGGCGAACAGCAGCTTGAGTAGCGCCTCGTTTTCGTCGGGCTGAATCGGATGCCCGTCCATCAGGCTGCGGAAGTGACTTTCATCGACTCCCAGCAGCTCGAGGAGTCTGCGCAACTCGTCGGTCGATGTTGCGGCCGATGCCGTCTGGGCTTCGGCGGGCGAAGCATTCGGCGACTCCCCCTCATTCGCGAACGCCAGAGGTAGGCCGATCAGGACGCAGATCACCAACGCCGCGCTCGACTGCGCGGCGCAGCGAGTAGCTCGGGCAATTGGTGCGATCCAGGCCGTGCGCCGTTCCATCGCCATGAAGTCAACCTTATTCGTCGATGCCGATGCTGCGATCGGCGATTTCGGGAAGCGCGACGGGCGCGCCACCCTGGGAACTATCGGGGCCAGGCGGCGCGATTTCGATCTTGCTGTACTTTGCGGCGATCAGGGTCTCGCTGTACTTGGAATCGCGGCGGCCAAATTTCCAGAGCACCGCGACAACCACCAGGCTGGCCGCGGCCGTGGCGCCGATGATCCAGATGGGGATGGGCTCGGCGTCGGTTTTGCGGGCGTTGGCCAGCGGATTCGGCCGCCAGTCGAGCGTGCCGGCGAGGACCAGCGGCGCCAGCCTGATCGTGTCGCTTGCCTGGTAGACCCAACGTTTGAAGAAGATGCCTGTCACGCGAACCGGCTCGTCGATGTCCTGGCCAATGGGGAAATTCGGCGGCAGCGCGAGGCAATAGATGACAATCGGCGACGCGGGATTGTCATCGGGCCTCAACCAGACTTGATAGTAACGCTCGATCCCCTGGTCGTTCGCTGGCGCCGGTTTCTCGACGACTCGCCGAGCGGTGCCAACCAGATCGATGACGCGGCCGCGATAGGCGCTCGATTGGCGAAACAGTTGCGCGAAGGTGACCGTGCCGGCGCTGTCTCGTGCCAATTCGGCGGGCGGGGTATCGCGCAGTCGCGCCAACAGGCGATACCAGATCTCGCTGTCTTCGCGGCGGAAGTAGGTGTCGTCTTGCACCTTGGCCAGGAGCGCTGCATCGTCCTGTGGTGTCGCCGGCGTGGGCTCTGGCACCGTCGGTGCATGAGCAGCATCGCTAGCCGGGGTGCCGGCGGCGGGAGCGTCCACAGGGGGAAAATCGGCAGGTGTATCGTTGTCAGGCGGAACATCCGGGGCGTCGTCGACCGCCGGCGGCACGTCGCTATCCGGTCGGACGTCGGGCGGAATGTCAGGCGGTGTTTCGCCGGCCGGCGCTGCTGGCGGAGTGTCGGCAAAAGACGCGCCAGCGGATTGTGCTTCGGCGACGCGGACCAACGGCCCGAGCGCGCCAGCCTCGTGGGGAGCGCGCCAGCGGGTGTCGATATCGTCGGCTCGGCGATTGGGCCCCGCCAGCCGGCCAGCCCCCTTAATCAGCGCGTTCCAGCGGTCGGGTTGGCCCGCCTCGCGGAGCAGGATCAACGCAACACCACCGGCCAGAACGAGCATCCACAGCGACCGCTGACTGCGACGCGAAAACGCTTTCGGGGGAGCGGCCGGCCGCCTGAAATCGAGCACGGGTGCAGGCCCTCGCGAATGCGAATTGAAGCTAGAGGCAATCACGGAGCATAATGAGATTGTACCGCCTGAGGACGGCACGTGGCGAAGGCGGCCTGAACGGGGCCTGGCAGGCGGCCTTTCGCGGCCGAGCGGGAATAAATTGTGTGTGGCCGGCCGATTTTCAATTGGAACAGCGTGTCGAACCGCCGTCGGCTGGCGGTGTTACATTGCCATCGTTGATCAACTGGCCGGCCTCAATCGTCCCGGACGCGTCGACGGGGTTAGTTGTCGGTTTTGCTGTTATCGAATTACGACGCGGGTGACGCGGGTTGGGGATCGGTAATTTGCGGGGGTTCGGCATTGGGGCCCCGCTCGTTGGCAAAGAGAGGCACGATTGTCGTGGCGTTGTCGCTGGCAGATTTCGATCGTCTCGTGGCGGACCACGCCGCGCCGATGTACCGCATGGCGTATCGCTTGTTGGGTGACCGCTTCGAGGCCGAAGACGCCGTGCAAGATGCGTTTCGCTCGGCCTGGAACAGTCGGGAGCGGTTCGACCCCGAGCGCGGCGAGCGCGTCTGGCTGGCGACGATCCTGCGTCGCCGCGTCGCCGATCGTTGGCGCCGCCGCCGCCTGCCGAGCGTCACGGCCGGCGATGGTCTGCTTGATGTTGAAGGACCAGCTATCGATCCGACCGATCACGAGTATACCGACGAAACTCAGCAGGCGCTCGATCGCCTGCCGGGTGAACTGCGCGAGACACTGCTCTTGGTCGTCGTCGGCGAACTGACGCATCAAGAGGCGGCTCACTTGTTGGACATTCCACTGGGCACGGTGCTATCGCGCGTCGCCCGCGCGCGAAAGCGCCTCCGCGAGTATCTCCGCGCCGCACCTGGCGAGGCCGACGAACCGCCTCGGCTCCGCGTGCGCCGCGATGCAGGTACTGCCTGAACCTGAACAAACAAACCACCAAACACCGACCTCCCAGCTTTTAGCGCACGCACGGTCGCAATCAGCAACGATGACACGGCCCGACGACCAACTCGACCCCGAATTCGACGCGCGGCTGCGCGACGTGGTGGTGCCCGACGGGCTGCTCGCGTCGCTGTCGAAGCTGGCGCGCGAGACGGACGAGCTGGGTCAATCCGATGAGCCGTCGATGGTGGACGAGGCGCAGCGCACCGCACAGTCCGCGGATGATCAGTCCGGTCCCGTGGACGACCAGCACGTCGAGGAGCGACTTCGCGAAGTGCCCCTTCCGCCGCGCGTTCCCAAGCGCTTGCGCCATATTGCGCGCACATCGGGCGAACTGCTGCGCGCCGAGCGGTTGCCCGACGAGCTTCCTTTCGAAGCCGAGATCGATCGCTGTCTGCGGGCGGTGACCGTTCCACCGCAGTTGGAGGCGCGACTTGGTCGCATTCCGCTCGAGTCGGCGCGCTGGCGACGACGTCTCTGGCAAGCGGCCGTGGCAGCCGCGTTACTGATCTCGGTCGGTTGGGCCCTCTCCGGCCCGGTCTGGCAGATCGCGCGACCTGATACCGACCACCTGAGCGATGAGGCCGACAGCATCCAGATCGGCGAGGTTATCGCGGATGACGGTAGTTCGTCGACCGACGACGCGCTGGTGACGATCGAACCAGCGGGCGCGGGCAACGCCAGCACACCGGTCGGCGCCGGCGAATTGACGGTGCCGATGCCGGTGGCCGTGCCCGATGAGCCGTTGACGACGCGCGAACCGCTGCTGGCTGGCAGGGATGAACCCACGAGTGATAGCAGCACGTCGGCGACCGATTCGCTGCTGACGGGCGACGATCCGGCCCGTCGCGCGGCGCTGGTTAGCGACGTGGCCGAAACGCCGTGGGGTGTGTTTGCCGCCAATGCTGCATTCGACGAGTTGCCCGATTTACACAAGGCGCGGCCGCTGGTGCCGCGCGGCTTCGAGCCGCCAGTTGATGACGCCTGGGACACGTTCTTCGTGCGACAGTTTCGCGTGCATCCGTTCGTCGCGGCGGCCGCATTGCCGGAGATCGCACCCCCCTTGGCTCGTGGCGTGACGAGCTACGAGCTGTGGAACCAGTATCTTGAGGGAGGTGAATCTCCGCCGGCAGACGCGGTGCGGACCGAGGATTTTCTCGCAGCCCTCGATTACAAGTTCGCTCCGCCGACCACGCAGGCGGTGGGCATTCGCACGGCGCTGGGGCCCTGCCCCTGGGGCGCGCCGGGGCGCTACCTGCTGTTGGTTGGCTTGCAGACGGCCGAACCGTCGCGCTCGGTCGGCGTGGCAACGCATCTGACGATCGCCGCCGATGTCTCGGCCAGCATGCAGCGCAGCGGGCGATTGGAGATTGCCAAGCGCGCCATCGTGCGGCTGCTCGACGATTTGGGACCGCACGATCGCGTGTCGCTGGTGACCTTCGGGAGTCGCGCCCGGGTCGTGATTGAAGAAGCCGGGATGGACGATCGCGCCGCGCTCGTCGAAGCGCTGGCCGCGCTCGAGCCCGAAAGTTCCACGAATCTCGGCGCCGGCCTGCAACTGGCTTATGCCGTGGCCGAAGCGGCGCCCGCCGCGGGACCTGATCCCGCGACGCGATTGCGGCGCCGCGTGGCCCTGGTGACGGACGGCCTCACCGATCTTGACCCGTTAACCGCCGGACAGATCGAGACGGGTCTCGCGAAATCCCGCGCTCAAGGCATCGAACTGGACGTGATCGATGCCAGCGGCGAGCCCCAAGGCGAGGCGACCCTGAAGATGGTGGCCGGCTGGGCCGAGCGGCCGCTGCGACAGGTTGCTTCGACGCTCGAACTAGCTCGCGCACTACGCGAGGCACTCTGGGACCAGCCACAGTTGGTGGCCCGCGGCGCACGGTTGAGCGTGCGCTTCGATCCCGCGACCGTGGAGCGTTATCGGCTCGTTGGTCACGAGGCGACCGATGTCGCCGGTTTATTGCCGGCGGCGCCCACAATCGACCTGTACGCCCGCGACATGGCTGTTGTGTTGTTCGAGCTGGAGTTGGAGCCGACCGGTGTCGCCAGCGAGTTGGCGCACGCGCGCGTCGCCTGGCAGAATCCGGCCGATGGCAATGTGGAGCAAGTGGACCAGCCGATCAGTCGCCGTCAAATCGCGGCGACCTTCCGCGAGTCGTCGCTCGCCCTGCAAGGGGCCAGCGTGGCGGCGTTGGCTGGCGAATTGCTGCGCGGATCACCTTTTGTGCAGGAGAGCGGCTGGGGGCAAGCACGCCAACTGGCGGACGGCGTGCACGCGCAGTTAGCGGCTCAGCCTGATTTTGCCCGACTCGCGCGGCAAATCGAGCGCACGGCCGAGGCGCGCGGAGCGCGGAGCCGTCCGCGCGGCCGGTAGTGCGTTGCGGGCGGCAATGGTCGATTGATCGCTTGCGGCCAGGGCGAAGCGTTCGACGGTCGCTTTGGGCATGCGCGCCGTGGCGACGATAGCAACGATTGTGCGGCCGACCGTGCCGGGCAGCTCGCGGTTTTCCGCAAATCGAGCCATCTGCTGACCCAGCGACAGGGTCGCAGCAGCGGGGTGCCACGGCGTGCTGCTTGAAGCAAGGTTGTCGGCCTTATAACGTGGAAGCGTGGTGGATCGTGCTTCAACAAGGACGGCATTCATGATGGCGCGCATCCGGCGAGGGATGTTGGGCTGGAGTTGCGCGCTGGCGGTGCTCGCCGGTGGCTGGTCGACGGGCCGCGGCGCTGAGCCATTCAGTGAGTTTTTGGACGGGCTGCGGCGCCGGCAACTGTTCGACATGGCCGTGGCCTATCTCGAACAGATGCAGTCCAGCCCACTCGTTTCCGAAGAGCTCAAGCAGACCATTCCCTACGAACTGGGGCGCACGATCGTCGATGAGGCCCGGTCCAGCCGCGACATGCAACAGAAACTCAAGCGGCTCGACGATGCCCGGGTGTATTTCGACAAATTCTTGAAAGAGCATCCGCAACACGCCGCCGCGGCCGACGCCGCCACGCAGCTTGGCGTGTTGTTGATCGAACGTGGCAAGACCTTGCTGGAGATTTCCGCGCGGCCGAACCAGACGGCACAAAAGGATGAGCTCACCAACCAGGCACGGCAGTTGTTCGCCGACGCCACCAAGGTCTTCACCGAAGCCGAGAAACGCTTCGAAGAGGCCCTCAAGCAGTTTCCCAAGGTCATCGATCCCAAGGATCGCGACGCGATCGAAGCCCGCAACGTGGCTCGCGCCGACGTGATGCGAGCGCGGCTTTATTCGGGCATGGTGCTGTACGAATCATCGAAGGCTTTTCCGCCGGAGTCGGCCGACGCCAAGCGACTGCTGACTGAATCGGCCGCCAAGTTCGAGGACATGTACAAGAAGAACCACAAGTACCCGCTGGGCTTGTACGCGCGTCTCTGGCAAGCGCGGTCACTGTTGGAGCTCGCCGACACGGCCAAGGCGGTGCTGTACTTCGAGGAGCTGCTAGCCAAGGTTCCGGGCAACGGCACCGATGACTTGCGCGTCTTGCGCCGCAAGACCGTGCAACTGGCGCTGCAGGGCTACCTGCACGAGAAGGAAAAGAAATACGACAAGGCGATCGAAGAAGGCGAGAAGTGGCTCAACGAAGCGCGCGGCACCGAAGATCGCCTGGCCGAGGGGCTGGCGATCCGCTGGTACCTGGCGCAAGCGTACCTGTTGCGCGCCCGCGCGTTGCCCGATGGCGACCGGGGTAAGAACAAGGGACTGAGCGACGCGGCCGGCCACGCGGCGCAAGTGGCGAAGTATCCCGGCGAGTTCCAGAAGGAGGCGCGGACTCTCGTCGCCGAACTGCGTGACACCGAAGTGGCGACGCCGGAAGCCAAGACCTTTGTCGAGGCGCGCACCGCCGGCCGCGAGGCACTCGACGAAGTCTCGGCGCTCGACACGCAGATCAAGACCGCGCAAAGCACGCATCAAGAGGAAGACAAAGTCCCGGCCTGGCAAGAGCAGCGGGCCGCGGCGCTAGCGCGGGCGCTCGAGCAGTTTCTGCTGGCACTGAAGCTGCGCGACGAGGAAACCACGCTCGATCAGATCAACGAGGTTCGCTACTTCTTGTCGTACATCTATTATCTGCAAGAGCGTCATTACGACGGGGCCGTGCTGGGCGAGTATCTCGTGCAGCACTATCCGCGTCATGCGCAGGCCAAGTCGGCCGCGAAGATCGCGCTGGCCTGTTGGGTCAAGGCGTACAACGCACTGGCACCCGACAAGCGTCAGCTCGAAGTCGAACACATGGGTGCGGTCGCCCGACTGATCGAGGCGAATTTCGCCGGCACTCCGGAAGCCAACGACGCCTGGATGATCTTGGGCGACGTGGCGCTGCGCGACGGCGATTTGGCGGCGGCCGCCGCGCACTTCGCGCACATTCCGGATGGCGCGCCCGGCCGCCCCGAGGCGGATCTCAAGCAGGGGCAGGCGACCTGGCAGCAGTACCTGGCGGCCAGCAAGCTGCCGGCCGACGAGCGCCCGCCGCAAGAAAAGCTCGAGGCGTTAGCGGCCGAAGCCCGCACGCTCCTGGAGCGTGGCCGCGCGACGATGCGCAAAGGGGTGGAAAGTGGTGGCGAACTGACCTTCTCGCTCCTGGCTAGCGAACTTTATTTGGCGCAGCTTTACAACGGCGTCGGCCAGTACGAGCAAGCGGTCGCGGTTCTTGAATTGGCGAACACCGGTCCCTTGGCGCTGGCCGAAGCCAAGAATCCGTTGGCCGAAAGGGGTAATTTCTCAGCCGAAGCCTGGAAGGCGGCGCTACGGGCCAACGTGGGCTTGCAAAGGCTCGAAGCCGCTGAAAAAGCCATGACCGCGCTCGAGCAGCGCTTCGCAGGCTCGGCTGAAGGAGAGGCCGCCCTCACGAAGCTGTATCTCACGCTCGGCCAGGAGCTCGAAGAGCAGGTTGCACGGCTGCAAGCGCAGGGCAAGAAGGATGAGCTCGCTCGCGTTCTGGATGGCTTCAAGCTGTTTCTCGATCGCATCCTGGCGCGCCAGCAGGGTTTGACGTACAACGCCCTGAATTGGGTGGCCGAAACCTATTTCCGCATGGGGCAAGGCTTGGGCGTAGGCGCCGACGGAAATCCCACCCCCCAGGCGCTGGCCTACTTCCAGCAGGGAACCGTCGCCTATCAGAAACTGCTGGAGATGGCCTCCAAGGATCCGGCCATGGCCGGCAACACCAATGGCGTGCGCGTCCGGCTGGTCCGTTGCCAGCGGGCGCAAGGTGACTTCGAAGGGGCAATGACGCAGTTGCGCAAGATTCTGCACGAGAACGCCAACATCCTCGACGCCCAGAAAGAAGCGGCCTACACGTTGCAAATGTGGGGCGTGAAAGACCCCATGAATTTCGTCCGCGCCTGCAACGGCCTGAAGGTCAGCGCCGACAAGCCCGAGCAGGGGGAAGTCTGGGGCTGGCTCGGGCTGGCGCGGCGCGTGCAGCGAATGGAGAAATACCGGGCGATGTACGACGAGGCGCGCTATAACGTCGCCGAGTGCAGTTATCGGCATGCCTTGACCAAGCAGGGCCCCGACCGCGCCGCCGGCTTGGCCAAGGTCGAACGGATGATCGACACCGTCGCCGAGGGTGATCCCAAGCTGGGTGGAGAAGAATGGCGCGCCAAGTATGACCGCCTGCTCAAGCAAGTGCAAAAAGCCAGCGGCAAGAAAGCCGACGGCTTGTCGGCCTTGGGCGTGAAAGTAGAGTCGGCTAGCGCCGCCGGGGCGACCCCGACAGCGCGGACTGCGCCGCAGTAGTGCAGAGCATACCAACCTCGAATCGTCAGCCATTAGCCACAACCGATGAACCCCCGATACCCAAAGCTTGCCGTCGTCTGCCTGGCTCTGGTCGCGTGGACCGCGACTTCGCGAGCCCTCGACCAGATCCGCACTGCCAAGGGGACCGCGATCAACGGCACGGTCGAAGAGGCCAATCCGCGCGAGGTCGCCGTCAAGCTCCCCAACGGCGACGTCGATCGCATTCCGGTCAACGAGATTGAGTACATCAAGTTCGACGGCGAGCCGCCGCAGTTGAACGTCGGACGCAAATCCGCCTTGGATGGCCGCTACGAGGACGCCCTGCGCGTGCTGGAGAAGCTGGCCACCGAAAAGATTGACCGCGTCGATGTGCAGCAAGAACTGCAGTACCTGCAAGCCTATAGCCTGGCGAAACTGGCGCTGGCCGGTGGCGGAGATATTCTGGCGGCGGGCAAACAGCTCCGCGACTACGTGCAAAAGAACGCCAGCAGCTACCATTTTCTTGAAGCGAGCGAGCTGTTGGGCGACGTCTTCACGGCGATTAACAAGCCCGACCTGGCCGCTGGGCAATACGCGGCCGTGGAACGCGGCGCTCCCTGGAGCGACGTGAAGATGCGGGCCCGGATTGCCAAGGGGCACGCCCTGCTGTCACAGGGCAAACCCGCGGATGCGCTGGGCGAATTCGAGGGGGCGTTGTCGCTGGCGGGCAAGGAAGATTCGCCGCTGGTGACGCGACAGAAACAATCGGCGGAGTTGGGCAAGGCCGCCTGCCTGGCCGCGACCGACAAGGCGGCCGCAGGGATCAGCATGGTCGAGGCGGTGATCGCCGCCGGCGATCCCGAGCAGAGCGAGCTTTTCGCCCGCGCCTACAACACGCTGGGAACCTGCTTGCGCGCGGCCGGCAAGAAAAAGGAAGCGCTGTTGGCCTTCCTGCACGTCGACGTGCTCTATGCCTCGCAGGCGCAAGCGCACGCCGAAGCACTCAAGAATCTGACCGAGTTGTGGCCCGAAGTGGGCCAGCCGCAGCGCGCGGTCGAAGCGCAGGAATTGTTGAAATCGCGTTACCCGAATAGCCGCTGGGCAAAGGGCTGAGGCCCGGTTCGCCTGGTCGAGGGCTGGTCGCTAAAACAACCGATCCATTTCATCACCGTGGAGCCAACGATGACGTCTCGTTTTCGATCGCCCCTGGCGAAGCGGCCAGTCGCCCCGTGGCGATGGGCCTTGTGTCTGTTTGCATTCACCGTGGCGGTGACCGCCGTGTGGGCCGGTTCGGCCATCGCGCAAGATGACGAAGCGCCGGCGCCAGCCGCGGCCGCGCCCGCCGCGCCGGCCGCCGGTGGTGGGGACGCCGCGGAGGCCGCCGCTCAACGGCAGTCGATGCTCGGTTTCTATTTTTCGGCGCTGGGGTGGCGATACACGATCGCCTTCTTGTTCATCTCGTTTTGCTTCGTGGCGCTGTTGGTGATGAACTTGCTGGCCGCGCGCCGCGACCAGATCATTCCGCAAGCGCTGGTCGACAATTTCGAGCTGCAACTCAACGAGAAGCGCTACCAAGAAGCGTTCGAGACGGCCAAAGCCGACGACTCGATGCTCGGCAAGGTGCTAGCGGCTGGCATGGCGCAACTCAAGCAGGGTTACGCGGCGGCGAATAACGCCATGCAGGAGGCGGGCACCGACGAGAACATGAAGCTCGAGCAGCGCCTCGGCTACATTGCGCTGATCGGCACGATCAGCCCGATGGTCGGGCTGCTGGGCACGGTCGACGGGATGGTGGCTTCGTTCCAGGTGATAGCCCAAAGTTCGACTTCGCCAAAGCCTTCGGAATTGGCTCAGGGTATTTCGATGGCGCTGATTACCACGCTCGTGGGGCTGTGGCTGGCGATTCCGGCGATCGCCGTGCACAAGCTGCTGGGTAACCGTCTGTCGCGGCTGGTGTTCGAGGTGGGCGTGGCGAGCGAAAACCTGATGGGCCGCTTTGCCGATGTGGGGAAAAAGGCCTAACCGATGAAGATCGACACGCACGCGCTAACCGAAACTGCCGAGGGGGATATGACCCCCATGATCGACATGACGTTCCAGTTGATCGCCTTCTTCATGGTGCTGATGAATTTCGGCGAAGGTGAGCAGGACGAGCGGATTCGCCTCCCGCTGAGCCAGTTGGCCAAGCCCCCCGACGCACCGAACGTTTGGCCCATGACCTTGCAGCTCACGAAGGTTGGCACCGTGCTTTTTAACGGCGAGGAAGTTCCGGTGCAGGGCATCCGCCCCCTCTTGCTTCGCGAAAGCCAGGTGATGAAGGTGCAAGAGCGCGACCCTAAAGAGGCGACGGTGATCATTCGGGCCGATGCTACTGCGAAAACTGGGCAAGTTCAGGAGTTGATCGGCATTTGTCAGGCACCTGAAATCGGCTTCGAGAATTTTGTCCTCCGCGCCAAACAGCGGCAGGCCGATTAACCTTCGCCAACGGCGACCCGCAGCCCTCGCAACGACCCACTGATCTATGCTGAAGCCCAAAGACCTGCCGAAAACCGAGAAGGTGGAGCTGCAGATGACGCCGATGATCGACGTCGTCTTTCAGCTCTTGATCTTCTTCATTCTCACCTTCAAGATCACGACCCCCGAAGGGGACTTCAACATCAAGATGCCGCTGGGCAAGTCGTCGGCGCAACTGACCAAAGAGATTCCCCTGCCACCGCTGGTGGTGCGGCTCGAAGCCGGCTCCGATGGCCGACTGGCCTCGATCACGTTGGACAATCGCAAGCTCAAGGGGTTCGACGAGTTGCACAATATCGTGCTCGATCGCGTGGGGGACGCTGGCCCATCGGCCGCCGCCGAGGAGATCGAAGTCGAGCTCGACTGCGACTACAACCTGAACTACGAATTCGTCGTCGAGGCGATCACGGCCGTCTCAGGCAAAATCGAAGGCAACGCCATCTTGCCGCTCATCCAGAAAATCAAGTTTGCCAACCCGCGCAAGCCCGGCGGTTAGTTTTCAGTGTTCAGCTTGTAAGCCTCGGGATTTATCCGACTCGACCGAGCTCGCCGAAGTCCGCGCGCTAGCTCGCGCGGCTTGAAATTGCGCAGAGGGTCTGCAAATCGACGTCGCACCAGCTAGCGCGCGGAGCAAGCTCCGCGGCTAACAGTTAATATCCAAATTCACTGACCACTCCCTAGGCCCGCGGATGGAACCGGGCGTGCACCGCCTTCAGGCGCCGCTGGTCGACGTGCGTGTAGATTTGCGTCGTCGCAATGTTGGCGTGCCCCAGCAGCTCTTGCACTTGCCGCAGATCGGCACCGCCCGAGAGCAAATGCGTGGCAAACGTGTGCCGCAGCCAGTGCGGGCTCACATCGGCCGGCGCGCCGGCCTGCACGGCATAGCGCTTGATCAGTTCCCAGATGCGCTGCCGCGCTAGCGGTCTGCCGTGCCGCGACACGAAGAGCCAGGTCGGCGCCGGCGAGCGCCCCGCGACAAAGGTTGGCCGCTCCTGCTGGAGATAATCTTCGAGCGCGGTGGCAGCGCGTTTACCCAGCGGCACCAGTCGTTCTTTCTTGCCTTTGCCGTGGCAGCGGCAGTAGTTTTCCCCCAAGTGCACATCTTCGAGCTTGATGCCCGCCAGCTCCGACACCCGGCATCCCGTGGCGTAGAGCAACTCGAGGATCGCGCGATCGCGACGCCAGGCGGGCTGCGGCGCGCGGGGACAGGCGAACAGCTTGTCGAGTTGCAGCGAGTTGAGCACGTGCGGCACCCGTTCCCAGAGCTTCGGGCTGCCGAGCAGTTCGGCCAGGTTCTCGTCGACGACCCCCTCGAGCTGCAAGTAGCGGTAGAACATCCGCAGGCTGACGATGTGTCGGCCGATCGACGCCGGGGCCAATTGTAGTTTCGACAGCCAGGCGGCGTAATCGGCCAGCTCGCGGATCGAGAGCCGCGTGGCGTTGCGGCCGCCGAGCCACTCACGGAAACGCCGCAGATCGCGCTCGTAGGCGCGTACCGAGTTCTCGGCCAGGTGACATTGCGCGCGCAAGTAGCCCGGGAACGCCGCGTACCACGAGCCCAATTCGGCCCGCTGCGACTGCGATGGCGGCAACACGGTGCGGCGACGCGGCATTGGCACCTCGCACGAAGGTATCAATCAGCGCGTCGGCAGAGCGGTTGTCCTCACTAGAGAGAAATACGGAGATCGGGCCCAATGCCGTCGGCGCACGCCGTACAATCGACAAGGTCCGACCGCCCAGCGCTACCACGACCGCGGCCAGTCCCTTAGAATCGGAGAGCTGGCGCCGCGCTCGCCCCCGCAGTTTCCGCCGACCTACCACCCGCGCGCCGATCACTCGCCAGGGACAAGGCAGGCCTCGCATGAGCATCGACACTCTCGACCGCAGCAGCCCTCCACGGCAGTGGACCCACCGGCATTTGTTGAGCCTCGAAGCGCTCTCGGCGGAAGAGATCACGCTCGTGCTCGACACGGCGGCGGGGTTCAAGGAGGCGGCCCGCGACGCGCGGCACAAGATTCCGCTGCTGGCCGGCAAGACGGTGGCCAATCTGTTTTTCGAGAACTCGACGCGCACCCGCACGAGCTTCGCACTGGCGGCGCGGCGGTTGGGGGCCGACACGGTCGATTTCTCATCGAGCGGCAGCAGCTTGTCGAAGGGGGAAACCTTTATCGACACCGCCAAGAACATCGAGGCGATGGGGGTCGACCTGGTCGTCGTGCGGCACCGCACGCCAGGCACGCCGCAGCTTTTGGCGCAGAACCTGGGCGTCTCGGTCGTGAACGCCGGCGACGGGCCGCACGAGCATCCCACGCAAGGGCTGTTGGACGTGCTGACGATTCGCGATCGGCTGGGGCGTGTCGCCGGCCTGACTGTGGCCCTGGTCGGCGACATTCAACACAGCCGCACGGCGCGATCGAACCTGTGGGCTCTCAAGCGGCTGGGCGCTCACGTGATTTTGTGCGGGCCGGCGACGCTCGTTTCCAAGCGCTGGGAAGAGCTCGACGTCGAAGTGTGCCATAACCTCGACGAAATCCTGCCGCGCTGCGATGTCGTGAATCTGTTGCGCATTCAGTTCGAGCGGCAGGCGACAGCCCCCTTCCCTTCGGTGCGCGAATACGCGCATTTGTACGCGATGAACGGCGAGCGCCTCGCGCGGGCCAAGGAGAACATCCTCATTCTGGCTCCTGGTCCAATCAATCGCGGCGTCGAGGTCACGCCCGACGTGGCCGACGGGCCGCATTCGGTGATTCTCGAACAAGTGACCAACGGCGTGGCGGTGCGGATGGCGGTGCTCAAGCTGCTCTTGGGAGGGCGATCATGAGCAGCCTGCTGATCGAAGGCGGTCGCGTAATCGACCCGGCCGAAGGAGTCGATCGCGTCACCAATGTCTTGGTCGAAGACGATCGCGTGGCGGCGTTCGACGTGCCGGCCAACGGTCAGGCGCGGATCATCAACGCCCGCGGCAAGCTCGTCGTGCCGGGCTTGATCGACATGCACGTGCATTTGCGCGAGCCGGGGCGCGAAGAAGACGAGACGATCCGCACCGGCACGGCGGCGGCGCTGGCCGGCGGCTTCACCTCGATCGCCTGCATTCCCAATACCGAGCCACCGATCGACACCCAGGCGCAGGTCGAGTTCGTGCAGCATCAGGCCAAGCGGGCCGACCAGGCCAACGTGTTCGTGGTCGCCTGCGTGAGCAAGAACCGTGAGGGGAAGGAGCTGTCGGAGATCGGCCAGCTCGTCGAGGCCGGCGCGGTCGGTTTCACCGACGACGGCGCGCCGATTTACGACCCCGAGCTGTTGCGCCGCGCCTTCGAATACTGCCAGATGTTCGACAAGCCGATCCTCAATCACTGCGAAGTCCGCGAGCTCACCCAGGGGGGCGTGATGCACGAGGGCTCGGTCTCTCTGCAACTCGGCTTGACGGGCATGCCCGCCGCCGCCGAAGACGTGATGACCGGACGCGACATCATCCTGGCACAAACCACGGGCGGGCGGCTGCACGTGATGCACATTTCGACCGCCGGCAGCATCGAACTGGTGCGCCGCGCGAAATCGCGCGGGGTGCGGGTGACGACCGAGGTTTGCCCGCATCACTTCACGCTCACCGACGAATGCCTGCGCAGCTTCGATTCGAACTACAAGATGAGCCCACCGCTGCGGACGTCTGTCGACGTCGAGGCTTGCATCGCCGGCCTGCGCGACGGCACGATCGATTGCATCGTCACCGACCATGCGCCGCACGCCCGGGAAAAGAAGATGCAGGAGCTCGACCGGGCGCCGTTCGGCATCGTTGGACTCGAGACGGCGCTGGGGTTGGTCGCCACGGAGCTCGTCGAGCCGGGGCATCTCGATTGGCCGGCGGCAATCGCCAAGCTGACGTGCAACCCGGCCCGTATTCTCAAGCTGCCGAACAAGGGAACGCTGCGTGCGGGGGCCGACGCCGATGTGACGATCATCGATCCCGAGCGGCGCTGGACGGTGGACGCCGCGAAGTTCCGTTCGAAGAGCACGAATTCACCGTTCGTCGGCCGCCAGCTCAAAGGTCGGGCCGACACGGTGATCGTGGGCGGGCGCGTGAAGTACGTCGCGGACTAGTGCAGCGTCCGATGCACTTTGACGAATACGCCCCCGTCTGCGCTGCACTAGTAGTTGTCTGCGCCAAACCGCTGATGCATTTGGCGTCGTTCCGCGTCAACCCAGCAAAGCTGGGCTGACGCTCCACTAGTTCAGCCGGCTTGCGCATGGCGCTGTTGGTCGACGGCTATAACCTGATTCACGCGGCTAACATCGTCGGCCGCGGCCTGGGCCCGCGCGGTTTGGAGCGGGCTCGACAAGCGCTCATGGACACGTTAGCCGCGGCGCTACCCGACGCCGAGCGCGCCCGCACGACCATCGTGTTTGACGCAGCCGCGTCCCCCCCAGGATTGCCGCGGGAAATCAACTATCAGGGGATGACGATCCGTTTCGCGACCGGCTACGAAAGTGCCGACGAACTGCTCGAGGAGCTGATCGGCGCCGATTCGGCTCCCAAACGTCTGACGGTGGTCTCAAGCGATCACCGTGTGCAGAGGGCGGCCCGCAAGCGGCGCGCCACGGCGATCGACAGCGATGTCTGGTTCGCCGAGGTACAGCGTCAGCGGAAAGGGAAGTCGGCGGGCAAGAAAGCGCCCGCGAGCGACGACGCGCGTGGCACGGCCGCGCTGTCACAGGAGGAGATCGAAGCGCTCGCGCGCGATGTGGAGGGTGAATCGCGCGACGACTTGTCGATGTTTCCGCCAGAACCCACAGATGAATATTTCGACGAAGAACTTTAGCCGACGCTGTCAGCATCAGCTTCGCGTGGCAACGACGGCCTGCGCTACACACGGTGGATCGACCGGGGTGACCTGGATGGATCCGGGTGGGCCGTCAGGATAATTGGTTTCGTAGAACGTTGGTGGCTCGTAAGTCCACCCTTCGCACAGCCGCTGTTCCTCCTGCTGTACGGCGCGAAAGAGTCTTCGACCCACGATCGGCGCCGCCCGCCGTGCCCGCTCGCCCCATTCCGCGTAGAGCTCGTCCAGGATCGTCGTGATCTCGGCAGCTTGACGGGCATGGTCGCGGTACCACTCGCGGGAGGCCCAGAGCACGCCCGCGTAACGTTCGGGGAGATTCGCAGCCTCGTAGGCGAATCGCGCGCGCACGCGTTCGTCCGCATGGTGCCGAAATCGCTTCCAGGCACGGAGTGTCGTGCGCACGATGCGCACGACACTGGGGCCATTAACCTCAAAGTCGCGGTGAAAGGCCCTTAGCAGCAGTTCGGTCTCTTGCCCTTGCGGAATATGGGGGTGGCGGTAATTGAATTGGAATTGGCCGTGGATATCAGCCACGGAAAAGTCGACCAGTGGGCGCAACTTGCCCTGTGACTCGACCTCGGCAAAGAGAGGTGTTCCGGGAATCGGCGTATACAGCATGAACTGGTGGAATTCGGTGGCATGTTGCACGGCGTGTTCGATCGCCGCATCGATATTCTCGAGCGTGTGTTCCTCCAATCCAATAATGGTCGAAGCCAGTACGCGTACGCCGTGCTCCTGAAGCTGCCTGACGAGGCTGAGGGTGTCGGTCCCAGCGAGTTTTTTGTACTGCGAGTCCTTGCCTTCCAGCCCCATCCAAACCCACGAGACTCCCAATCTCACGAGCTGGTCCATCGTGTACTTCTGCAAGACATTGGCAGAACTGAAGACAAAGATCGACCAGGGCTTGCGATGCCTCTCCATGAGTTCCAGGAGTTGCAGGCTGCGCTTCTTGTTGACGAGGAAGTTCTCGTCCATGACGAAGAATGCCTGAATCGCCAGGTTCTTCTCCAGTTGGCACATGATCTCGAACAGATCGGCCCCCGTGCGATAGAACTCGATGGACCGTCCTTTGCCGCCAAACATGGCCGACGTCGAGCAGAAGTTGCAGCCCATCGGACAACCCACTGACGGAATAAGCGTCGCGCAGGCGTCGCCCGGGTGATTGCGCAGGGTGACTCCCATGATTCGCGAACCGATATTACCGGGTACCTGTGGGTGGCGAATCGGCAGTTGGGGGTCTTCGCCGAGATACTCCCGCATCCAGCGCACGCCATCCGCCATGACGACGTGGTCGCAATCGCAATACCGCTGCAAGTCGGGAAAGTTCGCGAGATGTCCGCCGATCAGAATGGCGGCCTGCGGGAGATGCTTGCGGATCAGGCGGCACATCCGCCGAACCTTAAGCAGGTTCGTTTGAATGGAACTGATCCCGACAATATCGTAAGGCTGCGCTTGCAGCTCCTGGATAAAACGTTCCTGCGTGGGAAAGTCCAGCAGCGTGACCGGCGCCTGAAGGTTGGCCTGAATCAACATCAGCCCCCAGGAGCGATTGAACGTTCGCAATGAGAAGGCATGTTGCACCCGCGTGACCTGATTATGGTAGAGCTCCATCGGATTGATGTAGCGACTGCCGTAGGCATCATCTTGCGCGTACGGCCCAAAGACGCTGGTCAGCAGTACCCGCGCACGAGTCCCACGAGGATGGCGTGGCGACCCAGGCGTCTCGACAGCAACGGCGGGAACATTGGAAGCGGCGGCGTGCGACACGGAATGGCCTCCCGCGGAGAAATGCCCTCGGATTCGCGATGGCACGACGCTCGGTAGGTGCCGATTCGCGACGAATCGGTTCGAGGCGATGCAGATCGGAGCCGACGCAGATTATAACGCCGACGAATGACTCGCCCATTGCAGTTGTTGCTAGCAGTGGACAGCGTGTCGACCGTTCCGCGTGATTTTGATTTCGACGAGGAGGACAATTCAAGCCGATGATTTCCACAAGCCCAGGGAAGGTCCGCGATTAGCGCATTGCTGTCGCTGGGCGTCGTCGGCCTTCCCTGGGGAGCCGCCCCGAGAGCCTGTTCTGAAACGGGAGCCGCGAATTGGCCGCTGATCGTCGCTGCTGGCATCATGTGGTGCTCACCACCTACGGGGCGTGGTTGTACGGTGATCCTCGTGGCTTTCGAACCCGGCATCATCGCCAACATGTTGAAGGTGACTACAGAAATCCGCCACCACGCGGGCTCTACGATGAGTTAGCGCGGCGTAGCCGCACTTCGCTGGTGCAATCAGCGGTAACTGTTCCGTCGCGTCTCAAGGAGCCGCTTGGGCGAGCGATCTGGAGAGAATTCACTCGGCGCGGCGCCTGGGTGCTCGTGATGGCCGTGAGCGGTCAACATGTACACTTGCTCGTGAAAGTCGCGCGTTCGCCAGCTTGCCGGGCGAGCGAAGCGTTGCGCGACGCTCGAACTGCGTTCCCACGGTTGGCGAGGACATCTGTGGGGAATTCGCAGCAAGGCCGATCGCATTCGCGACCGCGCTCATCACGAGAACACATATCGATACATCAAGCGGCACGTCCGCGAGGGAGCGTGGATTGGCGTGTGGAAGCAAGATCCGACCACAGCGGACTAACAACGCGCGAACCCAGGGAAGGCCGGCGACCCAAGTTCGTTCAATGTGCGTCGCTGGCGGACCTTCCCTGGGCTTGAGATCGCAATGAAATCACACAGGTGGCACAATGAGAGGCGCAGTGTCCGGAGCGCACGACTCACGCTTCGAGCGCGCGGTCGGAGATATCTTTGCGGCACCAGGCCCCGTCCCAGCGGATCGCCTTGACCGCCGTGTAAGCCTGCAGCTTGGCGGCCGAGATACTCGCACCCGAGGCAGTTACGCCCAGCACACGACCGCCATCGGTGACCACCTGCCCCTGCCGCGTCGTCGTGCCGGCATGAAACACCTTGACGCCCGGCACGCTAGCGGCGATCTCCAGGCCGCGGATTGGCAAGCCGCGCTCGTAGTTGCCGGGATATCCGCGGCTGGCCATCACCACGCACACTGCCGGGTCGGGGCTCCACTCGACTCGCTCGAGTCGATCGAGCTGGCCGTCGACGGCGGCCTCGAGCAAGTCGACGAGATCGCTTTTGAGCCGCATCAGAATCGCCTGACACTCGGGATCGCCGAAGCGGGCGTTGTACTCGAGCACGCGCGGCCCCTGGTTGGTGAGCATGACGCCGGCGTAGAGCACGCCGCGAAATGGCCGCCGATTGCGTTTCATCGCGTGGACCGTCGGCACGAGCATCCGTTCTTCGATCGTGGCAAGCAACTCGGGCGTAACCCGCGGCGCGGGAGAGTACGCCCCCATGCCACCTGTATTGGGACCAGTATCGCCGTCGCCGGCGCGTTTGTGATCTTGGGCCGGTGGCAGCGTGACGATCGTGCGGCCATCGGTGATGGCCATCACGCTGGCTTCTTCGCCGTCGAGCCGATCTTCGATGACAATATGATTACCTGCCGCGCCGAACTCTTTGTCGCGCGCGATGCGGCGCACGGCCTCGAGGGCGTCGTCGCGATTCTGGCAGACGAACACTCCCTTGCCGGCCGCGAGGCCATCGGCCTTGACGACGATCGGCCGATCCTCGCGCTCGGCGAGATACGTCGCGGCGCTGTCGTGATCGCGAAAGACGTGGTAGTCGGCGGTCGGCACGTCGGCTTGCCGCAGCACGTTCTTGCAGAAGCTCTTGCTCCCTTCGAGCTCTGCGGCCGCCTTCGAGGGGCCGAAGATACGCAGCTTTTCGGCCGCGAAGGCGTCGACAATGCCGGCCACGAGCGGTTGTTCTGGGCCGACAACGGTGAGCCGCACGTCGTTCTGCTTGACAAACTTGATCAGCCGCGCGAAGTCCGTCGGCGAAATATCGACGTTCTCCGCCTCGCTCGCCGTGCCGGCGTTTCCCGGCGCGACGAACACGCGGTCGACGCGTGGGCTCTGGGCAATTTTCCAAGCCAGCGCGTGCTCGCGTCCGCCGCTGCCGATGATCAAAACTTTCATGGTGCATGGCTCCGCCGCAGCGCCCATGGTCGCAAGGCTTGCCCCTCGGCCGACGTCCGCTGCCAGTGAGATTCTAGCGCCACTCGGGTGGGGTGCCAAGCGACGCGTTGGTCGCTCGAGCATTCCCGTACAGCTTATCCAGCTAAACCGACCAGTGCGCGCAGCTCGGCCAGCGGCGCCAGGTACTCGGCCGCCGACAGGCCATCGACCGACTGTTCGCGTCGCGCGGTGCACCCGTCGACGGCGCCAGCTTCAACCAGAGCGCCTAGCAGCCGCTGCTGGCGCGCGATCGTCACCTCGGCCAGCGCGCTGCGACTGGCGCGCCGCTCGGCGATCGCCACGCAAGCGGCGTAGGCAGCCCAGTCGCTGACTCCCGCCAGGAGCAGATGGTCGGTGGAGACGCGGCAAGCGATCCGCGCGCCCGGGTCTGGCCCCAGCGCGGCGACAATCTCCTCCCAGAGGATCGCACCGCAGCCCAATTCGTTGCCGCCATCGGCCATGCCGACAGTGGTCACCGTTTTGGTGCGCGCGGCAACCGCATCAAACAACAGATGCGTGGGCGCGGTGACTGCGTCGATCGATGCGCCGCGCATGTTGTGGCACACGTCGCGCTCTGCGGCGGGTACGAGTTGCTCGAACTGGGCGACTGGCGCCGGCACGCCACAACGGGTTTGGTCGCGAAGCGACTCGAGCGTGTGACTCGGCCCCACGCGTTCGATCGCCACCAGATGGGTCAGTCGGTTACCAATCGGACCGCGCAGCCAGCGCGTGGTCCACAGCGCGGGTGCTGTATCGGCGAATTCCACCGCCAACGGCATTTCGTCGATCCAAGCTCGCGACAAACCGAGCTCGTCGCAGCCAGCCTCCAGAAGTGGCACGCCGAAGCGATCGGTCACGAAGCGAACCTCTGCGCCGAGCTGGGCCAACAGTGCCGCGAGCGCCAATGCCCCCGGCGGTCCGTCGGTTTCGGCAGCAGGAGGGCGAACCGCGGCGACACAAAATCCGGTGACGATCGCGACCACGGGCCGCTCGATCGAAAACGATTCGACCAACCTCTCCCAGCCGGCCAACTCGGGGCGCCGCGCGAACGACGGCAAACGTCGCCCGCCGGGATCGCGGGCGAGGATAAGATCGAGCTGGCTAAAGAGGTCGCGCATTGGCTGGTCGGAAGGCTAAAGAGAGGCATTCCAGGATAGCGGTTTACGGCGGTGACCGTGTTGCGGCGGCCCCTGGCGAGGCCGCAAGTAGCGTCAAGAGCACACCTGGGGACAAGCACATTTTGTCGCACCTGGTTGACACTAAGTGTCGTGGGGGTAAAACATTCCACCGGGAAGGATTGTGAAAAAAGTCACGGACACGTTTTGGTTGCGCCAGAGGGTGCATTGGGACGTCCCGTGATGCGACTTTCTTCCGGCGCGGCCGAGCGGTTCTCGCAGCGGCACGATGTGCACTACTTACTCGCGCACCAGTTGTTGGCGCGGGAGCAAAGTAGCGCGGCGCCGCGGTCGACTGAATCCTGGCTCGAACTGGGGTCATCACAGGCACGGGTGCCATGGCGGAAAAGAAGAAGCTCTCGGTTGCCGAAATCCTCGCGGCCGCGCGCAAGGCCGATAGTGGCGGCGCGACCGCCGCGAGCGAGTCGCCTGCCACGTCACCGGCCGATGTCGCGCCGGCAGAGCCAGCCGAAGTAAGCGCGGAGGCGGCAGTCGAGTCGACTCCGGCCGAGACGCCAGCGCCCACGGCGCCCAAGCCGGCGACTACCGGCACTCCAGGAAAGCGACCGAGTGTAGCCGATATTCTCGCGGCCGCGCGACAGAAGCAAGCTCCCGGCGCCGCGGCTCCGGCCGCCAAGCCCGCGGCAGCGAAACCCGCGGCCAAGCCGCCCGGCGATAAGCCTGCGAATCCGGCTGCAAAACCGGCCGCAGGCGAGGCTGCGCCGCGTGGCAGCGGCGTGAAAGATACGGCGAGTATTCTGGCCGCGGCGCGCGGCGGCAATAAACCGGGCCCGATCTCGAAGGCGGAGGCCGCCGCGCTTACGAAGCCCGCTGCACCTGCGCGCACGACTGAAAAGACCAAGCTGGCGGTGCCGCCGATGCCGGCCAAGCCCCAGTACGCCGCGACGAAGCCTGGCGAGAAGAAAGCCGTCGAGACCGAGGAGCGGCGCGGGTTTCTGGGCGCATTCTTCGGCGCGTTTATGGGCTCTTTCCTGGGGCTGGGTTTCTCCTCGCTGGCCGCGACTAATGCGCTGTGGGGACTCGGGACGGCGCGGTTCATGTTCCCCAATGTGCTGATCGAGCCGCCAAGCACGTTCAAGGTGGGACCGCCGACCGACTTTCCGCCGGGGGCGGTGTCGGAGAAGTTCAAGGCGCAGTTTGGTGTCTGGGTGGTGAATGGCGAATACAACGGGCAGCAGCAACTCTACGCGATACGGACAGTGTGCACACATTTGGGGTGCACACCGAACTGGCTCGAAGGGGAGCAGAAGTTCAAGTGCCCCTGTCACGGCAGCGGCTTTTACAAGGATGGCGTCAACTTCGAAGGACCAGCCCCGCGTCCGCTCGAGCGCTACGCGATCCGGCTAGCCGACGACGGTCAATTGGAAATCGACAAGAGCAAGAAATTCCAGGAAGAACTCGGCCAGTGGCGCGATCCGTCGTGCTTCGTGGTCGCCTAACCGACTGGCCGCGAACGGCCTCACCGTCATGTACCGGGCCGAGGCGCCTGGTCGCCAGTGGAGAGAAGAACAACCGCTATGTCGCTCGGCGAGACCATTCGCAATAGCCAGGTTTGGAAGAGCATCTTTCGGCATCCGATGCCCTTGGATCGCCGCAACCGCATTGTGGTGATGCTCACCAATTTCTTCTTGCACCTGCACCCCGTGTCGATCAAGAAACAGGGGATTGCCCTGTCGTACACCTGGTGCATGGGCGGGGTGACCTTCTTCCTGTTCCTGGTCGAGACGGTCACCGGCGTGCTGTTGATGTTCTATTATCGCCCCACGTTGGAGTGGGCGTATCACGATATTCTCGATCTCCGCGACGTCACCAGCCTGGGGATCTTACGCGAGCTGCACCGTTGGGGCGCGCACGCCATGGTGATCACAGTCTGGCTGCACATGTACCGGGTGTTCTTAACCGGCAGCTACAAGCCGCCGCGCGAGTTCAACTGGGTGGTCGGCGTGATCCTGTTGTTGCTCACGCTGTTGTTGTCGTTTAGCGGCTACTTGCTGCCGTTCGATCAATTGGCGATCTGGGCTATCACGGTCGGCTCGAACATGGCCCGGGCGTCGCCGATTCTGGGCTACGAGGGACCGTTTCAGCAATTGCTGCAGATCGGCGACATCGACATGATCACCGACACGTCCGACGCGCGGTTCGTCACGATCGGCGAGCGCAACGTCGGCGAGATGACGCTGAATCGCTTTTACGTGCTGCACTGCATCGGCTTGCCACTGGCGGTCACGCTGCTGTTGGCGATCCACTTTTGGCGCGTGCGCAAGGACGGCGGCATCAGCGGTCCGTTGTGAGCGCGGCTCGAATCCAAACGAAAATGACGCACTAAGCCCAGGGACCGCAACCTTGGGCTTAACCGATTGCCAACGGTTGCACTATGCACGGACACGATCCTCATTTTTACGAGAGCATCCAGGGCTTTCTCGGCAGCTACTACCTGGTGCTGTCGATCATGAACGCCGTGGCGGCGCTCTATCTGTGGCGCCGCTTGGGGCGCTGGCTCGAAGCAGCCCTGCTGGTCGTGTTGTTCGGTGGCGGATTCGTGGTTCTCTCCGGAATTGCCTATGGCGGTGGAACCCGCGTACTGGGGCTGCCGCAGAGTTTCAAGGATTTCGTCAACGCCAACACGGGGCCGGTCATCTATACGCTCGGCACCACCGCGGTGCTGGTGATTTTCTTCGTCTTTCGGCGGTTCTTCACGAAGCCGGCGGTCGCCTGGGTGTCGCTGAACCTGGCCCTGCTGTTCATGGGGCTGTCGATGACCGACCCGAATTTCTCGCTCATCGTCACCAAGCCCGATAACGTGCCGATCGTGGGCTTGATCTTCCTCTTAGGCTTTTTCACGTGGCTGGCGACCTACAAGGCGGTGCTCAATGATGACCGTCTCGCGCAAGGCTTGCCGCCGCTAGAGAAAGAGGACTCGGAAAAGGTCCTGGTCTGGCCCGACCTCGTCTACACCGAACTGATCTGCATGATCGCGCTGACAGCGCTGTTGTTGGTGTGGGCCATCGGTCTGAAGGCTCCGCTCGAAGCGCCGGCCAGCAGCGTCAAGACGCCCAATCCTTCCAAGGCGCCGTGGTACTTCCTCGGCCTGCAGGAGATGCTCGTCTATTACGACCCGTGGATGGCGGGCGTGGTGCTGCCGAGCCTGGTCTTAGTGGGCCTGATGGCGATCCCGTTCCTGGACTTCAACAAGAAGGGGAACGGCTATTACACGATCGCCGAGCGGCCGTTCGGCTACATCATCTTTCAGCTTGGCTTTCTCGAGCTGTGGATCACGCTGATCATTTTGGGCACGTTCTTGCGCGGGCCGAACTGGAACTTCTTCGGTCCTTACGAATATTGGGACCCCCACAAAGTGCTGGCCCTGAATAACAAGGACCTGTCGCAGTTCTTCTGGGTCGACCTGCTCGACAGCGGTCTGCCGAAAGCGCCGTCGGACTCGGGCACGTTAGTGCAACTCGGCTACATCCTCAAACGCGAGTGCGTGGGCTTCGTGGGTCTGGCGGTGTACTTCGTGCTGCTGCCGCCGATTCTGGCGATGACCGTGTTCCGCAAGTTTTTCGCGCGGATGGGCTTCATTCGTTACATGCTGATGTCGAATCTGCTTTTGTTCATGGCTGCCCTGCCGCTAAAGATGGTGTTGCGCTGGGTGTTCAACCTCAAGTACATCGTGCACATCGACGAGTATTTCCTCAATTTTTAGGCAGGCACGTTTTGAAAGCCCGCGCGCTGAAAGTCACAACCGCGAAAGAATAGGCGTTTCTCATGCCAGCGACAGAATCCACCTGGCGCGACGTCAAGCTGATGCACGTCATCTTCGGACTGACGTCGCTGGGCTTGCTGGTCGGCACGATCTGGATGCTCGCGGACGATCACAACCGCGAATGGATGCAACTGCAGCGCGATTTCCGCGACGTGCAGGTGTGGTCGATCAATGCCCGCCTGGCGGAACTGGAAACCGGCGAGTTCAAGAAGCAGCAGGACGAGCTGAACGACAAATTGGCCGCGGCGCGGCGCGAAGTGCCGCCACCCGAGCCGATCGAGCGATTTTGCCAGTTGATGGTCGCGCGCGATGAGGCCAATCAAGGCCTGGTCGACGACATTCTCGCCCAGTACAAGGCCCTCCAAGAAGCTACCGACGACGATCTGCGTGCCGATCGTCGGGGAATGCTGGTCAAGAACCTGTCGGGCATCATCGTCGCGGCCCGCCATCAAGAGACGAAGCTGGCCGACATTCTCAAAGCGACGAGGGCCGATTTGAACGTGGCCATCAGCGACTACGACATCGGCACGCGCGATAACGTGTCGCAGGCGGACATGGATCGCCTGCAACAGAAGATCAATGATGTCCGGGCGATCGTCGAAACGCAGACGCTCGACAGCCAGGCCGCGAACACCTACCGCAAGAACCTCGAACAGGCGCTGGCCGAAGCAACGACCAGCGAGACGGCAGCTCAGAAAGCTATCGACGATTTTCAGCAGCGACCCAAGCAGCTCGCCAAGGCCGAGCAGGCCGAGGAGCGTAGCTGGGGAGAGCGCGTGCTCGAGATGCCGATTATCGACGCCTTCGGCCGGCCGCTGAAGGTCAATCAGATCTGGCTGCCGCAACTGACGACGAACATCAATTTCCGCGACGTGGCCCGGTTCGATCGCTGCACCACCTGCCACCAAGGGATCAATCTCACGGCCCCCGGCTCGGCAGTCGATCCGGCGTACCACGGCGCGGAGATTCTCACATTTACGCTCGCCACGCCTGAAGCGCCCCCGCAAGGCGAAGCAGATAAGCCGGCTGAGCCTACGGTCGAGGCCGTTTATGGCATGAAGCTGGCCGACAAGTTACGCAAGGGGAGCGTGGCGATTCAGGCTGTGTGGCCCGATCAAGCGGCCGCCAAAGCCGCGCGCGTGGCGCCGGGCGTAGTCCCTGCGCTCGCGCCGCAGAATCCGCCGGGGACGTTGCAGCATGGCGATGCGGTGGTGTATCAGCCCCCGGCGGGGTTGCGCGCCGGCGACGTGATCGAACGCGTCAACGATTTGGATATTCTCTCGCTGCAGCAAGCCGAGAACGCACTGTTGTCAGCCGTCACCTGGGGCCAGCCGCTGACCTTGCATGTGCGGCGCGGCGCGGCGCAGCCGTTCAGCTCGCATCCCCGGCTCGACCTTTTTGTCGGCGACGCCAGTCCGCACAGTTCGGCCAAGATGGGCTGCACGATTTGCCACGACGGGCAAGGCAACGCCACGACGTTTCAATGGGCTTCGCACTCCCCCAACAGCGAACTGCAGCGCGAGGAATGGTCGCGCGTGCACGGGTACCACTTCAACCACGATTGGTGGTTCCCGATGTTCCCCAAGCGGTTCGCCGAAAGCACCTGCTTAAAGTGCCATCACGATCTCGGCGAGCTGGAGCCGAGCGCTCGCTTTCCCGAGCCGCCGGCCGCCAAGTTGATGGAAGGCTTCCACCTCGTTCGACAATACGGTTGTTTCGGTTGTCATGAAATCAACGGCTTCGACGGCCCGAACAAGCGGATCGGCCCCGATCTGCGCAGCGAGCCGAATATTGCGGCCGCGGCCCAACAGTTGCTGACCGACCCGGGCGTGAGTGAGGAGGAAAAACAGCTCTCCGAGACGCTCATCACCAATCCATACGATCGCACCGCGCTGGCGCGGTTGGGTGAGTTGTTGCGGGCCGATGAGACGCGGGCCGCCGAGAAGCAAGAAGAGGCGGGACAAGAGCCGCCGAAGCTATCGGCCCCGTCGTTCCAGTTGCTGAGCATCCTAGGCGCGCCGGAGGAAATCCCCGGCAAGATGCGCAAAGTCGGCCCCAGCCTGCGGCACCTGAAGAGCAAGGTCGATTTCAACTTCGTCTACGACTGGGTTCGCGAGCCGAGGCACTTCCGGCCGTCGACCCGCATGCCGCAATTCTTCGGTCTGTGGGATCATCTTGTGCCAGTGGTCGAGACCGATGCGGCTGGGCACGAGCAGATCGAGGAGTCGAAAGGACTCAAGGACGCCGAGCGCTTTGAGCCGATCGAAATCCGCGCGATCACGCAGTACTTGCTGGGGCATAGCCAGCCATTCGAATACCTCGACCGCCCGGCAGGCGTGACCGAGGAACCTTCGGCCGAGCGCGGCCGCAAGCTGTTCGAAACGCGCGGCTGCCTGGCCTGCCATCAGCACCCCGATTTCCCCACGGCACAAGCCGATCAGGGACCCGCGCTGGGCCGGCTGTCGGCCAAGCTCACCAGCGAAGCGGGGAGGCGCTGGCTTTACACCTGGCTGCGCGAGCCAACGGCTTATCATCCGCGCACGCTGATGCCGAACCTGTTCCTCGAGCCGATCAAGCAGAAGATCGACGGTCAGGATCGCGTGACCGACCCGGCGGCCGACATCGCTGCCTACCTGTTGGCGCCGCGCGACGGCGACGCCGAGTACAAGCCGCTCGTCCCTGAGCAGCTTCCGGCCGAAGCCGATCTGAACGAACTGGTGCTCTTGCACCTGAAAAAGGCCTTCACGGAAGTGCAGGCGGAAAAATATCTGAAAGAAGGGATTCCGGCCGATCGCGCTGCCGACGTGCCGGCTGACGAACGCGAGCTGACCGCGCCACTGACCGCCGAGAAGAAGTTCGAATATATCGGCCGCAAGGCGATCTCGAAGTACGGCTGCACCGGCTGCCATGACATCCCCGGTTACGAGACCACGAAGCCGATCGGCACTGGGCTGGCTGACTGGGGCCGCAAAGAGGCCGACAAACTGGCCTTCGAGCAGATCGACCAGTACATCGCCTGGATCGAGCACGCTCACGGAGGCGGGCATGGCACTGGCGAACACGGTCACGCCGAGCACGCGTCGGAAGATACGCCCGAGGGGCTCGACGCGTTCCGGGCACGCAAAGCCGACGAGCTCAAACGGTTCGACCCCGATGGTTTGCTCCTGCACGAGCTAGGGCATCACCACCGCATGGGCTTTTTGTGGAACAAGATCCGCGAGCCGCGCAGCTACGACTACAAGAAGACCGAGAATAAGGACTACAACGACCGGCTGCGGATGCCGAAGTTCAACTTCACGCCCGACCAGGTCGAGGCGGTGATGACGTTTGTACTTGGGCTGCTGGCCGAACCACCGGCGGCGCAGTATGTCTATCGCGCGTCGCCACGGCAGCAGGCGATCAACGAAGGCAAGCACGTTCTCGAGAAGTTTAACTGTGGCGGCTGCCACACGCTGGAGATGCCGCACTGGCAATTCGAGTACGATCCACAGCAATTCCCGCCGCCCGCCGAGCTCAACGATTACGCCTTCTTGGCGCCGCACTTCGACCCCGCCACGCTCGAAGATTCGGCCAAAGTTGATCACCGCGGATTGGGCTCAGCGGACATTGCCGGCCAGCCGATGGTCGACGCCGAAGGGAACTTCGTCGAAGACGTCGACGAGAACGAAAACCCCCTCTACTTCTTCACGCTCTGGCAGAACAAGCCGATTGCAGGACACGCGTATACGTCGGGCACGCAGTTGGGCGTCGCCAAGCCGCAATTGGTTTCGGCCCGTCCCGCTTGGGGCGGCTACCTGTCGCGGTTGATTTATCCGTCGGTGCTGGCGACCGGGCGCGAGGAAAACCCGAACTTCAAGGACACCGATGCCTGGGGCTGGCTGCCGCCGCCACTGGTGGGCGAGGGGCGCAAGGTGCAGCCCGCCTGGCTGCACGACTTCTTGCTCGACCCGGTGTCGATCCGCCCGGCCGTGGTGCTGCGGATGCCGAAGTTTAACCTCTCGACCGACGAAGCAAGCAAGCTGGTCGATTACTTCGCCGCGGCCGACGGCGCGGAGTATCCGTATGCGATCGATCCGCGGACGCGCGGCGCGCACCTGGCGGCGGCCGAAGCGACGCATCCCAATCGCCTGGCCGATGCGATGAAGATCGTCACCAACGGCAACTACTGCGTGAAGTGTCATCACTTGGGCGATTTCGTCCCCGACGGGAGCGTGTACGCAATGGCGCCGAATTTGGACCGCGTCTATCGTCGGCTGCGGCCCGACTTCGTCCGCGACTGGGTCGCCAATCCACCGAGAATCATTCCGACGACGGTGATGCCGATCAACATTCCGCCCGACAAGCCAATTGCTCAAGACATCTTCGAGGGGACGAGCGAAGAGCAGTTGCAGGGGGTGGTCGATCTGCTGATGAACTACGACGTGTTCATGAAGGATCGCACGAGCATCCGCCCGATGATTCAGGCGGCGCCTCCCGAGGCCGCCGGGCAGGCGGCGGGGGGCGAGTAATGCCCGGGCGTGGCTCCGCCGAGAAGCGTGCAACTCGATTTACAGTAACGGTTTCGCTATGAGGGTGCGACAATTTGGCCCCGGTCCAGAAGCACCCAGCGAAGCCTTATAATAAGGCCGATTTTCTGCCGGGCCGCAGGTGGACCAGATTCCCCTGCGGCGCCTCAATCAACCGCGTGAAACCCTTGGGGGGAACCTAGCATGACACGTCATTTGATATGCCTGCCAGCGGTCGTCGTCGCAGCGGCACTTTGGACCTCGACGGCCGCCGCCCAGCAGTGGGGGACGCTCAAGGGCAAGTTCGTCTACGACGGACCGTCGCCTGCTCCCGTGGCGCTGCGGATCGACAAGGATCCTGAGTGCTGCAAGGTCAAACACAACGATGAATCGCTCGTCGTCGCTGCCGACGGGGGGCTGGCCAACATCGTTTTGTATCTGCGCACGCCGAAACCCGCCGTCCATCCCGACTATGAGAAGACGGCCAAGGACAGCGTGGTCATCGATAACAAGACCTGCCATTTCGAACCGCACATTGTCGTGCTGCGGCTGACGCAAACGCTGTTAATCAAGAACTCCGACACGTGCGGCCACAATACGAATGTCGCGCCGTTGGGCGACACGGCGATCAACCCGCTACTGCCGCCGTCCGGCGAGTTCACGCATACGTTTCGTCGCCAGCAGAATTTGCCATTCCCGGTGAGCTGCAACATCCATCCCTGGATGAAGGCCCATGTGCTGGTGCGCGACAACCCGTATTTCGCCGTTTCGGCCGCCGACGGCACGTTTGAGATCAAGAACCTGCCAGCCGGCGACCTCGAGTTCCAGGCCTGGCACGAGAAGGCCGGCTACCTGGAGCACACAGGCTGGCCCAAGGGCAAGTTCAAGCAAAAGGTCAACGCCGGCGACAACGATCTGGGGACCATCAAGTTGAGCGCGGCGCTGTTTAAGAAGTAAGTTGCTCGAGCCATTACGCCCGCTACCGAGAGCCAAAAGATGATGACAAATGCGCGACGAGATTGGGCACTGACGGCAGGCGCAGTGCTGTGCATGGCACTTGTGGTGGGCTGCGGCCGTAGCAGCTCGGATCAGCCGCTGGCGCAGGCCAACGTGGTAGACGCTGTCCGCAAGGAGCTCGGTTCGTCGAGCACCGCGGAAGCCGAAGCCGCAAGCGGAGCCACAACCGCTGCCACGCCTACCGGCACTGGCTGGGGCTCGCTGACAGGTTCGTTTGTGTTCGAGGGGACGCCTCCGGCTCCCAAGCTGCTGCCTACGGGAGGCAAGGATGCCCCCACCTGTAACCCTAACGGCATCCAGGATGAGTCGCTGGTGGTCGATCCCCAGTCGAAGGGGATCAAGAACGTGCTGGTATTCGTGCGCAAGGTGTCGCGCACGCACGAGTCGCTGGCCCAGGCCGCCTCGGAGCCTGCCGTGTTCGATCAGAAAAACTGCATGTTTCTCACCCACGTGTTGCCCGTCGTGGTCAAGCAACCGGTGGTGCTCAAGAACAGCGAGGCGGGGGTCGGGCATAACACGCAAATCTCGCCACCGGCCGATACCGCCGTGAACCCCCTGCTTCCACCGGGAGGCCAGCAAGACTACGCCTTTGGGCGCCCGCAGAACGTGCCGGTGCCGGCGACGTGCAGCATCCACCCCTGGATGAAGGCCTACATCATTCCGCGCGACAATCCGTATTTCGCGGTCAGCGACGCATCAGGCAAGTTCTCGATCGCGAACATTCCCGACGGCGAGGATCTCGAAATCCAGCTCTGGCACGAAAGCGCCTCGGGAGCCCGCGGGGCACTCGTGGTTTCGGGCCTCACTGACGGCAAAGGGATCATCAAACGCAAGCTGGGCGAGAACGAAGCGGTAGACCTGGGAGTAATCCAGTTGCCGGCCTCGGCTTTCAAATAGTCTGCGCGAAGCGCGCTTCGAACGAGACCTCGACGACGTTTAAGCACTAGAGAATCGTTTCCCCGACTCGCCGCCGAGGCCACGCGCTCGGCCGCCTGGGCGAATGCTACGATGAGCAATCTGCACGCTCCGCGAAATCTGTTTCGGGCGTTGGCGTTCTTGGCCTGCGGCGCCGCGCTGGTCGGTTGCGGCCAGTCGGACGCCGCCCGGTTTCGTCTCAACATGGATGGGCGCGACCCGACATTCGCTTCGTATGAAGTACAAGCCGATGAGGCCAAGACGAGCGAAGAAAGCAAGCAGTTTCGCGAAGATCGCAAAGTCGCCATTGCCAACGAGAAGGTCCGCCAGCAGCTCGTCGTCGACTTATTGACGGCCGGCTTTGGCACACCTGACGAGCCGTTCGCTCCCTCCGACTTGGGGCTCGATATCGCCAGGCTGCGCCGTGCCGCGGGCCCGGTTGCCAGTTACCAATCGGGTCAACAGCATGGGCTTTATCGCAAGCACTGTGCCCACTGCCACGGAATCTCGGGCGACGGCGCCGGCCCCACGGCGCTGTTCTTGAATCCCTACCCGCGCGACTACCGACCGGGCGTCTTTAAGTTCACATCGACGGGCCCGGGAATGAAGCCGACGCGTGCCGACCTCGAGCGGACGATTCGCGAGGGGCTGGCTGGCACCGCGATGCCGTCGTTCGCCACGCTGCCGCAGTTCGAGGTCGACGCGCTGATCGAGTACGTCATCTACTTGAGCATTCGTGGCGAGACCGAAACACTTCTGAATGCGGCGTTCGAAGGCGAAGAGCTTGAGCCGATCGACCTGAAGGCCGACGCCGCCAAGCAGCAGGAGCAGGCGACGGCCCTCGCCGAGCGGCTGAAGAGTGAAGCCGCTGACCGCGCATCGCTCTGGACGGCCGCCGTGGACACCATCGTAGTGCCCAATCAGGAGGCGATTCCCCCCTTTCTTCCGGCCGAAGGCACCGCTGAGTGGCAAGCCTCGGTCGAGCGCGGGCGGGTGTTGTTCCGCGACAGCAAGACCGCCAACTGCATCAAGTGTCACGGACTAACGGCACTGGGTGACGGCGGTGGCGAAGAGCTGTTCGACGACTGGAACAAGGCCAAGCCGGCCAACACCAAACCTGAAATCGCCCTGTGGGAATTGCCAAAGCAGGAGCTGCGGCCGCGCAATTTGCGGCTGGGTATCTACCGCGGCGGCCGCCGCCCGGCCGATTTGTATCGCCGCATTCACGTCGGCATCAAGGGAACGCCAATGCCGGCAGCCGGCAACGTGCTGACGCAGCCGGGGCAGATTTGGGACATCGTGAACTACGTGTTGTCGCTACCGTACGAAGCATCGGGCGAGGCCAAGCCCACGCAGCCCAGCGTGGCACAAGCGCCTTAGACCCGCTCCGGCAACGCATTGATTAGCCCGTCGAGCGAGCCAGCCCCCTCAGCCAAAGGTCGATGTCGTGGGAAAATTCTGGAGCCTGCTGTTCTTGCTGGTGCCGATCCTGGGGGTGTTGTGCTTCGCGCTGGCGCCGCTATCGGGTTATTGGCTGCCGCCCGATATTTCGGAGCACGGCTATAAGATCGACCACTTGTTCAAGTTTTGCTTGTATCTGACGGGCGTGGTGTTCATCGCCACGGAAGTGGTGCTGTTCTGGTTCATGTGGCGCTACGACGGCCGTACGAACCGCGATCCGGTGAAGTTCTCGCACGGCAGCCACAACCTGGAGATCATCTGGACGATCGTGCCAGCGGCCACGCTGTTGTTCATCGCCATCTACCAGATGAACGCTTGGGCCGATGCCAAGATGCGCACGCCGAACGTGCCCGCCATCGTTGAGGTCACTGGGCGGCAGTTCGAGTGGCGCATTCGCTACCCTGGCCCCGACGGCGAGTTGGGTACCGAGGACGACATTCACGGCGTCAACGACTTGCACCTGCCGGTCAATGAACAGATCGTGCTCAACCTGAAGAGCATGGACGTGCTGCACGACTTTTTCGTGCCACAACTGCGCATCAAGCAGGATGCCGTTCCTGGCAACAAGATTCCCATGTGGTTCACGGCCCGCGAAACCGGCACCTATGAAATCGTCTGCGCCGAGCTGTGCGGGTGGGGGCATTACAAGATGAAGGGGCGTCTGACCGTCGAGTCGCGGGAAGCGTTCGACGCCTGGCTGAAACAACGCGCCGCGGAGCAAAAGGCCACGCAATGAGCACCACCACAGTTGGTTCACACGCCGCGGCACACACGCGGGAGCCCAACGGCGCGCTGACGTTCTTGCGCACCTATGTGTTTTCGATCGATCACAAGGTGATCGGCGTCCAGTTTCTGTTTTCGACCTTGCTGTGGTTCGTCGTCGGCGGGCTGCTGGCCTTGGCGGTGCGCTGGCAATTGGCCTGGCCGTGGAGCGAAATGCCGCTCGTCGGCCGCATGCTGTTTTCGGCCGAAGGGGGCCAGATCTCTCCCGAGTTCTACACGATGCTGGTCACGATGCACGCCTCGGTGATGATCTTCTTCGTGATCATCCCGATCCTGGCGGGCGCGTTCGGCAACTTTCTGATTCCGCTGATGATCGGCGCGGACGACATGGCATTTCCCACGCTCAACATGCTGAGCTACTGGTTCATGTGGCCGGCGTTCGTCTGCATGATCGGGTCGTTCTTCGTTGAAGGCGGGGCCGCGGCCGCCGGCTGGACCGGCTACCCTCCGCTGTCCAGCGTGCGCAGCGCCGCGCCGGGGAGCCATCTCGGTCAGACGCTGTGGCTCTTCGGCCTGATCTGGGTTGGCGTCTCGTCGATGATGGGGTCGGTCAACTACATGACCACCATCATCCAGATGAGGGCTCCCGGCATGACGATGTTCCGCCTGCCGATGACGATCTGGGCGATGTTCATCACGGCAGTGTTGCAGGCCTTCGCCTTGCCGGTGCTGACGGCCGCTTTGTTCATGCAACTGACCGATCGCCTGCTGGGGACCGGTTTCTTCGTTCCCGAGGGGTTGATCGTCAACGGCGAGAGCGCCGGGGCCGGCGGCGGGCAGCCGCTGCTCTGGCAACACTTGTTTTGGTTCTACAGCCATCCGGCCGTGTACATCATGATCTTGCCGGCGATGGGCATGGTCTCCGACATGATCAGTTGCTTCGCCCGCAAGCCGCTGTTTGGCTACAAGCCGATGGTTTACTCGATTGCCGGCATTGCCGGGCTGGGTTTCATCGTCTGGGGGCACCACATGTTCATGTCGGGCATGAACCCCGCCCTGGGCATGACCTTCATGGTGTCGACCATGATGATCGCGCTGCCCAGCGCGATCAAAACTTTCAATTGGCTGGGGACCATCTGGGGAGCCCGCATTCAATACACCACGCCGATGCTCTTTGCCTTGTCGTTCGTGTCGATGTTCATCATTGGCGGGCTGTCGGGCATCTTCATGGCGGCCACGCCGGTCGACATCTTTATTCACGACACGTACTTCATTGTCGGCCACATTCACTACGTGCTGTTTGGCGGCACGGCGTTCGGCGTGTTCGGCGCGATCTACTTCTGGTTCCCCAAGATGTTCGGCCGCACGATGAACGAGTTCTGGGGCAAGGTCCACTTCCTGCTCTCGTTTATTTTCTTCAACGGCACGTTCTTCACGATGCACATTCTGGGGACAACCGGTTTTCCGCGCCGCTATGCCGATCCCTATCACTTCGAGATCTTCGCCCCAACGCAAACGCTCAATCAGTTCATGACGATCTGCGCGCTAGGCATGGGGGCCTCGCAATTGATCTTTGTCGCGAATTTCTTCTATAGTTTGTTCTATGGGCCGCGCTGCGGCCGCAACCCCTGGCACGCCAACTCGCTCGAATGGCAGGCGCCCAGCCCGCCGGGTCACGGCAACTTCGACTTCCAGCCTGTCGTGCACCGCGGGCCTTACGAATACAGCTCGCCCCACGCGGCCGAAGACTACTTCCCGCAGACCGACCCGCCGGTCGAAGGGGAAGGTCAGGCCCAACACGGTCACTGAGAAGTTCCCACATGACGCCCGCGTCGCTCGACAACGCCGTCGCCTCGCGCTGGCCGCATCGGCTGGCCCTGGCGACTGCCTGCGCGACGTTTCCGCTGGTTTGGGTCGGTGGGCTGGTGACTACGCAAGACGCCGGCATGGCTGTGCCCGACTGGCCCAACACGTACGGCTACAACCTGTTTTTGTACCCATGGCAGACGTGGTTCTACGGGCCGTTCGACGTGTTTATCGAGCACGGTCATCGGTTGCTAGGTGCGGCGGTCGGAATTCTCACGATCGCGATGGCCGTGGGCTTGTGGCGCGGTGACCGCCGCCAGTCGGTGCGGTGGCTTGGCTGGGTGGCGTTGGCGGCGGTGATTGTGCAAGGTTCGCTGGGGGGCGCCCGCGTGCTGCTCAACGAGCGAACGTTGGCGATGATTCATGGTTCGTTTGGTCCGGCGTTTTTTTGCTTGATCGCGGGGCTCGTCATCGTGACGGCGCCGCGTTGGCAAAGCTCTGAGCCGGCCACCACGAGCGCGGCGACTGGCCGCGTGCAGCGGCTGGCTGTTTTAACTTCGCTGTTGGCATACGCGCAATTGTTCGTCGGCGCCAATTTGCGGCACCTGTCGCTTTCGGCCGCACCCAGCGCCGGCCGGGCGCTCGCTTGGTTTCATATCGGACTGGCAGCGGTGCTCGTCTGGCATGCCGTGCTCCTGGTCGTTGCCGTCGGCAAAGCGGGCGTGCCTGGCCTGGTGCGTCGCCCCGCCTGGCTGCTGATGGTCCTGTTGGCAGTGCAACCCGTGCTGGGCGTGATGACCTGGGTGTTCAACTACGGCTGGCCGATTTGGACTGAGCGGTTCGGCTGGTCGGCCGCCCACACGATTCACGCGCAGGGACTATACGAATCGTTCGTCATCACCGCGCATCAGGCGACGGGCTCGCTGATCGTGGCCACGGCCCTGGTTGTTTCGCTGCGCGCGTGGCGCTGGCTGGCGCCGGTTACGCGATCGTCAGGTGCCGTGCACCACGGCGCATTGCGTGGCGCAAAAGCTGCCGAGCGCGATGCACGGGAGTTGCTCGTCGCTGTCACCTGGCCGCTGGCCGCGTCGAGCGCGATGGAGGTGGCGCGATGACCGCCTGGGCTTTGGCGTATGTCCGCCGCCACTCGCACGCCTGGTCGCGCCTACGCGATTACGCTGAGCTGGCGAAGCTGCGCATCGCCGTGATGGAGCTCGTCACGGTCGCGGTCGGCGCCTGGCTGGGTGCTTGGGGTACACCCTCCCCGATGGCGCTCTTACATGCACTGATTGGCACCGCCCTGGTCGCCGCGAGCGCGAGCGCCATCAATCAGTGGCTCGAGCGCGCCAGCGATCGCCACATGCGGCGAACCGCGGACCGGCCGCTGGCCGCAGGGCGCATAAACGGTCTTGAGGTGGGTGTGTTTGCGGCATCCACAGGCTTGGCCGGCGTCGCGTATTTGCAACTGACCGTCGGCCCGGGCCCCGCTTTGGTCGCATTGCTGACTTGGACTCTCTATTCGCTCGTTTACACGCCGCTCAAGCGCTATTCGGTCCTGAACACCGTGGTCGGCGCCATCGCTGGCGCGCTACCCGTGCTGATCGGCTGGACGGCAGTCGGCGGCCAGTTCGATTTGTTGGCCGGGACCCTCTTTCTGATCGTGTACCTGTGGCAGTTTCCGCACTTCATGGCCATCGCCTGGCTGTACCGACACGAATACGCGGCGGCTGGCTTGCGGATGCTACCGGTGATCGATCCCAGTGGCCGGCGCACCGGTGCGCAGGCGTTCTTGGCCGCGTGGGCACTGGTCCCCGTCAGTCTGGTGCCGGCGATCGGCTCGGGCGTTTCAACGTGGTACTCAGGCAGCGCCGCGTTGTTGGGGTTGATCTACACGGCCGCCGCACTGGCGTTCTTTTATCGAACCGACGACCGCTCGGCCCGCCGCTTGTTGCGTGCCTCGCTGGTCTACTTGCCGCTCGTGCTAGTCGCCTTGGCCTTGGCCCCCTTGAGAGCTACGAGCCAGCCGTCCGCAACGAGCGCACCCGACGCGCTCGCCACCAAGACGACCCCGCAACTCAACGATTTAACCATCCTCCGCCAGACTCAACGGTTGAACTAACAATGTCGCTTGCCGCCGCTGCGCACGGTCACGCCCACCACGACGACCACAATCACGGGCATGGTCATCTGAAGCTCGAGTATCAGCCAGCGTTGCCGCTGTTGAACGGCAAGCTGATTCTGTGGTTGTTTCTGTCTACGGAGATCATGTTCTTCGCGGCCTTGATCGGCACCTATATCGTGCTGCGGTTCGGAGCGTTCGTCTGGCCCCGCCCACACGAAGTGCACCTCAGCGAACCGATTGGCGCATTCAACACGTTTGTGCTGATCTGTTCGAGCGTGACGATCGTCGTGTCGCTCGAGATGGCGAAGCGTAATCGCGAAGGCGCGGCCAAGTTTTGGCTGTTCGTCACGCTGGCGCTGGGCAGCGTCTTTTTGGGCGTGAAGGCGTATGAGTACAACGCCAAGTTCGCACACGGTATTTACCCGGCGCTACCGCACAGTCAGATCTACGAAAAGCCCGACATCTACTACGCTTCGGCGGTCCGCACGCGGCTGGCCGAGATCAAGGCACCGCTGATCGTTAAGGGAAACGACGTAACTGACGCTGAAAAGGAGCATATGCTGATCTGCGACCTGCTGCTGCGCAGTCCTGCCGACGGTCCGCTCCCTGGTACGCCGGCAGCATTAACTCCGTTGACGGGCAAGCTCTTTGAAGTGAACAACGCCGACGCCAACACAGCGCAGTTGCAGGCGATCGCCAACGAGATCATGCCCCATCCCGACGAACACCCGGTCGCGATTCCCGAGGGAACGGTGCCGCCGGAAGAAACCGCTTCGCACGGCGAGCACCCGAAGGGGCTCAACGACGAGTATCCCTGGCTGCGGCTGCCAATCATGATTCCCGGCGGCAACATGTGGGCGAGTACCTACTTTTTGCTCACCGGCTTTCACGCCATGCACGTGCTGGTCGGCTTGATCTTCTTCGTATTCATCTTGTTCATGCGAATTGGCGCCGCCAACGCCGGCGTGATCGAGAACATCGGTTTGTATTGGCACTTTGTCGATTTGGTATGGATCTTCCTTTTTCCCCTGCTTTATTTGTTCTAGGCTGCACGCGGTCGGCGCGGATAAGCTGGTAGCCGCTGGCCTGCTTCGCAACCGCACAACTCACGAGAACTGCCACGATGGACCACGCCGCTCATTCCCCCACGCCACACGGCACGCAGCACGGCAGCGCGCATCACGACGACCATGCCGGCATCGGTAAGTATTTGGCGGTCTTCGGCGCGCTATGCGTGCTCACAGGGGCCAGCTTCTGGACCTATGCCGACTGGCCCGTGCGCTGGCCGTTTCACGATCAACCCGCAGTCGGTTGGGCCTTTATGATGGCGGTCTCTTGCACCAAGGCGCTGTTGGTCGTCCTGTTCTTCATGCACGTGAAATACGAAGCGAGTTGGAAATACGTCCTCACCGTGCCTCCGGTATTCATGTCGATCTTTCTGGTATTGGCGCTCGTGCCCGACATCGGGCTGCGCAACCGCGAGGCCTTCGGTGGCCGCGTACCTTCCCCGGAGCGCTTGGCCAACATGGCGATGCCCGCGGCTCCGCATGCCGACGACGCGCACGCGGATCACGCCGATCACTAACGCGCGCGTTTTCATCTGAGCGACCGCGATGACGGACCCCGGTGCCATTGAGATTCAAGGGGTCTCGCACCGCTACGGGCCACGCTTGGCGCTCGCCGACCTTTCGCTAACCGTAGCCATCGGGGAGCGGTTTGCGCTGGTGGGCCCCAACGGCAGCGGCAAGTCGACGCTCTTTCGTCTGTTGTCGACTCTCGTTCCGCCACAGAGCGGCACGATCAAGGTGCTCGGCCACGACGTCGCGCGCGAGACGCCGGTCGTGCGGCTACAGATCGGCGTCGTCTTTCAAACGGGCAGTCTCGATCGGCAACTTTCCGTGCGCGAGAACCTACAGCACCAAGGGCGTCTGTATGGTCTGCGCGGCGCGACGCTCGCGGCGCGCATTGATGAGGAGCTTGAACGTTTCGCGCTCGGTGATCGCGCCGGCGATCGTGCGGCCACGCTCTCGGGCGGGCTGCGGCGGCGCGTCGAGCTGGCCAAAGCCCTGTTGCACCGCCCGCGACTGCTGTTGCTCGATGAGCCGTCTACGGGGCTCGATCCCGCCGTTCGCGCGGAGTTGTGGGAACGCCTCGACGAACTGGCACGCGCCGACGGGGTAACCGTTGTGCTCACCTCGCATCTTTTGGACGAAGCAGCCCGTGCCGATCGCGTGGCAGTTCTCGATGCCGGCCGGCTGGTGGCGCTCGACGCCCCCGATGCGCTGCGCCGCACGATCGGCGGTGACAGCGTGACGATCGAAACAGATGATCCGCAGACGCTCGCTCACGAACTATCGGCGCGGCTGGCGGTCGATGCTCGCGTGATCGATGGCCGGGTGCGCTTTGAGCTACCCGACGCCCATCAGGCGATCGCGCGCATCGTCGAGGCACTTCCCGGCCGCGTGCGCGCGATCACCGTTGCCCAGCCGACCTTGGAAGACGTCTTCATTGCGCGCACCGGACATCGCTACGACGGCATCGGCGGTGCGTCGGAGGCGGCCTGATGAGTACCGCCGGGCACGTCTCGCACCGCGTCGCAAGTTCGTCCGCGCAGCCCGCGCCCTGGCTGGCAGCCGGCACGCTCTGTTGGCGCGAACTGGTGCGCTTCGTGCGGCAGCCGAACCGCGTGGCGGCCGCGATCGGTCAGCCGGCGTTGTTCTGGATTCTGTTCGGGGCCGGCTTCGGACCGACGTTCGCCATGCCTGGCGCCGAGGGGCTCACCTACCGCGAGTTTTTCTTTCCCGGGACGCTGGTGCTGGTAGTGCTGTTCACGTCGATCTTCACGTCAATCTCGCTGATCGAGGACCGCCGCGAGGGGTTCCTGCAAGGAGTGCTAGTCGCCCCCGTGCCGCGTTGGGCACTGGTGACTGGCAAAGTCGCCGGTGGTGCGCTGTTGGCCTTGTTGCAGGCCTTGGTGCTCGTGCCGGCCGGCTGGATGTTCGGGTTGCGGCTCGACGCGGCAACGGTCGCCTCACTCGCCTTGATGCTCCTGCTCCTCTCGGTCGCGTTGACGGCGATGGGGTTCGCCTTTGCTTGGCGCCTTGACTCGAGCCAGGGCTTTCATGCCGTGATGAGTCTGCTGTTGTTTCCGCTATGGATGCTATCGGGGGCGTTCTTCGCCGCGCAGTCGGGTCCGCTGGCGTGGTTCCAGCGCGTCAACCCCCTAAGCTATGGCGTCGCCGGCGTGCGGCGCCTGCTGACTACTGGCATGCCCGAGGGATCGCTGCCGCCGGGTTTGCCGTCGAGCGTCACATGCTGGCTCGTCACCGGGGCATTTGCCGCCATAATGATGGTGGTCGCTGTGCGCTTGGCACGGCGCGCCACGCGGGGTGATTTGTTGTAGAGGACTGGCGGAAATGACGTACGAGAAGTTGAATCGCCGTATGCCGTGGTTTTCGCTCGTGCTCGCCGCACTAGCCGGCGGCTGCTCACAAGATGCCGGCGACACAAGACCGGCGATTGCGCGCGTCGAACCGGCGGAGCGCACCGTCGAGAACTTCACACTCATCGAACGCAATGGCGAGCCCTTCGAGTCGGACAGCTTGCGCGGCAAAGTCTGGGTGGCTAGTTTCTTCTTCGCCAATTGCCCGGGCATCTGCCTGAAGATGAACCAGTCGATCGCCGACTTGCAGAAAGAACTCGATCCCGAGGTGCGTTTTGTCAGTATCACGGTCGATCCCGATCACGACACGCCCGAGGTTTTGAACGCATACGCGCAGCGCGTGGGTGCGACCGACCGCTGGCTGTTCCTCACGGGGTCGATGCGCGACATCAAGGACATTGCCAATGACAGTTTCCAGGTCGCTGCCGCGCCGGCGGCCCATAGCGAACGGTTGATGCTCGTTGATCGACAAGGTCGCGTGCGCGGCAGCTACCTCGTCAGTGACGGCGCGCAGATGACGTTGCTGATACGGAAAGTCGCCGAGTTACTCAAGGAACCGTCGTGAGCGCCAGCGGCCTGGATCCGATTCTCGCGGCGTTCTCGGTCGAGGACCTGCCGACCGTCAACGCGCTATTGAACGCCACGGCGGCCGTGCTCCTGGTGGTCGGCTACGTTCTGATCCGGCAGGGGCGCGAGCAAGCGCACAAGCGCGCGATGCTGTCGGCCTTCGGCGTGTCGATCGCGTTTTTGGCCTGTTATCTCGTTTACCATTGGCAAGTGCGGCACGTGCCGTTCTTGGGGCCACCAGTCGTGCGCGTCGTCTATCTGGCGATCTTGATTTCGCACATCGTTCTGGCTGCCTGCGTGCCGGTGCTGGCAATCGTCACGATCTGGCTCGGCCTGGCCGACCGCCGCGCGGCCCATCGCCGCCTGGCCCGTTGGACGCTCCCCATTTGGCTTTACGTGTCAGTCACCGGCGTGATTGTCTATCTGATGCTCTATCACCTCTGGCCCGGCGCACCGGCGACGGCTATGCTAGATTGGTCGCGGGTGGCCCTGCAGCCGGCCGCGATCTTGAAAGTCGAATCATGTCGAACCTGAATCTCCATCTGCGAACTTTCGTATCGCGCCTGGTGTCGAGTCGTCGCTTGTCGATGTGCTGCGTCTTGCTCGTCGCGGCGCTATCGGTCGCCGGCACCGCTCACGCGTGCCCCGCCTGCAAGCAGGCGCTGGCGTCGACTGAGCACGCCGGCATGGGCGATCCGATCCGCGGTTTCATGTGGAGCATTCTGTTCATGATGTCGATGCCGTTCCTGCTGTTGAGCGGTTTCGGCGCCTATCTTTGGTACATCGTGCGACGAGCGCGCCTGGCAGCCGAGCGATCACAGGCCTTGGCGGTTGCTAACGCGGCGACCGAGAAAGAGCTTAGACCCATCACCAGCGACTCCGAGACGCACCTGGCTGGGTACGACGAGCGCGAGCCTGAGACCATCGAGGTCGGCTGACTTTCACGATGGCGCGTACGGCCAGGCATTCACAATGCGTTTGATCGGACGCTCGCTGCAGGTTTTCGGGCTGGTGGTCTTGCCCGTCTCCATGGTGCTGCAACTACAGAACACCATCGGCGCCGGGCCGATGCTGCTGATGATGGTGTTCGGCGCGGCGGCCTTTTATATGGGGCGCATTCTCGAAGGCTACGGCCGATCCTAAGCCGCGGAAATTGGCGCGACGACGCGGGCTTTTTTCTTGACCACGGTGGGCCGCCTGAATAGATTGCGGTTTCGTCGGAAGTTTGGGCGGCGGACGGGGTTCTGGCATCTTAGTTGGCGTTGTCCAACGACTGCTCGTGGGCACTCACGACAACAAGGTTTCGTCATGCGCGTGGCGTTGGTGAATCTGCCGCATCCGGTCGCGGTCGTGCGGCGGTATATGTGTTCGTACAACTCGCCGGTGTTCCTTTTTCCACCGCTGGAGCTATTGTCAGTGGCCGCCGTCGCCCGCCAATGGCGACATGACGATGTGTTGGTGATCGATGCGATCGCCGAGCGGGCGACAATCGAAGAGGTAGTCACGCGACTGCGCGATTTTCGCGCCGACTTCGTGCTGACCATTACTGGCTTCGAGATCTTCGAGCAAGACGTGCAGGCCATCCTGGCCATTCGCACCGCGCTGCCGCAGATCAAGCTGGCCGCCTTTGGACACTATCCCACGACGTTCCCTAACGAAACCATGATCGCCGCCCAGCTCGACTACGTGCTGCGCGGAGAGCCAGAGAATACCTTCTTCGAGCTTGGCCAGGCGCTCGACACCGGCGGGCCGCTCGATGCCATCTTGGGCCTGACCTATCGCGGCACCGACGGAAGCGTGCAAAGCACCCCCGATCGCTCGCGGCTGCGACATATCGACGAACTGCCATTTCCCGACTACTCGCTGGTCAACTTGCGGCACTACAGCGAGTTTCTGCTGCCAACGCCGTTCGCCGTGGTGCAAACGGCCCGAGGTTGTCCCTATACCTGCAATTTCTGCGTGCGCAGCTACGGACAGAAACTTGGGATGCGCACGCCCGACAATATCGTGGCCGAGCTGGCCGATCTGGTTGATCGCTTTCACATTCGAGCATTCCGCTTCATCGACGATACGTTCACGGCCGTGCCGCAGCGGACGCTGGAAATTTGCGACCGCATCAAGAAGAACCTGCCTCCCTTGGCCTGGAGTTGCCTGTCGCGGATCGACACGCTCGATGAAGTGCGCGCAGGGGCCTTACGCGAGGCTGGCTGCCGTCGGGTGTATATCGGCATCGAGAGCGGTTCGCCGCGCATCCTGCAGGCGTACGGCAAGGATTACGGTGTGGAGCTCATCCCGCAGATGGTCGATCTGTTGCGCCGCAATCGGCTCGAAGTTGGCGCGTTCTTCATGGTTGGTCACCCCGAGGAGACAGCCGATGACTTCGCTGCCACGCATCGCCTGGTGCGCACGCTGCCGTTAGACTACGCCACGGTCGGCAAGACGGTTCCCTACCCTGGCACGTCACTCTACGAACAGTATCGCGAGCAAGTCGATTTCTCGCTCTACCCGTACCGCAACGAATGGAAGGATCCCGAGCGTCGGGCTGAGCTCGACGGTTGGGAGGCCGAGTTCTTCCGCGGCATGTACTTCAATCTGCCGTACGTGGCCCGGCACGCTTGGCGATTGTTGAAGCACCCTGGCACCACGTTAGCCGCCGGCCGAGCGCTTTTGCCGTATATGCTCAACCGCGGCTCCAACAGCACGCGCCACGAGTTGGTCTAGTGGAAGGCGCTGTCCCCACAATGGCCAAGCCTGCCGGCACCCTCTGCCGCCGCTGTGTCATCAATTCGTCGATCCCCGGCGTGCATCTCGATGCCGAGGGAATCTGCAATCATTGCCACATCCATGACCGGCTCAACGCCATGTTCCCATTGGGCGAAGAGGGGACTCGTCGCCTGCAAGAGATTGTCGACCGTATCCGGCGCGACGGCCGCGGCAAACCGTTCGATTGCGTGGTCGGCCTCAGCGGCGGGCGCGACACCTGCTACTGCTTGTACAAGTGCAAGCAGCTTGGTTTGCGCCCCCTGGCCGTGCACTTCGACAATGGCTGGGACTCGGACATCGCCAAGAACAATATTCGCAAGATCTGCACAGGGCTCGACGTCGAGCTGCACACGATCATCGCCGACTGGGAGGAATCGCGCGAATTGACCAACTGCACGATCCGCGCGAGCCTGCCCTATATCGATCTCACGGATGACATTGGCATTGTCCACGCGCTCTACAGCTCGGCCGACAAGGAAGGGGTGCGCTGGATCATCCATAGCCATTCGTTTCGCTGCGAGGGAATCAATCCGCTCTTGTGGAACTACATGGACGGTCGTTTTGTACGACACCTCATCAAACGGTTCTGCCGGATTCGGCTCAAGCATTTCAAGAACGTCGACCTGCGGAACTTTCTGTACTGGGTCTTCGTGAAGCGGATCAAAGTCTTCACGATGACCAACTACTACCAAGACGCCGGCGAGGAGATCGACGAACTTTTGAAGCGCGAATTCGGCTGGGAGAACACGGGCGGTTGGCACTTCGATAACGAGATTTTCGGCCTGCAATGTTATTATTCGCGGCACAAGTTCGGCATCGACTGGCGCGTGGTCGAGCTGGCCGCCCTGGTTCGCGAGAAGCAGATGACGCGCGACGCCGCCCTGGCCGAGCTGGCTGAGGTCCCTGCCATCGAGCGCAAGGAAATCGTCGACTACGCGCTCAAGAAACAGGGCATCTCGCCGGCCGAATGGGCCGAGATCATGGCCGCCCCGCCAAAGTTCTTCACCGACTATCCCAGCTACTATCCAGTGCTGCGGGTGATACGTCTGCCGATCAAAGTGCTCTGCCGGCTCAACATCTTGCCGCCCCACGCGTACGAAAAGTACTTCGAAATGTAGCGGCCGGCGTCCAAAGGACCGCCAGCTCAGTGCGATGCTACTGGCATCACCCGCGACGGCAGCGTGCTGTGGGTCGTGGCCAAATTCAATCCAGCTTGCGAATTTCGCCGCGCCCAATAGCGCCGCACAAAGCGCGGACGCGTGTCGGTCGCAGCCTGAGCGAGCACAAGTCCGGTCCATTCGGCTTCCCGCTGCGAGGCTTCGGCCCACGCATCGCCTGGCTGCGGCGGCGACGCCAACCAGGCACGCTCGATCTCATCGCGCTGGCTGTAGTAAGTGGCGCCTAAATGCGCCTGATCGCGCATTACGCCGCGGTGCAAGCGCTCGTGCCGCCACCACAGGGAGTCTTCGTCGGCGCGGTTCGTCGGCGCGGGGCCGAGGTCGAGCGGCTCGTCCACGCTGACGGGCTTGAACAAACTCGTGCATGGGGCCGCCGTGCCGGTGACCCAATGGCGAATCGCGCCAGGACGCAAGTCGGCCACCCACGATCCCGTCGTCTGCGAAGCGGCGATCAGCCCCCCGGCATGAACGCAGGCTGCGCCCAGCCCGCCATTGACCCAAGAGTAGCGCGGCGCGTTTTCGCCCGCTCCGTGATCGCGCAGAATCTGGACCATGTCGCGCGTCTGGTCGGCGCGCTCGACGAGTTGCTGAGTGCGATCTTGCCTCCGGCGACAGGCCGAGACGCGAGTCTTAATGCGATCGCTGTACCTCTCGGCAAAGCCGGAGATCGTCAGACCATTGGAAATACTGCGGGCGCCGCGGACCTCTTCGACGGCGTGGTGCCGGCCGGCGGTTTCCAGCACGAACGCTTCGCGCGGGTCGGCCACGAGAAAACTGTTGTGGTAGGTGAAGCCGCGCCGCTCGAGGCAACAGGTCCCCCCCTGGCCGAACTCGTCGATTAGCTCGATGATCGTGCGCACCGCTTCGGCGCCTGTGCGTGAGCGTTCGAGCGCCAGGCGCAACAAGTCCATGCCGGTTAGACCAATCTTGGCGCAGGGCTCGCGCGTGAAGACGGCTTCGTTGCCGATAGTGACGCCGTGTTCGTTCGTCCCCATCTCCGCTCCCCACATCCAGTAGGGGCGGCTCAACAGCACGGCATGTGTCTGCCGAACTTGCGGAATCTCAATCCACGTGCAATGCAAGCGCGCGCCAGATGGATACGCGCGGCGCGGTTGCCAGTCCAGAAATTGCGCCTCGTTCGGATCGCGGTCGGAATTCTTGGCGAACAAGACGCCATCCCCCCGCACGGTAACCAAGGTATCACACACGGAAGACGATCTCCTCGCGAACGAGGCACCAGGGTAAGCGCTAGCGCGCGCCGAGCCGAGCACACACCTCACTCGCGGCGCGGTCGCCCGACTGCACAGCGCCGTCGAGGTAACCCAGCCACTCATCGGCCGTCTCGGTCCCGGCGAAATGGATTCTACCGCACGGTTCGCGCAGTGCCTCGCCGCAGGCCGTGAGCACGCCGGGCCCGGTCACGCCGACGTAGCAGCCGCGGCTCCAGGGTTCGAGGTTCCAGTCCTTCTCGACGAACTCCGTCGGCCGCAGGGCGTCTTGGCCGAAGAAGCGCGCCAGCTCGGATAGCACGGCCTTCCGCCGCTCATCGGCCGGGCGGTCGCTCCATTCGCGCGCCGCCGATGCGTCGCTGAACGTCACCAGGGCTGGGCGCGCGCCGTCGTGCGAAGTGTCGTCGAACGTAGTGACCGTCGGCCCGGTGTCGCTGACTGCCTCGCCCGAGAAGCCGGCCTGGCGCCAGAACGCCCGTTCGTAGGCGATCACGTACTTGATTACCGAGCCCATCGGCATGCGGGCCGTGAGCTGGTCGCGCCGACTGGGTAATGCCGGCTGGTAGTGGATGTGTCCGGCGAGCACCGGCGGGATCGCGAGAATCGCGTACTGTGCGGCCAGCGGCCCGCGATCGGTGCGCACGGTTACGGCGCTCGTGTCTTGTTCGATTGCGCGGACCGGGGCGTCGAGCAACAGGCGTGGACCGAGCGGCTCGGCCAAGCGCTCGCAGATTTGCTGAGCGCCACCGACAAGCCGTTCCTGCTGAGCGCCGCCGGCAATCGAGATCAAACTCTCCAGGCCATGCCCCGACCGGAGGTAGTTCAAGAAGTACAAGAGCGAGACATCGCGCGGCTCGGACGTGAGCACCGCGCGAACCACGATGTCGATGAACAACCTGGCTCCGCGCGAGCGCAGATGACGCCGCTTCCAGCTTTCGACCGTCTGACCGTCCCACTCGGCTCCGCGCGGCGCCGTCCAAGGGCGCTGGGGTGGAAGTGTCCGAGCGTGCGACCCCAGCCGGTAGTTCGCCCACAACAGTTCCAATTGCGCAAGTGGTGAGAGCCGCGGGAGATCACCGCGATACGACTGGATTTTGCCACCCCACGAGAGCAGCTTTTTGCCGCCGTGAAACTGCGGGAAAGTGGCGATGCCGAGTTCTTGGACAAGTCCGCGGATCCGATTCTGCCGCGGGCCGATCCACTGTCCGCCCAGGTCGATCGTGTCGCCACCGAGCCGGTGACTGAGCGTCCGCCCACCCACGCGATCGCGAGCTTCGACAACGGCGCAGGAAACTCCGCGGTGCACGAGCTGGCGGGCAGCGCACAAGCCAGCCAGGCCGGCGCCAACGACGATCACGTCGACCGGAGCATTTTCATCGCGCTCAAAGTTCACGGCTGAACATCTCTTCTTCTTGCTGTTGCAATTTGGCTACTGTGTTCGCCCGCTATCATACAATTGTGACCTAGCATGGGCCGAGCCTCCCAGATTGCCCGAACTGTCGAAATGATCCTCGACGACATCCAGCCGACGTCCGCAGCGCGATACCACAATAATCCACTCGACGTGGATCTTGTGGAATTTGCTCTCGGCACGCGCTTTCCCACCGGGTATCGCGATTTCATCACACGGTTCGGTGCCGGAATCCTGGGCGGTCGATTGCGCATCTACCCACCCCGCAAGGTGCTTCACAACGACGATGCGGTACTGGAGTTAGTCGAGCAAAGCGAAAAGCCATGGTTTTGGCAACCGGGAGCAGGATTGCTTACCACGGTGCGCGGTGTCGAAACGGTGGTGATCGCCGACTCCGTAGCGAGCGATGCGATCCTCTTCTCTCGTTGGTCGCCCGAACGTCTCTTCGTGCTGCATCATGACGGAGCGGTTTACGCGACAACGGACGGCTTCTTGTCGGCCCTGGAATGGGCGCTGACATCGGGCCCACTGATGGCGGCGGGCCGCGAACTCATTTTTGAGCCACGGTCGGAATTCTAGGGAATTCTCGCTCGGCACTCCGCGTGTTTCGACGGCCTAGCGAAGCTCGCGGAACGATATTCTCGCCACGATTGTCAGGCTCCTCACTGCCCGCCCGTACCAATCACTGAACAAAGGACGCACGGACGAGCGGGAGCCACAATTGGCACCGCCCCGTCGTCCTGAAGCGGGCAACGGTTGGCCGCCCCGCACGGGCAGCCTCCTCTCTCTCCCTACCTGAAAGGTCCCTCCAATGAAGCGCTTTGCTGTCTGCTGTGCTTTGGCACTTGGTTCGCTGTGTGCGTCAATTTCCGCCGCCAGCGCCACCGATTGGATCGACATCGACGACGACAGCTACGCGGCGATCGCCTACAGCCCGGCGACCGGCCACTATGCCTATGCGTACAACTACGGCAGCCGCTGGTCGGCCGAGAAAGCGGCACTGCGCCAACTTGATGAGGAAGACGGCCGGATCGTCTGCTGGGTTAACAACGGCTTCTGTGCATTGGCCCTCGGCGATGACGTCGGCTGTTGGGGCACCGGTTACGAGTGGGGCGACGGCGCGAGTAACCTCGACGCCGCCAACCGAGCCCGCAGCGAATGTTCTGAGCGGACGAGCGGTGCCCATGTGGTGCTGGTCCTGAGCAGCGACGGTCAGGTGATCCAGAAGCCTAGCCGTACGACCTACGTGACCAGCTACGGCGACTAAGCGACAGCCACGACCAAATGACGACCCTCTCAGCCCCAGGGCCGACCGAGCCAGCGCAAAGACCTGTGGCGTTGGTGCGGCCTGCCCTGGGGTTTTTTCAGTGATGAAAATCTTGGAGTTTTTTTCGCAGCCTGGTCAGAATCAGGGTTCGTCCGACGTATCTAGGGTTGGAACAGCAAGTCGGCACACGCACGCGAGCCAGTAGTCGGCTCGCCGGATGGAACCCAACTCAACCTATGAAAGGGCTTGCGATGAAACGGCTTGTAACTTTCGGCTTGCTGGCCCTCGGATCGGTTTGCGGGGCAGAAACGGCTCGTGCGACCGACTTTATCGACATCGACGACGACAGCTACGCGGCCATCGCCTTCTCGCCGGCGACTGGCGAATACGCTTTTTCGTACGACTACGGCAGCCGCACGTCGGCCCAAAACGCGGCCCTCAAGCGACTCAACAAGCCCGATGGCAAGATCGTCTGCTGGGTCAACAACGGCTTTTGTGCTTTGGCCCTAGGAGATGAAGTTGGCAGCTACGGCGTCGGCTGGCGCTGGGGAGACGGGGCCAGCACGCGCGGGGCGGCCGAAGGAGCCATCGACGAATGCTCCAAGCGGACGAGCGGGGCGCGCGTGGTCTTGATCATCAGCAGCGACGGTCAGGTGATCCAAAAGGAAAAGAAGCCGACGAAAGAGGACTTGCCGGCAGCGTAAATCCACTGCTCGCGATACTCGCAGCGGGCCGCGATCGACCAACAAAACACGAGCGACGACGAGGCGGCCATCGGCTTCTCCCGGGGCAGGGAGTAGCGGGTGGCCGTTTTTGTTTGGCGCGGAGTCACGCCTCGGCTGCGACGCCGACATCCATTCGCGACGATGAACGTCGCCTCACCCGGGCAGCTTCCCATCACGCCGGACAGTTCATCCGGTCGATCTAGCACGTAGACCCACCTACTGGCTCGCGCTGCGCGCGGTGTTTGCCGTGAATCGGCCGCGCCTGGCCGATCGACCTGCTAGCGCCGCGGCGCCAGCAGATCGCAGTAGCTCGCCGAAAGACCAACCCGCATGTCCCCGCTTCGCTGCGGCGCTCCGGTCTTGCTGGCTACGTTGCTAGCGGCCGCCAGCGCCCTGGCACAAGGCCCGACACAGCCGTCGGCCGCCACCGGCCCCAGCGCCGCCGATTCGAGCCTCGGCCCGTTGCCCGGCGCGCCATCGCTGGGAGCCTTTGGGGCCGACACGCCCAGCGGCATGTTGATCGGGCGTGGCTACCGACGCGTCCCCTCCTCGATCGCGCGGCCGGCTGTCGCCAATCCGCTAGCGGGCCCATCCCTGGCTGGTACGACTGCCGCGCGACGCAGGCAACCCGCGGCGCGATCGCCACACATTCATTCGCTGGTGATTCCGCCCGAAACCGTGGCGCCCGACGCCGTCACCGGCCTGACACTCGATCAGGCGATCGAAATCTTGCGCTGTCAGAATCTGCTGCTGCGCAGCCGGAATCTTGAAATCCCCCAAGCCCAGGCCGACATCCTCAGCGCCGGCCTGCGCGCCAATCCGTTCGCCTATGTCGACGGCCAGTTGATCCCCTACGGGCGCTACGATCCGGTGACCAATCCCGGCGGGCCGACGCAGTACGACGCCAACATTACGTTGCCGGTCGACTGGAACCTGAAGCGGCGGGCACGCATCGCCGTGGCCCAGCGCGCCAAGAGCGTCGTCGAAGCGGTATACCAGAACGCCGTGCGGCTGCAGATCGCCGAGCTGTATATCGCGTATGTCGACGTGCTGGCGGCGCGCGAAACAGCGTTATGGGCGAAGGCGGCCGAAGACCACATGCGCACGACGCTGGCCACCGTGAAGGCCGGCACCGCCGTAGGCGCATCGGCGCTCGATGTCGATCAGATGGAACTGCAGCTCGACGCCGCCGAGCTGACCGTGCTCGACACCGACGGGGCACTCCGCGCGGCCAATCGGCGACTCGGCGCTCTGCTGAATCTGCCGCCGCAAGGAGCCGAAGGGCTGCAAGTCGCCGGCACGCTGCGCGATCGCGCGCCGCCGCCACCACCGTTGGCCGAGCTCGTCGACCTGGCCCTGGCTTCGCGCCCCGACGTGATCGCCTTTCGACTGGGAACGTCACGAGCCGCGGCTGACGTCGAACTGGCGCGGCGCAATCGTTTCTCCGATGTCTACCTGCTCTATCAGCCCTACACGTACCAGTACAACCGGCCGTTCAACGCCCCGTCGTCGACCTCGTGGACCTTGGGCGCGACGGTGGCCGTGCCTGTCTGGGACCGCAACCAGGGCATCATTCGCCGGGCGCAGACGAACGTCGAACAAACGCGCCTGGAGACGCAAGCCCAGGAGCGCATGGCGCTGGCCGATGTCGAAGACGCCTACCATGAATACGTCACCACCCGTCGGTCGGTCGAGCGAATGGAACAGCACGTGCTGCCGCACGCCAAGAAGGTGCTCGACGACAATCTCAAGGTCTATCGCCAGGGTCAGGCGCCGTTCTTGTCGTACCTGGCGGCGCAGCGGGCTTACGGCGACATGGTCCGCCAGTATCGCGACCTGCTGGTGCGGCACCGCCGCAGCATGCTGGACTTGAACACGGCTGTGGGGCAGCGCGTGCTGCCGTGATGTTGCGCTGCAGCGTTACTTAGTCGGACCGATGCTGCGCTCCAGCATCTCGCGAAAGCGCCGATCGGCGTCACCGGAATTCAAGACTCGCCGCGGAATCACGGTTATATCTCGTTTTCCGTGATATAGGATGTAGAAGTCGGGGTCGAATCGCCACGAATCATACAGTTTCCACTGCAGAGTCGAATCGATGCCCTCTGACTGGAATCCAATCCCATGGTCCGAGAAAGATAGTCGATACTCGTTCTTCAACTTGGGTTGAGAATTGTAGATCAACCGCGGCAGCACGAAGACACCATAGACGACTAGCGCGAGTAGGAACCCTGCCACGACAAACAATAGCCAACCGAGCCAAACAACTGTCGTCATCAGCGCCAGATAGAGGCCGCCCAGCAATGCGATGATGCCGGCAACCAGATCTCGCCGAACCTGTAGTTTGGACTTGTGATAGCGCTGCATAGCCATCACGTACTCCGCGCGAGTGTACGTGTAGGCGACATCAATCACGTCGCTCAATGCAGTCCTTTCCGAGTCGTGGTCCGATGGCACCGAGCACTTTCACAAGATGCTCGTGGGACGGCCATCCTGGCTGTGATTCTCTCACGGGCTAGAAGCGCGTGCCAAGGCCGCGCGCCCTCCGAGAATCTACCCAAACAACTCCGCGATCGGTGTGCCGTCGCACACCGGCATCGGGCGCCCTAGCCGATCGGGCAGCTTGATCTCGGGCGAGATGCCCAGCGCCGCCAGGATCGTGGCCGCGTAATCGCGCGGCGTCACGGGCGATTGCGCCGGTCGGGCCGCGATCGAATCGCTGGCGCCGTGGATCGCGCCTCCGCGGATGCCGCCGCCAGCCAACAGCCCGCTGTAGCAATAAGGCCAGTGTTCGCGGCCGGCTGAACCGCGATCGATCTGCGGCCGTCTGCCGAACTCGCCGACCCAGGCGACGATCGTCTCGTCGAGCAAACCGCGCGTCGACAAATCATCGAGAAGCGCCGCCAGCGCCTGGTCGGCTGGCGGAATCAAGTCGTTCTTCAAGCGATTGAAGTTGTTGCCGTGGGTATCCCAGAAGTTGCGGCCATCGTTGTGCCAGTTCACGCACACCAGCGACACGCCGCGCTCGATTAACCGGCGCGCCAACAACACGCACTGCCCGTGGATATTGCGGCCGTAGCGCTCGCGATCGGCAGCGGGTTCTTGCGACAAGTCGAACGCGGCCCGCGCGCTCGGCGCGCCAAGCATGTCGAACGCGCGCGCTTGCCAGGCACCCAGGTCCGCAGCGGCGCCAGCCCGCGCGAGCTGTTCGCGCTGGGCGTCAATCGTCCCTAACAACGTCTGCCGATCATGCAGGCGATCGATGGAGATGCCCGGCTGCAATCCCAGTTCGCTGACGCTCCAGTTGGGATCGTTAGGATCGCCGGAGAGAAGCATCGGATCAAAATTGCGCCCCAGCCAGCCGCCATGCTGACCGGGCGCTTGACCGCCGGGGGCCGCCGGATGATAGGCCAACCACGGCAACGTGACGAAGCTGGGGAGCACGCCGCCAGCCGGGCGCACGCGGGCCAGCGTACTGCCCAAGTGCGGCGTGTCGTTGTCGCTGGGGGGCGCGGCATCGCTATTGATCTGCGGCGCCAGGTGGCCGGTGAGCGTGGCATGCCCGCTCGACAGGTGGGCCGGATCGTTGTGATTCAGTGAGCGAATCACGGCCACCTTGTCCATACGCGGCGCGAGCTTCTGGAAGTGCTCGCAGATCTGCAAGCCAGGTACCGACGTGGCGATTGGCCGAAAGTCGCCGCGCACCTCGTCGGGCGCCTCGGGCTTCATGTCGAAAGTGTCGAGTTGACTCGGTCCGCCCCACATGAACAGAAAGATGCAGCGCTTGGCGCGGCCGGCCCCCGGTGGCAGCGTGGCGGCGGCGCCTTGCTGCTGTGCGGCTAACAAGCGTGGCAGCCCGAGCCCCAGCAGCCCGATGCCCCCGGCTTGTAACAGCGCGCGGCGCGACATGCCCGACGCCCTCGATAGCGGGGCATGGCGATAGGCGTCACGGATTTGGCGGCGCGGGCTGGCCATTAACAAACTGCCAAATGGGGGTCAATTCGGGCGGGCTTCTGGCGGGACGCTTGGGGATCCGGGGAGGCACGCCCGGCACCCATAAGCGGACGTTTATTATATGCCGATCCGGGTGGCAATTGAAACATGTTCTAAACTGCTCGCCTGCTTGATGAGGCGGTGCGTAGGAGCATCATTCTCGCCGCAGCGTTTACCCAACCGGCAACGCTTGCCGCGCCTGTCTCGATCGGTTGATGCGCCGCCGTCCGTGGGGCCGATAACTTTCGATGGTGGTGTAGTTTGTCGCATTGCGCGGCGCGAGGAAGCGCCTCGGACCAGGGCGCATCCCGCGGCGGCGCGCGACATCATTCCAGGACCCAGTCGCGATGTTCTCCAGGCGACGCGTAGTGCGAACGATCGGCGCGGCCGGCATGGGCCTGGCGCTGGGAGTTCAGGCCCTCGCGCAGTTGCCGGACTGGCCGGTCATCCCCACCGGGCGCAAGTCGGAACCTGTCGCGCGGACCGCACAGCTCCCCGCGACGCCGCATGCACCGGCAGGCTCGGCGGCACCAGCTTCGCCCGGCGCGCCTGGCCCCGCACCGCAGCGCGCCGCGGCGCCGACCGCCAAGCCGGCGCTGGTGCCGCTCTACACGCGGCAAGCGGTATTCGCGGTGCCGTTCCAGATCGATCGCCCCGCGCGGGGCACGCAAGCGGCTGGCAATGTGCAGTTGCATGTTTCGGAGGATAACGGTCAAAGCTGGCGGCTGTACGAGCAAGTCGCGCCGGGCGCGAGCAAGTTCACCTTCCGCGCACCACACGATGGCGACTACCTGTTCTTCGTGCGCACCGTGAGCGCCGGCGGCCAGGCACAACCAGCCGGCGCGCCCGCCCCCGAGTTGCACGTGGTCGTCGACACCTTGGCCCCGCGACTGGAGATCGAAGCCGAGCAATCGCCATCAGGCGAAGTCACTGTTCGCTGGCGGACGCTCGATCGCTATCTCAAGCCAGAGAGCCTTGTCCTGGAGTTTCAGAAATCGGTCGGTGGACCCTGGCAGCGCGTCACCGTGCCGGTCGAAGCCCAGCCACCGCGGCGGGTCGACAGTGGCGACACCACGTTCTGGCCCGGCGAGCTGGCGGGCAACCTGCTCATTCGCGCGCGGGTCGCCGATCAGGCGGGCAACCCCGCCGTCACCCAGGCGACCCTCACGCCCGAAGTAAAGACGGCTCGCGCTTCGAGCACCTTGCAGGCGGCGGCGCGCAATTCGACGGACGCCGCGGGGGGGGGCGGCCTCGAACAAGTACCGGCCGGCATCCCCGCCGAAGAAGCCTGGCATTCGCCCGACGACGCGCCGACCTCGGGCGCGGTTCGCTGGGGCGGCCAGACCGCCACGCACGAGCCGTTGTTCCATCGCCACGGTCCCGAGGAAGTGCCGACACCGCCGGCGATCGAGGAAGTCGAATCGCCGCTGGCTCCCGACCGGCGGCCACGCCCTGCCGGACACGAGCTATCGTCCGAGGAAGCCCCTGCCGCGCATCCTTGGGACAATGGCGACGTGGAAGCGGTCCCGGGCGTCGAAGTAAGCCCCGAGCCAGGCGACGTGCCGCCAGTCGACAACCATTGGACCGGCGAGGCGTCGAACGCTCCCACAGGTGACGGCCCCGCCTGGCCCGTCGACAACCAGCTTCCGCCGCAGGCATCGCCCGACGGCGAGGTATTTGACGACAGTTCTTCATCAAGCGCATCACCTTCTGAAAATGTTCGGCCCGAGCAAAGCGCCAGCGGACGCAGCGAAGCGAGCAGCCCGGCTGATGGCGGGCTCGGTCTCGATCGCCTGCCGGCCGATGCCGCGCCGCGGTTTGTCAACACGCGCCGCTTCGATCTCGAATACGACGTCGAGGCCGTCGGCCCCAGCGGCCTGGCCAAAGTCGAGTTGTTTGTCACCGACGACGCCGGTCGCACCTGGCGCAGCTACGGTTTCGACGAGGATCAGCGCAGTCCCTTCTCGGTCGAAGTCACCCGCGAGGGGCTCTACGGTTTCGGACTGATCGTCGAAAGCGCCAACGGCCTGGCCGGCCTGCCGCCACGTGACGGCGACGTGCCCGAACTGTGGGTTGCCGTCGACCTGACGAAGCCGTTCGGGCGGATCGTGAGTGTCGAGCAAGGCGAGGGCGATCGGGCGGGCGAAGTCTTTATCCGTTGGGAAGCCAGCGACGCCCGCCTGGCCGAGCGCGGCATTCGCCTGGCGTTCAGCGAACGGGTCGACGGCCCTTGGACGACGTTCGCCAGCGGCTTGCCGAACACCGGTCAATATGTATGGCGCGTCGATCGGCGCGTGCCCGACCGCGTTTACCTGCGGCTGGAAATTCGCGACGAAGCGGGGAACGTGCAGGCGGTCGACTCGCGCGATCCGTTGGCGCTCGACCGCGTGCGGCCGCAAGGGCATTTGCGCGGCGTGCGTCCCGCGACGGCCGGGCGGTAGGCGGCGATTCTTAGCGTGGCGGCGCCGCGAGCTCGGTCCAGCGCGCCGACCACAATGGCTCTCCTTTCTACGGCGTCCCGTTCAACACTCTCGGAGGCAGGACGCTCTCAATCCCCACCTGGGGGTCCCCCAGAATAAAGTTGTCCGGGAATTTGCGTCCTAACCGTCCTAAGCGGCTGTCAAAAGTAGTTAAGTCGTTTCTTCACAACGAGTTTTTCTAGGACGCAAAATCTAAAACCGTTGCGTCCTCGATCGTCCTAAGGGGAGTTTTGCGTCCTAAGCGGCGGGCTTGATGCTGGGCATGGACCTCGCGCAAAGGCGCGAAGGCGCCAAGGACCAAAACTGTTCCTCCGCAGACCACGGCTCGGCGCGCAGGGCGAACGCAGCTCTCCGCTCCGACTCTGACAAACGATTCGTTGAATCGCGAAGTCCCTGGAGGAGATGCGTGATGCGAGGCTGCAGGCTCCAGACCGCAGGCGGCAGGTACGATGTAGCGAGTTGTGCGTGGGCGCGCAGGCTGGCGCGCCAGGTTGGCGCGCCAGGTTACTCCCGTTTTGGCTAGTTTTCAGTGTTCGGTGTTCAGTTTTCAGGGGATGATCGCAGGCATGTCCACGACGAGCGTGGGCATGGCGCCCCTGCGTACCCGTTCTCAAGGCTCAGGACTCAAGCCTCGTGCCTATTACTGTACACATTTTTGTACATTTGTCAAGAGGTGAAAATGGCCAAGTTTGCCTACAAGAACCAATGTCGCTGGAGTTGCATTCGATGTTGATCACTAGAGTTACAAGTCGAGCGATGCGTCTCACATTTCTGGCGTTAGTGTCGGCGACTTTGAGTAGCGCGTGCCTGCAAGGCGCACGCACTGCCGAGCCGCTACCAGAACCCGATCCCGAGATTCAGCGCGAACTGAATCTTGCGTCGGAGCAGTTGGGCGAGATGGAAAGGGGCGCGCCAACCGAGAAGCTCGCGGCGGCGCTGGGTTCGCTCGCACCTTTACTAAAGCGAGACGGAGAATCGATCCTGCGACAGATGGTGCTCTTCTATCCGCAAGCGACTCAGAAGCAGCGATTTGCGCTGATGTTTATTCGAGACCTCCTCGTCCTGCCGTCTGGCGCCGAGCTTGGCGCCATTGCGCCCTTCGTCGACGCCGAGGACGAGAAACTGCGGTCTGTCGCGCTCGACATGCTCGCAGCGACTGCCCGTCGCGGCAGTTTGCTCGTTCCCAATCTGGAACCCTTTCTGTTGCACTTGTCTGGTCGCGGGCGAGACAAATCTAGCGAGCGCCTGATTCGCTTCATTTTCAAGCTTGATCCGTGTCAGGCGCTCGATGGCATGGAACGCTTTGGTTTTGTGCGCGTGCGCGGCGGTGACGCCGACGTCGCCCTAAGAGGCCACGTGATTGCCAATGGCATCTGGCTGGACCGCGCCGATGTGTTCTTCAGAGACAAGGAAATTCACGCCAAGCTGCGCGAGGCCATGCCCCAAGTCGAACAAGCCCTGTTTGAGCTCGCTGGGAACGATACGTGGTGGGTGCGACTCTGTGCAGCGGAAGTGGTGCGCAAGTACGAGCGCTTCCGCACTGAGAAGGTCATGGAACGGTTGCGAGGCGACAAACACCAGGCGATTCTCGACGTGCTCGATGAAATACGCGCAGCCGGCTAGTCTGTCCGCTGTGCCGCATGCGCCGGCTCGTTCAACGTTGTCGATACCCCTCACCGGTTCGACTTTGCTCGCCGCAGGCCGGCGGCTGCGCCACCACGCTCTCCCACGAAGGGAGACGGGAAGGCAAATTGGACAAGCCAGCGGTGGCAACCGAGGGCAATCGCATCAAGCTTTGACGGCAAGGACTAGTGCTTGCACGGTCCTTGCCGCAAGTTTGATGCTCTGTCCACTTGTCGCGCGCTCGTCACCGCGAAAAATGGCGGGCGACGAAAGGCTGCAACAGGGTGAATCATTGAAAAAGCGAGCGGCCATTTTTTGCAGAAATCGACGTGGGACAAGTGTACGCCCACATGTTCTTCCAGCAGATGGGATGCTGGCACTAGTCCCAGCCCGCACATTGTGATGCGATTGCCCTTGGTGCCACCCGAGCACGGCAACTGGTGTGCTGCGCACACCCTACAGAATCGCTCGTCGTGCCGTGGTGACGTCGTGGTTGACCCGTCGCCCGCGGGGCTGAGGGGGACAGGTACGTGTTTTCGGCCGGCACCCACTGCCGATATCGAGCTCGCACGCCGAAAAATGTACCAGTCCCCGGCGCACGCCCCCAGCTTGGCTTTCGCTGCACAGCAGGCTATTTTGGGCGCTGCGGTGGGAGCCGAATTCCCGCGAGTTTTGCCGCCGCCGCACGCTAGCCCGGTTTATTCATGTTCGGCTGGTAGAAAGCGCCGTCGGTGTGCCACTGCTTCGCAGAAGCAGTGTAAGCGTTAAGTACAAACACTGCTTGCCGCAACGGCAAGCAGTGGCACACATCCATGAATAATCCGTGCAGCCCGATCCGCTGTCCACGCTCGAACACCGCGCCGTGACCGAACCTGCCGCGGTTGCCGCGCCACTTTAGAGGGGGGAGAACCCGACGCCATGGAACGACGCACGTTTCTGAAATCCACCGGGGCAGCCGCCGGTCTGTCGCTGCTGCCGACCTTCGCCCGCGCCGCCGACGACGACGCCGGGCAATCGCTGGCCCGCAAACGCTTGCTGATGTTCACGCGCAGCGCCGGCTTTCAGCATTCGGTGATCAACCGTAAGGATGTGCCGCTGGGGCACGCCGAGCGAATCTTGACCGAGCTAGGTCGCGGCGCGAACATCGAAGTGCTGGCGACCAAGGACGGGCGGATTTTCGATTCGGCCGATTTCGATCAGTTCGACGGCTACTTCTTCTACACGACGGGAGATTTGACGCGCGACAATTCCGCCGACAAGAGCCCGCCGATGAGCGCGGCCGGCAAGGAGCGGTTCCTCAAGGCGGTGGCCGGCGGCAAGGGGCTGGTCGGCTCGCACTGCGCCAGCGACACGTTCCACTCGCAGGGGCCGGCCCGCGAGAATCAGGCCACGCCCGATCCGTACATCGCGACGCTCGGCGGGGAGTTCATCAGCCACGGGGCCCAGCAGCGTGCCAAGCAGTTGGTCGCCGACGCCAAGTTCCCCGGCGCCGAAAAGCTCGGCGACGTCTTTGAGGTCGAGGAAGAGTGGTACGCCCTGAAGAACTTCGCGCCCAACCTGCACGTGGTGCTGGTAATGGAGACGGCGGGCATGGACGGGGGCGATTATCAGCGTCCCCCCTTCCCCTGCACGTGGGCGCGACAGCACGAACAGGGTCGCGTGTTCTACACTTCGTTAGGGCACCGCGAGGATGTGTGGACCAACGAAAAGTTCCATGCCTTGGTGTTGGGTGGCCTGAATTGGGCGCTGGGGCGCGTCGACGCCGACGTGACGCCGAACCTCAACCAGGTCACGCCCGAGGCCAGCAAGCTGAGTTGAGGCGGCCCTGCGGCACGATTGACCTCGTATGATCTGCGTTAGTATCGGTCGCGGCCGGCACCGGCACGTCATCGCCGAGCACAAGCACCTGGTGCAACAAGGCGCCGAGCTGGTCGAGCTGCGCCTCGACTACATCAGCGGCGTCGTCAACATCAAGCGGTTGCTGGCCGATCGCCCCAGCCCGGTCGTGATCACCTGCCGGCGCGAGCGCGACGGCGGCAAGTACACCGGCAGCGAAGAAGAACGATTGCTGCTGCTGCGGCAGGCGATCGTCGAAGGGGCCGACTACGTCGATCTCGAGGACGATATCGCCGCCAGCGTGCCGCGCTACGGCAAGACGAAGCGCGTCGTCAGCCTGCACGACTTCCGCGGCACGCCGGAGAACCTGCCGGAAATCCACGCCCGGCTCGCCTCGCTCGACGCCGACGTGGTCAAGATCTCGACGCTTGGGCAGCACACGCACGACAACGTGCGGATGCTGGAGATGATCGCCGCCAGCAAGCAGCCGACCGTGGGCATCTGCATGGGGGATATCGGCACGCCGTCGCGGATCTTGGCGGGGCGGTTCGGCGCGGCCTTCACCTACGCCACGTTTCATCACGAACGGGCGCTGGCCCCCGGGCAGCTCAGTTTTCAGCAGATGTGCGAGATCTACAATTACAATCGGCTCAATCGCGAGACCGAGGTGTTCGGCGTGATCGGCGATCCGATTGGCCACTCGTACAGCCCGCTGGTTCATAACGCGGCATTTCGGCACCTGGACATGAATCGGGTGTACGTGCCGTTCCGGGTGCCGGTGGCCGACCTGCCAGAGTTCATGAGCGACATTCCGCGGTGGGGGCTGCGCGGCCTGAGCGTGACGATTCCCCACAAGGAAGCGATCATGCGGCGGCTCAACAAGGTCGACGGCGCGGTACGCACGGTGGGCGCGGCCAACACGATCGTGGTTTCCGACGACGGCCTGCTGATCGGCTACAACAGCGACTACCGCGCGGCGATGGAGAGCCTCGAAGAGGCGCTGGGCGGCATTCGCAACGATCAGAGCCCGCTGACGGGCAAGACGCTGTTGGTATTGGGGGCGGGGGGGGCGGCGCGGGCGGTGGCGTTTGGCGCCCATCGTCGCGGCGCGCACGTGATTATCGCCGGCCGCACGCTGGGGCGCGCCGAACAACTGGCCACGGCCGTCGGCGGGCGGGCCGTCGACTGGTCGAGTCGCCATGGTGTCGACGCCGACGTGCTGGTGAACTGCACGCCGGTCGGCATGCACCCCAACGTCGACGACACCCCGTTCGAAGAATACTACCTGCGCCCCTCGATGGTGGTGTTCGACACCGTCTATAACCCCGAAAGCACGCTGCTGGTGAAAGACGCGCGCGAGCGGAGTTGCCGCGTGATCACCGGAGTGGATATGTTCGTGCGGCAGGCGGCCATCCAGTTTCAGCACTTCACCGGAGAGCCGGCTCCCACGGCGGTGATGCGAGACGCCCTGCGGCGAGCCATCGATCCGGTCAAACAACATTATTGATAGCCTGTGCATGAATCTCGTGCTCATCGGCTACCGTGGGACCGGCAAAAGCACCGTCGCGCGGCGCGTGGCCCTAGCGCTCGACTGGGATTGGATTGATACCGACGTCGAGCTCGAGCTGCGAGCCGGCCGCACCATCGCCGCGATCTTTGCCGACGAAGGGGAGCCGGCGTTTCGCGACCTCGAATCGCAAGTGCTTGCCGACCTGGCCGCCCGCGATCGAACCGTGATCGCCGCCGGCGGGGGAGTTGTCCTGCGACCGGACAACCGCGCGGTACTACGCACGCTGGGGCGCGTCGCCTGGCTGCGGGCCGATGCCGACACGATCGCCCAGCGCCTGGCGGCTGATGAAACCACGCGCGACCGCCGCCCGAACCTCACCGTCGCTGGCGGGCGTGAGGAGATCGAACAACTCTTGGCCGTGCGCGAACCGCTCTATGCTGAGTGCGCCGACGTGACTGTCGAGACCTCCGGCGGCACGCCCGACGAGATTGCCGCCGAGGTGCTCGCCCGCGTGCGACCGATGCTGTCGCCAGAAAGCCGCCCATGAACGCCTTTGCCGGATTGAGGCTCGAGCTGCGCATGGCCGCACTCTTCATCATCGGCCTGTTGGCGGGCGCGGCGGTGAACTGGTTCGTCGATCGGTTGCGCTTCGAACCGACGGCGGTCAGCCCCTGGTCGCGGCCGCCCGAGGGATTGCGCCGCCGACGGCGCCATCGGCTGCCGCTCGTCGGGTGGCTGGCGCGTCGCCACGAAGCGCCGCACTACGGCGAGCTTTTCTGGCTGCGCCCGCTGCTGGTCGAATTGTCGCTGGCGCTGGTCCTCCCTTGGCTTTATTGGTTTGAGGTCGTCGAGGCGGGGTTGCTTCCGGCTGGCTTCGCTCCTCCGGCCGATGGAGCGATTAACACTCAATTGGTCGAGTGGCTGCAAGCGTGTTTTGTCAGCCACGCGATCTTGCTGGTGCTGATGCTCGTGGCGGCGCTGGTCGATCTCGACGACAAGATCATTCCTGACCTGATTACTGTGCCGGGGACGCTCCTGGGGTTGTTGCTCGCTGCGCTGTGGCCGGCGTGCTTGCTCCCCGAGGTGATCTGGAACGGCGGTGGCGCGCCGCACGTAACCTTTGTCACGCTCGCCAGCCCGAACGCGCCGCCGGTGGAGCTCGGTCCGCGCCCCGCGCAAGCAGGGCTGTGGTTGGCGCTGGGTTGCTTCGCGATCTGGTGCGGCGGATTGTTGCCGCGCCCCTGGCGGTCGCGGCACGGTTGGCGCCGTGCGGCGGCGCTGCTCGTGGCGCGAGTCGCGCGCGAGCCGTCGAGTCTGGTGATTGGCGCGGTGGCGGTGCTGGGAACGCTTGGCATTTCGCTGGTTTGGTGGCGCGGCGGCGACAGTTGGGTCGGCCTGTTGACTGCCCTGGTCGGCATGGCGGCCGCGGGCGGAATCGTCTGGCTTGTGCGCCGCGCTGGCACCTTGGCGCTGGGGCGCGAAGCGATGGGCTTCGGCGACGTCACGCTGATGGCCATGATCGGCAGCTTTCTCGGCTGGCAAGCCGGCTTGTTGATCTTCTTCGTGGCGCCGTTCTGGGGATTGGCGTCGGTCGTGCTGATGGCGATCGGGCGGGCGCTGCGGCGAAGCGGCGCGTTCGATCCCGAGATTCCCTACGGGCCGTTCCTTTGCCTGGGGGCGGCGACGGTCACGGTCCGCTGGGCTCCCTGGTGGGATTGGGCGCAAGTGCTCTTCGGCTTGGGATGGCTCGTGCCCACGATGGTGCTGGTGGCGCTGGGGTTGTTGACGTTGATGCTGGCCGCTTGGCGCGGGCTGGCAGGGCGGCGCGCATGAGCGAGCTCAATGTTCATGACGTAGAGTTGTAAGGATCCAGGGAAGGTCGTCGGTGGCTTGAAGCAGTTTCAAAACCTTGTTTGGGTGCCACTGCTGGCTTGCCCAGCAGTGAATGGCTGGACACGGCACTGCTAGACGAGCTAGCAGTGGCACCCTGCGTCGGTTCAATACTGGTTTTGAAACTGCTGCGTCCCGGTCGTGGTCTCGTTGACCACCTTCCCTGGGCTTCGTTTGAGCGGCCGCGTCATGGCCTTCTTTGAAACGATCACCGATTTGGCGAACCAGGCTGATTGCCTGCGCCCGCGCCGGCATGGCGTGATCGAAGTGGCCGACGAGCGGCTCGTGCGCATCGTGCTGCGGCCCTGGGCGAAGACCGTGTCACTGTACGATGTTTGGTTCGATCGCGCGGTGCGGCATCGGTGGCGGCGGGGGAATCGCTGCTGGCTCTACTTCAATCAACCGGCGCGGTGCCCCGATTACCTCACCTTGCGGTACATCGTGTCGACGGCCGACGCCACGCTGGGCACGTTTCGCGGCGCGCTCGAAGTGCTGGACGAGATCGCCCGCATCAAGGGCACGCAGGCGATCGTCTGCGACGCCTCGAACCGGCGGATCTCGGCGAGGCTCTTGGCGCGCTGGGGGTGGGAGCCGCATTGCCCTAGTCGCTGGCATCGGCATTACATCAAGCGGTTCTACGCGGGGCACGCCGCGCCGCTGGCCAAGCCGCGGCTATTGGCGGCGTGCGCTGAGTGACGTCGTCACCCTGGGATCATCCAGGTCCACCAGTGCGCTTGCAGCATCGTCAGCAGGCCCATCAGCGCGGCGAGCGCCAAGCTGTGCCAGAAGACGAACCGCAGGATCGGCCCTTCTCCGCCACTTTGCCCGGTGGCGGCCGATGCGACGACGATACTTTGGGCGTCGATCATCTTGCCCATCACGCCACCGGTGCTGTTGGCGGCCGCGATCAACACGGGGTTGAGCCCTAGTTGCTCGGCGGTCACTTTCTGCAGGCTGCCGAACAGCGCGTTGGACGAAGTGTCCGAACCGGTCAGCGCCACGCCGAGCCAGCCCAGCATGGCGGCGAAGAACGGGTAGAGCGCGCCGGTGTGCGTGAAGGCCAGCCCGAGTGTCACATCGCTGCCGCAATAGCGGGTGACGTAGGCGATGGCCAGCATCATGGCGATCGTCGCCAGGGGCCAGCGCATGGCAACCAAGGTACGCCAGAACACGACGACGAACCGTCGCGGCGAGATTCCCATCCAGGCGGCCGAGAGGATCGCCGCCACCAGAATGCCGGTGCCTGTGGTCGATAGCCAGTTGACGCGCAGGATCGCGCGCTCGGCCTCGGCTCCGCTGGGCGCGGCGGGCGGCGCACGCAACACGCGCTCGTGCAATCCGGAGATGGGCACTTCGAACACGGCCGCGCCTCCCAGAGCGCGATCGAACCAAGCGCGCGCGTCGGGCAAGCCCCACACGAAGACTGCCGCCGACAACAACAGCCACGGCACCCATGCTGAGGTGATCTCCCAGGCGCTATAGGTGCGCTCGCGGCGCGGCGCTGGTTCCGATGGCGCACTGCTGGACAAGCCAGCAGTGGCACCCATGCTGCTCTCCGCGATTGCTTCATCGGGAAATCGCCATACTGTTTTCGGCTGCCAGAACTTGAGGAAGAGTGCCAGCGCGACGAGCGAAGCCAATCCGCCGGCGACATCGACCAAGGTCGGCCCCCACCAGTTGGCGACGGCAAACTGCACGGCCGCAAAGCTGCCGCCACTGACCAGCACGGCGGGCCAAACACCCGCCAGCCCTCGCCATCCCGACATCGTGACCACCATCCAGGCAGGGACGATCAACGAGAAGAAGGGGAGCTGCCGGCCGGCCATCGCGGAGAGTAGTCCTTCATCGATCCCGGTGACGCGGGCCAAGGTGGTGATCGGTGTGCCCAGCGCGCCGAACGCGACCGGCGCGGTGTTCGCCAACAGCGCGAGGCCCGCGGCGTACAGCGGCGAGAAGCCAGCGCCGATCATCAGCGCGGCGGAGATGGCCACCGGCGTGCCGAAGCCGGCCGCCCCTTCGATGAACGCGCCAAAACAGAACGCGATCAAGATCGCTTGAATGCGGCGATCGACCGACAACGAGGCCACCGAAGCCTTGACGATCTCGAATCGTCCCGCGGCGACCGTCAGGTTGTAAAGGAAGACTGCGGCCAACACGATCCAGCCGATCGGCAGCAGTCCAAAGCAGGCACCGTACAAAGCGGCGGCGCCAGCCATCGTGGCGGGCATCCGGTAGACACCGATCGCCACGGCCACGGCGGCAACGAGCCCGGCGGCAGCCGCCCTTGGCGCCGGCCAACCCCGCAACCCCAGCAGCCCCAAGAGGACGACAAGCGGCAGGGCCGCCAGCAGCGTCGAGAGCCAGGCGGAGCCGGTGGGGTTGTAGTTCTGTGTCCAGATCATCCGGCACAGTTTATTGATAGCTGCGCAGTAAATGAACCTACTGGAACGCCTTAAATAAGGACTGCGGCCTTCCGCTGGTCGGCCGGGGTCATTCTCTGCGCAGCGAGGAATAGATCACACGTGCGACGATGACACGTTGCGCGGGATTGACAGCGTGCGCAAAAAAAGTGCCCCCGGAAAGGCGGAGTCCCAGGGGGGCAAAGGACGCCTACCTTTTCCGGGAGCGATTGGACGCCTGCGAATTTCGACTGGCGCGCTGGGCAGCTTGCCGCCCGCATCCTGTCGGCGACAAGCAGCCGTGTGCCGCGCCGACACCACTGTGCCGCGCGACGCACTGGCGCACTTCGTACCAGGGCTGCGAGGCGAACCGTTTGGCATCCTTGCCTTCGGTTGGCGCCTCGTGCGGCCCAACCTGTCCGTCCCTGCTGGTCGGGCTGGTTGTCGCCGCGTCTACGTAGATCAGCCTGTAATCTTCGGGAGCCTGTCGTGCGAAGATGGCGCTCGCCGCTCGATGATCAGCCGTTTCATCGGGACGAACGGGGGTTCCATCCCCGCGTGCGGGCGGAACAATAGGGGAATCGTCCGCGCGGGTCAATGCCGTTTTCAGAGCGCGATTTGGCCGCGCGGCGTGTCGCTGCAGTGGCTTCTTAAGTTCAAGCCGCGAGCGGTGTTCGTGCGCGATGCTAGCTTCGTTGACAGTCTGGCGGCGGAGTCTCATACTCCGGCCTGCCCCGCGCGCCGGTTGCCAGTCCGCGCCGATTTTCGCGGATTGCGACTCGACGTCACGCCAGTTGCGCGACGCCCGACGCCCGATCCCACGAAGGAGCTAATCCGCCGATGTCGCCGCGAACCTTGCTGCTGCTCGCCAAACGCCCGCGATCGCTGGGGCCGCTGCTGGCGGGCGCGACCATGCTGCTCGTTGCGATTGTGGCGCGGGCCGACGACGAGCCGGCCAAGGTCACCATTCCGGCCGCGGTCGAGCGCGTGTATCCGGCCCTGGTGCGCATCAACCTGGTGACCCTCGAAGGGACCGATGGTCGGGTGCGCAAGCAAGTCGTGGGGGGGAGCGGCGTCATCATCTCGCCCGACGGCTATGTCGTCACGAATCATCACGTGGCGCGGCGGGCGTCGCGGATCGTCTGCCGGCTGACGAACCGCGAGGAGCTCGAGGCCGCGCTTGTTGGCACCGATCCCTTGTCGGACATCGCCGTGCTGAAGCTCGATCTGGCGCAGCGCAAGCCGGGCGCCGAACCGCTGCACACGGCCGCCTGGGGCGATTCCGATCTGCTGGAAGTCGGTGAGCCGGTCTACGCGATGGGGAGCCCGGCCGGCATCTCGCAATCGGTCACGGTGGGGATTGTCAGCAACAAGTCGATGATCCTGCCCGACTTTGTCGGCGGCGCGTTCGTGCTCGATGGTGAAGAAGTCGGCCAGCTCGTGCGCTGGATCGGTCACGACGCGATCATCTACGGCGGCAACAGCGGCGGCCCGCTGGTCAACGAGCGCGGCGAGATCATCGGTATTAACGAGATCGGCATTGCTTCGATTGGGGGGGCGATCCCCGGCAACCTGGCCCGGCGCGTCGCCGAAGAACTGATCAAGCAGGGGGAGATCAAGCGCAGTTGGACGGGAGTCGGCGTGCAGCCGCGTTTGAAGAACTCCCCGGCCCCGCGCGGCGTGCTCGTGAGCAGCGTGGTACCGGGCGGTCCGGCGGCGGCGGCCGGCCTGAAGCCCGGCGATGTCATCCTTTCGTTCAACGGCGCCGACGTCGATTGCACGGCCCGCGAGGAATTACCGCTGTTCAATCAGTTGATACTCAATACTCCGGTGGGGGCTAAAGTGCCGATCGTAGTATGGCGCGACGGCCGCGAAGAAACGCTCGAGCTGACGACGATCGCGCGCGGCGCCGCCCGTTCGCGCGAGGAAGAACTCAAGCCGTGGGGGATCACGGCGCAAGACCTCACCCGGATCATGGCGCTCGAGTTGCAGCGCTCCTCAACCGATGGCGTGCGCATCCACAGCTTGCGCCCCGGCGGGCCGGCGGCCGAAGCCAAGCCGGCGCTGGGCACCGGCGATATTATCGTGGCCGTCCAGGGAGTGCCGGTGAAAGACGTGGCTCAGTTGCGCGAGCTGACGCGCGAGCGCACGGCCGGCAAATCGCAGCCGGTGCCGACGCTGGTGGCGATCGAGCGCGGCACACGGCAACTGGCGACCGTGGTTTCGATAGGCCCTGAGCGGACCGACGCTCCGCCGTCGCAAGCCAAGAAGGCGTGGCTCTCAGCCGAGGTGCAGCCGGTCACCAAGGAACTGGCCGAAGCCCTCGGCATCGCCGGGCAAACCGGCGTGCGAGTCACGCAGCTTTATCCGGGGCACGCCGCCGAAACCGCCGGGCTGCAAGTGGGAGACGTGATCACGGCCGTCGACGGCCGCAAGCTCGACATCGCCCGCCCTGAAGACCTCGAAGTGTTCAACAACCTGATCCGGCGCTATCGGGTCGGCAGCACGGTCGCGCTGGAGATCAGCCGAGGCACATCGAATCTCAAGATCGACTGCCCCCTGGAAGTCACGCCCCCCAGCTCGAGTGAACTGGCGACGCACAAGGACACCGATTTCGAGTTCACCGCGCGCGAGCTTTCGTTCCAGGATCGCGTGCTCCGCAAGCTCGAGCCCGAACTGCAAGGGCTGCTTGTCGAGCGTGTCGAACCGGCGGGCTGGGCCGACCTGGCGCGGCTGGGAGGGGGAGATATCTTGATGTCGATCGACGGCCAGCCGACGCCGGACATCGCCACGCTTAAGAAGCAACTGGCGGCGGCCAAGGAGTCGCACGCCAAGCGACTGGTGTTGTTCGTCAAGCGCGGCGTGCAGACATTGTTCTTGGAGCTCGAGCCGAACTGGTCGGAGATCGACAAAGAGAAGTGAGGATGAACGGAGTGTTCAGTTTTCAGTGTTCAGTTTGGATTGGAAGTCCCGAAGCTTACTCCACGGGGTGATGCTCCGATCGACTCAAACAAACGCAATTTGAGATACCGCCCAAAGGAATTCAGCATGATTCGTTCGTCGCACGCCGGCCGTGTCGTCGTGTCGCTCTTGGTGTTGGCGCTAGCGGCCCGAGGGGCCACGGCCGACGATGCCGCCGTGGTCGCCACGGCGCGCGACCTGTTGGCCAAGCATCAAGAGGCCATCGTCTGGGTCAGCGCGGTCGTGACGATCCAGATCCCCGGCGGCGCCCGCGCTCCCGAACAGGAAGCCGAGACGCTCGGTACGGTCGTCGATCCGTCGGGCCTGGCGATCATCAGCCTCGAAGCGATGAACCCGGTGACGAAACTGATGCGATTGGGGATGAACCTCCGTGCGCAAGGGATCAACTTGCGCGACATCAAATCGGAGCTCTCGCAGGTGAAGATTCGCCTGGCCGACGGCACCGAAGTTCCCTCGAAGGTCGTGCTCGAAGACAGCGACCTGGGGCTGGCGTTCCTGCGCCCCGAGCCGCCGGCCGAAGGGACCGAACCGCGCAAGTTCGCGAGTATTTCGCTGGAGACGGGGGGCGCTGCCGAGGTACTCGACCAGGTGATCGAGCTGCGCCGCCTGGGCAAGACACTCGACAGCGAACCGTCGGTGAGCCTGGAACGCGTGACCGCCGTGGTCAAGAAGCCGCGCGAGCTATTTTGCACGTCAACTCATGGCGAGGGCACTCCGGTCTTCACCGCCGACGGCAAGCTGTTGGGCATCGGCATCATGAACAGCGAAGGCTCGACGGTCGTCGTCCCGACCGTCGACATCGTGCCAATCGCCGACCAGGCCAAAGAGAGCGCGCCGACTGAGGCCGCGCCGGCTGCGGACGCAGCACCGCAATAGCTGCTCCTCAAAGTCTGCACCGCTAAGGAGTGTGCCACTGCTTGCTGGCTCGAACGATCGTTGTCGCTGCGAAGGGACTAACAGCCAGCAAGCAGTGCGTGGTCATTTCAGATTACACTCGGCACTGCTTGCTCGTCGGCGAACTCGGCGACACCCAGCACGACGTCTCGCCGCCGACAAGCAAACAGTGGCACACGATCATGGGGCAGGGCGTTTCGTTCGACCACGCCACACCAGCTAGTGCGCGGACTTCGGCGAGCTCAGTCGAGCCGGACAAGCCCCGCGGCTAACAGGTCCTTGCTTGCTTCCCTTCGGCGCGGCCAGTAGATTGGCCAGTCGTTTTGGCGCTCGTCGCATCGCGCTGTTGGTTTGCATTCGAAGCGTGGGGAGCTCGCCGCACATGGCCGGCAAAGACAAAGTTCGCGTGGCGATCATCGGGCTGGGCTTCGGCGCGGAGTTCATCCCCATCTATCAGAATCATCCGCACGCCGAGATGTACGCGATCTGCCAGCGCAACAAGGAAAAGCTCAACCAGATCGGCGACGCCTTCGACATCCCCAAGCGGTACGCCAACTACGCCGACGTGCTGAACGACCCCGACGTCGACGCCGTGCACATCAACACGCCGATCCCCGATCACGCCCCGCAAAGCATCGCGGGTTTGAAAGCCGGCAAACACGTCGCCAGCACCGTGCCGATGGGCACCACGGTTGACGAGTGCCGGCAGATCGTCGAAGCGCAGCGCGCCAGCGGCCGTAACTACATGATGATGGAGACGGTCGTCTACAGCCGCGAGTTCTTGTTCGTCAAGGAGTTGTACGAGAGCGGCAAGATGGGGCGCATCCAGTTCCTGCGCGGCGCGCACCAGCAGGAGATGGCCGGTTGGCCCGGCTATTGGGAAGGACTGCCGCCGATGTGGTACGCCACGCACTGCGTCAGCCCCTGCCTGCACCTGCCGAACAAGCTGGCCGACAGCGTGGTCTGCCATGGTTCGGGGCGGATCGACGAGAAGCTGATCGGCAAGTACGGCTCGCCGTTCGCCATCGAGACGGCCACGATCAAGCTGCGCGATAGCGACCTGGCCGCCGAAGTCACCCGCAGCTTGTTCAATACGGCTCGGCAGTACGTCGAGAGCTTTGACGTGTACTGCGAGAAGATTTCGTTCGAATGGACGCGGATCGAGCACGAACAATGCGTGCTGCACCACGGCGAGAAGCCCGAGCGGGTGACCGTGCCCGACTATGCGAAGCTGCTGCCCGAGCCGATCCGGCGATTCACGACCAAGGGGGTTTACGGCGACGACGAGCAGCACCTGTCGTTTATCCAGGGCTCAGGGCACGGCGGATCGCACCCGCATTTGGCGCACGAGTTCTTGATGTCGATTGTCGACCAGCGGCCGCCACGGCCCGACGCCGTGACCAGCGCCAACTGGACGATGACCGGCATCTGCGCGCACCAGTCGGCGATGGATGGTGGCAAGCGGGTCGATCTGCCGCGGTTTTAGAAAGAGGTTTTCGCCGCTCGGGGAGTGTGCTTGACCCACCCATCGCCGGTGGTGAGTCGAGTGCCGGACATGCAGCCGCTACCCGCGATGAGTGGGCTTGGAATCGACATCGCGTTGAAATCGTTCAGTGAAATGAGAGCATGTGAGAACTGCACCATGTCATCTGTTACCCACACGGTGCTGATCCGCTTTCGCCCCGATGTTTCGGCCGCGCAGCGTGACGCCGCGATATCCGACCTGGGTGGGCTCAAGGATCAGATCCCCGGCATCCTCAGCTTCTCCGGCGGCTCGAACATGAGCACCGAAGGCTTGAATCAGGGATTCACGCACGGCTTTGTGATGACGTTTGCCGACGTGGCGGCCCGCGACCGTTACTTGACGCACCCCGAGCACGAAGCCACGAAGGCGCGCGTGCTCCCCTTGGTCGACGGCGGCTTCCGCGGCGTGCTGGTGCTCGATTGGGAGGCGTGAATTCGTCAGTGCAATTTGTTAGCCGCGGAGTTTACTCCGCGCGCTAGCTCGCGCGAAGCAACATTGAAATCGCCGGACATCGCACCCGCTAGCGCGCGGGACAAGTCCCGCGGCTAACAAGTACAACTGGAATTTATCGAGAGCCCTCCTTATGCCCAAGCTCGTCAATCGCGAAATTCGCCTCCGCAGCCGCCCCGACGGGATGCCCTCGGCCGACAACTTCGAATTGGTCGAAGGCTCGGTGCCCGAGGCCAAGCCGGGCGAAATCCTGGTCCGCAATCTCTGGATGTCGGTCGACCCGTATATGCGCGGCCGCATGATCCAGCGCCGCAGCTATGTGCAAGCGTTCGAGGTGGGCAAGGTGCTCGAAGGGGGCTCGATCGGCGTGGTGGTCGACTCGAAGAACGAACGCTTCGCCGTTGGCGACCACGTGCTGGGGATGCAAGGCTGGCGCGACTATTGGACCAGCGACGGGCGCGGCGTCGGCAAGGTCAACCCGCAGCTCGCCCCCGTGCAGGCGTATCTCGGCGTGCTGGGCATGCCGGGGCTAACCGCCTACGCCGGGCTACTCAAGGTCGGTGAATTGAAAGACGGCGAGAACGTGTTTGTCTCCGGCGCGGCAGGCGCGGTCGGTTCGCTGGTCTGCCAGATCGCCAAGATCAAAGGCTGCCGGGTGATGGGCTCGGCCGGGTCCGACGACAAGCTCGCCTGGCTGCGCGAGGAGGCGGGCGTCGACTACGCCTTCAACTACAAGAACACGAAGGCCCTTGGCGCCGAAATGAGCAAGGGGCTGCCCGAGGGGATCGATGTTTACTTCGAGAATGTAGGTGGCCCGCAGCTCGAAGCGGCGTTGCTGCACATGCGCGATTTCGGTCGCGTGGTGGTGTGCGGGCTGATCTCGCAATATAACGACGCGCGGCCCGAGCCCGGCCCCAGCACGCTCGGCATGGTGATCCTGCGGCGGCTGCGCATCCAGGGCTTCATTGTCACCGATCATGCCGACCTGCGCGAGCGGTTTTTGTCGGACATGGCTGGCTGGATCGCGGCTGGCAAGATCCGCTGGAAGGAAACGGTGTACGAGGGGCTGGAGCGGGCGCCCGACGCTTTTCTTGGCTTGTTCCGGGGCGAGAATCTCGGCAAGATGCTGGTGCGGATCGCCGAGAAGTAGGCGCGCCGCGCGAACCTGGCCGTTCGATCCATGACGTCATCTGTTGAGCCCGCCTTCGAGCCCGCGACCTGGTCCGAGCTCGATTTCACGCAGCGGCTGCGCGTGTCGACGCGGGATTATATACTGCGCGGGTGCGCGATTCCGCTGTCGGCGTACCTGTTTCACGCGGTGAAGCTAGCGCTGTTTGTCGCCGGCTGGTTCGTCGTCTGCTGGTTGACGCCGGGGCTCGGCGGCGTTGGCCAGTTGGGGGAGTGGGTCTATCGGCCGATCGCTTTTCAGAAGGCCGTGCTCTGGGCCGGGTTGTGGGAAGTGCTGGGCCTGGCGTCGATGAGCGGCCCCTTGGGGCTGCGCGTGTGGCCGCCGTTCACGGCGTTTTTGCAGTTCGCCCGCGTGGGGACGACGAAGCTCGCGCCCTTTCCCGGCGCGCCGCTCGTTGGCGGCTTTACGCGCACCCGGTTCGATGTGCTTTGCTATGTCGGCTATGTGGCGGCGGTCGTCTATGCCTTGGTGCAGCCCGAGCTACAGCCGCTCGACTTTCTGCCGCTGGTGATTCTGTTGCCGCTGTGCGCGCTGGGGGATCGCGTGGTGCCGCTGGCGGCGCGCTGGGAGCATCATTTCGCGATGTGCGTTTGCTTCTTGCTGGCCGGCGATTGGATTGCCGCCTGCAAGTGGGTGCAGTTGTCGATCTGGTTTTGGGCTGGCGTTTCGAAGCTGACGGTCGCCTTTCCGTATGTCGTGGCGATCATGGCGGCCAACAACCCTTCGATGCGCAGCCATGCGCTGCGTCGGGGGCTGTTTCGCGCCGCGCCCGACGATTTGGCGCCGTCCGCGGTGCCTAAGCTGATGGCGGTCGCCGGCACGTTGCTCGAATTCGGCACACCGCTGGTGTTTCTGTTCGTCACGCACGCCGGTCCGCTGCAATGGCTGGGCGTGGCGCTGATGCTCGCGCTGCACGGCTTCATCTTGAGCAACATGCCGATCGCGGCGGTCTTCGAATGGAACGTGTTCAGCGTGTTCGCGGGTTTGTTCTTGTTTGTCGGCCATCCGGAAGTGAGCTTGTTCGACGTTGGCTCGCTGCCGCTGGTGTTGTATCTCGTCGTCGCCTTGCTGGTGCTGCCGGTGCTGGGGAACTTTTTTCCGGCGAAGGTTTCGTTCCTGATCTCGATGCGCTACTACGCCGGCAACTGGGCCTGGGCGGCGTATCTGTTTCGCGGGCGCAGCTTCGAGAAGCTCGGGCAAGTGAAGCGCGTGGGGCCGACGCTGCTGGAGCAACTCGAACGGTTTTTCGCGCCGGCCCGGGCCGTGCAGATTCACGAATCGTTCAACGCCTTCCGCTCGATGCACCTGCAGGGGCGCGTGCTGGGACTGTTGTTGCCGCGCGTGCTCCAAGGGCGCGCTTCGCAGGAGTACACCTGGGTCGACGGCGAGCTGGTCGCCGCGTCGGTGCTGGGCTGGAATTTCGGCGAAGGGCACCTCTACGACGAACGCTTCCTGGCGGCCATCCAAAGTCAGTGCCACTTCGAGCCCGGCGAGCTGCGGGCCGTGTGCGTCGAGGCGCAACCGTTGTTCGGCTCCGCGCTTCATTGGCGGATCGTCGACGCCAGCGAGGGAACCCTGGCCGAGGGTTACGCGGAGCTTTCGGATCTGGCCGGCCGCGCGCCGTGGGATTGCGGGTAGCCACCGAGGGGGACGGTTTTTGCCACAGAGGGCACCGAGGACACAGAGTATCTTGATTCCGGTCCGCGACACGGGAACAGAGATGACGAACCCGTACTAACCTTCTTCCACTTGACAATCAACGCAGCCGCTCTGTGGCTAACTACGCCTGCTCAGTTACCTCGGTGGCGAATGCCGCGATCCTCCCAGCGTGATCCGCTCGACGCCGTCGTGATCGGCTCGGGGCCCAATGGCCTGGTCGCCGCGATTGAGCTGGCCCGCGCCGGCCGCTCGGTGATGGTGCTCGAAGCGGCCGACCAGATCGGCGGCGGGCTGCACTCGGCGGCGCTCACGCTCCCTGGCTTTGTGCACGATGTTTGCTCGGCGTGTCATCCGATGGGGGTGCTGTCGCCCGCCTTGCAAAGCATGCCGCTGGCCGAACATGGGTTGCGCTGGATTTTTCCGCCGGCGTCGGTCGCGCATCCGCTCGACGATGGGCCCGCCGTGCTGTTGCGGCGCTCGCTGGCTGACACCGCCGCGGAATTGGGAGCTGACGCCCGTGCGTATGAGCGACTGATCGCGCCCTTCTTGCCCCGGCCTGAAGTGCTGTTGGGCGATCTGTTGGGCCCGTTGCGATTGCCGCGCGGACCCTTGCGGATGGCGCGGTTTGGGCTGCAGGGGATGTTGCCGGCGGCGGCGCACTTTCGTTGGCGGTTTGGCGGCGTGCGGGCCCGCGCGCTGTTGGCCGGCTGTACAGCCCATTCGATCCTGTCGTTCGATCGGCTGTTCACCAGCGCCGTCGGCATGATCTTCGCGCTCACCGGCCACTTGACCGATTGGCCCGTGGCCGCCGGCGGATCGCAGTCGATCGCCGACGCGCTGGCGTCGTATTTGAAATCACTCGGCGGCACGATCGAGACGGGGCGCCTGATTCGCTCGCTCGACGATTTGCCCCCCGCACGCGTGGTATTGCTGGACACCAGCCCCGACCAGTTGGCACGGCTTGGTGAGTCGCAACTGCCGGCCGGTTACGTGCGCCGGCTGCGGCGCTATCGCTATGGGCCGGGCGTGTTCAAGCTCGACTACGCGCTAGCTGGTCCGATCCCCTGGCGCGATCCTCGCGTGCTCGAAGCGTCGACCGTCCATGTCGGCGGCACGCTCGACGAGATCGCCGCGGCCGAAGCCGACGTATGGAGCGGCCGGCACGCCGAGCGTCCCTTCGTGATGGTCGTGCAGCAGAGCCAGTTCGATGCATCGCGCGCGCCAGCCGGCCAGCAGACCGGCTACATGTACTGTCATGTGCCGGCGGGCTCCGACATCGACCAGACCGATGCGATCGAGCGGCAGATCGAACGCTTCGCGCCGGGCTTTCGCGATCTGATATTGGCCCGGCATGCGACGCGAGCCGTCAACTTCGCCCGGTTGAATCCGAATTTTGTCGGCGGCGCCGTGACGGGCGGCGCGGCCGACGTATATCAGTTGTTCACCCGCCCGGTCGCGCGGCTTGATCCGTATTCGACGCCGAACCCGCGATTGTTTCTTTGTTCGGCATCGACCCCGCCCGGCGGCGGCGTCCACGGCATGTGCGGCTGGTTCGCGGCCCGAAGTGCGCTCAAGAGGCTGCGCAAAGCCACGAAGTAGATTATTTAGCCACCGAGGGCACGGAGGACGCCGAGAGAGAATGCACTTTCGAACCGTCCGAGTTGGTCTAATCGTTGCTCGCTGCGCAGCAATGTGGTGTTGTTCGATTTTGGCCATGCGGCGGAGTGGTGTAAATCGCCGTTCGCCGCGCAGCGGCCGAAAGCGTCGCAACAGTGGCTCCCAGTCCTCCCCCTCTGTGTCCTGTGGCAAAACAAAAAACTCCGTGGCCCGCTGGGTGGCCCGGCTGCTTGCAGCACGCTCGCTCCGCGAGCCGAGCGGAAACTGCCGCAGGCACAAGAAGCTAGTCATGCCGCGAAGAGTCTTGCAGCCGCGTCGATTTCAGAAGGTCGCTTGTCGCTGCGCCCGTGTTGCCGTGTCGTGAAGCGAACGTGCCGCAAGCGGCTGGGCCACCTGCGGAGCTGCACCTTGAGCGGCGGCCTTACTCCTTCACGCCGCTGCTTCGTTGGGAATCGTAAACCGTCGCCCGGCAACTCGAAGTCCCTGGGCCGCTAGCGATCTTCCTTGGGGAGAGGTCTGCGTGAACGAAGTCCTATTGCTTGAGATCCAGACGAACTCACGGTGGAACGCATTCAGCCTCGGCGCCGAGTCCCGAAGCCATCTCCTCAGCCAATCGAGTTTTCTCAGAATGGAATTCACTTCGCCTTCGGTTGTCGGATGCACCTCGACCCAATAAACCATCTCTTCATTCCTGTTTGACGGCTGATGTCCCACTCCATAATCCCAGCGCGAATCGCCTGGGTTTGACCGCGCGAGCGCGGCGTCTAAATTCACGCTTCCGGTCAGCCGACCATTGTCTTCCGCAACCAGTCGCGGTCGATCTCGACGCAATAGCGATTGCTTGCCCGGGCGCCACGCGGCTTCCAGGCGAGGTGTCGCTTCAACCGCATTGTGAAATAATTCTGTTCGATTGGCCACGACAGCCCTCGCCTACGTGCCGGCATTCGCCACAGCCCGCGCTACGGCTGCATTGGCACGCCCGCTGAACTCGCTGAGACCGCCCCAACTTGACTCGCCGACCGCTTCGCCATCAGGTTCCAACTCCGAGATATCGTGCGCGCGGCCTGTTGCCGAGTCGAAATAGTAAACCTTGAGTTGCTTGTTTTTAGTCTTTTCGATCACTTCTTGAAGATTCTGCACCTTGGGCGCCTCAAACATTTCAAGATAGGCTTGCCACGACGCTCCGCTTTCCCGCAGGTGCCGCATTGCCCAGACCATCTCTAACACCTGGGGAGAATGCGTTGACAGGCAAACTCGATATCCACGGGCCACCAATTCCAGAATCATCAGGAGCACGACATTGATGGCGCGGGGATGCAATCCCATTTCCAGCTCTTCGATCACGGCCCATTGGATGTCCGCGCGCCGAGTTACCTTTGTAGGTGGCATAAGCCAATAGAGTCCCAGCAGCAGCGGCACGAATTCACGTTGTCCGGCCGACCAAACCATATACGGCAATGGCGTATGATCGCTGCCCAGCACGAGGCGCTTTTGAGATTGCGCCTTGTCAATTTCCAAGCGAAACTTGGCGAACACATCACGTTCTAACAGCTGTCGAAATTCGACCTTGAGCCGACGCTCGACGGGGAATAACTGCTCACCGAACCGCTCAACCAGGATTCGCAGTTTTTCGCTGAAGTCGCGCACTGCAAATGGGTCACCAGCTGCGTAGTCGGTGAAGGGACGCGGCCAACCGTTTCGCAGTGCCAGAACCCGCTGCGCCGGTATGTAAAACAGGTTCTCGACCTTGTCCCTGCGTTTCCAGCCAATCCAGCTCGGAAGGTCGATTACCCGACCGTTCCATCGCAATTCACTGGCCGGCGCTCGCCAAATCGCCCGCATTCCTTCGCCAAAATAAGCGTCGAAAAACTGCGGCAGTTCGCCGGACCAGTCCAGTCCATGACGTCGCATTTCGTCTTGGACGTACCCCATGTCCACGGCCAGTTTCAAAAACTGCAGCGCGATACTCTTGCCGGTAGCCTGGGGGCCAACTAAGACCGTGAGGTCGCCGAAATGGATATCAGCCTCGTTGATTTGGCCAATGTTCGATAGTCTTAAATGCACGCTGTATCCTTCACGTCGGACGGCCAATTGTACGTCGGCGGCGGGTCGAGAGTTAGATGGATAGGCATGGCTCGCCGGTTGGGCTTGGAACAATTGGCTGTGGAGTCATAACCGCGACGCTTTGCAGCCCTGGCCATTCTATCCTCGTACCTGTTACCTCGCGCATGAGACGCAGCCCGCTACTTCCCCAGCTTCGTGATCAAGAACTTCTCGATCGAGCCGTAGGTCGTGTCCTCGTGGCCGGGGTACGACACGACGCACTCGACGCCCGCGGCCTTCATCCGCTCGGCGCATTGCACGCCGTACATCGCCGAGTGGGTCGGATCGTCCTCTTCCTGGCCCACCTTGGGGGGTGACTTCTGCCGCGGGTAGTCGAAGTAAATTGGCGGGTCGTCGCTGGTGACCAATTCGATCGGCGAATACTCCTTGATCCAGGGAAGCACTTTTTCGCGGTTGGCGATCAACAGCTCGAACTCTTGCGGCCGGGTGCGGCCTGGCGCGGCGAAACCAAACGCATGGCCTCCGTAAATCGCGTTGGGGATCCACTCGCGGAGCTGTTGAGGATCGAGCGAGGTTTGCGCGCCGCTGACCGCCGCGCAGGAGAGCCGCGTCGATTGCCGCGCGATCGGGTCGTCGCTCTTCGGGTCGGCCAGGTCGTCGTGCAGCGCCAACCAGCACGAGGTGCAGGCGCCGGCCGAGCCGCCGGTCGCCCCCACACGGGCCGGATCGAGGTTCCACTCTTTCGCTTTGGAGCGAATGGTTTGCAAGGCCCGGGCCGCGTCGTACAGGCAGGCTTTCACCGGCGGATCGACGTTTTGCTCCATCGCCTGGAGGATGAAGCGGTAGTTGATCGCGGCGACCGAGATGCCGGAGTCGAGGTAGGGCTGAATCGCGCCGGTGCCGTAGCCGGTCTTGTCGCCCCCCATCCAACCGCCGCCGTGGATCAAGAGCACAACCGGTGTCGGCGTGTCGGACTTCGCCTGCCAGAAGTCGAATTTCTGCCGCTCGGAGTCCGTGGCGTAAACGTAGTCGGCCACGGTGGGGTCGGGGCGTTCGGCCGGCTGCCGCCGCTGTTGCCCGCGAACCGAAAAGGGAGACGCAACTAACAGCAAGACGATGAGCGGAGCGCTGAAACGGCGGACCGAAACGAGCGGCGTAAACATGGCAAAGATCCTTGGATGTGCGAGATGGGGTGCGTTCGGGCAAACTTCGCGCGAATCAGACTACTACGCCCGACGGAGAAAAGCACGCCGGACCTGAGGTACTTCCAGGAGCAGTTTGAAGAGTCAACATCCGAGAGAGCACTGGCGGAGCCAGTGGCACCCAAGCGTGAATAGGGTTGTCTTTTCGCGATCGCGACCCAGCCGGCAAGCGGCTGGGCCGCCCGAGCCAGTCGCACACAGCGCGCAGAGCCTGACGGTCATTCTCCCGCCGCGCCATTGCCTTCTGTCGCCGGCAGCGAGACGAGCAGCCGATCGATGCGCTGTCCGTCCATGTCGACGACTTCGAGATGAACCGCATCCCAATCGGTGCGGTCCCCCACGCTGGGAATGCGTCCCAACTGATCGAGGACCAGCCCGGCCACGGTGGTGACGTTGCGAGGCACGGCGGCCTCGGGAGTCTTCAAACCCAGCACTTCGATCAAATCGTCGATCGGCACGCGACCATCGACGAGCCAGCTATGGTCGTCGCGGCGAACGATCGCTTCGGCACGATCGCGATGGTGCTCGTCGCGGATCTCGCCGACGAGCTCGCTTACCACGTCTTCGAGAGTGACCATTCCTTCGGTGCCGCCGAACTCGTCGAGCACCAGGGCCAGTTGCGTTTCCTTCTCCTGAAAGAACTCCAGCAGCCGATCGAGCGGCAGCGTCTCGGGCACGAACAGCGCAGGGTGCAACAGTTTCCGCAAATCGATGGGCCAGCCGAGGTATTGCTGGCGAAAAACATCCTTGATGTGGACAAAGCCGATGACGTGGTCGAGATCACCTTCGTAGACCGGCAGCCGTGAGAAGCCCGCCATGGCGATGGTGCCGATGACTTCCTCGGCCGGGGTGCTGACATCCAGCGCGTCGAGCTCGATGCGAGGGCGCATAACGTCGCGCACGGTGCGTTCGCCGAGCTCAAGGGCGCCCAGGGCCAGCTTCTGTTCGGCCGGTTCGAGCAACCCTTCGGCTGTACCAGCCCTGATCAGGTGCTGGATGTCCTCCATCTGCACCGATGGCTCGCCAGACTGTCGGATGCCGAAGACCGCCAGCACCAGATCGGTCGAGAGGCCGATGAACCAGACAATCGGGCGGGCGATCTGCGCCAAAAGCTGCATCGGCAAGGCGACGAACCGCGACAGCGCCTCGGCATAGCGCAAGGCCAAACGCTTGGGGACCAGCTCGCCTAACACCAGCTCGAAGTAGGCGATCGCCACGCCGACGAGGACGAGCGCCAGGTCGTCCCAATGCTCGGCCAGAAAGCCGACCTTGAAGCGGGCAAGTTCCTGCGCGATGTGAGGCGCCAGGCGGGCCCCCCCAAAGGCCGCCGCGAAAGTGCCCACGACAGTAATGCCAACCTGCACGGTGGAGAGGAAGCGGTTGGGGTTGCTGGCCAGATCGAGGGCAACTCGGGCTCGGCGGTCGCCGTCCGCGGCTTGCTGTTCGAGCCGACCCCGCTTGGCGGCGATGACGGCGATCTCGGCCCCGGCGAAAAAGCCGTTGGCCAGCAACAGCGCCACGACAATCAGGATTTCCCAGAGAAATGGCGGCAACCTATCGACCTCGATGCGGACGGGAGCAACTGGCGACGCGGCGCGGGAAGAGGGTCGCCGGTGGCCGCGCGATCGGCGCCAACGGTTCGTCCCGCTGGAAATTCGTCCTCGCGCGGCGCCGCGCGATCGCGGCCAATCGCCGCACGACCATAATTGGTAACAACTTACGTGCTATCCAGCAACTCCGCGAGGTGCATCACGCGGAGCGCGCTCCCCTCGCGACGCAGCCGCCCGCCGATGTTCATCAGGCAGCCGGCGTCGGTCGAAACCAGGGCGTCGGCCTGGGTTTGGGCGATGCAGCGGGTCTTTTCGCTGACGATGGCGGTCGAAATCTCAGGGTACCGCACGGCGAACGACCCGCCAAAGCCGCAGCACTGGTCGATATTGGTCAGTGGCACGTAGGTCGCCCCGGCGACATGCTGGATGAGTCGCACCGCCTCGTCGCTCTGGCCCAAACCGCGCAGGTGACAGGCGAAGTGGTAGGTGACGCGCCCCTCGAATCGCGCCCCCACGTCGAGCACCCCCAGCCGGTTGACCATGAAGTCCGACAGTTCGCAGGTGCGCTCGGCCAGCTCGCGGGCGCGCGGCTCCCACTCGGGATCGCCCGCGAACAGGAGCGGATACTCGACCTTGACCATCGCGGCGCACGAGCCCGAGGGGACAATCACCGGGCGATCTCCGGCAAAGACCCGTAGCGTGTATTTGGCCTGCTCGCGGGCCAGATCGTGAAAGCCGCTGTTGAACAACGGCTGGCCGCAGCAGGTTTGGGCCTGGGGAAAGTCGATCTCGTGCCCCAGCCGGCGCAGCAGGCGCACGGTGGCCTGGCCCGCTTCGGGGCGGAGCACGTCTCCCAGGCAGGTGATCATCAGTGAGAGCTGCATGTTCGCTGGCGGGCTCCAGGCGAATTGTCACGAATCGGGGACTACACAATAGCATTCGGCCGCGCCGCGCGTTATCCATGACGGGCCGGTCGGCGGCGTAAATTGCTCGTCGCGCCGGCTCTCTGTCGCGCTCATCTCGTAATGCAATCGAGGGAAGATCATGACGAAGAAGTCGCTTGCCATTTGGCTCTCGGGTTTGACCTGCGGTGTCGTCGCGGCCTTGTTGATCGGGCGGGGGCAGTGGCCGGGCGCGGCGGCTGCCAATGCGGCGGTCGTCGAAGCGCAGACCGCGGCGTCAATAGCGGCTGCCACGGTTGCCGACGCGAAAGCCTCTGGCTGGCAGCCAGGCAAGGGCTACGGCTGGATCTGGGGGAAAGACGATGAAATCGGCTCGCTCAACGCCAGCACGCCCGCCACGCGGCTGGCCGCGCTGTCGCTGGTCAAGGAAGGGCGGGTCTACGATCTCGGCGTAACCTATGGCCGGTCGAGCTACAAATGGCCCGGTCACTCGCCGTGCGAAGTGATGACCTTCCGCGGCCCCGAGGGGGTCAAGCGGCAGGATGACAATGTCTTCACGCGCCCCGATGTGAACTCCAGCGGGCAGGCCTGGCATAGCTGCGCGCTGTTTATCAGCGATAACGTCGGCACGCAGATCGACGGGCTGGGGCACGTCACGGTCGGCGACGACAACCACTGGTACAACGGCTTCCGCGAAGCCGAATGGGGAGGCAACTTCGGCGTACGCAAGTGCGACGCCACGACGATCCCGCCGATTGTTGCCCGCGGCGTGCTCTTGGACATTGCCGGTGTGAAAGGGGTTGATGCCCTGCCCAAAAGCTACCCGATCACGCCGATCGACGTCGATCGCGCGCTGGCCGCCCAGAAGGTGGAGCTAAAGCCGGGGGACGTCGTGCTCTTCCGCACCGGCGTGTTGCGCTACTGGGGCAAGGATGGTAGCGACGCCGGGCTACTGGCCGAGCACGACTCGGCCGGCATCACGCTGGAGACGGCCCGCTACATCGTCGAAAAATATGGCGCGATCATGCTGGGGGCCGACACCAGCGGGCTGGAAGTGAACCCCGCCCCGCCGGGGAGCGACACGTTCATCCCGGTGCATAAGTACCTGATCATCGAACAGGGGATCCACATCGGCGAGTTCCACTTCTTGGAGGAGCTGGCCCGCGACAAGGTGTACGAATTCTGCTACGTGGCGGCGACGAACAAGATCGCGGGGAGCACGGCCGGCTTTACGCTGCGGCCGCTGGCCCTGCGATAGGGCGCAAGAATCGAGACGGTTTCGCTTAAGCCCAGGGGTCGCACCTGGGCTTTGGCCGCGCTGTCCCGTTTTCGGCGAAATCGAACAAGAAACGCTGCTAGCGCTCGACTGGGCGACAATTGGCAGCCGTTTCGGCCGGGCCTTATAATCCAGGCGATACGGGGAAGGCGGCCGGGGGGCTGCAAGCTTTTGCGACGCTGGCGATCGATCGTTCGAGACCCTGCGACCACAACTCAATAACTTAATCTCTCGTCAACTCATACCGGTTCGAACCGAGGAGTCGATATCATGTGGATGCCCAAATGGATGCGCGACCGTAAGAAGGGGGTCGACTCCCCGATGCCGACCCAGGTGGTCTCGAACGAGGAGTTCATCCCTCGCCCGCAGTCGAAAAAGCAAAAGGCAGTCGAGCAGCTCATTCAGCAGATGGGGGAGCGCAACGCCAAGCGCTTGGGGATGGATCGCCGCGCGTACATGGCCAGCACGATGGGTCTGGCGACCGCGTTTCTGGCGAACAACGAGGTCTTCGGCAAGTGCTGGGACGTCTGCCAGGAGGAAGCGGTCGAGCCGGGAGCCTACGAAGACAAATGGCCCAAAAGCAAGTACTTCATCATCGACGTCCAGTCGCACTTCACGAACGGTTTCGCCCTGAACTTCCGCAGCATGTCGATGCTGAAGAATCAGGAGTTCGTGAAGAACATGGGCTTCAAGATGAGCGACGACCGCAAGGAGTATGAGTTCCCGAACTTCGTCAAGGAGATGTTCTTCGACAGCGAGTCGGCGATGGTCGTGATTTCGGGCGTGCCGGGAGCCGAGAACCACTTCGACCGCAAGGGAAACAAGATCGTAGGTCCGCCGCTCGACCCTAAGGTGACCGAGCAGCGCCGCGGCGGCATTCTGCCGAGCTGGCTGATGTCGGTCCGCAAGCGCGACATCAACGAAATGGCCGGCAGCCAACGGGCCCTCTGCCAGGGAAACTGCGCCCCCAATCACTATTGGGACAAGAAGACCAACTCGCAGGACAAGGTCGCGCTGTTCGAGCAAATGGAGCGCGAGGTACGCGACTACGGCATCGATAGCTGGAAGTGGTATTGCCACACCACGTCGCGCCGGGGGTCGGGCGACGGCTTCCGCATGGACGACGAGAAGATCAGCTACCCGTTCTACGAAAAGTCGAAGGAGCTGGGGCTCAAGATCTTCAGCGTGCACAAAGGCTTTTCGTACCAGTCGAAGACGCTCGGGCATTTCGCCAATCCGGCCGACGTGGAGAAGGCCGCGCTCGACCATCCGGACCTGACGTTCGTCGTCTATCACTCGGCGCTGCAGCACGCGCCCAGCGAGCCCGACTTCGAGCTGAAGTTCGATCCGGCGACCGGCGACTTCGCCTGGCACGACGTGCTGATGAAGATCAAGCAGCGCAACCCGCAGCTCAATAACGTCTATCCCGAGATCGGCTCGTCGTTCGCCACGCTGGCGGTCGACAACCCGATCGCCTGCCAGCACTTGATCGGCAAGAACATCAAGTACTACGGCGCCGACCACGTCGTCTGGGGGACCGACTGCTTGTGGTGGGGTTCGCCGCAGTGGGTGATCGACGCCTTCAAGCGGTTCCAGCTCTCCGACGAGATTTGCGACAAGTTCGGCTATGCCAAGCTGACCGACGACGACAAGGCGGCGATCTTCGGGCTCAATGCCGCGCGGATTTACAACGTCGACGTGAACGCCCAGCGCAAGAACCTGCCGAAAGACGGGCTCTCGAAATTGCAAGCGGCCTACCAGGCCGGCGGCGGGCAGCGCGACAACGCGGCTTATGGCTGGGTCCGCAACGACGTGAACGTGTAGCTCGCAACGGGGACGGGAGTCGTTTCCGATCGCAAGGTTGCCAACAACAGTCAACGAAGCACGGAAACGACTCCCGTCCCCCTCTGGTGCCGACTCCAAATCTCTCAGCCCACCGGTTGCCCCCGGTGGGCTTTTTGCTGCGCGAGGCGGAGACTATGAGTTGGGTGGCACGGACCGTGTCGCGCAGCGACAAGAGGGCTGTGTGTTGCGAAGTCGCTCGTGAGGGCCTAGTTTCCACAATTGCCTCTTGTGCCTGCGGCACCCTGATGGGATCAGGGCCACCCCGAGTGAAGGTCTTTTGCCGATAGCTCGCTATAATCCCGGCATGTTCTGCGCTCGATCTTGCTGCCTGCGCCGCGCCTTGCTTGGCTGCTGGTGCGCGCTGGCTGTCAGTGGCGCGATTGTTTTGTTCTCCTCTAGCGCGCGCTTTCAATCCGCGCGGGCGGAGCCAGCCGCGACGGGTGCAACTGGGGCCGCCGACCGCGCGCGGGTTGATCCGGCGGCTTGGGGCGACGATCACGTCGGCCAGGAAGTGCCTGAGTATGTCGACATCGGCGAGTGTCTGTTCTGTCATCGCAAGGATGTCGGCGGCAGTTGGGATCGCAACCGCCATAGCCGGACGATTCACGATGCCCCGGCCGGCGACCCGGCGATGAAGGCACTGGCGGCCGATCCGGCGGGCAAATCGCTCGTCGGCGAAGTGCAACTCTTGCTCGGTGGCCGGCAAGCCACGCGCTTTGTGCGCCGCGCTGAACAGTTCGGCCATGCCGATCTGCTTTCGGCGATGGCGGTGCCGGCCGAGCGCGGCAATCGATTTCGCATCGTACACCCGCGAATTGCCGACGTCGCCGACAAGCCGGCTGCCAATGCCAAGCCGCACTGGGATCACGAGCGGTTCGCCAACCGCTGTGCCGGCTGCCACGCCACGGCGGTCGATCCCGAAACGCGGAACTTCGCAACCGTGTCGTTGGATTGCTGCGCCTGTCACGGCGACGGGCCGCTCGAGCACTCAAACGAGCCCGAGCTGATGCCTTTGGCCAAAACGCGCAAGGATTCGCCGCAAGTGGTGATCTCGATCTGCGCGAGCTGCCACATCCGCTTCGGCGAGTCGAAAGCGACCGGCCGCCCGTACGCGACGAACTTCGTGGCTGGCGACAATCTGTTCCGCGACTTCCGCTGGGATTGGGCCTTGGCCGACGACGCGGCGATCAACCCCGGCGACCGCCACGTGCTCGATCTGGTGCGCGAGGTGGCGCTATTTGGCAACGGCGACATGACGTGCCTGAGCTGCCACGAAGTGCACCCCGGCACGTCGCTGGCGCATCGCAAGCTGCCGCGCACGGCCTACTGTGCACACTGCCATGAGCCCGGCAAGCCGCTCACCGAGCACAAGCGGTACGTTGTGCACAGCAAGTTGTGCGAGTATTGAGGTAGTGGCTAGACGATTTATGTCGTCAGCACTGCGCGCTCGTATACGTGTGCCACTGCTTGCCGGACACTCGAGGGCGAAGCCAACAACAACGCAGCACCGGCAAGCAGTGCCAAAGTCTCGCGCGCGAAGTGACACTGCTTGTTCGTCGGCGGATCGCGTCGAAGCGATTTGCGCCGCAGCGGCCGACTTCCAAGCAGTGGCACACCCGGCGGCGACTGAGCTTTTGGACATCGGTGATGGAAACCGCGCGGGCCGAGCGTTAAGCTATTGGCATACGGAAGTCGCAGTTTCAGGCGACTCTGCCCTACCCAGTTAAGGACCGGAATCTTGTTCGCACTGCCGCTGGCCGCGATTTCGCCCACTTTCGTCCTGATTCTGCTATTGCTGTTGCTCTTCGGCGGCGTGTTTGGGCTGCTGCTGCTGATTTACTTTCCAATCTGGTTTCAGGCGTACATGTCAAACGCCAAGATCAGCGCTTGGAGCCTGATCGGCATGAGCCTGCGGCAGGTCAACGCCCGCGTCATCGTGCAATCGAAGATCATGGCCATGCAGGCCGGGCTGGCGAGCGATCCGCAAGCGGGCATTACCACGCGGCGGCTTGAAGCCCATTACCTGGCGGGCGGCAACGTGCCGCGGGTGATCACCGCGCTGATCGCGGCCCATCGCGCCGACATCGACCTCGACTTCGACCGTGCCGCGGCGATCGACCTGGCGGGCCGCGACGTGCTCGACGCCGTGCAGACGAGCGTCAGCCCCAAGGTCATCGACTGCCCCGATCCGCGCAAGAGCGAACGAGCGCTGAGCGCCATCGCGCTCAACGGCGTCGAACTCAAGGTGCGGGCCCGCGTCACCGTGCGCACCAACATCGCGCAGTTGATCGGTGGTGCGACCGAAGACACGATCATCGCCCGCGTCGGCGAAGGGATCATCACGGCCATTGGCTCATCGAAAACGCATCTCGAAGTGATGGAGCATCCCGATCGCATCTCGAAGGCGGTGCTGGCTCGCGGGCTCGACGCCCAGACTGCTTTCGAAATCGTGTCGATCGACATTGCCGACATCGACGTCGGCGAGAACATCGGCGCCCGCTTGCAGGCCGACCAGGCCGAAGCCGATATGCGCGTGGCGCGGGCCAAGGCCGAGGAGCGCCGCGCCAACGCCATCGCCCGCGAGCAGGAAATGAAGGCCGAAGTCACCGAGAATCGCGCGGGGCTGTTGCTTTCCGAGGCCGAAGTTCCCAAGGCAATGGCCACCGCGTTTCGCCGTGGGCATCTCACGGCCGAATCGCTGGTCACGCGCGAGCGTGGCAATGGGGCGGGCAAGTAGTTGTCAGCCAAATCGTAGGGTGCGTGCAACCGTGCGTGCAACGCACCACTCGTGCGCAATGAGCCCGCTTATCAGCAGCGATCTCTCTTGAGCGGTGTGCTGCGCACACCCTACCGCGTAGAATGCCGGCATGTCCGCGTCCCCGCGCATCTATCTCGATAACGCCGCCACGAGTTGGCCCAAGCCCGAGGCGGTCTACGCGGCCGTCGATCGCTACCAGCGGGAACTCGGCGCGCCGGCCGGGCGGGGCGCGTACTCCGAAGCGCTTGAGGTCGAGCGGCGATTGGCGGCGCTGCGAGCGGCCATCGCCCGGTTGATCGGCGCGCAGCACGGACGACAAATCGTCTTCACCTCCAATTGCACGGCTGCCCTCAACCTGGCGATTCACGGACTGCTGCGCCCCGGCGATCGCGTCGTCACTACGCAGGTCGAGCACAATTCGGTGTTGCGTCCGCTGGGGCAACTCGAGGACGACGGCGCGATCGAAGTCGAGCGCGTGGGGTGCGATCGATCGGGCGTCGTCGATCCGGACGACATCGCCCGCGCTCTCGACAAGCGCACGCGACTGGTGGTGGTGAGTCACGCGTCGAATGTGACGGGGGCGATTCAGCCAGTGGCTGAGATCGCGCGCTTGGCGCACGAACACGGGGCCCTGGTGCTCGTCGATGCCGCGCAAACCACGGGGCACTTGAGTGTCGACGTCGGCAGCCTGGGAGCCGATCTGCTGGCCAGCGCCGGCCACAAGGGGTTGCTTGGTCCGTTGGGGACCGGATTCTTGTACATCGCTCGCGGGCTCGAAGCCCAGATCCGCTCGCTCCAGCAGGGTGGGACCGGCACGGTTAGCTTTCAGGATCGCCAGCCCGACACGCTCCCCGACAAGTATGAGTCGGGCAATCTGAACGTGCCGGGGCTGGTCGGTTTGTTGGCGGGGCTCGAATATGTGACCGAGCGCGGCATCGACGATGTTGCCGCTCATGAGCGGGGATTGATTGGCCGCTTGCGTGCGGCCTTGGCCGATGTGCCCGGCCTGCGGTTGTTCGGGCCAACGTCGGCCGAACAGACGGTCGGTGTGCTCAGCGTGGCGCTTGGCGATTTTGATCCGCAGGAAGCGGCGGCCCTGCTCGACACGACGCACCGTATTCAGACGAGGGCGGGCCTGCACTGCGCGCCTTTGATGCACCGCGCGCTCGGCACTTTCGATGCCGGCGGCACGTTGCGGTTCAGCGTTGGCCCATTCAACACCGTGGACCAGATTGATACGGCGGTCGGCGCCATGCGAGAGTTGGCGGCCGCCACGCTGGCCTAGAGAGAACACACAACCGATCGAGCGCCGCGTCCCCCTGGCCGGCGCCCTCCGGACCTCAGTTAATCGTACACCTATGATGTGGAGAATCACGTGACCTTCGATTTGCACGAGCTCACCCGTAGCTTGCACGTCAAGAACAAATCGAAAATCGTGCTGTTGGTCGCCGACGGACTCGGCGGGCTGCCGCTCGAACCCGGCGGCAGAACCGAATTGGAAACCGCCCGCACGCCAAACCTCGACCAGCTCGTGCAATCGGGCATCTGCGGCGGGCTGATCCCCGTCGTGCCAGGCATCACGCCGGGGAGTGGGCCAGGGCACTTGGGACTGTTTGGCTACGATCCCTTGAAGTATCGCATTGGCCGCGGCGCGCTCGAGGCGACCGGCATCGGCTTCGAGCTCGGGCCCGACGACGTGGCCGCGCGCGGCAACTACTGCACGCTCGACGCAGCCGGCAACATCAGCGATCGCCGCGCGGGACGGATCGCCAGCGAAGAGAGCGCACCGTTGGCCGCGCGGCTGCGGCAAATCAAGCTGCCGGGAGCCGAGCTGTTCGTCGAACCGGTCAAGGAACACCGCTTCGTCGTCGTGTTCCGCGCCGCGGGGCTCGGCGGGGCCGTCGACGATACCGATCCGCAGGCCACGGGCGTGCCACCGCTTGCACCCGTCGGGCAGGACGACGCCAGCCGCCGCACCGCCGAGCTCGCGCGGCAATTCGTCGCCGAAGCCAACAAGCTGCTGGCCGGCGAAAAGAAGGCCAACGGCCTGACCTTGCGCGGCTTCGCTCCCCGGCCGCACCTGCCCACGTACGAAGAGGTCTACGGACTGCGGGCCGCCGCGATCGCCGTTTACCCGATGTACAAGGGGCTCGCCCGGCTCGTCGGCATGCAGATCGTAGGCAAAGCGCAAGCGCTGGCCGAACAGATGCAGGTGCTGGCGGCGGAGTGGAACAACTTCGACTTCTTCTTCATGCACTTCAAATACACCGACAGCACGGGCGAAGATGGCAACTTCGCCGCGAAGGTCGTGCGGATCGAGGAGCTCGACGCGGCGATCCCCAGCATCACGGCGCTAGGGCCCACGGTGCTGATCGTCACGGGGGATCACAGCACGCCGAGCAAACTGCGCTCGCATAGCTGGCATCCCGTGCCGGTCGTGCTCAACAGTGCCGTCTGTCGGACCGACGGCTGCCAGAAGTTCGGCGAAGCCGAATGCCGGCGCGGCGGTCTCGGGCAAATGGAATCGAAGCACTTGATGACGCTGGCCCTGGCGAACGCCGGACGACTGGAGAAGTTTGGCGCGTGAGCTGATGGAACGCCAGCGGGGACGGCAATCGCTGGGGTGCCATGCCCACGCTCGCCGTGGGCATGCTGAACTTCGGACGACGAGTGCTAGTTCGAGGGGTGATCGTCGGGGTGCCATGCCCACGCTTGTCGTGCGCATGTGCAAGTGGGCTCAAATTGGCCTTGGTCGAGCGCGCTGCGCACCAGCATAGAATACGTGTCGAGCGTCGGCATCAAAGCTGGTGCGAAATCCATACTCCGCGAGCGCGCGACAGGAGCGGGTTATGTAGGCGATCGATGTGCAACGCGTACATGTTTCGCAGAGAAAAGCTGCCGCGAGGTCGATCATATCCATTGCAGCGGCGGCGGCTAGCCCGGATTATTCATGAGTTGATTGGGGAGCGGGGTAGTGTGGGCGGCGAAGGTGTTGGGGGCGTGGTCGTACG